>JAZLGB010000038.1:0-22097 GCA_045616085.1 Treponema sp.
AATTAAAGGTATTACAAATGAAAATACCATAAATATTAATGACAAAAGACTTGTGCTTTGAGAGCCTGCTGACGCATAGCCAAAGTTTTTTGAAGTCCCCTGTTCTTTGATTACTTTTTCAATTGCAGGAAAATCAAGAGAATCAATTTCTTCTACTGCATTTTTCTTAAAACCTGCATTGTAAGAAATAGAATTCATGGCTTCTACGATTTTTCCATCCTGCATATTATAACTTTTGAAATAAACAGTGTCACCGTTGTCTGTTTTTCCAAAATTGTTTCTGTAAAGTGACTTATACGGATAAGTCATTGCTTCCCATTTCCAGTCTACAAATTCATCGAGTCCAGGAAGGTTTCCGACTCCACTTTTAGAAGCAGGTAAACTGAAAGAACCGCCATTGTTTCCAACTCCAAAATTGAATGACAAAAATGATGTTCCGAAAATGATAAGACAGCCAGCAAAACACAACAGCATGCAAAACACAGTCTTTTTTGTATATACCTTGATATGTTTTGCAGAACGAATCTTTACAGGTCTGAAAGAAAATGCTTTATCTTTAAGTTCTTCAAAGGCTTTGCTCAATTGGAACAGGCAGTATTCTGAACAGATCAGCATGACATACATCAAAAGGAACTTGAATCCTGTAGAAAGAATCACAAGGATTGAAGCTCCAATAAAAGTAATCATACAGATATTTGAGAAGACATAATTTTCGGAACCTTCCCTGTCATAAATTCTACTGAACAGGAACAGGACATACTGCAAAAGAACCAGACTTGCTGCTACAGTAAAAAAAGGTACTTTGCTTAAAAAGTACAATCCAAAAAGTACGCAGGCTAAAGTAACTTTTCTATCCTTTGAGTAGAAAGTCAAAACGCCGCAGAAAGCAATGTAAATCAATATTGCTGCCCAAGGATATGCGGATTTAGTATTGATTCCACAAAGGATTCCTTCATCTCTTAGGTCACTTACCGTATCCTGGACATTTTTTTCAAACTGTTCTGGAATATAATAAACTTTTACGTTGTGATTTCTGTCAAAAAAGAAGTCTGATCTGCGATTCAGATAGTCTGATTTTTCCATGCCGCTTAACGCAAGGGCAACTTCCGGAGACTGTTGTGAAACATTTAACGGCACCTTCTGGTTTTCCAGAGCGATAACATTCTCACAACCTTTATCTTTAAGAAGCGAAAGAACTTTTTCAGAAGGATAATCAATGCTTACAAAAAGTACGGTATAGTTCTTCCATAGCTTAGTCACAGGAATCACCTTGAACAGGTTAAAACAAACAACTGAGACAATCAAAATAGCTAGTGGAATAAAAAACTTTTTAAGATATTGCATTTTTAGTGATTAGAACAAAGAAAATGCCAGGCCAATGAAAACACCCAAAAGACAACCGACTGTAACTTCCATTGGAGTATGTCCATTTACTTCTTTGATGGCCTTAAAATCAAGAATGTCCTTTTCTTTAAGATTCTTACCAATTTCGTTGATTTTTCTAGCCTGAATACCGCTGGATCTTCTTACCCCAACAGCATCTCTGATTGTTACCATAAAGAAACAGAATGCCAAAATGAAGATGTCGGAATTTAATCCATTTCTAAAAGCAATAGTTGTAGCAAGAGAAGCAACCAGGGCTGAATGACTTGAAGGAAGTCCACCTGTCTTCCAGATAAGGCTTTCGATAAGTTCCTGTACGGAATGAATCTTCCCATAAAGCACGCTTATCACAGTTTTAATGAATTGAGCACAAAACCAGCTTGAAATACATGCAAGAAGTACTGGGTTATGAATGAGTAATGAAATCTGTTCACTAAGCGAGTTTATCATAGAACAATTTTATCATTTATAGTTCAAATTTACTAGTAGAAGCATCCTTTTTTTCGCTATATATTGTAGATATGGAATTCAAGGAATTTACAGCAGGACCAGATGACAACGACAGAAGATTAGACAGAGTCATCAGAAAATTTGTTCAGCAGGATTCACTTTCAGGCATTTACAAGGCTATCAGAAAAGGTCTTGTAAAAGTAAACGATAAAAAAACAGATGCCTCAAATCATATTTTTCAAGGTGATGTAATTAAGATTGCAGAATTTTTGATCAATGCTGATAGTTCCACAGAAAAGGAAAATAGTTCAAAAAAGCCTTTCCCTTATGAAATTGTTTTGCAGACGGAAGATCTGCTTTTCATAAACAAACCCTATGACATTGCGGTTCATGGATCAGTTGATTCTTTGGAAAATATTGTGGCTCAATGGTATAAGTCTTCTGGATTAAGCTCAAATTCTTTGTCATTCAAACCAGGACCTCTGCATAGACTTGACAGAAAAACCACTGGACTCCTTGCTTTTTCTTTAAGTCTAAAAGGCGCCCGCTGGTTTACTGAAAATATTTCAACTCATTGCATTGCAAAAAAATACAACGGAATTGTCGAAGGTGTAATTTCCGAAAAACAGGATTGGATCGACTATATCTCTAAGGATTTTGACAACGATTCCAGTTTCCAGACAGTTTCAATTTCAAGAGAAAAAAACGATGGTTCAAAAAAAGCTGTAACTCATGTAAAACCGATTTCCAGCGGGTCAATCAACGGAAGGCCCTACACTTTTGTTGAATTTGACATTGAAACCGGCCGCACACATCAGATCAGGTCTCAGTCAGCACTTCACGGACATCCTCTGGCTGGAGACACTGCCTATGGCGGAAAGACAATAAATGCAAAACGAGATTTCTTTCTGCATGCCGCAGAACTGGTGATCCCAAAAGAAAATCCATTGGGATTACCAGAAAAAATACAATGTCCTGTTCCAGCAGATTTTAAGGATTTTTTTGCCCGATTATCATAATTTGACCGATTTTTCTTTGCGTAATTCTTTCATACACATTATATTAAATGTATGGGAAATTTTTTCGAAGACATTGTTGACAGTTTAAAGCCTTGCACAGTTTATGCTCTCGTTGGTGAAAGCGGCACCGGAAAAAGTTTCCGCTCAAAGTTGATCGCCGAAAAATATGGGATTGATGCCCTTATTGATGACGGACTTTTGATTCAGAACGACAAGATTCTTGCAGGACATTCAGCAAAGAGAGAAAAGACTTATATGGGTGCTGTAAGAGTTGCCCTGTTTGATGATAAAGATCACCGGGACGAAGTTGCAAAAGCCTGGAAAAAAGCTAAGATCAAGAAACTGCTGATCCTTGGCACTTCAGAAAAAATGGTCATGAAGATCGCAACTAGACTTCAGCTTCCACAGCCTCAGAAGATCATCCACATTGAAGAAATCGCAAGCCGGGAAGAAATCGAAAAAGCAATCAAATCTCGCCAGGTAGAAGGAAAACATGTAATTCCTGTTCCATCTATCGAGATCAAGAAAAGTTATCCTCAGATTTTTTCTAATACAGTTAAAGTATTCTTCAGAAAAAACAATATTTTCAAGAAAAATCCAAACGACGGAAAGCTTTTTGAAAAATCTATCGTGCAGCCGGAATTTTCTAAAAAAGGACGTATTGAAATCTCAGAAGCAGCCCTTACCCAGATGGTAATGCATTGTGTTTCTGAATCAGATCCTGCAGTTCGTGTAAACAAGATGACAATCAGGACCGACAGTCGCGGCTACAAGATTATCATCACTCTGGATGTGCCGTTCGGAACCCAGCTTACCGGTAAAATTCACAAAATGCAGAAATATATCATTGATAAAATCGAAAGTTATACAGGGATTTTGATTGAAGAAGTTAGCATTGTAATCGACAAAATCACAGGTGCCGAATACACAGAAGAAGAGAAAAAATAATTTATTGGATTAATATCATTTACAGCTGCCTATTGAACTTCTGCTGGCTGAATTGCTTCCGGAAGTTTTCTGGCAGCTTTTTTTGTCTTCTTTTTCTTTCCTGTAAGACCGATTTCTGCAAGAATCGTCTTGATTGCAAATTCGAGCTCAGTTCTTTGAGGATTCATAGGAAGGACGAAGTTTCGGCATTCTCTCCAGGTTCTGACATAAAGCTCGCCGTAAGCAGATTTATTTTCGATTTCTTTTTTCCAGTCAGTAAGGCTGTATACAAAGTCGGAAATCAAATAAACAAGTTTTTCGCCAAGACGAGCGTCCGGCTTTGAATTGATAAGTTCATCAAGCTTACGCATGTTTTTCATGTATGATGCTTCAAACTTGCGGTTTTCGTACATCATTGCAGTTGCAGCTGGCTGGAGTGCCATATAAAGGTCTGTATCCAGTGCTTCTGCAACAATATGCTCTGCCCTGCCACTGTTGATGATTTTAAGAAGTTCTTCTGTAAGACGAGATGGACTTACCTGAGCCAGAAGATTAGCGTTCTGGCGAATCTTTCTACGGCAGGCAAAACCCATTTTTGAATCTGTCTTTGCAGAATATTTAATTGCTCTAAGCATGCGGACAGGATCTTCCACGAAAATTCTGTTTAAAGGAATAACAGGTCTCAAAACCTTTTTCCTGATGTCCTTCATTCCTCCGACATAATCAATTACCTGTTCCAGAATTGGATCGTAATAAAGAGCATTCAATGTAAAGTCTCTTCGCTGAACATCTTCGTCGATAGTTCCAAAGTCGTTTCCAACCGAACCTTCAGAAATTGAACGGAATGTGCTTACTTCAAAGATTTTAGGTCCAAAAATAACATGAACGATACGAAAACGTCGTCCGATTATGCGGGAATTTCTGAAAAGTCTTTTAATTTTAGATGGAGTTGCGTCTGTAACGATATCAAAATCTTTTGGAGTGTTGCCAACAATCAAATCGCGGACAGCACCACCTACGATATATGCATGAAATCCTGAGTCTCTTAATCTGTCTATAATCTGAACGGCATCAAAATCAATTCTACTTCTAGGGATGCCGTGTTCTTCTTTTGTATAAACAATGGCCTTTTTTACTGGTTTGCCATTCTTATCGGTACCGTAACGAACTAACACAATGTTGTGATATTATTACAGAGCGATATTTTTTTCAATCCAGTTAAATACATCATTTACAACTGTTTCACCATCATCTTCATTAAAAATTTCATGGCGGTCTCCAGGGTAAGATTTAGAAGAAACATTCTTCACACCATTTGCCCGGTACATATCAAGAAGCTTTTCAATTGATTTTCCGTATGCACCAACAGGATCTTCACTGCCATAAATTGCAAAAACAGGAAGTTCTGACGGAACTTTTTTAATATTAGCAGGTTTGTGAATCATAGAAAGGCCGCCAGTCAGATCACGGAAGAAGCTTGTTGTGGAAACGCCACCACACCAAGAGTCGTTTCTATACATCATGCGGTTAGATTCGCTTTTTGAAAGCCATGCAAGATCATCCTTTTCAGCCTTAAAGTGGTCATTGTAACCTCCAAAACAAACTCCCTGGATGAACTTTGACTTATAGTTTTTACCGTGAATCAAAACACCAAGCTTACAGAAGATCTTTCCCATACCAATAATTGGATTTGGACCAGAAGTACCACAAAGAATACAGCCGTCAATTTCAGATCCATAGTTTTCAATAAAGTTCTGGGCAACAAAAGAACCGAATGAATGTCCAAGAAGAATCACTTTCTTTCCAGGGAATGCTTTTTTAGCCTCATCAACAACTTCCTTCAGGTCTGAAGTTACTTTTGCAAAACCATCCTTGTCAGCGATCTTACCAAAAAGTCCTGTGCCAGCATTTTCCGCGTTGTAAGCAGTCTTTCCATGACCTCTGTGATCGTGTCCATTAAAAACATAGCCTTTTTCAGCAAACATAGAACCGATTCTGTCGTAACGCAAAGAATGTTCCTGCATGCCGTGGCTCAAAACTACGACAGCCTTAATACCTGTCTCTTCATCAGGGATCCAACGGTTTACTGCTATTTCTGTACCGTCACTCATTTTCTGAACCAAATTTACAACCTGCATGTCTTTCTCCTGATTGTTATTTCCGTGGAAACAACTTTTTAATGTCATTAAAATTTGTTATTATAAAAAAAGAAAATTATGGAAACTATTATAACAGACAAAATTGCAATCGGGGGAAATTGTTTAGCAAAAATTGACGGGAAAAACGTCTTTGTACCTTTTGCGATTCCTGGCGAAAAACTTGAAGTAGAAATCACTCAGTCTCGCAGAGACTATGACACAGCAAAAATAACAAAAATTCTTGAAGCTTCTCCAGAAAGAGTTGCACCAGCCTGCAGTCTTTATGAAAAATGTGGTGGCTGCAACCTGATGCATGTGTCACCGGAATATCAGCAGACTTTGCGAAAGGAAATTCTCAAGGATTGTTTTGAACGCAATGGAATCAACATTGAGATTTCTGACATTGGAGCCATTTCCGGCAACAACTTGAACTACCGCTGCCGTTTTCAGCTTAATGACGGTGGTTTGAGTCAGAGAAGTTCCAACGAAATCATTCCTATCGAAAAATGCGAATGTGCCGTAAAGGAAATCAATGACTGGCTTTCAAAAAATTCACTGAACTCAAGACCTAGAGGACGATGCCATCTTTTTGGTTGTGAACAGGTATTGTCTGTTGGGGGCAATCCAGAGTCAAAAGTCGCAGTAACAGTCGAAGAGAAAAAAGAAACCGTTGACTACGCACTTCTTAAAAAGAAAAACAAGAATATCAAACAGGCTAAGAAACGTTATTCAGGGACTACCCTTTCACCTTCTGATATCGTAAAGGTAAACATCCTTGGCAAGGAAATAAGTTTTGATGTCAAAGGCTTTTTCCAGTCTAATCTTGAAGTGCTTGAAAAATCGATCCAGAAAGTCTGCAGCGGACTTCAGGGAAATTCTGTCCTTGATATGTATGCCGGTTGTGGAACTTTCAGCGTGTTCCTGGCTCAGCATTTTTCAGACATCACTCTTGTTGAACATAACCGAGATGCCCTTGTTTTTGCAGAACAGAACCTTATGGGTATCAAACATCAGTCCATAGGTTTAAGCGGTGCAAAATGGGCTCAGGCTAATCCAGACGCTTATTTTGACGCAGTCGTTATTGATCCACCTAGAAGCGGAATGGAACACGAAGTTTGTTCCTGGCTCTGCAAGTCAAAGGTTCCTCAGATCCGTTCTGTTTCCTGCGACCCTGCAACTCATGCCAGAGATGTCGCCCGTCTTCTTAAGGCTGGTTACCAATTGAAAAAACTCTATCTGCTGGATTTCTATCCAAACACAAGCCACATTGAAAGTCTCGCTGTACTTGAAAAAGATGTGGAATAAAAAAGTTTGATATGATTAAAAAAGTTATTCGGATCCTGAGTTTATTGTTTTTCTCCTCTGCAGTTTTTGGACAGACCCCTGGTGTACGTCAACAAAAACTTTCGGCGGAAAATTCCAGCTGGACTTCGGTAATAAGTGGAGCAGCCCTTTGTCAGCCAAAGAAAACCTCTTACGGATTCGCAGTTCTTACAGACGGTAAAATGATTTCCGCCTGTTCTGAAAACGGAACAAAACTTTGGGAAAAAGGTGTTCATGGTCATCCAGATCCATTTCTTACAGTTTTTTCCAGTGATTTTTTACTTACCGTAAGCGATTCTAAAAATCTTTCCCTGATAAATCCAAGCGGACTTACCTTATGGACCGTAAAGGTTCCTTTTTCTATTACAAATGATCCGGTTGTTGGCCGCGATTCAAGAATCATCGTAAAGGGAAACAAAGGCTTGGCCTGTTACGGTGTTAATGGAGTCTGTAAATGGACTTTGGAAACTCCAGCTTTAAAAAAAACACCTGTCCTGGAATTGAACGACGGCACCATGATGTGTCTGCTGGAGTCCCTCAAGGACGGAAAATCTTCCGCAATCAGATTCACTCCATTTGGAGAAATTGTAGAAAACATAAATTTTACCGGCGTGATTCAATCTGCGGTTAGCTGTCCTGATGGAGTCCTGCTTTCCTTTAATGGTGGCGGCGCCGGCATGTGTGCCGTTCAGGAAAACACCACTTCAACAAAATGGTCTATTCCTTACTCAGACAGAGCTTTTTCTAATACAAATCCATCTTCTGGTTCAGATTTTCTTGATTTGACAGGAAGAAGAGCTGCTCTTGTTATTGCGGGTTCCGGAAATGTAAAAACCAGAGTTCTAATCTTCAGCACAATTGACGGAAGAGTTTCAGATTGGTTCAACGTTGATTTTAATTATAATGATATTGCATGCAAGGCCATAACAACAAACGCTGACTCCCTATTTTTCTGTGACAAAAATCAGTCTTCTGTATATGACACCACAGGAAACCTTTTGTGGAACGCTTTGCTTCCTCCTCCCGGAGATCTTTTTAACAAATGGAATTTCGTAACCTTCACAAAAGGAAATTATCTTGTCATCTGCAGCAAATCCTGGGCAATGGCAGGTTTCAGAACAACTTATAAATTGACCAAAAAAAATCAGATTAAGCAAAAAAAACTGGATTACAGTAATTTCTACAACATTGACACTTCGTATTTTGAAGTTTTCAACTTTTTGGAAACTTTTGATGAAAAATACACCGGAAATAATCGTCAAAAAACACTTAAGGCTGGCGGTTATGGAATCAAGGAAGTTGAATATTCAAATGCACTTTTCTCAGTCTACAGCGCATATAATTCTTACTTGATGCAAAGTTTTTCCGGGGCTCGTCCAGATGAAAAATCACTTTTTGCCCGAGATAAAACAGGACTCCAGGAAATCCTGTGCCAATTCTCGCTTTTTGGAACAGATGATTACGCAGGAATGCTGGCAAACATAATTCGTCTTGAAACAGATGAATCAAACCTTCAGCTGGTTTTACGAAGCGCTGCACTTTTCGGCTACGATCCTCAAGGCTCAATCCTAAAAGCCATTGGTATAAAGACAAAAAAAATGGAATCGAATAAAACAACAGATTTGATTCTTGTATGTGACGCGGTATATGAAATCTGCCGTTTTATGGGACGCCCAGCCCTTTATTCATACGGAATGGAAATACTTACTCAGCTTTTATATCCACAATACGACTCAAAAGTCAGAGATTATGCCCGTAATACCCTTACAAAAATTGCGGGATTAAAGATTTAGTTATATAATTTGTTATATTTTATTGGAGGCTCCATGAAAGGACATAAGATTTATTTAGCAGCTTTAATTTCATTGATTATGGCATTGCCAGTATTCGCTCTTGAAGTTGATGAAAACGAACTTAAAAGCAATCAGAATGACACTATTGTGTTCATCAACTACACAGGTCCTCATTCAAAGATTGATTCCCTTGAAAGCATTAAAAAACTTGGTTCTGACCTCGGTGTTGTTGTTGCGAAAGATATTACTGCTCCAGCAACTGCAGGCAGCACAGGTAAATATTCAGTAATTCACGCAGTAGATTCTTCAACTGCGGACAAACTTGACGCAGATATTATTCTCATCGGTTCAGATGCAACTGTTGACCATATCAAAAACCTTCGTCATATCATCGCTTCATATCTTGTCGGCGCATACAACTATTCAGAAAAAGATGCTGAAACAGTCGCTGTATTCGTAACAGTTTACAATGCTGTTTACCGCGGCAAGATGGACGCTTTCCAGAAGAAATATAAGGACGTGGTTCTTAAGAATCTTTCTGCTGATAAATGTGGTCTTTCGGTAAATTATGAAGAATGGCCTGGAAAATCTCAGATTGTAATCCCTCTTTTTGATGTAAAAGGCGGTTTGAGCACAGTTGATACATCAGTTATCAGCGACACTGAAGTTGTTAAGCACATGCAGGAAGATGATGACAAGAATGTCGAAAGCCGTAAGGAAATGGTAGACATCAAGGAACGGGAAGCTGAAACTGCTAACCAGAAAGCTCAGGAAGCTCAGAAAACAGCTGTTCAGGAACAGAAGAAACTTACAGAAGAAAAAGCTAAGACAGAAACTGTAAAGAAAGAAGCTGAAACAAAGAAAAAAGAAGCCGAAGCAGCTCAGAAAAAAGCAGAAGAAAATCCAAAAGATAAGGAAGCCCAGAAAGAAGCTGAGGTAAAGAAAGAAGAAGCTAAAGAAGCTGAAAAGAAAGTTGAAGAACAGAAAGCTGTAGAAGAAAAACAGGAACAGAAGACAGAAGAAGCTAAAAAAGAAGCTTCCGAAGCACAGGCTGTTGCAGACAAGAAAACTACAGAAGCTCAGGAAGAACGTAAGACTATCGCAAAAGATCAGGCTGAAGTAATCAAGAAGGAAATTGAAAACGCTGTTGCACCTTCTGCTTACGGTATTGAACTTACAAATGAATCTTCAATGCTTTCTGGACTTATCAAGGTAAACACAAAGACTGGTGAAGTTATCAAATCTTCTCCTGTTACATACATCCGTAACCGTACAATGTTCCAGGCCGGTGAAAACTTCATCGCAATTGCTGGAGAAAAGAAAGGAAACGGTACAATTAAGCTCGTACTACTCTCACCTGACACAATGGAAATTGTTAAAGAAAGCAATGAAGTTGTTGCAGAAAAATCAGTGCTTGTTCAGGACAGCGGTGACTATTATTGTCTTATCGAAGACGGAAAGAAATTCACTCTTGCAAAGTATGATTCAGAATTGAACCTTAAGCTCAAGTCTGATGCAAGTCTTAACTCAAGCACACCGGTAACAGTTGCGAGCAACTACATCATCGTTACAGGTGCAGACGGAAGTGTTAAAGTTTTGAACAAATCTGATCTAAAAGAAATCAGCTCAGGTTCATCCTCAGACACATCAAACGCTAAATAATTAAAATGAAATAACGAAAAGAGCTCCTCCCGGGAGCTCTTTTTTTTGACCAATTATAATTGTTAAATAAAAAAACCTTCGGAAAACCGAAGGTTTAGATGGACGGTGAGAGGATCGAACTCCCGACATTCTGGGTGTAAACCAGACGCTCGTACCAGCTGAGCTAACCGTCCAAAGATGTATTTAATATATAAATTTACGTTAAAACAGTCAATAACTTTCTGAATAATTTTATATTTTTTTTATCAATATTTTTTTATTAATTAAAATTTTCCTACATTATTTTTCATTATATATATGGCTTTTTTATTAACATATTCTTAAAAACAAGATATACTAAGATGATACCGTTGTAATATGGGGATAAGTTTTGTTCTCTAAGAGGGTTTGCAACGGCAACTTGTGTTAAGGAGACACATTTATATGTCAAACAAAATTACTATTATTGGTGCTGGTCAGGTTGGTTCTACTATTGCCTTCGCATTGACATTGAAACAGCTCGCTTCTGAGATCGTTTTGATTGATATCGCTAAGGACAGAGCTATGGGTGAAGCTATGGATATCCGTCAGGGTACTCCATTTATTGGTCCTGTTTACATTCACGAAGGTGATTATTCAGATGCAAAAGATTCTGACATCGTTGTTCTTACTTCTGGTGTTGCTCGTAAGCCAGGTCAGTCAAGACTTGATCTTACACAGACAAATGTAAATATTACAAAGTCGATTATCCCAGAAATCACAAAGGCTGCACCTAACGCACTTTACGTTATTGTTGCAAATCCAGTTGATATTCTTACATATCAGTTTATTAAGACTTCTGGCATTCCTGCTAACCGTATTTTCGGTACAGGTACAATGCTTGATACAGCTCGTTTCCGTGCACGTATTGCAGAAACTTACAAAGTAGCACAGGAAAATGTTCATGGTTACGTTTTCGGTGAACATGGTGATTCATCTTTCGTACCTTGGTCTCTTGCTAACATCGGATCAATTCCAGTTGATTCTTTTGCTGCTGCATATACAGGAGACAAACTCCCATCATTCGACAAGAACGATGTAGAAGATTACATCCGCAAATCAGGTGGAATCATCATCGCTGCAAAGAAATGTACTAACTACGCTATCGGTGTAACAACAGCTAGCCTTTGCGAAGCTTTGAACTACACTACAGATTCTGTTCTTACAATCACATCTATGTTGGATGGTGAATACGGAATCAAAGATGTTTGTCTTTCTATCCCAACAATCGTTGGTTGTAACGGAATCAAGGGTCACGTTGCTGCTCCACTTACTGATGCAGAAATTGCTTCACTTAAGCATTCAGCAGACTGCTTGAAAGACGTTATCAAGCAGATTGAATTCTAACTCATAAAACAAAATCGAAGGCCAGCAGTTTTTGCCGGCCTTCAAAATCGGTGAAATATATTTAGGAGACTTGCATAAATTATGGAGAACTTTCGTATTGAGCACGACTCAATGGGTGAAGTAAAAGTTCCTGCTGACAAATACTGGGCAGCACAGACTGAACGCAGTCACGAAAACTTCTTGATTGGTGTTGGCATCGAAACAATGCCACGCGAAATCACAAAAGCTTTCGGCTACCTTAAGCGCGCAGCAGCTAGAGCTAACAACGCCCTTAAACCAGAAAAAATGACTTCAGAAAAACTCCAGGCTATTGAAAAGGCTTGTGAAGAAGTTGTTTCTGGTTCACTGAATGACCACTTCCCTCTCGTTGTATGGCAGACAGGATCTGGTACTCAGTCTAACATGAACGCAAATGAAGTTATCGCTAACCGCGGTAATGAAATTGCTGGTAAAAAAATTCTTCATCCAAATGACGACATCAACATGTCACAGTCATCTAACGACACATTCCCAACAGCACTTCATATCTCTGCTGTATGTGTTCTTGAAGACAAACTTATTCCAGCTATCGACACACTTGTAGAAACTTTCAAGCGTCTTGAAAAAGAAAACGGAGGAATCGTTAAGAGTGGTCGTACACACCTTCAGGACGCTGTACCTATTTCTTTCACACAGGAAATTTCAGGTTGGCGCACATCTCTTGAACGCGATAAGGAAATGATCCTTTCTTCACTTCCATACCTTAAGCAGCTTGCTCTTGGTGGTACTGCTGTTGGTACAGGTCTTAACGCACCTAAGGGATTTGATGAAAAGGTTGCAGAAGAAGTTTCTAAGCTTACTGGAAAGGACTTCATCACAGCCCCTAACAAATATCACGCTCTTACTTCAAAAGACGAACTTGTATTTGCTCACGGTGCAGTAAAAGCACTTGCAGCAGACATGATGAAAATTGCCAACGATGTTCGCTGGCTCGCTTCTGGTCCTCGTGACGGTCTTGGTGAAATCTTCATTCCTGAAAATGAGCCAGGTTCTTCAATTATGCCAGGAAAAGTAAACCCAACACAGTGTGAAGCTGTAACTATGGTTGCAGTTCAGGTAATGGGTAACGATGCCGCTGTTGGCTTCGCTGCTTCACAGGGTAACTTTGAATTGAACGTATTCATGCCTGTAATCGCATACAACTTCATCCAGTCTTGTCGCCTTATGGCTGAAGCTATGATGAGTTTCAACAACAACTGTGCAGTTGGAATTAAGGCTAACAAAGAAAAGATGCACCATAACCTTTACAACTCTTTGATGCTTGTAACAGCATTGAACCCTTACATCGGTTATGAAAACGCAGCTAAGGTTGCTCACAAAGCTCACGATGAAAATCTTTCACTCAAAGATGCTTGTGTAGGACTTGGCTTCTTGACTGCTGAAAAGTTTGACGAAGTATTTAAACCTGAAGAAATGGCTGGGGTAAAAAAATGAGCGATAAGAAAGTTTATTCATATTTCCCTGGATGTACATTAAAGAACAAGGCTAAAGAACTTGATGCATTTGCTCGCGCATCTGCAGAAGCTCTTGGTTTTGAACTTCAGGAAATCCAGGACTGGCAGTGTTGTGGTGGTGTTTACCCAATGTCATCAAAAGAAGTAGCTGCAAAGCTTCCTTCTGTTCGTGCATTGGCTGATGCCCGCGACAACGGTCAGGATCTCGCTACATTGTGTGCTGCCTGCTACAACGTTTTGAAGCAGACTAACAACGCAATGATCAACGACGAAAACACAAATCTTAAGGCTAACAATTATCTTAAGGCTGATGACATTCAGTACAACGGGGAAACAAAGGTACTTCACTTCCTTGAAATTCTCCGTGACGAAATCGGTTGGGATAATGTAAAGAAAGCTGTAAAGAATCCTCTTACAGGAAAGAAAATCGGCGCTTACTATGGATGTCTTCTCCTTCGTCCAGGTAATGTTATGCAGTTTGACGATCCTGAAAATCCACAGATTATCGAAGATTTCATCAAGGCAATTGGTGCAACTCCTGTTATCTATGCTCAGCGCAACGAATGTTGTGGTGCTTACGCACAGCTTGAAGATCCTTCTATTCCTAAGAACCGTGCTAAGGCTATACTTAACAACGCAGAAGACTTTGGTGCTGAACTCCTTGTTACAAGCTGCCCTCTTTGCCGCTATAACCTTATTAAAAATAAGAACGACAGCAAGCTTGATGTAATTTACTTCACAGAACTTCTTGCAGAAGCTCTTGGTGTAAAGGAAGCTGCTCTTGAATCCCTCAAAAAGGAGGCTGTAAATGCTTAATTCAGAAATTGAACAGCTTAAGAGCCAGATTCTTGAAACAAGCGGTGTGAACACAAAAAAGTGTATGGTTTGTGGTAAGTGCTCTGGTACTTGTCCAAACTATGATGCTATGGAATATCACCCACATCAGTTCGTTCAGATGGTAGAAAAGGGAGAAATTGAACCTCTCCTTAAAACAAAATCTATTTATGCTTGTCTTTCATGCTTTGCATGTCTTGAGCGTTGTCCACGTCAGGTAGAACCTGTAAAGATTATCGACGCTGTTCGTCAGCTTGTAGAAGGTCAGCGTGGCCCACATCACCTGGATCCTAGCCAGGTACCAGCTAAGCTTGATGACGATATGCCTCAGCAGGCACTTATGTCGGCATTTAGAAAGTACAAGAAATAAGGAAGTGACAGATGGAAAAAATTGGAGTTTTTGTATGTCACTGTGGTACTAACATTGCCGGTACAGTTGATGTAGCAAAAGTAGCAGAAGAACTTGGAAAGGTAGACGGAGTTGTATTCTCAACTAACTACACTTATATGTGTTCTTCAGCAGGTCAGCAGATGATCGAAGACAAGATTAAGGAACTTGGCCTTACTGGTGTTGTTCTTTGTTCTTGTTCTCCTCGTATGCATGAAAAAACATTCCGCAATTGTGCAGAACGTGCGGGAGTTAACCCATATAAAGTTGAAATCGCCAACATCCGTGAACAGTGTTCATGGGTTATGAAAGACATGGCTGATGCAACTGAAAAAGCTATTGCTCTTGGTAAAGCTGCAATTGCTAAAACAATTCTCGATACACCTTTGACACCAGGTGAAACACCTATGACAAAGCGTGCCCTGGTAATTGGTGGCGGTATCGCCGGAATCACAGCTGCTCTTGATATTGCAGATGCTGGTTTCCCAGTAGATATCGTTGAAAAGAACGTTACAGTTGGTGGTAAGATGGCAATGCTCGATAAGACATTCCCTACTCTTGACTGTGCTTCTTGTATCGTTACTCCAAAAATGACAGAAGTTAGCCAGAATCCTAACATCCGCATCCTTTCTTACTCAGAAGTTGTAGGTGTTAAGGGTTATATCGGTAACTTCTCTATCGATATCAAACGTCACCCACGCTATGTTGATGAAACAAAGTGTACAGGTTGTGGTGCTTGGATCGAAGCTTGTCCAAACAAGAAGGTTCCAAATCCATTCAACCTTAACTTGAACAACAAGAAAGCAATTGACATTCCATTTGCTCAGGCTGTTCCAAAGGTTGCTAACATTGATGCTACTCAGTGTCTTCACATGAAGGCTATGAAGAACGGCAAAGATAATGTTTGTGGATTCTGTGAAAAGGCTTGTGCTGCAGGCGCAATCAACTTCCACCAGGAAGAAACAGTTATGACTGAAAAGTACGGTGCAATCATCGTTGCTACAGGTTATAACCCAATCGATCTTAAGAAGTTTGATGAATATGCATATTCTCAGAGCCCAGATGTAGTTTCATCTCTCGAATTCGAACGTCTTTGTAACGCATCTGGTCCTACAAACGGCCATCTTCTCCGTCCATCTGACGGTAAAGAACCAAAAGAAATCGTATTCGTTCAGTGTGTTGGTTCACGCTGTTCAGCTGATTCTTCTAAGGGGCACGAATACTGTTCTAAGATTTGTTGTATGTATACAGCAAAACACGCAATCCTTACTCGCGATCACTATCCTGATACACACATCACTGTATTCTATATTGATGTTCGTACACCTGGTAAGAACTTTGATGAATTCTACCGCCGCGCTGTTGAACAGTATGGTGTTGATTACATCAAGGGACAGGTTGGTAAGGTAACTCCTCTTCCAGACGGAAAACTTGATGTTCAGGGTTCAGATTTGATTTTGAACCGTCAGGTACACATTAAGGCCGACATGGTAGTTCTTGCAGCATCTATCGAAGCTGACAAGTCTGCTCGTCCATTGGCTACAATGCTTACTACTTCTATGGACACAAATGACTTCTTCCTTGAAGCTCATGCTAAGCTCCGTCCAGTTGAATCACCAACAGCAGGTATCTTCCTTGCTGGTTGTTGTCAGGGACCAAAAGATATTCCTGAAACTGTTGCTCAGTCTTCTGGTGCGGCTGCAAAGGCTATCTGTCTTTTGATCAAAGACAAACTTCAGAACAACCCATGTACTGCTAATCCAGACGAAAACGCATGTAACGGTTGTGGACAGTGTGCAAACGTTTGTCCTTACGGTGCTATCTCTTATATTGATAAGGATTTCCGTGGTCCAAACAGAACAACAATTACTCGTCACGTATCACAGGTTAACTCTGCTATGTGTCAGGGGTGTGGTGCTTGTACAGTTGCTTGTCCTTCTGGAGCAATGGATCTTAAGGGATTCAGCAACAAACAGATTTTGGCGGAGGTAGACTCAGTTCTTTAATTGAGGAATAAGAAAATGGCTGAAAATAAAGACTGGGAACCAAGAATTGTTGCTTTCTGCTGTAACTGGTGTTCTTACGCTGGTGCAGACTTGGCTGGTAACAACCGTCTTGAATACCCAAAAAACGTAAAGATCATCCGCATCCCATGTTCATGCCGCTTGAACCCAATGTTCATCTTGCGCGCATTCCAGCGTGGTGCTGACGGTGTAATTTTGTGTGGTTGTCACCCAGGTGACTGTCACTACTCTACAGGTAACTACTTTGCACGTCGTCGTATGACATTGCTCTTCAGTCAGCTTGACTTTTTGGGCATTGAAAAAGGACGCACTCGGGTAGAATGGTGTTCTGCTGCTGAAGGTGTTAAGTTCGCTGGTATCATGAATGAATTCGTAGACCAGATCAAAGCCCTTGGCGAATGTAAGAAGCTGGAGGATGTACGATGCAAGATGTAGCTAAACAGATGCTTGACCGCGCTAAGGCTTTGCTTGCAGAAGGCAAAGTTCAGTACGTTGTAGGCTGGAAAAAAGGCCTTTTTGAAGACGATATTACTCCTGCAGTTTTCACTTCTGCAGAAGAACTTGATAAAGAATTTATTTTTGACAAGAACTGTAAGGCTAACCTTTCAAAGTATCTTGTAAAGATCACAAGAAACATTGAAGTAAAGAAAAGCACTACAAGAATGAACAACACAATGGCTAAACAGCGGGATCCAAACGCTCAGGATGCACCAATTCCTAGCGAAGTTGCAGCTGTATTCCTTAAGCCAGCTGACACATATTCATTCACACAGCTCTTAAAAGAAAACAGAATCACTCGTGACGACGTTTACGCAATTGGTGTTCCATGTCAGGACACTGTTGATGGTGGCGATGTTTGTGATTCATGTGCTGGAAAGAAGCCTGTTTCATGTGATGAATACATCGGTGTTGATCCAAACGCTGAAGTAAAAGATGCTGACCGTCTTTCTGTTCTTGCTAAGTTCGATGCTATGACAGCTGATGAACGCAACGCATTCTGGAAGAACGAATTCAGTCGTTGTATCCGTTGTAATGCTTGTCGTAATGTTTGTCCTGCATGTACTTGTGAAAAGTGTGTATTCGACAATAACAACCTCTACACAACTCAGAAGGTTGCTGAAACAAGTTTCGAAGAATCACTCTTCCACATTATCCGTGCATGGCATGTTGCTGGACGTTGTACAGACTGTGGCGAATGTTCACGGGTTTGTCCTCAGGAAATTCCATTGTATCTCTTGAACCGTAAATACATCAAAGATATCAATGAAATCTACGGAGATTACCAGGCCGGCAGCGATATGGAAACTAAGCCTGCAATGCTTACTTTCAAAACTGATGACCCAGAAACAACTATTGTTTTTGATCGCTCTAAAGATGGAGGTAACGAATAATGCTTAGTATTTCTGCTGATAAAATTGATTCATTGTTCGCCCTTATCGGTGAAAAACAGCCATTGTACCTTCCTGTTGATAACACAACTGGAAAAGCTGATTTCAAAAAATGGGAAAATGGCGTAAAACTTTCTTCAAATCTTAAGACTGTACGTTCTGCAAAGGATTTCTTCTTCCCAAAAACAGAACACATGGTTTCTTATGAAATGAAAGGACAGGAAATCACAGTAACTGATCCACGCAAGGATGTTGAAGATTTCGTAATCTTTGGTGTTCGTGCCTGTGATGCTGTTGGTTTTGCTTGTATTGACGATGTTTATCTCAATATGACTCCTGTTGACTCATATTATAAAAACCGCCGTGATCACGGTACAGTTATCGTTCTTGCTTGTAACGATCCAGAAAAAACTTGTTTCTGTTCTACATATGGAATTGACGCAAGTCTTTCTTCATCAAAGAACGGATCTGCAGGCGATGTAAGTGCATGGCTTAAGGACGGAACTTACTATTTTGCTGCTAACACAGACAAAGGTAAGGCTTTCCTTGATAAAGCTAAATCTGTTCTTACTGACGGTGACGAAAAAGCTGTTGAAGCTTGCAAGAAAGATATTACTGCAAAGGTTGAAGCTCTTCCATTTGCACACCTTGATCTTTCTAAAGTTGGCGCCGTAAAACCTGAACAGATGATGAAGATCTTCAATTCAAAAGTTTGGGATAAGGCTTCTGAACCATGTGTAGGATGTGGTACTTGTACTTATGTTTGTCCTACATGTATGTGTTTCGACGTTCGTGACTTCAATACTGGTAAGGGAATCCGTCAGGTTCGCTGCTGGGACTCTTGTATGTTCAACGACTTTACACAGATGGCTGCAGAAAACCCACGTCACACTCAGAAAGAAAGAAGCCGTCAGCGCTTCATGCATAAGCTTGTTTACTATCCAATGGCTCACAAAGGTTTGTTTGCCTGTGTTGGATGCGGCCGCTGTCTTGAAAGCTGTCCTGTAAACATGAACGCAGTTAAGGTTCTTAAAGCAATTTCTGAATCTGATGATATCTAAGGAATAGGAGAAAACGATGGAAAACAACGAAAGCTTTATTCCTTATGTAGGAAAAATTATTGATATTAAACAGGAAACTCCTGATGTTAAGACTTTCAGCGTAGTTGGTCTTGATGGAAAGAAATTGTTTAATCATATTCCTGGACAGTGTGCAATGCTCATCGTTCCAGGTGTTGGTGAATCAATGATTTCTATCACTTCTTCACCTACTCTTGAAACACACATGGAATTTTCTATTAAGAAATGTGGTGTTGTAACTCAGTGGTTGCACAACGCAGAAGTTGGTCAGCAGATCTGTCTTCGCGGACCTGTTGGAAACGGATTCCCTGTAGAAGGTGCCCTTAAGGGTAAAGATATTCTTGTAATTGCCGGTGGTATTGGTATTGCTCCAGTTCACTCTGTAGTTAATTACATGATGGATCACCGTGAAAACTATGGAAAAATCCAGGTAATCTACGGTGCCCGTTCAAAGGCTGACCTTGTTCGCCTTGATGAAATGCAGAATTCATGGATGAAACAGCCTAACTGTTCAATCGATATCACTATCGACCGTCCAGAAGAAGGCTGGGATGGACACGTTGGATTCGTACCACCATTCATTACTGAACTCAATCCAGATGCTGGAATGACAGTAATCATGTGTGGACCTCCAATCCTTATCCACATGTCTTTGAAGATCTTGAAGGACCTTGGTTTCAAGGACGAACAGATTTTCACAACTATGGAAATGCGCATGAAGTGTGGTATTGGTAAGTGTGGCCGCTGTAACATCGGTGACAAGTTCGTTTGTAAAGACGGTCCAGTATTCAGCTTCAATCAGTTGGGTGAACTCCCTCCAGAATATTAATCCTTTAGGAGAACTAAAATGGCAGATAAAGAAATGGCTACAATATATCTGTTTGGTAAAAAATATGATGTACCAGCAGAACTTACAATTATGAACGCTATGGAATATGCTGGTTACCAGCTTAAGCGTGGTTGTGGTTGTCGTAACGGCTTCTGTGGAGCTTGTGCTACAATCTATCGTATCAAGGGTGAAAACCAGCTCAAGACTTGTCTTGCATGTTCACAGAAAGTTCAGGAAGGAATGTACATCGCTACACTTCCATTCTTCCCTCTTGTTAAACAGGCTTATGACATCAACGCTGTAAAACCAGAACAGGCTGTTATGATGCAGCTTTACCCAGAAATCTACTCTTGTATCGGATGTAACGCTTGTACACGCGCTTGTCCTCAGTCTTTGAAGACAATGCAGTACATCGCTTACGCTCAGAGAGGTGATTTCAAGGCATGTGCTGATACATCATTCGACTGTATCATGTGTGGATGTTGTTCATCACGTTGTCCAGCAGGAATCAGCCACCCACAGGTTGCTGAACTTGCTCGTCGTTTGAACGGTAAATACATTCAGCCACAGACACAGCACCTTATTGACCGCGTTGCAGAAATCGATGCTGGTAAATGTGAAGAAGCTATCCAGAAGATGATCAAACTTTCATCTGGCGACAAAGCTGAAATCAAAAATCTCTACAACACACGTGATATTGAAAAATAATAAAAAATTACCTCCATGTAATTTTTTATTAGCGAGTTTCTGTAGAAACTCGTAACAATTTTAGTAAAACTACTGACGCGCCATCCGTGGCGCTAGGGAGAATATATGTACGGTAACGAATTAGACGAAGCAGCAAAAATCGTAGCTGCAAAACGTGAAGAAAACCTTAAATTTGAACATGTTCGCCTTACAGCTGATGAAAAGGATGATCTTCTTTTGAAGTTCCACCCAGATCGCATTAAGGAACAGTTTGCAGAATTGAAAATTGGTCCAAACAAAGGACAGAAAGCTCCTATCGAACTGGTAGAAATGCTTCAGGCTAAACCTAGATATGAACCAGAACAGATTGACCTTGCTCACATTGACTATGAAACTGACGTTCTCGTAATCGGTGCCGGTGGTGCTGGTTGTTCAGCTGCCATCATGGCAAGCGAAGCTGGTGCAAAGGTTCTTATCGCAACAAAACTTCGTCCAGGTGACGCTAACACAATGATGGCTGAAGGTGGTATTCAGGCTGCTGATAAGCCAAATGACTCACCTGCTCAGCACTACCTTGACTGTTACGGTGGTGGACACTTTGACGGTAAGCCAGAACTCGTTTACACATTGGTAAACAAAGCTCCATCTGTAATCAAATGGTTGAACGACCTTGGTGTTGAATTCGACAAGATGGAAGATGGTACAATGGTTACAACACATGGTGGTGGTACAAGCCGTAAGCGTATGCACGCTTGTAAGGACTACTCTGGTGCTGAAATCATGCGTACTCTTCGCGATGAAGTTCTTAACCGCCCAGATCAGATCACAGTTGTTGATTTTACAGCTGCTGTAGAAATCATCAAGAATGACAAGGGTGAAGCTTGTGGTGCCGTTCTTATGAACGTCGAAACAGGTGAACTCCGCATTGCTAAGGCAAAGGTTGTAATCATCGCTACTGGTGGTGCTGGACGTATGCACTATCAGGGATTCCCAACATCTAACCACTACGGTGCTACAGCCGACGGTCTTGTAATGGCTTACCGTGCTGGTGCTAAATTGATGTATCAGGATTCTTTGCAGTATCACCCAACTGGTGCTGCTTACCCAAGCCAGATTCTTGGTAAACTTGTAACAGAAAAAGTTCGTTCTTTGGGTGCTAAGCTCATCAACAAAGACGGCGAAGTATACATTCACCCACTTGAAACACGTGACGTAAACGCTTCTGGTATCATCCGTGAAGTTCGTGAAGGTCGTGGTGTAGAAAATGGTGTACAGACAGCTGTATGGCTTGATACTCCAATGATCGAAATGATCC
>JAZLGB010000039.1:0-5907 GCA_045616085.1 Treponema sp.
GTTATCTTAAATGGCGGCTCGTAACTCATTATATTTTCTCCACTCAGCTTACAACTTAAACCCCATCTGCTCCAGATGTTTTGAAACTTCATTTTCCAGAGTGGCAAGTTCTGCTGTAAGTTCCGGCATGGTGTTTTCGTAGCGTTCGTAAAGTTCTACGATTCGTTTTGCAAGATGGTTTGCAACGGTTATGTAAAGATTCTGGATTCCGTCATCCAGAGTTTTGTACCACTTGCGGTTTACAAGAAGATCTTTAATTTCTTCAGTTGTAAAAGTGCTGTAACGCTGACGGCAATTTTCATCCAGCGTTTTTTTAAGGTCGGCAACTGTTTTTTTCTGAAGTTTTATGGAAGCTTCGTATTCTGTAAACTGATTCAAGATTTTGTATTCTTCGGTTTCAGTTTTCTTTTCTTTGGTAAGAGCTTTTACACGGGAAGCAATTTTCTTTGAGTCGATTTTTTCATCATCGCCAATGTAATCTGCAAGATAGCCTTCTTCATCGGAATTGCTTTCTGTAAACTCTTCAAACTGGCTTTCTGTCTGACTCAGCTGCTCTTCCTTTTCTTCAATTGTTTTCTGTTCAGCTGTAAAGAATGCATCAAGAACAATCTGCTTTGGGATAAGGCGGCCTTCCCAACCGATTTTTTTTGGTTCCTTTTTCTTTTCTTCTTTTGCAGAATCCTTCTTTTTCTTTTTGCTTTCTTTTGGTTCTTCAAAAATGTCGTCTGTAACTTTTGCAAGGTTGTAGCCAAGCTCATCCTGAATTACAAGAAGAACATCATCGTTCATTGTTTCATTCCAATAAGCAAGAAGCACCTGGTAAACATCATATTTATCAAGAAGTTCAAGATTTCCAAATTTAGAAATGATTTCTTCTGAAAGTTTTAAGATGATTTCTTTGTTTGAGTCTGTATTTTTAAGGTCTGTAAGGAAAGGATTTGCATAAGACTTCCATTCTTCAAAAACCTTGTTTACTTTTTTATTGTATTCAAGAAATTCTGCATTTTCGCAAACGGTTTTATGAACATCATCTTTGCTGACAAGAAGTTTATAAAAGCCTTTTGAATATTCACCGAACATCTGCTTTTTAAGATTTGGGAACACTTTCCAGAAGTTTGGAATGTTGTCTATATCTTCCTGTGGAATTCCGCCGTAAAGATGGGCATCAATACTCTGAATGTCTTCTTTTTCGCTGGAATCTATGTAGCGGGGAATGTTCAGGTTGTAGCTGTTTTTGGTGATGATGTCGTCAAATGGAACAAATCGGCTGAATCCCGGAATCTCTGTCATTGAATTGAAAGTAGTTACGATTTTATAAATGTCCTGTTCACGAAGGCGGTTTTTGTCGCCATCTTTTATAAAGCCGTGACTGGCATCTATCATGAAAATACCTGTGCGGCTGGCTGTATTTTCCTTATCCAGAACAATGATACAGGCTGGAATTCCTGTTCCGTAAAAAAGGTTTGCAGGAAGCCCGATAATTCCTTTAATAAGGTGACGGTCTATAATTATTTTTACGGATTGATTCTTCTGCATTTCCGCGGAACAAAACTCCGTGTGGAAGAATAACTGCAGCTTTTCCGCTGTCTTTTTTCATTGATTTGATGATGTGCAAAAGCCATGCGTAGTCACCATTCTTTTCTGGTGGCATTGCATCGTAGCCGTCAAAACGGCCAAATTCCTTTAATCCGTCCATCCAGTTTTTTGTACTGAAAGGTGGATTCGCTACAATGTAGTCAAACTTTCTGAGTTTTGTATCGTCGCCATCTTCTTTGTACCATGGATCAGAGAATGTATTGTCTGAATGGATTTCGCCAGAAGCCTTGTTGTGAAGTACAAGATTCATTTTTGCAAGACCGGCTGTTGAAATATCTTTTTCCTGTCCGTAAATTGCAAGTGAATATGGAGCTTCGTTTGATGCACGAACAAGAAGAGAACCTGAACCACATGCAGGGTCGTAAATTGTTGCGTTGGAATCTTTGCATTCCGAAATGTTGATTACTTTTGCAAGAATGCGGCTAACTTCTGCTGGAGTGTAGAACTGTCCCTTGCTTTTTCCGCTGGCAGTAGCGAAGTTACGCATAAGGTATTCGT
The DNA here is from genome assembly GCA_045616085.1 of Treponema sp. GTDB lineage: Bacteria > Spirochaetota > Spirochaetia > Treponematales > Treponemataceae > Treponema_D. The sequence goes on from JAZLGB010000039.1 coordinate 2,095, forward strand.
AAGCATCGCCAATAAGATCATCATCTTCGGCTCTGTTGTTTTTAAAATCCAGTTCCTTTTTCTGGAAGATTGCGATAAGGCCGGTAAGTTTTTCTACCATTTCATCGCCTTTTCCGATTTTTGCTTCATCGTTAAAGTGGGCGTTATTGATAATTCCTGTAAGGTTATTTGCTTCTGCAAGTTTTGCTATAAGGATATCAATTTTTTCACCAATATTTTTATCACCTTTTAATGCAACAAGGTCTTCAAAACTTGCACCTTCTGGAATTGCAATTGCTCCATAAGGATCATCTTTATATTTATCTGAAACATATTTTACGAATAAAAGTGTAAGAATGTAGTCTTTATACTGAGAGGCATCCATACCGCCACGAAGCTTGTCGCAGCTTGCCCAAAGTGAACTGTAGAGTTGTGATTTTTTAACTGCCATGATGTTCTCCCGATTTTTATATTATAAGTGTTCTATGGTAATTGTAGCATAGAGCTTTTCTTTGGTGTAAGATGTGGCAAAACTATTTAAAAAAGGTGGCGGCACCCATGTTGTATCTGAAAGAAGCAAATGTTGAGGACATGAAAAAGGAATGGCAGTTCGTAAAGGATATGCCGGAAGACGAAAACGGGCTCACAAACAAATGGACCGGTATTTCTCTTGAAGATTTTGAAAAGTCTGCCTTACCGGATATGATCCGCCAATCCAAAGGTATTGATTTACCTGACTGGATGGTTCCGGAAACCTATCTGTTTCTGTGGGATGATGATGAAATCGTGGGCCAGTTCCGGTTACGCCATCACTTAAACGATGCCTTACGCACAGGATCCGGCCACATTGGCTACGGAATCGGAAAGCAATATCGCGGCAAAGGCTACGGCACCAAAGGACTGGCCCTGCTTCTGGAATACGGCAGATCCATTATCCCCGAAGACGAGTTCTACCTGCGCCTGCACAAAGACAACACCGCCTCCCTCCGCGTCATGCAGAAAAACGGCGGCCGCATCACTGGCGAAACCGAGGATAAGCTATTTGTGAGGATCGGGAAGTAAGGGGTTCGTCTTCTCACCAGCCCCCTTCACCCCCGATACAGCTGGTACTTCTTACTTATTGCGTGAGCAACGTCGTCTGCAAGGGGCTTGAACCAGATGCCGACGGTGCAGCGGCCTTCGCCATGTTCGTCATACCATTCGGGAGTCAGTTCAGTAAGGCAGGCGTCATTAATCATGCCGAAGTCCTGGTTTTCCACCAGGCCTAGAGCCAGCGCCATCTCTTTGGCTTTGTTCAGCTGGTTCAGATTGCGGGCTTCGCAGATTGTTTTGGTGATTCGGCCGTTCAGGTACTCATCGTAGATTTCCCGTTCAATATCAAATGAGGCATGGGCTACCCCGTTTTCGTCCTTCAGGTTTTTCCTGATAAGCCAGATCCAGTAGCCTTCTGCACAGTGGGCTACCATGGCAGCAAGTTTCCCCGGCGTAAGATGCAGGTCTTTGCGGATGATAAAAAGTCTTCTCATACTTCGCCTTACCCTTTAGCATACCGGTCTTTATGCAGACTACACCGTGGATTAAAGGAACTATCGCAGTTAGAGCAGCTGCAGAGGGTGCTGTATTCTGAATATGTATACTTTTGTCCACATACGCCGCACATAACGGAATCTTTTTCGTCTGGGGGAACGGAACCAAAGGCGTGGTCTTCCAGTTCGTCGTGACATTTGTAACAGGCGTAGAGTTTGCCGCAGATGCTGCAGCGGTTGGCAATAATATCCAGTTCTGAGTGATAATGGTGGCAGCGGCCCTGATCATCGGTGAGCAGGCCGTAAATTCCTTTTGATGTACAGTTCATGCCGCCAGTGTATCACAAATAATGGAAACATCAACGGCACTGAATTTTCCGGATGATGTTGTACAGTACTGTAAACAGAAGGATACCAAAGGCAATGGCGCCTGAAACCACGCCTGTTTCGATGCCATAAAACTCTGCCAGTTCTGGATTTGAAGCAACAATGGCGCTCATGGCGTAGTACAGGCTGCTACCGGGAATCAGCGGAATGACTGATGGAATAACGAATACCGTACGGGGCGTTTTGCAGATGCGCCGTATGATTTCTGCATAGGCCGAAGCAAACAATGTAGCAATAAAGTTGGCAGCAAAAAGATCCATCTGAAAATGCTTGCAGAGCAGGTATACCGTCCAGGTAGCCCCACCGCCGATAAACGCCATGGCCAGATGCCGCCGCTTCATTTTGAAAATAATACCGAACCCTAAAGAACCAAGGCTGGCAGAAAGTACCTGAATGAAATAGGCCATCATAACATGATACCTCCCAGAAATACGGCTATGGCAAAACCACAGGCAATGGCACCAGCCTGAATCAGGGCTTCAAGCAGGCGTAGAACGCCGGATATGGTATCGCCGGCAAACAGGTCACGAAGGGCGTTGGTAAGAGCGATTCCCGGAGTCAGAAGCATGATAGTACCGATCATGACTTTATCCACATTGGAACTGATGCCAAAACGCGCTAGCAGCAGTGCAATAAGGCCGGTACAGAGGGAACAGACCAGATAAAAAATAAGCTGGCTGGTCCAGATACGGTTTAATTTCCGGGTAAAAAAACAGACAAAGGCACCACAAAGGGCTGCACAAAAGCCATCACGCAGGTTCCCGCCAAAGAATACGGCAAAGGAACCGGCAGCCAGCAGATAGCCGAAAAATTCCAGAAGAGGATGAGAAACACTGACAGCACAGGCTTCCCGGATTTCCCGTTCTGCAATGGCAAAATCAGGCTTTGTCTTATAGAGCCGCTTGGCAAGCTCAAAAAGATCATCCAGTTTTCTGAAATCGGTACTGTATTTGTCAATTCTTGCGGTCTGGGTAAAGGCGTCATCGTTCCGCTTCATGGTAACCACAATGCTTGATGTAATGACGAAAACATGGGTTTCAGTAGCCCCATAGGCATCACATAAGCGCTGAATGATTTTCTCTACGTGGTTTACGTCGCCGCCACATTCCAAAATCTGAGTTCCCAGAACTATAGCGCATGACAGCAGTTTCTTGCTCTCTCTATCGGTGTCTGACATACACGTCTATTTACTGACTTTTTGCCCTCTCAGTCAATGGCTTTCTGGTGGATTCTGGATTTGAATCACCCTTCGGCAATCATGGTTTTCATTACCGGTACAAATTTTGAAGAAGTATTCGGCAAGGATATCCTGTTTGCTGCTTCTGGTAAGTGTGAGACCGGCCAGGTTACGCAGATCCTGCGTTTCGTGGTATGACAACTCCATAGACAGTTTTGCATGTACTGGCAATCCGGTAGATTTATGGAGTTTTAATGAGACCCTGAAACTAGTTCAGGGTGACTATAAGCAACACTTTTTACGGACATAGCCTTATTCATATTTGATTCCAAAATAATCCAGGCTAATTTTCATAGCATCCTGACCGGTAAGACATGTATCCCGTAAATACCCGCGTTCATTTTTCCATTCTTTTATTCCACGGTAATAGAACATCTTTAATTCTTCTGTAATGATAAACGGAACAATATTATGCTTGAGGCATTCTTTGAACATAATTAATCGTCCTACGCGACCATTACCATCCTGAAATGGATGGATAGATTCAAAGCGGACATGAAAATCAAGTATATCGTCAAAGGTGATTTCTGATTTTGAGTTATAGTCAGTAAGTAAAGCTTTCATTTCTTCAGCAACATATTCAGGTTTTACTGTTTCACTACCGCCTACTTCGTCCTTAATCATCTTATAGTCGCCCACTTTGAACCAGGACTTCTGTGCATCTGTAGTTCCTGTTTTGAGAAT
>JAZLGB010000040.1:0-51099 GCA_045616085.1 Treponema sp.
TAAAGCTATTAATTAAAGGTAATAACATTTATCCAAAGGAGAGCTTTGTGTTAAAAGATGTTAGAATAAAGGTTGTAAATTCAGTTTTGCTGTTTTTTGTTCTTATTCTTTGTGTCGTTACATACCTTATTTCCATGGAATTTTCACGAAGAAACAAGAAATTTCTGCAGGTTACAGACACTTATTATGCCTGTACGAATGCGGTTTCTTCATTCCAGCAGACATCCAGCTTTCTTACAGAGATGGCGGGATATTTTATTAATAACATGGACAGTCAGTTCCTGTTTAATTATTTTGAAGAACTTGAAGATATAGGAAGCAGAGAGAGGGGACTTGCAGTTCTTGAGGACAGTCCTTTTGATTCCTATATAGTGCAGAACTTTAAGAATGCACTTTATGATTCAAACCAGCTTTCTCAATATGAAATCTATGCCATGAAGCTGGTTACAGAAACTGATGCTTTCAGGAAAACCGGTCAGAATCTTCCGGAACAGCTTAATTCAATTCAGGTGGTGTCAGAGGATAAAAGACTTTCTGATTCAGAAAAGATTGAAAAAGCCCGTGTTCTTGTATTTGGCAGCGGTTATTTTGAACTTAAAAAGATGATCTTGAACCACAGCAGAATGGCTGCCCAGAATCTTCTGGATGAAGCTGAATTTTTTCTTCAGGAAAACAGTGACTCGTTCAATAAGTTTGTCTCAATTGAAAAGAGTCTTCTTGTTCTGATTGTTGTTATCAGTGTTATAAGCTTCCTCCTTGTATCAAATTTTCTTCTTAACCCTTTGATTGGAGTAATCAGCTCAATCGATAAAGGTCAGCCTCTGGAAAAACATGGATCCTATGAACTGATAAAACTGATTAATATTTACAACAAACTTCTGGAAAAAACAAAAGCCAATGAAGGTGAGCTTAAGTATGAGGCTGAGCATGACGGGCTTACAGGTCTTATCAATCGAGGTGGCTACGGCCGCATTGTGCAGGCTCTGGAATTGTCTCCTAGTCCTGTGGGGCTTATTCTTATTGATGTTGATAAATTTAAGGAAGTAAACGATGAATATGGACATTCCTGCGGAGATTCTGTTCTGATGAAGGTTGCAGATATTCTGGCTGCGAATTTCAGGTCATCAGATTATGTTGCCAGAGTTGGCGGAGATGAATTTGCGGTTATAATGACCAGTTTTGGAGACGGCATAGTTGAAATGCTTAAGGAAAAACTTACAGCCATTAATATGGAGCTTAACCGTTTTAATGGAACAATGCCGAGAGTGAGCTTAAGCATGGGTGTTGCCATTTCCAGAAGAGGATATTCCAAGGCTTTATATGATCACGCTGATGAAGCTTTGTATAAGGTTAAGGAACGGGGCCGAAACGGCTTTGAATTCTATGTACAGGAAGAAGAATCTGGGAAAGTTTCTGATGTTGAAGAGCCAGATTACGATTTATAGAAAAGACGGGATGTTATGTTAGAAGAACTTAAAATGCCTTTGGCACAGCTTAAAGAAGATATCAATGGAGTCTGGAGTCGTCTTGATCCAGATACAATCCAGAAAAAAATCGATGAAAAGATGAAGCTTACGGAAGCGGAAGGTTTCTGGGATGATCATACCAAAGCCGAAAAGGTCATGTCCGATGTGCGCAAGCTTAAGAATCGTGTTGAACCTTGGAAGCAGCTTCTTGCTGATTATGGTGATATTGAGGCCATGTACGAACTGGCTGAAGAAAGCGGCGAAGAAAGCGATGAAGATGAAGTTCGCACAATGCTGGAAGCGGCTCAGAAGAAGTTTGAAGAGCTTAACGTTCTGAATCTTCTTAGCGGTGAAGTTGATGATTCTGCTGCCTTCATTACAATCCATTCTGGTGCCGGTGGTACAGAAGCTGAAGACTGGGCCCGCATGCTTATGCGTATGTATACCCGCTGGGCTGAACGTCATGGATTCAAGATTGAAGAAGTTGATGTGCTTGAAGCTGAAGGCGGCATCAAGTCTGTAACTTTGCAGATTGACGGGGACTATGTTTACGGTCACCTTAAGGGGGAAGCCGGCATTCACCGTCTGGTTCGTATTTCTCCATTTGATGCAAACGCACGCCGTCATACTTCTTTTGCGTCGGTTTATGTTTTCCCTGTTTTGGATGACTCAATTGAAGTAGATATCAGACCGGAAGATCTTCGTGTTGATACTTACCGCGCCGGTGGTAAGGGTGGTCAGCATGTAAACAAGACAGACTCTGCGGTTCGGTTTACTCATATTCCTACAGGAATTGTTGTTGCCTGTCAGAGTGAACGAAGCCAGATCTTTAACCGTCAGGCTTGTATGAGCATGCTTCGTGCCCGCCTGTACGAATACTATCGTGAACAGAAAGAAAAAGAAAACGCCAAGTTTGGTGCAGAAAAGAAAGATATTTCCTGGGGTAACCAGATCCGTTCTTATGTATTCCAGCCTTACACAATGGTAAAGGATCACCGCACAAAGTGTGAATCCGGAAACATTCAGGCTGTTATGGACGGCGATATCGATCAGTTTATGGATTCCTTCCTTGTAGCTCAGTGGAAGGGACTTCCAATGGATTCAGGTGACGAAGACGACGAAATGTAGCCTGTTTTGTAAAAAAGTAATTTTCTCATTTGCGATTCTTGCTCTGCTTGAAGGAATTGCTCCTGCGGCCACCAGTACAAAAAAGAACTGGACTTTGGCCGGGGAAAAATTCGTGTACACAAATAAGAATTCTGTCTCAAGTTCTGCGGATTCTACTGCAAAGGCGCTGCCTTCATTGATTCTGGAACAGATGGCGGAAACCCTGGAACGTCTTCCTAGAGCCCAGGAACAGCTGGACCGTCAGCTTTATGAGCTTCAGAAGAAACGTATTTCCCTTTTCTTGCAGCTTTCAAAGGAAGTTCAGACCAGAGACTCAATCCTTTTAGGGGATTATTCCGAAAAGCAGCTCAAACGTAAGCTTAAGGCACAGGATGTTAAGGTTTCGGACATTTCAAAACAGATTAAAGATAATCTTGATGAGGCAGAAAAGCTAAAGCAGAAATACGCTCCAAAAATCCAGCAGGACCTTCAGAGAGAAAAAGATATGTCAGAGGGCCGTGTTGTAGACGGTCAGAAAGTTGGAAATAAGTTTGCCCAGTTTTTCAAGGGATTCATTCCAGGACAGGAACAGGATTCTGCTACAGTTGAAAATGTTGTGTTCTATAAAAACGACATAAACCAGCTTTTTGATGCCGGAGAAGAAAAGCGGGCTTTAGGATATGAATCTTATGAGTTTGAGAAAGCTTGTGTGGATTCAAATGTGAACGGACTTTTGACAGGAAAGATTACGGTTTACGGTTCCTTCATGTCTGTTGCCGTGACTCTTTATCAGTTTCCGGGAAGCAAGATGATTGGTTCTGCCATGGAAGTTGGTGCAACAGATGATGTAAAGGCAATAGCCACTAGTCTGGCAATGCAGATAACCCCTAAGGTTGCTGACAGCATGCCGATAATGCTGAAAATTTCGGTTCAGCCAGAAGAAGCTTTGCCTGGACTGGTGGTTTCTATTGATGACGTCGTAAGAAAGGATTTTTCAAACGGTGTGCTGCTTCAGAGCGGTGTTCATACTTTGATGTTCGCTTCCAAGGGTTATGATACGATTTCCACATCCTATAATTTTTCTGGAAACAGGGAGTTTTCGGTTGATGTGAACCTTAAGCTTTCGAATGAAGGAAAGATCTATCTTGAATTCTACAAGCCTTTTGAAGGCTCGATTTTTGCAAACGGCAATTATAGCGGAGATCTTAGTGCAGAAAGCAGGTTTGGCTCAATCAAAGTCAATAATCGCACTGTTTTAGGTCACTTTATCACAAAGGATGGTCTTCCTGCTGATTTCATCATCCCTAATTCCATCATTCAGAATGATCAGTACTATATGGTCAAAGGAAAGCCTTTTGACCGCAGCGCATATATTGAAAAACGACGTAAGCTTATGTATGGAAGCTACAGTGTGTTGATAGTTTCCTTGCTGCCAACTTTTTACTGCTACGGTAATTCTTATGCATCGGCAATGGCATATAATAATGACAAAAGAGTTTCCTATGACGAGGCTATGAGATGGCAGACAGCGTCTAACATCACAATGGGTATTTCTGGTGCCTGTGGTGCTCTTTTTGTATATGAGCTTATACGGTATCTGAATGCCGCAAATACAGTTCTTCCTGCCCAGGCCAAGCCTATTAGCAAAAAGCAGCTGGATAAGATCAAGTCCATGGAAGAACAATCCTTGCAGCAAAAGATGATGGAGCAGCTGCAACAGGCTCAGGTTGTGGAATCAGAAGAGACTGTCCAGAAAGAAGTAAATCAGTAAGTTAAAAAAGGGGAAAATATAATGGCAAAACTTTCATTCGCAGAAAAAATTAAGGGACTTTTCAAGGGGTCGGCAGCTTTGTCTGAAGACTTTTTTGAAGATCTTGCTGACAGCCTTATTGAAGGAGATGTTGGTGCCAAGACAGCATTTGAGATCACTGAAATCCTTGAAGATAGATGTAAGAAAGATCATGTGTCTGATGAGGCCGGAGTTAAGAATGTTTTGAAGGAAATCCTCCTGGGGTATGTTAAGCAGACAGATCTTACACCTTCTGCAGATGGAACAAATATCTGGATGGTGCTTGGTGTAAATGGAGTTGGTAAGACAACATCTGTTGCAAAGATGGGCAACTTTTTCAAAAAGAATGGAACAGAAAATCTTGTTATGGCTTCTGCAGACACATTCCGTGCAGCTGCCATCGAACAGCTTAATCTTCACGGAGAAAGACTTGGACTTAGAGTTGTCAGCCATCAGCATGGTTCTGATCCTGCGGCTGTTGTTTTTGATGCGGCAGAAGCCTGCAAGGCAAAGGGAAACGGTCTTGTTCTGGCAGATACTGCCGGCCGTCTTCATAACAAGGAAAACCTTGTTCACGAACTTCAGAAGATCCATAAGATCTGTCAGGATAAGGCAACAGAGGGTATGTATAAGCGCATTCTGGTAATTGATGCTACCACAGGTCAGAATGCATTGCGTCAGGCAGAAGTGTTTAATGAGGCTGTAGGAATTGATGCACTGGTCCTTACAAAGTATGACTCAACTGCAAAGGGCGGTGTTGCTATAAGTATCGGTAAGGAGCTGGGACTGCCAGTTGCCTTTGTATGTACCGGTGAAAAATACGAAGACATTGCACGTTTTGATGCAGAAAAATATGTAGATGATTTCCTTGGACTTTAGTCGAGTTAGATGAAAAAGCTTTTTTGTGCCGTAATTCTTTTGATTTCGATTTTCTCTTTGCATGCAGGTGAGCTGGTAGATTGTTCCCGATGGATATTCCAGCATTCTGTCTGGACTGAACAGTACGGACCTATCGCACTTGAAGAAAAAATGGACCTTGAAAAGATGGGCCTTGTTTCCGCAAAGGTGAGCTACGACGCTTCTGCAGATACAGGTGACTGGATTGATGAAGTTTTTTCTGCTGATTCTGTGTTTGTTGTATCAAAGCCAAAGGAACTGGTTGCGATAGAGGAACAGCTTGATCAGGAAGAGGTTGTTGCGGGGCTGAAGGATGAGGTTCTGGAAGAGCTTAGCAAGATTGTGGAAACAAACCAGGATAAAGAAACTGAATCGGAAAAAGCTGTTTACGAGCGCAGACTGAAAGACGGTTCAGAAAAACTTACTTTTTACCAGTATGGGGAAGAAGTAATTACTGTACAGACAAAAGGTCTGGATAGAACCTTCGTCTACAGTGACAAAAAAAAGATAAGTCGAAAATCCTATGATGCAGAAATGCGTCTTGTAAAAAAAGAGGTTTGGAACAGGACTAATTCTTCCGTGGCCGTTCCAGAGATGGTTCAGACATACGAATATGACGGTGGAACAAAGCCTGTCAGTTCCGTGGTAAAGAAAAATTCTGAAAATCACATCATCTGTTATGACAGTAACGGAAAGATTGTTTCAAGCGAAAACTATTGTGTCTACAAGAAAGACGATAAGGCTGCAGGACGATTGTACAAGGAAAGCTTTACATCTTGGAAATATGACGAAAACGGAAAACTGGTGGAAAAGGTTTCTACTGTCTATGAATACAATAAGATTTTTACAAAAGTTTTAGGTCAGTTTGTAAGAAAGGAACAGTACCAGTATAAGGTAAGCGATTCCATTCCAGATTATTTCTATTACGAGAATGATGAGCTTAGATTAAGTACTGTATATGATAGTGAAGATTCTTATGTTTCCACCATGCTTTTTGACGGCGGATTTGTTATTGAATCTTATTACAAAAATGGAAGACGTGCTAAGGATATTTATTATTTGAACGGAATTGTCAGGAGAACAAAGACCTATGAATAAAAAGAATGTATTAAGCTCCAGTACTTGGACTTTTTTTGTTTCCAGACGATTTGCCAGAATCGACAGAAAGGGGAAGGTTGGTGCTACAAGCTTTCTTTCTGCGGTGGGAATCTGTTTTGGGGTAATGGCTCTTATAGCCGTGCTTAGCGTAATGAACGGATTCCAGCAGTATTCCATCAATCCGATCATGGAAATTTCAAGCTATCACCTTAGGGTTGAAAAACTTCCGGAAGAAATGGCATTTGATTTTGCAGATTATTGTGATTCTCAGAAAAACATTCTTTGCGTGGTTCCATTTAAGGAAAGTCAGGCGTTAATTGCAGGTTCTAATGGTAAAAACAGCGCCGGTATCATTCGTGGCGTTGACGAAAACATCAACCTGACTGATAAAGGCTTTGACAGAGAGCTTTTTATGCTTGCAGGAAGCTTTGATCTTTCAAAGGAAAACTCCATCGTGCTGGGTGAAGGTCTTGCCAGAAACATTGGTGCGGGGCCTGGTTCGACAGTTAATCTTGTTGCCTTGTCTGGCGGTAAGGATGTAGATCTTATTTCCCAGAACCGCATTTTTACAGTTACGGGAATTTTTGAAACTACTTACTACGACATCAACGCCGGTTATGGTTTTATCGGTTTAAAGGATGCTGACAGATATTTTGGTTCGGAAACAGATACAGTCTATGGCATCAAGCTGACTAATTATGAAAAAGATATTGGAGCGGTTGCCCAGTTTATGGAACGATTTCCTGGTCTGAAGATCAGAAGCTGGCGAGAGTTTAACCGTTCATTCTTTGGTGCATTGCGCATAGAAAAAAACATCCTTATGTTTCTTGTCTGCATCATCTTTGTTGTGGTTGGAGTAAACATTTACAACGGAATGCGTCGACTGGTTTTTGAAAGACGACAGGAGATTTCTGTTTTTTCTGCCCTGGGTGCCACAAAGCAAGAGGTCAAATCGATTTTTGTGTTACGGGGCCTTACCTGTGGTTTAGGTGGTGGCATTTCTGGTCTGATTCTGGGACTTTTAATCAGCTTTAATATTCGAGGAATCTTTGTTTTTCTTGGAATGATCACAAAGAATTCCATGTTTGATATGTTTGCCCAGATACCTGCCTGTGTTAAGGTTCACGAAGTGATTTTCATAACGCTTTTTGGACTGCTGGCGCCTCTGGTGGCAACTTCTCTTGCTGCCAGAAATATTCTTGATTTGAGTGTTGCGGAGGTACTTCACGATGAGTGATATCGTAAAAATAGAAAAACTTGAGAAGACTTATTCCAATGGTCGAGAAAATCTTACAATCTTCAAGGACCTTGATTTTTCTGTTGAAGAAGGAAGCAAGACAATCATTCTGGGACAGAGCGGTTGTGGTAAGAGCACTCTTTTGAACATTATCGGAAGTACAGACAAGGCAACTGCAGGTTCCGTAACCTGTGGCAGCTGGAAGGTGGATTCTCTTACAGAAAAGCAGAAGTCTGAGTACAGATCAAAGTTCATCGGACTGATCTTTCAGTTTCATTATCTGCTGCCTGATTTTACTGCCCTTGAAAATGTTTACATTGCTGGAATGATGGCAGGTGTTCCTAAAACAGAGGCCATTGAAAGAGCAAAAAAATTGCTTGAGGATGTTGGGCTTTCAGAAAGAATAGATCATCTTCCTGGTGAACTTTCTGGTGGTGAACGTCAGAGAGTTGCTGTTGCCAGAGCGTTGATGAATGAGCCTGAACTTATTCTTGCGGATGAACCAACAGGTAATCTTGATCCAGAAAACGCAGTTCTTATCAGCGACCTTCTTTTTGAAATGGTAGATAAATACAAAAAGACTTTGATTCTGGTAACTCATGACATGAAGCTGGCAGAAAAAGGCAGCTGTGTTTATTCAGTAAAAAATGGAACTTTGGAGAAGCTTAGATAATGAATTTTCGCGCATCTTTGATGTTTGCCAAAAGCTTGATTTTTCCTCGATATACCTTGAACTCAACTGCACGTAAAAGTGTTCTGGCTGCCATTGTATGTGTCGGCTTAAGTTTGATTCCTCTGGTTGTTGTACATTCTGTTTCAGAAGGAATGATCGCAGGAATGACAGAACGAATAATCGGTTTGGGATCAGGTCATCTTCAGACTTATTTAAGAAGATCCAGCGACGAAGTTGAAAGTCTTTCTAATTTTTATGATTTTGCTGATTCTTTGGCAAAGGTGAAGGGCGTTACAGAAGTTTATCCTCAGGTAGACTGCGATGGTCTGGCGGCTGGAAAATCTTATCGTACTGGAACAAAAATTCGTGCGGTTCCTTCTGATATTTTTGCCAAGAACGAAGATTTTGTTCGGCTTTTTGATGTTGAAGCCGGGGATCCTTTGCTGCTGGGAAAAAGCAAGCGTAATGCTGTAATCGGCGCAAAGCTTGCAGAACTGTTGAACCTTAAAAACGGTGATACCTTCAGATTGATTACAACTAAGACGGGTGCCAACGGAATGATCATTCCTAATGCGGGAGTGTTCAAGGTTTGTGGAATTGTTTCTTCCGGTTATCAGGAGCTTGATGCCTTGTGGTGTTTTATTCCTCTTGAATCAGGTTTTACATATATTCCTAACAAATCTGCAAATTATTCTGTATTGATTAAGACACAGGATCCTTTTTCGGCTGAGCTGGAAAACATTCGACAGAACTGCAACTCTATCGCCAGAGGCTGCGGCGTTACTTTTGACTGGAAGCAGTTGAACGAAAGCCAGTTCGAAAACTTTTCATCTACAAAGGTTCTTTTGCTTTTTGTAATGGCCTTGATTGTGGCAGTTTCTGCGGTAAATATCAGTTCTGCCCTGGTAATGCTTGTTATGGAACGAAAAAAAGAAATCGCTATCTTAAAATGTATTGGTGGTACAAAAAAAGGCATTTCCTTCAGCTTCATCCTTACAGGGATTTTCTGTGCCTTTGCCGGAAGTCTTATCGGATTTCCTGTTGGAATCATTCTTTCTCTTAATGCAAACGGTTTGATCCACATCATAGAAGTCATCGTAAATTTCTTTGCAAAACTCTTCTTTGTGATGGGCGGTGGTAACCTTGAAGCCTTTTCTGCAGTTAAGTTGTTGGATCCAGCCTTTTATCTCACAGAAATTTCAGTCTCGATTCCTTGGGGACAGCTTTTCATAATGTGGGTTCTTGTCATGCTGCTTTCTCTGGTAGCATCACTGGTGCCTGCAATCAATGCCGGTAAAAAGGAACCTTTGGATATTTTCAGGAAGGCGTAAATGGTTTGTGATTTGTGTAGAAAAAATGAGGCTCAGATTTTTCTTGAAGCTGTAGGAAATAATGGTAAACGCAAGGTAAATCTTTGCCTTCAGTGCGCCGCTGCCAGAGGACTTCATGCTCCTGTTGCTTCTGCGCCAGATGCCAGAAACCTTGAATCAATTTTTGCAGAACTTGATAAGCGGGAACTGGCTCAGAATCCAGAAAACTCAAAGCTTTGTCCTGTTTGTGGCAGAAGTCTTGCGTTGATCAGAAAAACTGGAAATACAGGCTGTCCTGAATGTTATGAAATCTTCAAGGCAGAAATCATAAAGGAAATGACTGACCACGGTATTTACGGAAAATACACTGGTTCCATGCCTTTGCGCCTGGTTTCTTTCAGAAATGCCCTTACAGACAGAGCCGATCTTCAGGCCAAACTTGACGAGGCTGTGCGAAACGAAAACTACGAAAAAGCTGCAGTCTATCGAGATTTTCTAAAAGCACTGGAGCGGGGGGCGGTTTCTGACGGCTCCTTAAGCGACAATTCAGACGAAGGTGAACTGGAGGACTTGAATGGATAACGAAAAAGGTAAGCCCTGGTACAGCTGCTCTGGAAACGAACAGGATGTAATCATTTCCTCTAGAGTTCGTCTTGCAAGAAACCTTGCTAATTTTCCTTTCCCGATGCACTTTAGGAACGATGATTCCAACAGGGTGCAGACTCTTCTGTTTGATTCTTTTGCACAGGCCCAGCAGCAGGATGAAACAATGCTGTTCCACGCCATCAATACAAACGAGCTGGATCCCGACGGTCATCTTCTTCTGGAAGAAAGAGGAATCGTAAAGCCTTTTAATCCTAAGAGGGAAGTCCTGAAGGAAACCGGCGTTGTCATGAGTCTTGACGGACGTTGTGGTGCCACAATCAATTATGGGGATCACTTAAGACTTTCCAGTTTCAAGGCAGGTCTTTCTGTGCGGGATTGTTTTGATGCAGTCTGCGATATAGACAAAAAGCTTCAGAAATCACTTCAGTTTGCAGCAAGCTACGATTTTGGATATCTGACAGCAGCCCTTCGTGACACCGGCAGCGGCATGAAAATAACTGCCAGACTTCATCTGCCTGCCACAATCCAGACCGGCCATCTTAACGACGTAGTGGCATATCTGGAAACATACAATTTTAAGATCACTCCAGCATTTCCAGACATTTCCCAGGGAAGTGCAGCGGGAGCATTTTATCAGGTAAGTACAACCTCTGCCATGAAAGGATCCGAACTGGATCAGCTGGCAGAATTCGAGGCTGCCTGCAAATTTATTGCTGAATCTGAACGCAAGATTTCACGCACTTATGCCGATAATAAAAGGACGATTATTCGAAATTCCTTGTTAAGGGCAGTTTCAATTGCAAAATGCAGTCTGCTTGTAAGCTACAAGGAAGCGGTAAGTCTTATCTCGGACATAAAGTTCGGGCTGGACAGAGGCTTTCTTACAGGAATTGAAGATAGTCAGTTATGCGGACTATTGTACAGAATTCAGCGTGGTCATCTTTCGTATCTTTTGCAGGATGGTAAGTTCGAGTTTGAACCGGACATCGCTCAGGACAAAAGGTCGATGATAGACAGATTAAGAGCGTTAATTCTTCAGGAAGCATTTGAAAAAATCTCTTTGGGGAACTTATGAGAAAACTTTCAACACGAGGGGCTCGTCTTGTTTATGCGTTGTGTCAGGATGAAGCCAGAAAAAGCTTAAGCAAAGAAGTTACACCGGAACATATTCTGCTTTCACTTGTAAAAACTGCAGACGGTCTTGGTTACCTTACCCTTAAATTCCTTAAGCTCAACATCCTTACATATCAGATGGCTTTGGAACAGAACATTACTGCAGCCGCATCTGGTATTGCCAGCGATGCCATCGAGATTCCTTCAAGTCGTCGTGTTAAAACTTTGCTGGACCTGGCAGACATAGAAGCCCAGTCCTTAAACAATCAGTACATCGGAACTGAACATCTGCTGCTTGCCGCAATCCGTGAGTCTGGCAGCCTTACTTCAAAATATTTTGAAAATGCTAAAATTCCCCTCAGTTCTGTAAGAGATGCTGTTCGTACTGTTCAGAAAGATTACACAACCTCTTTTTCAGAAAAACTTTCCAAGGATATTGCCGCTAATACAATTACAGATCTTTTTGGTCGCAGTGCAATTGATGAATTTGCTGAATTCCTTAAGTCTGATTCTATTTTTGATGATGAATCTTTGCTGGCTGGTGCTTCAGATAAAACTGCAAAGCAGGAAAAGCGTGGTTCAAAGTCAGATAAGGAATCTTTCCTTGCAGAGTTCAGTCGTGACATTACAAAAATGTGCCGTGAAGGAAAGGTTGATCCAGTTGTTGGCCGTGAAAAGGAAATCAACCGTATCATTCAGGTTCTAAGCCGTCGAACAAAAAACAATCCTTGTCTTGTTGGTGAACCTGGGGTTGGAAAAACAGCCATCGTTGAAGGACTTGCTCATTACATCGCAAAAGGAAATGTTCCTAGCGGATTGATCCACAAAAAAGTTCTTTCTCTGGATATTGCGGCTATGGTTGCCGGTACAAAATATCGCGGTGAATTTGAAGAAAGAATGAAGCGCATGATGAAGGAAGTTAAGGATGACGGAAATATCATTCTGTTTATCGACGAACTTCACACAATCATTGGAGCCGGTGGTCCGGAAGGCCAGATGGATGCTTCTAACATGATTAAGCCGGCTCTTAGCCGCGGTGAACTTCAGATTGTGGGCGCTACAACAACAAAAGAATACACAAAATATATCGAAAAAGACTCTGCTCTTGAACGAAGATTCCAGAAGGTGAATGTTGAAGAGCCTTCTGATGAAGATACAGTGAAAATCCTGGAAGGAATCAAAGGTCAGTACGAAAAGTTCCACGGAATTTCTTATGCAGAGGATGTGATTCCCCTTATCGTAAAGCTTAGCCGCCGCTACGTTCAGGAACGCTGTCTTCCAGATAAGGCAATTGATATCCTTGATGAAGCCGGTGCCCAGAAAAAGATTGTTGAAGAAGACCGTCCTCAGGAACTGGTTGATCTTGAACATCAGATTGATGCTTTGACTGCAGAAAAGCAGGAAATGGTAAAGCTTCAGGATTATGAACGGGCTGCGCAGGCCCGCGACAAAGTTATCGAACTTAAGCGCAAGCTGGAAATGTTTACAGAATACTGGAAGGAAAACGGCTCTGGTGCAAACCGTCAGGTAACTTCCCACGACATCTGCAAGATCATTGGAGAAATGACTGGCATTCCTGTGGACCAGCTGGATGTTTCTGAATCGGCTCGTCTTATTAACATGGAAGAAGAAATGCACAGAACTGTAATCGGACAGGAAGAAGCGGTTCACACAATCAGTGGTGCAATTCGCCGAAGCCGTGCCGGAATTTCTTCTCCAAAGCATCCAATCGGTTCATTCATTTTCCTTGGACCAACAGGTGTAGGTAAGACTCAGCTGGCAAAGGGCCTTGCAAAATTCCTCTTTGGTTCAGAAGAACAGCTTGTCCGCATCGATATGTCTGACTTTATGGAAAAGCATAATGCCAGCCGTCTTGTTGGTGCGCCTCCAGGATACGTTGGCTACGAGGACGGTGGTGTTCTTACAGAACAGGTGCGCCGTCATCCATATTCTGTTGTTCTTCTGGACGAAATTGAAAAAGCTCACCCGGATGTGTTCAACCTTTTGCTTCAGCTTTTGGAAGAAGGTGAATTAAGCGACAATCTTGGTCATACAGTTAATTTCCGCAATACGGTCATCATCATGACTTCCAATGCCGGCGCCCGTCAGATCACTTCTGAAGGTCGTGTTGGTTTCAGTTCATCTGGTGATGGAGTTCTCCCTTACGATGAGATCAAATCAAATGCCATGAATGAGCTTAAGAAGCTTTTGAGCCCTGAACTCATGAACCGCATTGACGACGTAATCGTATTTGAACCTCTTAATAAGAAAGAAATCAGCCAGATTCTGGACATTCAGGTTGGTGAACTGGCAAGCCGTCTTGCAGAAAAGAACCTTACTATCGACATAAAGCCAAAGGCCCGCGCATATCTTGTTGATAACGGATATGATCCTGCAATGGGTGCCCGTCCAATGCGTCGCCTCATTCAGCGAGAAATCGAAGCTCCTCTTTCAATGGAACTTCTGAACCGTACAGATCCTTCTCTGAACGTGATTTCGGTTGATTTCCAGAAGGGAAAGATTTCTGTAACTCTGGAGCATGCGGATTATCTTGTGGCTCAGAAGCTTACAACAGTAAAACAGACAGTAGTTAAATGAAAAAAATAATTTCAGCACTTTTGGTACTTCTATGCTTCTCAACATCTTATGCCCAGATCAATGTAGGGGTACTGAAGGGAATGTCTGCAATTCCATTTGCTGCCATGCTTGAAAATCCTGATTACACATTCACTTTTTATGATGAACCTGCTCAGCTTGTGCAGGATATGAAAAACGGAGTGATTGACGTAACTAATATCAGTTCAGTTGCAGCAGAAAAACTTACAGCAAAGGCTAATGGAAACTTAAAGGTCACTGCTGTAACCAGCACAACAGATTTTTGTCTTGTAGGTAGAAGATCAAACGTTTCTTTTTCAGCTCTTCCTGGTAGAAAGATTGGTGTTGCCGGACAAGGACTTTCAAAAGAACTTTTCACTTATTTGCTTAAAAAAAACAATATTCCTCTCGAATCTGGTGATAGCGGTGTGGAACTTATTGTTTTCGAAGATCTTTCCAAAGTAACAAACGCCTATATTTCCAATAAAATCAATTTTGCAGTAACCTCGGAACCTGCAACATCTCTTTTGACCAGAAATTCAAAACGCAATTTCGTTTCAATGGATCTTCAGCAGCAGTATAAATTAGCTACTGGAAAGGATGCCAGCATTCCTATGACTGTGGTTCTCTTCAGAAATCAGATTCTCCAGGAAAATCAGGAACTTGTAACAAAATTCAATGCTGATTTAGAAAATTCTCTGCAGCTGGCAAGCAAAAATCCTGGTAAAATCGCAGCTATTTCAAAAAAGAACAATCTTGGGCTTTATGGAACAGTGGCTCTTTCTGCCGTAAAATATTCCTGCTTCTGTTTTATACCTGTAAAGGGTGATTTTCATTTAATTGTCAATCAATAACTTATAACTTATAATTGTGTAAAATGATTAGATTTTTTAGAAAAATATTTTTGATTTCAGCGTTAGGTTTCTCGTTTAATGTTGCAGCTCAGCAGGTAGTTAATCCTGTTCCTGGAACTTGGGCAAATATGCAGACTCTTGTAATTGATATGCCGGAATCCAGCAACGCCTATTATTCTTTAAGCGGTTCAGACCCAGAAACTTCCGGTCTTGCCTATGACGGTCCTGTTCTTTTGGAAATGGAAGGGGATGTTACTGTAAACATCGTTATCGTAGATAAGGCTGGAAACAAGACTTCTAAAGTAGTTTCCTATAAGGTAGAAAAGGTTTCTCTTCCAGAAGATGAAGAACAACGTAACTTTATTGAAAAGGTTACTGCAACTGGGGCCGTAGACTATTCTGCAGGGGATGCATTCGTCATTCCAAAATCATTTGAATATGCTTTGGGCTCATCTTTTGACAGCTTCGATACAGGAACTTCGCTTTCAATGAGCAAGGAAATGGTAATTTCAAGAAATATGCCTTGTTCAGTTACTGATGGAAAAAATGCCTGGCGTTTTATCATTAAAATTCATCCAGTAATGACAGGAGTTTATACCCGCAAGGACGTTCCTTTTGAAATCAAAGATTGGGAAACATTTGTTTTTTCAGATAAATCCTACATCTATAAGATCGATGACCAGTGGTGGGGCCAGCCAAAGGAAAAGGTTAAGCTGGATCGTTCTAAGAATCACATGATTTCTTGGCAGAGTGTTGATTACTCCGAAGAAAATATCATCAAGTTCTTTGTCGTTCCTCCTAAACCTCAGCTTGCCACAAAGGTGTCAAACGAAGGCGTTGTGACTGTTTCTTTTAATGGGGCAGAAGGCTACAAGTTTGGCGTAATTGATGAAAAAGGTCAGGTTAGTGAACTTTTTGAAACTCTCACAATCGATACTTTCCACGGAGATAACTATTCTGGAAAAATTACTGCAGGACTTTACTATGACTCTGTTTTCCAGGGCAGTCTTTCGGTTCCTTATGATGTGCATAAGAAAAATCCTGCCGCTCCTGTGATCACTCCATCTGTAGAAGGTAAGTTTCTTCGTTCATCGGTCAAAGTTTCTATCAAAAGTCCAGAAAATAAAGTGGTATATGCAGCCGTTACTGGACCAGTCATCCTTGACGAAAATTATTCTGTGGAAGCTCAGGAAAACCTTTTTGATCTTTCAAACGACAAGTTTGTTCAGATGAGAGGTAAGTCATTTACATTAAAACCATCTTCAGAAGGTGCTGCGGCTTATAAGATTCGTGCCTACTGTGTTGATGAAGTAAAAAACATCAGTAAAGAAAGCGTGTATACAGTCATCATTGACCAGTGCAACTATTATCTGGATGGCTCGATTACTGATGAAGAAAAGATTGCAAAGGCCAATGGGTCAAGGGAATATCCGTTTGTAAGTTTCAGAGACATTGTTCCTTTGATCAACAAGAGTAGATTTGTTCACGTTAGGGTTTCTGGAGATGTATACGTTCCTAATGAAAAGATTGTCCTTTCTTCTAACTGTCAGCTTGATGGAAAAGATTCTGCAAGACTTATTTTTGGACCAAAAACAAGTTTTGTTGTTAGAAATTCCAGTCTTTCATTGAACAACATTCTTGTAACTCTTTCTGAACCTCAGAATACTTTGGAAAATTCTTTGGTTTTCCAGCTGGAGCGTTCGGTTCTTTATATGGATAAGGCTGAACTTTCATTTGTATTTGGAAAGAACGGAACTGTGGTTAATTCAGATAATTCTGTCGTGAACATTCAGAACAGTGGAATCACAGCTTCTGCGGAAGATTATACAAGTATTATTTCTTCAGTTGAATCTAAGCTTTCTGTTAAGACTTCCAGAATCACAAGCTGTGCCGGAACCGCAGTGAACTTTTCTGCCCAGGGTGGACTTTTTGAGCTTAAAGATTCCAAGTGTAAGGTTGTAGGTTCAATGGGACGAGTTGCAGAACTTTTTGACACTCATTCTTCTATTATTAAGAATGTTTTTGATGGTGACCTTAAAAAAGGTTTGCTTTCAAATAAAGCTGTCTACATGGATGATAAAAATTATTCGGTAGAATATTCTTCTAACATTGAGTCTGGTTTTTAATTATGGCACTTCAACTTTTATGCGGTCTGGATGAAGCCGGTCGAGGGCCTCTTGCAGGTCCTGTTACAGCGGGGGCTGTCATCCTTCCTCCTGATTTTCCAATGGAATTGCTGAATGATTCCAAAAAACTGTCTGAAAAAAAACGGGAAAAGGCAGAACTTATCATAAAAGAGAAGGCTCTTTGGGGGATTGGAATTGTTGATCACGAAACCATCGACAAAATGAATATTCTTCAGGCCAGCATGTACGCCATGAAGCTTGCCTACGACATGATGCTCTTGAAGCTTCCTGAATGGGCTGCAGCAAATGGAATCTCTGATTATTACATTGATTGTATTACTGATGGAACTCAGATTCCAAAAATCACAAACTGCAATTCAATTAAATGCGAACCAAAGGCAGACGGTAATTATCCGCCGGTAATGGCAGCCAGCATAATCGCAAAGGTTGGCCGTGACAGAATAATGGTAGAAATGGATAAGCTCTACCCAGAATACGGATACGCAAAACACAAGGGCTATCCAACAAAGGCTCACAGAGAAGTATGCCACAAGATCGGCCCAAGTCCCATCCAGCGCATGACTTTTGGTTATTAGACAAAAAAAAGAAGCTCGGTTAGAGCTTCTTTTTTTTTATCTTATTCTTCAGAAGAAGTTTCGCCTTCAGGCTTAGCACGTTTAGAAACTACATGCACACGACCCGTACGCTTGATACCGTCGTCTTTCTTTTCTTCTTTCATTCTGTAGATTTTCTTAGCTTTTTCTTCTTTTGCAGCCTTTTTAGCAGCCTTAGCTTTTGCTCTTTCTTTTCTGTCTTTTTCGATGTAAGTAAGAGAGCGGTCAAGGCCCTGAAGAACCTTCTGCATATCATCAGCAAAAATAGCAATCTGGTGGCGTTCACCGTCTGAACCATCGCGGCTCTTGCTTTCTACGATCTGAAGGAAAACATCACCTGTTCGGTTTTCCTTAACATTAAAAAAATAAGCACGATTATCAAGATAAACTTCTGTTGTATAAAGTTCTCCGCGTGCACCCATATTTTTGCCTTCCTTTGTAAATGTGATAGTTAAAAATATCGTTTAATGAAAAAAAAATCAATTAGCTTTTACTTATTGAATTTCTTTGCGATTTCTGTAACTTTGTCCAGCAGTTCCTTCATGGCCTTTTCGGTTGTGAGGGGACCAAAGCTGAATCTTACTGCAGTTTCGCTCTGCTCTGGTGTAACATGCATGGCTTCAAGAACAGGTCTGTTGTTCTTGCGGCTGGAGCAGGCACTTCCTGTTGAAATATAGAAACCTTCTGAGTCCAATGCCCTAAGCATTACCTGTCCTGGAATGTTCTTGAATGCAGCCTGGACTACCCAAGGTGAATACATGTCTGGATTTTCTGGACGAGTAGGTGGAATGATTGTACAGCATTCAAGTTCAGTAAGACCTTTTACAAAATCCTTTGTGTAGGTCTTCTGTGCTTCGTAACGAGCTGTAATTTCCTGATTCTTTTCGCTGATATAATATTTTTCAAGCACCTTTGAAAAAGCGATTGCTCCAAAAACATTTTCTGTTCCTGAACGGATTCCCTTTTCCTGTCCACCACCTCTTAAGAAAGGTTCCATTGCATCCTTTAAATACAAAAGTCCGATTCCTCTAGGGCCACAGATCTTGTGGGCGCTAAAGGCTGCGCTGTCTATACCTTTATGATTCAAGTTCAATGGAATTTTCCCTGCAGCCTGAACGCAGTCTACGTGAAGTTTTGGTCTTCTTTTTCCAGCGGTTGCTTTAGCGATTGCGTCAGCGATTTCATAGATAGGCTGAATGGCTCCTGTTTCGTTGTTAACTGCCATGATGCAAACCATAAGTGTGTCAGGTTTTAATGCAGATACAACAGCTTCTGGAGTTATGATGCCGTCTTTGTTGGACGGAATGGAATCGATTGAACAGCCACATTTTTTCATTTCACCTGCAATTTCGCGAACGGCAGGATGTTCGATTGAGCTGAAAAGAATATGGCCTTTGTTTGGTCTGCTTAAGATTGAAAGCATTGGAATGTGGTCGCTTTCTGTTCCACCAGAAGTAAAGTAAAGGTTAGCGGCTGGAACACCAAGAATTTTTGCACAGTTGTTTCGTGCGTTTTCAAGAAGTTCTCTGGCTTCTTTTCCTGCGGTGTGAACGCTGGATGGGTTTCCCCATTTTGTAAGGGTTTCTTCCAAAGAAGCCTTCAAGATTTCTGGATCAGCAGGGCTTGTAGCAGCCCAGTCAAAATAATGTGCTTTCTGTTCTTCTGTCATTTTATTTTAATACTTTAAGGAGTTTGTCGTCTGAAACTTCCTGTGTGAAAGGTTCACACAAGCCTTTGAGCAATACGCATTTAATTGCGCTGGAAGCATTTTTCTTATCTTTTTTCATTGCTGTAAGAAGACGTTCTCCAATTCCTCCGCCTGTAACAACGGAAGGAACACCTTCTGTACACCATTCATATTTATTCAGGACTTCAAGAACTTCATTCTTGAATGCTTCTGAACAGATTTCTTCTCTTGCGCAAAGACAAACGCATCGTCCAATTCCCCAGGCAACAGCATCACCATGAGTAATGTTTCCAAGACCGGCGATTGTTTCAAGGGCATGGCCAAATGTGTGTCCAAGGTTAAGGTACATGCGTACATTCTTTTCTGTAAAGTCTTCTTCAACAACTTTTGCCTTGCAGGTAGAACACTTCTTGATGACTGTGTAAACGATTTCTTCATCACGGTTCAAAAGTTCTGCGGAATTGTTCTTGAAGATTTCATAGAGTTCCTTGTCGTACAAAAGACCTGTTTTGATGGCTTCTGCAAGACCTGAACGATACTGACTGTTTGAAAGATATTTTACAAAAGCAGGGAAGATATGAATTTCCTGAGCAGGCCAGAAAGCACCGATCATGTTTTTGTAATTCTTGAAGTCACAGCCTGTTTTTCCGCCGATTGAAGCATCAACCATGGCAAGAAGAGTAGTTGGAACAAACTGGCAAGGTGCTCCTCGCTTGAAGAGTGAAGCTGCAAAACCTGTCATGTCACAGATAACGCCTCCACCAATACCAACAAAAACATCTTTTCTAGAAAATCCTGCATCAACAGCAGTAGAAACGATTTCAAGAACGCTTTCGATTGTTTTGTAAGGCTCTCCGGAACCAAGGATGATGAGAACGTCACCGCCACAAACACCATCTTCAAATTTAGAGATGAAAGATTCCATTACAGGAAGAGTGGCAACAGTTGCATCTGTTACAAAGCATCGGCGAACGCCATTTGAGTTACCTGGTTCGTAAACTGAAAGAAGGTCTGGAGTTCCTGAAGTAAAAGTGATTTTTGTAACGTCAGTTCCTGGATTGATGGAAGGGTAAGAGATATTAAAGTTTTCTGTAGACATGCCTACATTCTAGTAAGTTTTAGAGTCCATTGCAACAAACTCAGCCTTTACAGCTTCAACTCTGGCGATTTCCCGTTCCAGCATTTTCTTGTAATTCAATTCGCCTTTTTTGATGCGTTCCCGTTCGTCTTCCCAGTTCTGAAGTTCGGTGATGAAGAGGAAATTGAAGTCTTTAGTGTTGGCTTTTTCAGCCCAGAGCTGAGCTTCCTGCCAGTAGTAAAGTCCTGCTTTGTAACAAGATAGGGCCTTTTCAAGATTGTTGATGTATTCTTCGTTCCATGGAGCATCGTAGAAATAGGCCACCTTTTTGTCGTAGGTTCTGCCCAATCTAAGGTGCTGTTCAATGAGTTTTAGGTTAAGATGCATCTGGAAAAGATAGCGGTATTTTTCCCACTGTTTTTCTGTTTCGATTTTTGCTTTTGCGTACAGTGGATTGCAGAAATCTGCCTGGACAGCTTTTTCCAGCCAGTAGATGTTTTCGATACAGTCATCTGGATACTGCTGGTAATGAACGTGATAAAGTCTGTACCAGTCTTCCTTGTATTTGACCATATAGGCAGAAGCATTTGTAAGGCAGTAAGCAAAAAGCACTGCGCTTAGAATGAGAAATTTAATTGTTGTAAAAACAGACTTTTTCACACTGTCATTATCGGAATTTTAGAAAAATAGATTAGCGGGACTGAAGGCAGTTCCAGATGAAATCTGAAATTTCTTCAATGGATTTTGAGGCGTCAACTTCGATAAGCTTCATGCCGCTGCCTTTTTCACCCTTGTATTCTTCCATGACAGCATCGTAAAGAGCTGCTGTTTTTTTCTGGAAATCTATTTTTTCGTAGATTTCTTTCTGTTCTCCACGGGCTGTAACTCTGCCAAGGGAAATTTCTGGATCAATCTTGAAGTAAAAAAGGTATTCAGGAAGAGGGAATGGGCTGTTCAAAAGCTCAGGAAGCTCTTTTCCGCAGGTAACTGACTGGTATGCCAGACTTGAAAAAAAGTATCTGTCGCTAAGCACAACTTTGCCAGCTTCTGTATTTTCGATAACGCCGCCTTTTCCAAAAATATGCTCGCAGCGGTCTGCCGCAAAAAGGTAAGAGGCTGTTCTTTCATCAACCTTAAAGTCGCCCTTAAGCATGCGACGAAGAAATTTTCCTGTTTCGTTGGAGGTTGGTTCTGCTGTTCTGAATACATTTTCTGTTCCAAAACGTTCTTCCAGCTTTTTGATCTGAGTTGTAGTTCCTGCTCCGTCAATTCCTTCAAAGACGATGAAGTTTTTAATAATCATTTTTTTCCTTCCTGAATAAAGTAGTTTAATAAGTATATAAAATTTCCGAAAATTTAAGTAGAATAAATCGCTAAAAAGATGAAGAAACCGTCTTTACGTAATCTGGCTGCTATTTTCATTTTTGTCCTCTCAATTGCTGTTGTTCTGCTGGTTTTGGCACCAGTTTACAACGCCGTATCGTCACGTATTTATTCCCAGTTTGACAAAGTGGTTTCATCTTTTCAGGAATCGACAGGTCTAAGACTTTCCTACAAATCTCTTTCACCTTCAGTTTTTACAGGATTGCGGATCAAAAACATCACATTGACTGATGAACAGCATGGGGAAACTGTAGTTGAAATCAAAAAAACAGAAGTTCGATACAGTATTCCTAAATTTTTAAGAGGAGAAGGACTTTCTGCAATCAAAGATATTACTGTTGATGGTTTTATTGTTGAAGTTGATCCTGAAGAAAATGGATTTATCGAAAAGTTCAAGGGGCTTTCAAAAAAAGGAGAGTCTTCAGCTCCTGCAAAAACGGAAAAAGTTCAGGAAGTCAATCTGGAAGAGCTTATAAAAAATCTTCCCTTCAATGTTTTTATAAAAAACGTGCATCTGAGATATCGGAAGAATCAGGCTTTGGCAGATTTACACTTCAAGAAAATTACTCTTGCATTTCTTAATATAAGCCGCCAGATAATGATCAAGACTTCTGGAGGCGTAAAATACACCACTGAAAAAGGAGCTGTTTATTCTGCTGGTTTTTCTGCGGATGGATATATTCCGGAAGTCCTGGAGGGAAGTTCTCTGGTAATTCGTTTTTCGGACATCTCCAACGGAAATTATGCCTTCAACCATTTAAATCTGGTTGTAGGCTATAAAAACAGAAATTTTGAATTAAAGACAATTCAGAATGGATATCCTTTGTTCATTTCTGGAACCTATAATCTTGATGAAAAAACTTCGTATGTAGCTCTTCATGCAAAAAACTTAAAGCCAAATCAGACTGTTAGCGTTAAGAGTTCTGATGCCAGCATGAAAAAAATAAAAAATCTTTCCATTTCTCTTAATGCGTCTGCAGAATACAGCCATAACGAAAAAAAATTGAAGTATTCCTCTGATGGAGAGATTTTACTTCCGGATCAGATTTATTCAGGTGGATGTACTACAAAATATTCTTTGGATGGAACAGAGAAGCAGCTGGTTGTTGATTCCTTCAATGCTTCTGGTGAAAAGATTGATGTTGAATTCAAAGGTTCTTATGGCTACGAAGGTATGAAGCTTGCTGGTGAGTTGAATATCAACAGTTTTGTCCTAAAAAATGGTGGAAATGTATCGACAGAGGTATATTTTGATCCTGGAGCTACAGGTTTCATTGCCTTTGCACCTCAGTTGATGTTGGATGACAAGGCTTTTACTGCGCTACAGCTTTCTGTTCGCCCGATAAATGATTCTGTTGATTTTGCTTTTGAACTTTCAGACTATTCTCATTATGAAGCTGAAAAAGCTGGTTCTGTTAAAATTGATGGAAGCTACATAGGTGGCACAAAGTACGTTCAGGCAAATGTTTCGTCTTCTGGAATGTATCTGGATAGCGTGGCTCAGGCAGGAGCTTTCTTTGGAAAGGAAAAGTCAACTTCAAAGTTCGAATTTCTATCTTCATATATTTTTAACGGTGAATTTTTTGTTTCTACAGATTTTAAGAATCTTTCTTACAACATTCCTTATGCTTTTGTCGTGAATACAAAAAAGGAAAACAACGTTTTGTTCATCTCTCTTGATGGAAACGATTCTTCTGTTCAGTTAAGCAGGGCGGCTTATCTTTCAAATGGAAAGATGATGAATCTTTCTGCAATGTTTGAAAAATCTCCTGACGGCCAGGATGCCTTTTTTATGGCAGATCTTACTGCCGACACAATTCCATACCATTTTGCAGGAAACCTTATGCCGGAAGGGTTTTCACTTACCGGAGATTATGGAGTTGTCTGTGATGTTCATAAAAATGAAAAGGGCAGATTGGATGGAACTTTCAAGGCCGACAACTTTCCTTTGAGTTTGGCAAATGCGATTTTCACTCTTTCTGCAGATTCCAGCTTCAGTTACAGCAAAGAAAATGGAATCAACCTAAAGATCAATCGGTTTGAAGGTGCAGAAGCCAGTGGAAAGTACTTTTTTGAGCCTAGTTTTAAGCTGGCTGGTTCTGTTACAAAATATGGCGCTTTCCTTGACCAGATCGCTTATTCTGATAGATTTTCCGCGTTGGAAGGAAGCTCTGAGCTGTTGCTGAACATGAACGGTTCTGTGTTTGACTCTGTCAGCCTGAACTTCAACCTAAAAAATCCTTTGTCTCCTGAAGCTGTAGCAATCACCTTTGAAATGACAAATCCAGGACAGAACGCTTTTTCTGGTGATAACTTAAAGAAGAATTTCTATTTCAACACTCAGATCATTCTCAGCGCATTTGGCCTGAACCGGTTTACTGCAGAACATAGCGAAAACAACCAGGCTACAGGAACTGTCATCGCTTCTGGAACTCTGGAGAATCCTTATGTGGGCGTAAACCTTGATTCAGTCAGCATTATGACCGCTGGAAAAACTGTGGGACTAAAGGGGTCTGCTTATGTTGAAGAAAAGAATCTTACGGTAGATAATCTTACGTTGAACTATAACAATCTTACTGTTGGAAACGTGTCTGCTTTGTTTGATCTGAATACGTTTACAGGTAAGGCCACAGGGGATCTTGATACAATTGTTGCCAAGAAGACTGTTCATGCTCCATTGGAATTTACAGTTTCTGATACTCTCATAGAGGAAGGCCATTTCTTGCCTTCTGAATTCGCCGCAAATCTGATTTGTGATAAGGTTTCTGGAACTTTCCTTAAGAAAACTTTCCCTTTCTCTGTGACAATTCTTCATACGGATTCTCTTACAACTGTTTTCACTTCTGAAACTCAGGGAATTACCGGAACTATCGCAAATGACGGAAAGATTGACTTTACTGTTGCAGAAGGAAAGCCGGTTCAGTTCAATTTGACGGGAAACACAAAAGGTCAGGAACTGGATGTAAAGGTTCATGGAATAAACATTAATGCCGGCGAACTTTTCAAGTATGTTGATGTGGCAAAATTAAAAATCTACAGCGGCATAATGAAGGGAAGAGTTGATGTTACAGGACTTAAATCCGATCCGGAATTCAAGGGTTCTCTTTCTGCTTCTGGAGTTGATTTTAGTCTGCCATCCATCATTTCTCAGCATATTACGGTAAACAAAGCCATGTTCATCGTAAATCATAATGAAATTGAAATGCCAACCATTACAGGTATGGTTAAAAAGGATTATCCGATTACAGCAAAGCTTAACGTGATGTTCGATCGCTGGTCCTTTGACCGTCTGGAGTTAAAACTCAAGAATCCGGAAGGCGTGTTCATGCCTGGAGATTTTGAAATCCGTCTTGCTCATTTTATAGGTGATGTTAATCTGGATCTGCTTCTTGCATTCCAGGATCATTACCTTGATGTTACAGGCGATGTTTCCCTTAGGAAAACCACTGGTAGCGTAAAAACCCGTGAGTTGGCCAATACACCTCCAAAGCGCAGCTGGTGGCCTCGAGCTGATCTTAAAATCAACTTTGGTCAGCACTGTACTTTCATTTTTGATCCTTTGCTGCGAGCTGTAATTGTTCCTAATACTGATTTTGGATTCAAGTATGATATGGCCGCCGGTGATCTGGAACTTGACGGAGAACTTGCATTCCGTTCAGGAGACATTTCTTACCTCAGCCGAAACTTCTACCTTAAGAACGGTTACATGAAGTTTAACAGTAATGATCCAACCTTTAATCCTCTCATCAACCTTCAGGCCGAAACTCGTGAAAGAGATGAAAAGGGTAACGACGTACGAATCATTCTTTCTGCGAACAACCAGTATCTTTTGAACATAAATCCTCAGTTCACTTCGATTCCTGCAAAGTCTGAAACAGAAATCAGGGCATTGCTGGGACAGATTGCGGTTGGAGATTCTGAAAATGTTTCGGGTCTTCTTCTTGCCACAGGAGATTATGCGATCCAATCTACCATTGGACGTTCTATAGAAAACAAGTTGCGGGATTTCCTCAATTTTGATATATTGAGCGTTAGAACTAATGTCCTGCAGAATGCGTTGAATTACGGTCTCAGGAGCAGAGAAGAAGAATCAGAAAACAAAAATCTAAAGATCGGTAACTTTTTTGATAATTCAACTGTTTATTTAGGGAAGTACTTTGGAAGTTCATTGTATATGGATGCTCTTATGCATTGGTCTTATGATGATACCAGGGTTGATGAAAGCGTTGTGTCCAGTGGTTTGATTTTCCAGCCAGAATTTGGTCTGGAGGTTGAATCTCCTTTCGGAAATATTCGATGGAATATGGCTCCCGATATCAATGGGCTTAGAAATGACAGGTTTGTTTCATCAACCTCAGTAACGCTTTCATGGAAATTCTCATTTTAATATAAAAAGGGCGGCACAAATTTTATGTGTTCAAAAAGTAACAAGGTAAAAAGTTTTATTCTTGCATTAATTCTTGCAATTTCTGTAATTCCTGTATTCGCGCAGTCTGAAGAAGATTCGGATTGGTTCTGGGGAAAAACAATTGCTGAAATCTCATTTGAAGGTCTTAAAAGTGTAAAGAAATCTGATGTGACAGGTGTTACAAACGGATTTATTGGAAAGACTTTTGATGAACAGGTTTATAACGATATTCTTGATCGTTTGTATGGACTTGCATACTTCGAAGATATTGAACCTTATGCCAAACATGTTGCAAAAAGTTCAGATAAAATCAATCTTGTTTTTAGTGTAAAGGAACATCCTGTAATTTCTTCCATTGACTTTAAGGGAAATAAAAAGATCCGCAACAATGAACTTAGAGATACAGTTTCCATCAAAACTGGTGATGTATATATAGAAGCAACTTCACTTTTGGATGAACGTGCCTTAAGAGATCTTTATATTTCCAAAGGTTATGTTGATGCGAAGGTAACTCTCAAAGCTGAAGAATCTGATGATGGCGTAAGCGTTGTTTTCTATGTAAATGAAGGAAACAATTCTGTTGTTACATCAATCAAATTCTCTGGAAATACAGTATTTTCAGACAGAACATTAAAAAGCAAGATTTCCCTTAAGGAAGAAGGTTTCATGAAGAATGGAGCCTTTCAGAGATCTTCTCTTGAAGCCGACAAACAGATTATCGCACAGCATTACATGACTAAAGGTTACATTGATGCTCGCGTAGTTGATGTTATAGAAGAATCTAAGGTTAACGAAAAGAAGGAAAGAGAAGAAATTTCAATCTCTTTCATCCTTCAGGAAGGTGCCCAGTATACATATAATGGTACTAAGATTTCTGGAAACGAAATTTTCACAACTGAAAAATTGCTTTCTTTCATCAAGCTTAAGGTTGGAGAAGTGTTCAACCAGACAAAGTTTCAGGAAGGTATTGGAAATCTTACAAACCTTTATTATGAAAATGGTTACATGTCTAATGAATTCTATCCAAATATCGAAAAGGATACAGAAAGACATACAATTGGATATTCATTGCAGATTCGTGAACATTCTCGCGCTCACGTAGAAAACATCATCATTAAGGGTAATACAAAAACTAAGGAAAGTGTAATTCTTCGTGAAATTCCTTTGCAGCCTGGTGATGTTTTTAGCCGCGATAAGATCATGAGTGGTATGCGAAACCTTTATAACACTCAGTTCTTCTCAAGTGTTGTTCCGGAACCTGTTTCTGGTTCTGAAGCTAACCTTGTTGATCTTGTTATTACTGTTGAAGAGCAGAGTACTACATCATTGCAGTTTGGTATGACTTTCTCTGGAATTGAAGATGCTGATGATCTTCCAATTTCTTTGTATGCGAAGGTTGAAAATTCTAACTTCAGAGGAACTGGAAAATCTGTTTCTGCAGGTGTAACCGTCGCTTCTAACGATCAAAATATTGATTTTTCTTATTCTGAAAACTGGCTTTTTGGTAAGCCAATTCAGTTCAGCGAATCTCTTTCATTGTTCCATTCAGAATCTTCTGCACTTGCGTTGAACATGCTTCCTAATGGGGTTTTTGATGATGATTATTACTATATGAACTATGAATCCTATGGTGCTTCATTGAATACTTCCCTCGGCCACAGATGGTTACCTAATTTTGCTATTTTTACTTTGACAGGTGGTATGTCTAATACTCTTACAGACAACATTTATGATGAGTCGTTGTATGTACCTCTTGATTCTGGTGTAAACAAATATGCGAACCGTTTTGGCTTGAAGAATTCTTTGTATGCAAATGCATCACTTGATAACCGAGACATCAACTTTGATCCAACAAAGGGTTGGTTTGCCAGTGAACGTCTTGCATGGTACGGACTTTTGCCTGGTGTAGAACACGAATTCTATCTTCGTTCTGATACTAAACTTGAATCGTACCTTAAGCTTTTTGATATTCCAGTTGCCAACGGTTTCTGGAATTTCAAGATGGTTTTGGCAGCTTACACTGGTGTGACATTGATTTATCCAATCCCAGGATCTTTGTTCGGTGATTCTTCTAAAGTTTATATTGATGGTATGTTCAACGGTCGTGGTTGGACAAACATTTATAACAAGAAACGTGGTAAAGCAATGCTTTCCAACAAGGTTGAGCTTCGTCTTCCATTGTTCCAGGGTGTTCTTGGTGTAGACGGATTCTTTGATGCAGTTGCTGTAAAAGAAGAACCTGAACAGTTGTTCAATGAACTTAAATTGGATGATTTCTACTTCAGTTTTGGTCCTGGACTTAGATTCCTTGTACCACAGTTCCCATTGCACTTGCTTTTTGCTAATAAATTCCGTGTTGAAGATGGAAATGTTAAATGGGATGATAAATGGCAGTTCGTTCTTTCATTCAACATGACAAACAGATAATTAAAGGTGGAATATATGAAATCTATTGTAAAAATTATTATTGCTCTTTCAATTTTTGTAACAGGTTCGTCTTTGTCTGCTCAGCAGATCACAAAGTTTGGTGTTGTTGATACTGCTAAGGTTTACAACGCTTACTTCCGTAACAGTGCGGCAGTTCGTAACTACGAAAAGAAAAAGGCAGACTTCCAGCAGGAAATCAACAAGTATACAGATGAACTTCAGAAGCTTCAGGCAAAGAAGATGGATTACGAAAAAGCCGGAAATGATGCTATGGCTCAGAAAACTCAGGCTGAAATCACAAAGAAGACTGATTTTGTAATCGAATATACAAACGCTAAGAACGTTGAGCTTGATTCAATGCAGAAAACTCTCCAGGGGTCAGATGCTTTCTACAACAGTCTTTACAATACTCTTTCAAAGATTGCAGAAGCTGGCGGTTACAGTATGATTTTGAGCCTTCAGCAGGGCAATGCAATTCTCTGGTACTCTAACTCTGTTGATGTAACAGAACAGGTTATCGCTGAATTAGGAAAATAACGTGGATGCAGAAGTAACACTCACTCCGGTAATGCAGCAGTATGTGCAGATAAAAAGTGAGTATAAAAACGAAATACTGTTTTTTAGGCTGGGTGACTTTTATGAAATGTTCTTTGATGACGCAGCAGAAGTTTCCCGGCTTCTTAATTTAACGTTGACTCATCGTGGTACCGCACCTATGTGTGGTATTCCTTATCATGCCGCAAAGATTTATATTGCCCGACTTTTAAGAGCAGGTAAAAAAATCGTAATCTGCGAACAGGTTGGGGACCCTAAGGCTAAAGGTCTTACAGAGCGTAAGGTAGTTGAAGTAATCACTCCTGGTACTGCGGTTGAATCTGAATATCTTGAAGGTAATTCCAACAACTTCCTTGCAGCCTTGTCTGCTTCTCATGGTGGCGTTGGATTTGCATTTATTGATGTAACTACCGGTGCTTTTAGTGCAACCAGCTGGCATTCTAACGAAATGGGAGAACAGTTCCCAAAAGAATTAGGCCGCTGTTTACCAAGAGAATTGCTGCTTCCTCAGTCTTTAAGAAACAATCAGGCTATTCAGATTGCATTGGAACAGCATCCTGCCATGTCTGTATCCTATTATCCAGACTGGGATTTCAATGCAGAGCTGTCTTATAAACGACTTACTCAGCAGTTCAAGACTGCTTCACTTTTGAGCTTTGGGCTTGATGAAAATTCTGCGGAAGTAGCTCCTGCTGGATTCCTTTTGGACTATCTTGCAAAGACAACAAATTCTGTGGTTCCTCATGTTCGTGGAATCAAGATTTATAAGGATACAAACTACCTCATCATCGATGATTCCAGCCGAAGAAATCTGGAAGTGGTTTCAAACCTTAGGGATGGAACTCCTCAGTTCAGTCTTTTGGAATGTCTGAATTTCTCTGAGACTGCAATGGGTAGCCGCATGATCCGTCAGTGGCTTTTGTATCCTCTTACTGATGTGGCAAAGATCAACGCGCGCCAGGAACATGTGGCCCTTTTTTACGATAACCGTAATCTTATGGATCAGGTTCGCCAGAAGATTTCTCCAATTCTTGATGTGGAACGTCTTGCCGGTAGAATCGCCATGGATCGAGCTCACGCAAAGGATCTGCAGGCCTTGAAGACATCTTTGATCGCATGGCTTCAGGTTCGTTCTGAACTGGTGGAATATGATTTTTCTGAAATTGGCGAACAGCCTGCTGTGGAAATCATTGATTTGATTCAGAATGCCATTGATGACGATCCTTCTACTTCTTTGACTGATGGTAGAATCATTAAGGATGGCTGGTCAGAAGAGCTGGATCACTGGCGAAACGTTCACGATAATTTTGACAAAATTCTTGCGGAATACGAAATCGAGGAAAGAGAAAAGACTGGTATTCCAAACTTAAAGATCAAATACACCAACGCGTTTGGATATTTCATCGAGATCAGCAAAGGAAAGCTTTCTTCTGTTCCGGAAGACTTTATCATGCGTAGAGCACTGGTAAATGGTGACCGTTACACAACAGCCAGACTTCAGGAACTGGAACATGAATTGAATGAAGCAGGAACCCGTATTCTTGAGCTTGAACGTGATCTGTTTGTTGAGATTCGTACAAAGCTTCATGATTATGTTCCATATCTTTTGCAGACCGCTGGAGAAATTGCTTATACTGATGCTTCTTCTTCTTTTGCACAGGCTGCCATCATTCATAACTGGGTTCGTCCAGAAGTGGTTGATACAGGCGTGTTCAATGTTGTTAAAGGACGTCATCCTGTAGTTGAAAATCATCTTCCTGCGGGAGAATTCGTTCCAAATGATCTGAATATTACTGCAAAGGCTGATGACCAGAAGGTTTTTGGACTGATTACAGGTCCAAACATGGCAGGTAAGAGTACTTTCTTAAGACAGAACGCTTTGATCGCCTTGCTAGCACAGACAGGATCCTTTGTTCCTGCTACTTCTGCCCAGATCGGTATCGTTGACCGTATTTTCTGTCGTGTAGGTGCCAGTGATAATCTTGCCCGTGGTGAATCAACCTTCCTGGTAGAAATGACCGAAACCGCCAACATTCTTAGGACTGCTACAGACCGTTCTCTTGTAATCATGGATGAGGTTGGAAGAGGAACTTCCACAGAAGACGGTTTAAGTATCGCCTGGGCGGTAAGCGAATATCTGCTGAATAACATAAAATGCAGGACATTGTTTGCAACCCATTATCACGAGCTTACCCGCATTGAGCACAAGAATCTTGAACTGCTCTGTATGGAAGTCTTGCAGCAGGGTGAATCGGTAACATTCCTTCGTAAGGTTAAGGTTGGAGCAAGCGAAAACTCTTATGGTATTCACGTAGCAAAGCTTGCTGGTGTTCCAGAGGCTGTAATTGGAAGGGCTAACGAGATTCTTTCTCATATTCAGGCAGTTGCGGAAAACAAGCCGGTTTTGGATTCTGTTCCTGCATACAAGGCTGAAGAACCAAAGCCTGTTCCTGTGGCTCCTGGTCTTTTTAGTGATGAAGAAATCGTTCTGGATGAAATTCTTTCTTCTGATCCAGACAATATGACTCCATTGGCCGCCTTGCAGATGATTTCCCGATGGAAAAAGGCTCTGTCCGGTAGATAAAGAGAAAAAAGCAGAAAATTCTTTGAATTTTCTGCTTTTTTTTATAAAAAATTGCATTTTTTGCACCAAACGTACTAATAAATATATGTGAATAAATTTTTGTTTAACTCAAAGCAGCTGGTGCTTTCGTCCGGAAGAAAACTGTTTTCTTATGCGGCAGGCGGAATTGAATGCGTTGTCTGTGGCGGTAGATGCAGCGTGGTGCCTGTTTGTGGCGGGTGTAAAGAAAAATTCTATTCGGTTCCTGAAGTTGGTTCTGGCATCTGTAGGATTTGCGGTAAACAATTGATTTCTGAGAAAGAGCTTTGTATGGAATGCAGGGAGCAGGTGGTTCTTGAACAAGTGGACGGTATGTTTCCTTTGTTTTCTTACAGGCTGTGGAACACCAATCTTTTGTGCAGGTGGAAACTGGAAGGAGAACGGGCTATATCCGGATTTTTTGCTGAGCTGGTGAATGAAAGGTTAAGTCAGATCAGAAAAGAAAAAGGGGATTTTGTGATTGTTCCTGTTCCCCCTAGGCCGGGAAAAATTCGAAAGGAGGGTTGGGATCAGATTGAGGAGTTGTGCACTTTTTTGGAATTCAGATACAACTGGAAAGTCAGAAGGATTTTGCAAAGACATACAAATGTCCAGCAGAAGACTCTTGATAGAAGTCAGCGTATTGAAATGATCGGGAAAGCATATTCAATGCGGGATAAGGTTGTTG
The DNA here is from genome assembly GCA_045616085.1 of Treponema sp. Classification (GTDB taxonomy): domain Bacteria; phylum Spirochaetota; class Spirochaetia; order Treponematales; family Treponemataceae; genus Treponema_D. The sequence continues at coordinate 32,314 of JAZLGB010000040.1, forward strand.
ATGTGCCGGAAAATGTGTGCCTGGTGGATGATGTTTTGACTACGGGCAGTACAATCCAGTGTTGTGCCAAGGAGTTAAAAGATCATGGAAGTAAGCGTGTTTATGGAGTTGCTCTGTTTTCTGTAGATAGATAATGTTATTAATTGCAAATTTGGCATTTTCGGTGTATTCTTAACAGAAGAGGTTTGTTATGGGCGCAGATGATACACAGATGCAGTTAGTTACTTTCCGTCTTGGAAACGAATTATATGGTGTGGATATTATGTCAGTTAAGGAAATCGTTAAGATTCAGCCTATTCGACCAATTCCAAATGCACCTAACTACATGGTTGGTATTTTGAACCTTCGTGGTGAAATTATTCCTATTATTGATTTGCATAGACGCTTTCATATCGATTTCGCTAATGGCGAAGATGAACTTGATGAGCTTGAAAGTGGATTTATCATCATCAGTATAGATGGAACACAGATGGGGATTATTATCGATCGTGTTTCACGAGTAGCTTCAGTAGACACTGCTGAAATCCAGGCTGCTCCAAGAATGTCTGGCGGTATCGGAAGTGAATATATCAAGGGAGTTGTCCGCAATGAAGACGGATATCTTATCATTCTTGATATTATCAAACTTTTTGATCCAAAAGAACTTCAGAAAATTATTGATTTCAAAAAATAAAAAATGATTCAAACTTTTAGTACTACTATTCGTCGCAAAGAAATGGATGCCGTTCTTACTTGCATGGTTGATGAACGTATTGGCCCTGGTGAGTTGAACGGTAGATTCATTCAAACAATCAAAGAATTTTTTGGTTGCGATGGTGCTGTCGCACTTCGCAATCCAGCTTCTGCACTAAAGTATGCATTGCGTTCACTGGATTTTGCATCCGGTGAAACAATCATGATTTCAGCATTGGCTCCAGCCTGGCACTATCAGGCTGTTGAGGATTTAGGTTTCAAGCCATTGGTACTTGATGTTGATGATTCCACTGGCCTTGTAAACGCAGAAATCGTAAAAAAGGGAATTGAAAACGGTGGACGTCTTTTGCTTCTTCATGAAACAAACGGAATCCTTCCAGAATTTGATGAAATTTCTGCATTAGGAATTCCTGTCATCGAAGATATTTCAAGATCCGCTGGTGCATACTATCCAACTTTTGATGAAAACAACAATCCAATCGACGGCAGAAAAGCTGGTTCTCTTGGGGTTTATACAATTCTTACTCTTGAAGAAAAGGATGTGATTACCGCTGGTGGAGGAGCCGTTCTTATGGCTCCAAACCGCAGAGAATGGATTGTTTTGAAGAAGTTTGTAGACGCCATGCCTTCTACTGAATTGCTTCCAGATATTAACTGTGCTTTGGGATGGGTTCAGCTTAAGGAATTCAAGCACAATGAGATTTTGCGTAAACGTGTTTTCGCATTGTTCCAGAGAGCCTGCATGTCTGGTCGTCATAAGCTTTTTGTACGTGGAAGTGGAGCGGTTGTTCCTTCGCCTAAAAAGTCATATTCTCAGGCTGCTGCTGAAAGCTCTGAAAAAGAAGAAGAATTTGATTATACATCAACAATGTCTTCGTTCCCTCTGGTGCTTACAAGTTCCTTTAAGGACGTAAAGCAGTATACTGCAAAAAAAGACATAGAAATCAGTGCTGCCTATGAAGACAGCGTTATGGCATTAAAGCAGGAAGAGCTTTCTGAAAGCTGTATCAAGGCTAAGTCCTTGTATCTTCGATGCGCTTTATTCCCTTTGTATCCTAGATTGAGCCATTCTCAGGTTGCAAAAATTGTTAAGGTTTTGGGAACACTGCCATAATAAATGAAAAACTGTCTGATTGTTGTAAATCCACATAAAAATGAATCTCAAAAACTTGGAAAATTGATTTCTGAATACCTTAAGGGAAAGGGGATTGATTCTTCCATTTTTGCGTTTGATGGTTTTACAGAAGAGAATCCTTTTAAAAATATTGATTTTGTAATTACTCTTGGTGGTGATGGTACAGTTCTTTTTGCTGCCAGAGGATGTGCGGAAAAAGGTATTCCTGTTCTTCCTGTTAATTTTGGTGAATTCGGTTTTATTGCCAGCATTCAGAAAGAAGAATGGCAGAAAGAATTGGATTTGTATCTGGAAGGAAAAGCCAAGCTTGTTGAAAGAAGCATGGTTCAGGCAATGGTTGTAAGTGGTAAGGATGGCAAATCAATTTATTCAGGGATTGGATTAAATGATATTGTTATTAGTGCCAGAATGGTAAGTCGCACTATATTAATGGATGTGAAGTACAATTATGTGAGTCTTGGTAATTTTAAGGCTGACGGTTTGATTGTTTGCACCGCCACAGGTTCAACTGCCTATTCTTCTGCTGCCGGAGGACCAATCGTTGATCCTTCTCTGGATGCGCTGATCCTGACCCCTATGAATGCCTTTTCTCTTTCCAGCAGACCTTTGGTTTTAAGTCCAAATGGAGAACTGGAAATTACCATCCTTCCATCCAGGGAATCTGACATGGTTATCACTCTTGACGGTCAAAAACCTTTTAGCATTCATGAAGGTGACTGCATAAAGATTCGTCAGATCTCAAACAAGGTAAAATTGGTCGGCTGTACTGCTGAACGTTTTTACGAAGCTCTTCAATCAAAATTGAACTGGTCTGGAGGTCCTCATGCTTGAAGATCTTACAATTAAAGATTTTGCAATTATCGAAAACGAATATATCGAATTTAATAACGGTTTTACAGTGCTTTCCGGAGAAACGGGTGCCGGTAAGTCTATTCTTATTGGGGCATTGAGCTTTTTGCTAGGCGGAAAGGCTGAAGTGAACCAGATCAGAAACGGTTGTCATGAAGCTACTGTTTCTGGAACTTTTTATCTTGATTCTAAGGAAAACCCTGATCCTGCCAGAGTATGGCTTGATGAACATGGTGTAGAAGTTGAAAACGACAGAGTTTTGCTTCGTCGTTACATTCGTGACACAGGTCGTGCTGGTGCCTGGATTGGAAATACTCCTGTAACAAGGGCAGATCTTGCAGAATTCTCATCATATCTTGTTGATATTCATGGGCAGCATGAACATCAGTCTTTGATGAGGGTGCCTGAGCATAGAAAATTTCTTGATTCCAGAGCTGGAATCGAATCAGAAGTTTTTGAATTTGGAAAACTCTATACCGCTTTGGTAGAAAAAATAAAGCTTCTGGATCAGATGAATTCTTCTGATGCTGATAGAGCCCGCAAGATTGACATGTACAATTTTGCCGTAAAGGAAATCGAAGAAGCTAAACTTAAGCCAAATGAAGATGAACAGCTGGAGGAAGAGGAAAACCGTCTTTCTTCTTATGAAAAGCTTTTTGCCAGCGTAGAAACAATACGTGGTCTTCTTGAAGGTGAAGGGGAAAGCATCGTTACTGCCTTAAAAAAGGTTAGGAAAGAAAGCCAGAGCATTTCTGGAATTGATAAGACTCTCGAAGCTTTGGACACTAGAATTGAATCATCTTTCTACGAACTTAGCGACATTTCCGCAGAATTCGATTCTTATGCAGACAAGCTTGTGTTTGATCCAGCTCATCTTGAAGAGGTTCAGGACCGTCTTTCTTTGATCTATAACCTTAAGAAAAAATATGCTTCCAGTCAGAATGCTCCTTTGCAGGAAGTTTTCGACTATTTTGAAATGGCGCAGAAATCTTTGGATCAGCTTGGTGCAGGTACTGAAGATAAAGAGCAGCTTGAAAAACAGATTTCTGAACTGGAAAAAAAAGTTTATCTTGCTGGAAAAACTCTTTCAGAAAAGCGCAAGGCTATGGGAGACAAGCTGGCGGTTGAAATCGAAGGACTTTTAAAGAATCTTGGTATGAAAGATGCCAGGTTTGCAGTTAGCATTACACAGAAACCTGGTGATAAGATTGAGCAGAAGTGCGGACCTTATGGTTTTGATAACATTGAGTTCCTTATCAGTGCGAACCTTGGTTCTGCGTTGCAGCCTTTGGCTAAAATCGCTTCTGGTGGTGAACTTTCTAGAGTCATGCTGGCTCTTAAGACAATCTTTGCCCAGAATGATCCTGTTCAGAGTCTCGTGTTTGATGAAATTGATACAGGTATTGGCGGTGAAGTTGCCGTTGCTGTTGGTTCTCACATGAAGAAACTTGCTGAAAATAAACAAATTTTCTGTATCACACATCTAGCGAGCATCGCGGTTTATGCCGATAATCAGATAAAGATATCTAAAGGTGTTGAAGGTGGCAGAACGACTTCAAATGTTCATCCTATCGAGGGTGAAGAAAGAGTGGTTGAGATTGCCCGAATGCTTTCTGGAGATGCGGATTCTTCAGCTTCTTTGGAACATGCACGTTCAATGCTTGAAAAATACTCGGGAGGCTTCTAATGGCTAAGATTTCAGAATCAACAAGACTGGAGTTTGCAGAAACAATCAAACCTTATCAGAATAAGATTACTGCAGTTTTGGGAAAAGAAAAGACGACTCTCAACAGCATCAAAGGTGGTGCAGAAGATTCTTGCTATAAGAAGCTGATGCTTTGTGATGACATGATCTATGTAGCTTCTCTTTATATGGCTCAGAATAGTCTTTCTCTCAAGATTCTGGAAGTTAAAAACAATGATGCCTTGAATGAAGCCCGCAAAATTCTTTACAAAGCAATCATTTATCTTGAAGAACTTGTAACTAATACAATTGATATTCCTTATGTTGATCTTGCTGATAATCATGCCAGCATCGCAGATAAGTCTGTAAATGATCGTTATTTCCTGATCAGAAAGCTTGGTCTTTCAATCAATCTTCTTGAAGTTGCCTTCGGTGACAATTCAAAGTGGAAGTGGTCTTTTGTTGAACTTAAGGGACGTTTTGCTGTAGTAGCAAAAAATCTTATCGATATGCGCCGTGCAGCTAAGGCTTATTTTGATCCAAGAGACGAAGAATATGAAACAACTGTCCTTTATCTTCGTATGATTGGAAAGCTTCTGGATGCATCTGCGGCAGGTTATCGCGATAAGTACGAGCTTTCTACACGTCGTATTGATGATATGCGCAATGCAATCAAATTCCTTCTTGCCCGCCATAAGCTTGCTCTTGCCATTGGTGATAAGAATAACGCTGAAGAAGTAAAGAAAAAGGCTCTTGTTTGGAAGGACAAGATGGAATCTGACCAGAAATCTGGTTCTAGCCGCTAAAAAGGTTGCCCATGCTAAGTCAAGAATTTGCTCTTAAGTTATTTGAAGGATTTTCCATTCAGAGATGGACTGATTTGATTCGTCCTTTTGACCTTGTTGAGATGGACAAGGCTGCAGAAAAAATGGTGTTAGGTTACATCATTGGAAAATACGAAGAGAACAGAGGAAATTTTGTTGACTGGAACTGGATGATTCACGCCAGTTTGTTTGATCTTCTTTCTAAGATTGCTCTTTGCGACATTAAGGCTCCAGTTTTGGACATGCTCCGCAAAGAATATTCAAAAGAATATCTTCACTTGAATGAATGGGTTTTGAAGACTTATAAGCCTTTGATTCATGACAAGGAACTTTTTTCAAAGTTTACGATTTATGTAGGCCAGAAGGCTGGTCAGATAAAGGTGCCAGAAAAATCCCGTCTTGCGGCTAAGATTTTTTCTGCTGCAAGTAAATTCGCAACTCTCCGGGAACTTCAGATGCTGGAAATGGTGAATGAACCTGAACGGCTTAAGCTTATAAAGACTGAGCTCCAGGAACAGATTCAGCATTATCTTGATCTTACAGGTATGCAGATGCTGGTTACACATCAGCGTTCCTATGATCTTTTGTTGAAAATCGAACAGCTTCGTTTCCAGGTTCGCTGGAATCAGACTCCTAGAGTTCCAAAGACATCTGTCCTTGGACATTGTTTCTTTGTTGCCATTCTTACTTTGCTTCTTTGCCGTGACTGTGGCGTTAAGATGAGCGACAAACGGGTGATAAACAATTTCTTTACCGGGCTTTTCCATGATCTTCCGGAAGCTGTAACCCGTGACATCATTTCTCCTGTTAAGCAGGCTACTGATGAGCTTCCTAATATCGTTAAGAAAATTGAAGATGAGATCGTAAACAAGGAACTTGTTCCTTTGATGGAACCTTTTTTTGCAGACGATCTTATGTACTACACAAGCGATGAATTCGCTAACCGCATAATCAACGAGCAGGGTATTACTCAGGAAGTTTCTTGGGATGATCTTAATTCTGTCTTTGCTGCAGACAAGTATAAGCCTGTTGATGGAAGAACTGTTCGTGTTGCGGATCACATCTCAGCCCTGATGGAAGCAGACATTTCCATTAAGCACGGCATCACTTCAACTCATCTTGAAAACGGACGAAAAAATCTTATTGAAAGCTACAAAGGAAAAGTTGTAAACGGAATCGATGTAGGAAAACTTTTTCTTGAAATTGTAGGAAATTAGTCAAAAAAACAAGAATTTATTTAACATATCTGCCGATAATATAGATATGGAAATTTCTAAAAAGCTAAAATTAACTATACTCGCAATTTTGATTACTCTTACTGCCACTTTCAGTTTATTTGGTGACTCAAATTATGTGGTAAAGAAGGGAGATACTTTATATTCGATCAGCCGTAAATATCAGATTACTGTTGCTGAACTTAGAACAGCAAACAATCTTTCTGAAGCTGATGTTTTGAAGGAAGGCGCAAAACTTAGAATTCCTTCTGCAGATATCGGAAATGCGGCAGCTTTGTCTTCTACACAAACTGTCAAAGCACAGCCAATACAGACTGCCCAGTCATCAAAGGGTACATATACAGTAAAGGCTGGAGATACGCTTTACGGCATTGCAAAAAAACATGACATAAAACTTGCTGAACTTCTGGCAATGAATAATCTTGATTCTAATTCTACTATCAAGGTAGGTCAGAAGATTGTTGTTCCTGGAACCGGTTCTACTTCTGTGGCAAAAACAGAAACTCCTGCAACACCTGTTAAGGGACCTAACGTTACGGTTCCAACAAATACAGCTGGCGTAACTTGGCCACTTTCTAATCCATCTGTAAAGAAGATTTCTGGAAAAGTTAGTGGTGTTCAGCTTTCTGGTGCTGACAATGAACCTGTAAAAGTTGTTAGAGAAGGAACTGTTATGTATACCGGCGTATACCGTGGTTTTGGTGAGGTCGTATTCATTCAGTCTAAGACAGGATTGATTTATTCTTATTCTGGACTTGCTAAAGTTACAGCTAAAAAAGGTAATTATGTTACTGCCGGTTCAGAAATCGGTAAGATCGGTAAGGGCAACGACGCTGAGATGAAGTTTATGGTGTTCCAGAACGGAAAGCCTGTTGATCCAGCAAAAGCTCCTAGAGGCTAAATAAAATAAATATTGAATGTTACTAAATCCGCTGCCGGTCAGCGGATTTTTTTATTAGTTCAAGAAAGATGTTTCCGCAGACACGGGCGTCGTCGTAGGCTCTGTGGGCAGCGGAAATGTCGATGTTAAAAAGTTCAGCTAGAAATGGCTGGTTATATTTCTGTAAATCCGGTAAGGCCCATCTTGCAAAACCAAGGGTGTCGATTACCGGATTTTTGTTTTCTGGCATGTTACATCGTTCAAGTTCTGCCTGCAAAAATCTTAGGTCAAAATGTGCGTTGTGGCCAATGATGATAGAGCCTTCGATGAATTTACAAAAGCCTGGAAGTATATCTTTTATTACGGGCTGATCTTTTACCATGTCATCGCTGATATGTGTAAGCTGGACCAGTTCTAGTGGGATAGGGGTTTCTGGATTGATTAAAGTGTTGAAGGTATCAAGAATACCGCTTGAGTTGAACTTTACCGCACCAATTTCGATGATGCGGCAGTTGTGTGAACTCAAGCCGGTTGTTTCTGTATCGAAAGCTACAAATGTTTCGCCGTCTTTAAGAAGGCGAAACATTTTTTTGTAGTCTTTAAGAAACTTATTTACTAGCTGCATCGAGGATTGAGTTGATGTCAGCTTCGATAGCGTTACAAAGTTCTACAGCTTCTTTCTTTGCTGCAGCCAGGCACTTGTCGCACTTTGCTCCACCAACTTCAGTTCTGTTGTTGATGTAGAACTTGATCTTTGGTTCTGTTCCAGATGGACGAGCAGAAACGATTGTGCCGCCTTCAAGGAAGAACTGAAGAACGTTGCTCTTTGGAAGGTTTACAGTTTCTTTCTTTGATGGATTTTCTGGATCGAATGATACAGAGTTTCCAATGTCGCGGATCTGTGTAACTTTCTTTCCACCCAAAGTCTTAAGACCTTCTGTGCGGAGTTTTGTCATGATTTCAGCCATTGTTTCTACGCCGGCAGAACCAGGGAAGTTTTTAGAAATAGCGCGGTCTTCAAAGTAACCGTATTCTTTGTACATGTCATCAAGGTGTTCAAGAAGGCTCTTGCCCTTTGAACGCCAGTACATTGTCATTTCAGCACACATAGCTGCAGCTGAAACACCGTCTTTATCCATTACTTCAGTTTCAACTTTGTATCCGTATGATTCTTCAAGACCGAATACGTATGTACCCTGTCCCTTAGCTTCTCGTTCAGCTTCTACAGCAGCAATCCATTTGAAACCTGTAAGACATTCGATCATTTCTACACCGTATTTCTTACAGATGTAGTCACCGAATGGAGATGTTACGATTGAGCGTACACAGTATGAACCTGCTGGAAGCTTGTTGAATTCCTTGCGTGAAAGGAATACGTAATCCATAAGGAGGGCACCCATCTGGTTACCAGAAAGAAGAACGAAGTTTCCGTCCTTGTCTGGGAAAGCTGTACCAAAGCGGTCTGAGTCTGGGTCTGTTGCCATTACACAGTCAGCTTTTGTTGCTGTACCAAGTTCAACAGCCATTTTCATAGCTGGCTTTTCTTCTGGATTTGGCTTTTCTACAGTTGGGAAGTTTCCATCTGGATTTCTCTGTTCTGGAACTGTCTTAACTGGAAGTCCAAGGTCTCCAAGTACCTTTTCTACGTGCATAGCACCAGTTCCGTGGAGTGGTGTGTATACAACGTTTACGTTAGAAGCATATTCTTTGATAAGGTCTGGGCGGAAAAGCTGTTCCTTACACATTGCCCAGTACTTTTCGTCGATTTCAGAATCGATCATAACGAGCTTGCCGCTCTTGAGGGCTTCTTCCTTAGAGATTGTCTTTACAGAAGTTACCTTGTTTACTTCGTCAACGATACCAACATCATGTGGTTCAATAACCTGAGCACCGTCGTTCCAGTAAGCTTTGTATCCGTTGTACATTTTTGGGTTGTGTGATGCTGTAACTACAACACCAGTATCAGCCTTAAAATAGCGGATAGCGTATGAAAGTTCAGGAGTTGGGCGAAGACCTGTGAAGAGGTAAGCCTTAATTCCGTTTGCTGCAAAAATAAGTGCAGTTGCTTCAGCGAATACATCTGAATTGTTGCGGCTGTCGTAAGCTACAACTGCGCTGAGTGTTCCTGCTTTTGCTTTTTCTGGGAAAGCCTTGATAACGTAGTTTGCAAGCCCCTGTGTAGCAAGGTTGATTTCAAGAGTGTTCATGCGGTTTGTACCACCACCCATTACACCACGAAGTCCACCTGTACCGAATTCAAGTGTGCGGTAGAAACGATCTTCAAGTTCTGTGAAGTCTTCTTTTGCAACAAGTTCTTCAACTTCTTTGCGGAAGCGTTCATCTTTTTCTGCTGCGATATAATCTTTAGCTCTCTTAAGGATTTCTGCTTTATCCATGTTTAAAAATCTCCTGAGATTTAATTCAATTCAAAACTATACTAAAAAATGACGCAAAGGAAAAGACTGTTAGTCGTTAAAAATATCAATAAAAAAAGCGTTATATTGTAAATTCTTGTTATTTAACCACTAATGAGGTAAAATTAATATGTGGTAAATAGTGAATTTTGTTACGGATCATTTAAATCAAATAAATTAGCTGTGGCTCAAAATAATGAAGAATCAGCATGGGGCGGTCAGTTTAAGCCTGTAAAACTTTCTGAAAAACAGAAAAAGCGTATTAGAAAACTTGCTGAAAAAGCATATAAACTTTCAGAAAAGAAGAAACAGAAAGAGTTCAGACAAAGAGTAAAAGCTGATGAGAAGCGGGCTAAGTCCTTGTATGGAAAGGTTTCTCGTCCAATTGGTGTTAAACTGATCTGTATTATCTCCGCAATTATTATTATTGCTCTTGGTGGTGTTACATACCTTGTTTCGTATTTTGTAAGCAAGGATTCTAAAACTAATGCGGAAGAAAACAACCTTACAATTAATTCACGAACAGCCTCTGACTGTGACAGCCGTATCACAGGCGTTATGTCTTCAGTAGGTATGTTTCTTGATCTTCTGAAAAATTCCGGGGAAAGTGAATCTTCCGCCAGAGCCAGTGCCAGCCTGTTCTTTGACAGGAATGATGAAGTTGCAGCAGTGTGTCTGCCTGACACAAATCGTGTGTTCACAAATACGGCTTTTATTACTGCAAATGAAATTGAACCTGAACTGATAGATTCTTTTGTTAATGATCAGGAAGATTCTTTTGCAGAGGCCAGAGAAGGCGGATTCATTCTGGAGAATGCTTCTCCTTATTTTGGACAGCCTGTAATTTCAATTGTATATCCGGTTCAGAACGGAACAGGAGATTCTTGTGTTGCGGTTCTGTACTCTGCAGAAAAACTTTGGGAAAGCTTTGCCTCTGGTGCAGTCAACCTGTCTTTCTTTGTTAATAAAGACGGTATTGTTCTTGTTTCTCCTGATCTTGAGATGATGATGCAGGCTGTGGATTACAGCGAGTATCCGATAGTAAAAATGATGCTGGAAAGCAATGATACTAACAAGCAGTCAAACTTTACGGACGAACTGGGTGAAGATTATATCGGTGCCTTCAGAAAACTTTCAAAAGGAAACTGTGGTGTAGTAACAATTGCCAGAACTTCAGTAATTCTTGAAGGGGTTAATGCTACAACCCGCCGAAACGTTTATCTTACAATTGCCATTCTTTCCGTTGTTATCATGATTGTTTGGTTCTTTGGAAAATCAATGAGTGTTCCACTTAAGCAGCTGACTGCTGTTGTAAATGAAATCAATCAGGGTAATTTTAATACAGAACTTTTTGATGGACTTAAGACTAACGGAAAAGACGAAATCGGCGTACTTATCAATTCAACTAAGAACGAACGGGAAATCCTGAATACCTTTACAAAACTTACAAACAAAGGTGTTACAAGAGCCATTATCCGTAAGGAAATTGATTTTGATCCTCATCTTAAGGATATTACGATTTTCTTTAGTGATATTCGTGGTTTTACAGAAATTTCAGATGGTTTTAAAAAGCGTTTTGGTGAACATTCTGCTGCAGAAATCATTAACTTTTTGAACGATTACATGAGCCGCATGGTAACCTGCATTACAAGAACCGGAGGTATCGTAGATAAGTTTGAAGGGGATGCCATCATGGCCTGCTGGGGAACTTTGCGTCAAGAGCCTTTAGACTGGGAAAAACTGCCTGATGGTACACCGGAAAAAGAAGAAGCAAAGGTTAAGCATGCCCGGTATGTTAAGGAAGATGCTCTGGCTGCCGTTAAGTCCAGTCTTGCCATGCGTTATTCACTTATGATGTATAACAAGGAAGCCATGGAATTTACAAAAAAACATGAAGGTGATGAAAATTCTGCCTATAAGCCTTATATCCGTATTGGGCGGGGGTTGAATTCGGGTCGTGCAACTGTAGGTTTTATGGGAAGTTATGACAAGATGGAATTTACCTCAATCGGGGATTCTGTAAATTTTGCCAGTCGCACTGAAGCTTCCAACAAGCCTTGTGGTACAGACATGCTTATTACAGAGGATACATATAACATTCTGAAACAGGATTACATCAAGTGTCCTGAAAACAGATATTTTATCAGTCCTGAAAATGAAAAGGACGAAATTATTGTGGAACGAATTCCTGTTGAGTTTGAAGTTAAAGGTAAGGGGAAGCAGCATTTCTATGCAGTTGTAAACATGCCTGGCTTTGATATTAAGGAATTTTTTGGTGTGAATGATCCATTTTTTGAAGTGGACGAGGATTGTGCCAGAAGTCTTGGCCCCACAGGTCCGAAGACTCTTGATGAGGTCAGAACCCTTCTTGGCATAAAGACTCCTGATTTTAGCAAGGTGAACCTGGATGAAGAGGAAAACAAGATTCAAGTCGCATCTAAGTGATGTGTTTGTTGTTCTTGCTTGTCTGAGTGTTTGCGCCTGCAGTCTGTTATACTTCTGGAAGGACTTGAACAGTTCAACAACCCGAACAGATAAGAATAGCATTGCCACCATTTATTTTAAGCATAAAATTGCTCAGCGTAAGTTCAATGACCGCGTAGTCTGGGAACGCATAAACCAGAATTCGCCATTGTATAATGAAGATACTATCCGTACCGCAGATTTTGCCCAGGCTATAATCAAATTTCAGGACGGGACTCTTCTGGATGTTTATGAAAATACCATGCTTCAGATTTATTATTCAGAGGATGATGGGGTTAAGATTTCTGTTGGAAACGGTGATATTCAGATTGATTCAACTTCCGGAAGTAAAAATGTTTCTTTGGAAATGGATGATGGTTCTGTTGTAAAACTTGAAGCCGGTTCCCGTATGGCTGCAAAAGTTGAAGCTGGCAGTGATGTTAGAAATTTTGAAGTTAAATCTGGATCAGCCGCAATTAAGACAGAAAGTGGAAAATCGGAAGTCCTTAAAAGCGGAGAATCTTTAAGTGTCGAAAGCGGTGGGGAAGTTGTAAGAAATTCAATTACAGTTACTTCTGTTTCTAAAGATCTAAAAATATTAAATGTTAAGGATGAGCCGGTTTCTGTAAAACTTGAATGGAATGTGATTGAAAATGAATCTTCAGGGACAGCTCAAAAGGTTATTGTAGAAACAAGCCGCAGAAAAGATTTTTCAAAGATCGAAAAGACTTATGAGACTACAGATGTCAGCAGCGTTGAAGTTCCTGCTGACAACGGCGTTCTTTATTGGCGCGTTTATACAGAAGACTCCAAGGATAAGCCTGTTGAAGGAAAAGTAACTGTTCATGGAATAGAGCCTGTTGTACCTGCCACACCATCGACTGGGTCTGAATTCAGATATAGAACTGAAAAACCAAAGGTGTTGTTCAGCTGGAAAGGAAATGATTATGCCAGAAGCTACAGGCTGGCGGTTTCTTCTACTCCAGACATGGAAAACCTGTTGTATGAAGGGGATGTAGATGGATCCTCCTTTTGTATGAATGATCTGAGCGAAGGTCAGTATTACTGGCAGGTAACTCCTTTCTATCCTTTGAATGAAACCGGCTATGCGGCACCTTCTTCTGTAAATTCTTTCACTGTTGTGAAAAGCGGGCAGATTAAGGCACCGTCACTTTCATTGCCTGCAGATAAAACTAAGATTACTTATAGTTCTGAAATTAATGCAAACTTCTCCTGGAAGTCAGAACTTAAGGATTCTGAGTACGAACTTCTTATTGCAAAAGACTGTGATTTCTCTGAAATTTTGCTGAAGAGGCAGATTTGTGAGACCAGAGCTGCTGAAAAACTTGAAAACAGCCTTTTTGAAGATGGAGAATATTTCTGGAAGGTTATCCGTCATTCAAAGGATCCTGATGATATTTCACCTGAATCTGAAGTCCGCAGTTTTACTCTGGCAAAATATGTTCCTGGAGTGAACCGTCTTGTTTATCCTCCGGAAAATTATGAAGTGGAAACTGTCAGGCTTTTTGAAACAAAATTCGTATGGCGTCTGGCAGATGAATACAGAAAATCCGGTGAAAAATCTGTGATTCAGATTTCACGAAAATCCGATTTTGCCTCTACTGAAAAAGAAGCCGTTCTGGACGGAAACTCTTTCGACAACCTTAAGTTGACTGAAGGGGCATATTACTGGCGCGTGGGCATTCAGTCTGAGGATAACAAAATCGCTTATGCCACTGAACCCAGAAGATTTAACGTTATAAAAGAACTGGAATCTCCTGAAATTATATTCCCTGCAGGCAATTCGGTTTTGCTTACACATGCTACAAAATCAACAAAATTTGTCTGGAAAAATGTTGAAGGGGCAGACTACTACAATTTCAGGCTTTTTGACTCTAAGGGCCTGCTGGTTTCAGAAAAAAACGGAGTCAAAGAAACATTTGCCAGTCTGATTCTTCCTGCAGACAGCTATAAGTGCAGCGTGCAGGCCGTTTCTGAAGGAACAGCATTAAGTTCAATGCGTTCAGGAAAATTCCAGACAGTTTCATTTGTACTTAAAAATGCAAGTCCTGTCGTTTTGAGTCAGCCTTTGGATTCTGCAAGAATTGACGGGCTTTATGCGTTAAGAAAGCCGGTTGTCTTTAACTGGCAGAACGGTGAAGATAAGGCTGCAACCAGCAGGTTTATCCTGTATAAGGTGCAGCCGTCCGGATCCCTAAAAGAAGTTAATGTCATTGATAATCCTAAAAATACTATTTCTCTTGACCGGTTGACAGAGGGAAATTACAGGTGGACTGTTAAAGCCAGCACTTTTGAAGGAATTCCTGTTGATTCAGAAGTCAGATCCTTTGTTATAACTTCAGTTGGTAAACTTATGGCTCCAGTCCTTTCTGAGCCGGAAAATAATTTTGTAATCGGACCTGTATATTTACGAAAGCACAGGTATGTTCAATTCCAATGGGAACCTGTTCAAGGGGCAACTGACTACAGCTTTACGTTGTATCAAAAAAAATCAGATGGATCTTTGCAGCATGTATATTCAGTTAGAACCGGAAAGTCAACGGAAGTTAAATTCAAGGAACTTTCAAAACTGGATATTGGTGACTTTGAATGGAACGTAACAGCTTTTGCCTTTGCTAAGGACGGATATCTGGAGCAGTCTGGAAATCTTGCTTCCGGCAAGTTCAAAATCAGTTTTGATTTACCGGAAAAAATTAAGACCATAAAACCTGGACGCATGTATGGAGAATAGGAAACGTAAAATCCTTTCTGCATTTAAATTTTTCTCATTTATTTTGACATCACTTTTGCTGATGTCTTTTGGCGTTTATGCCCAGAGCAGTAAATATGAACAGAAAATTCGCTGGCAGGCAGATAAGAATGCCATTGAGTATAAGGTTGAAGTTAAAGGCGGCGGAATGTCAAAATCTTTGAGTTTTGAAACAGAAGAAAACTTTGTAAATCTTTCGCTTCCTTCCGGTATTTACCAGTATCGGGTTTATGCTTATGACTTTTTGGGACGGGAATCTAGTGTAAGCGATTGGACAGAGTTTGAAATTACAAAGGCTGTTGCACCAGAAATCAAAAAGACTTCAGAAAAAGTTATTGCCCCTGATACAAAGAATTCAAAAGTTCAAATTTCTGTTGATATTGCCAGTCTTGAACAAGATTCAAAAGTAGAATTGATAAATACAGAAACTGATGAAAAGGTTTCTGGACTTCTGAAAGTTGAAAAAACTACAGAAGGTGTTGTGGCTTCCAGGGCTGAGTTCCCGAAGGTAAAGCAGGGAGAATGGAAGTTAAAGGTTACAAATCCAAGCGGACTTTCAAGTGAATCGCAGACTGTTACTGTTGTTGATCAGGCTGTTGAGGATGCAAGGATCAAGGCAGAAGAGGAAGAACGGAAAAAGGCAGAGGCAGCCGCTCTGGCGAAGGCTCAGGCAGAAGAGGAAGAGCGGAAAAAGGCAGAGGCTGCTGCTCTGGCGAAAGCTCAGGCAGAAGAGGAAGAACGGAAAAAGGCAGAGGCAGCCGCTATGGCGAAAGCTCAGGCAGAAGAAGAAGAGCGGAAAAAAGCAGAGGCTAAGGAACGTCGCAAAAACCGTAAGATTCTGGGCGCAGAAGCTTTTGCTGATTATGGAATAATTCTTGCACCTGTAAAGAATGATTTTATTAATGACCAGGGAATCCTTCAGATGGCAATGGTTCGATTTGATTTTTTACCGGTTAAAATCAACAGAGACAGAGCGGGAATTGAAATGGATGTGAAAGTTTCACAATCAGAAGCAAAACTTGAAGATTATAAGCTTCAGCAGCCATTCTGTATTTTTGATCTGAATGCGGTATATCAAAAGTCTTTGTTAAAGGATTCCGTTTATTTATATATTCGTTTTGGTGCCGATGTAGCAGTGATAGAAAGAAAGATTTCTTTTAATGAATCATTTGCTGGGAATGATTTTAAAACAGCATTAGGATACACCGGTGTTCAGGCTGGTCTTTCAGTCAATGTAGCTCCTGTAAAAAATCTTATTCTGGAAACAGGTTGTGATATTAATCACATTTTTATGGGAGATATATATGCAGATCTGCTGGTCCCTTATTTTGGAGTGGGGTATAGATGGTAATTAAGTGGTTTAGAAATATTCTTGTAATTACAATTTTCTCATTATATTTCGGATCCTGTGATGTTGAATGGAACAGCAACTACAAAGAAACTTTGGAAGACTCTGTTTCTGTCGTATATACATTCTACAAAGATAAGAATCCAGATAGTCCTCATTTTTCAAGACGGTATCCTATAGGGAAAAAGTTATCAGCAGAAGATTTGCCTGGTGATGAAGATTTAGATGTAATAAATTTCAAGCCTGGATACAAATTGCTAGGTTGGGATTTTTATAAAAATTCAAATAATGATGATGATTTAGTTTCTGACTATATAACTGTGGAAAGTGGAATTGTTTCAGAGATAAAAACAACCTCGGCTAAATATGATTTTTATTGTTCCTCTTGGGAGGCAAAAACTGATACTCCTTATAGTGTTGAATATTGGATTGAAAAAGCGGATGGTGCTGCAGAAGAATTTATTGAAAAAAAGAACATGTTTGGAACAACTGATACAGAGACTGTTGCTGAAAAACTAGAGGTTGAAGTTCCAGGTTGTTCAGCCCCAGCTGTTATTACTCAGAAAGAAATAAATGGTGACGGATCAACAGTTGTAAAAGTTATCTATTCTAGAAATATCTTTTCTGTTACATGTATATTTGATAATGGTTCAGTTGACGGTGTTGGTCAAAAAACGTTTATTGGAAAATTTGGAACTCCAATTCCTAAGGTTAAGATTGATTATGGAGTTGGGGTTAAATTTTCTCACTGGGAACCTGAATTGCCAGAAAAATTCCCTGCAAATGATGGTTTTTATATTGCAAAATCATTAGTTGCACCATGTAAGATTTATCTAAAAGATTTTAAAGATGAAATTTTTAGTGGAACAGAAGGCGTTTACGAAATAGATTCTTGGTTTGGACTAAAGCTTAAAGATGCCCTTGGTACAGAACCAATTTCTAAATTTGATGACGGAACTAATCCTGTTAAGTTTGTAGGTTGGTTTACAGATACAGCCTGCAAAATTCCACTTAATGAAAACTATATAATTGATGTTGATAAAATTACTGTATACGCAAGGTGGGAAGCTAAAATTGTCTATCTGGATCCAAAAATCTCTAAATCTGGAAATGGATTTACAGAAAGTTCTCCTGTAAAAACTGTAAAAGAAGCGAAAGATTTGTTAGAAAAGAATAGTATTGATGACAAGACTTTGTATGTGCTTAATGCAATTACAACTGCAGAAGATATTTCAGCATTATCAAATCTAACATTCGAAAGTTATGGTAATGCAAAACTGACCCGTCACAGTTCTTACAACGATATTATTCTTGATGTTCAGGTATCTGTGGATCAGCCTGTAATGAATCTTGATATTGATGGTGCAAATATTGATGCAAAAGCTCCTGCTGTAAAAGTTACCGGTGTTGGTAAACTTTTATTAGAAGACTGTAATCTGTATAACAATAAGAATGCAAGTGGGTCTGCAGGTGCTGTTCACTGTGGAAACTCTAATAATGTAGATTCAAAGAATTATGGCGTATTTAGGATGAAAGGTGGTTCAATCCATGATAATTATGCGAACGGCAATGGTGGAGCTGTACTTAGTTATTCTACAAAACAAATAGATTATGCCGATGGCTATCCTTGTGGTTCTGGTTTGGACGGTGTAAGGGTTTACAATAATACAGCTAAAAATGATGCAAAAGGTATATGTATAACCGGTTCAAAATATTTCTTTATAAAAGACTGTGTAATAGAAAATAACGATTCTACAGGTTACGACATTTATTCTTCCGCAATTGAACTGTTCATATACGGAAAAACATACGTAGACAAACTTTATATAAACAAAGGAAATTCTGTTGATTATCTCGTAAAACTTGTTGAAGACCTGAATATTGTATCAGGCAAAACTTGTGTTGCAAATATTTACATTCCAGAGGATAAGTATCCACAAGGTGAGTCAACTGTAAAAATATTAGTTGATTCTGTAAAAGATTCAGGATTTGTAAATTCTAATTACGATAAGTTCGTATTAACAAAAGATGGTTTTGAACTTAGAAATGATGGTTGTATCCACAGCCTTGAAAGAGGTGGCCAATTAAATTTCTATGATC
This sequence comes from Treponema sp., assembly GCA_045616085.1. Lineage (GTDB taxonomy): Bacteria > Spirochaetota > Spirochaetia > Treponematales > Treponemataceae > Treponema_D. The sequence continues at coordinate 50,709 of JAZLGB010000040.1, forward strand.
CTATTACATTTAAAGCTGCTGTTTCAGAAATGAATTATACAGATGCTTCAAAGATTTTTGAAATTGAATCTTCTTGTGTTCTTTCTAGCGATATAGAAGTTACGGTAAAAGTAGGAAGCTTCATAGGATCTAATAATCATGCATTCACTGTAAATGATAAGAAGATTTATGTTGATTTAGCAGTATTAAGCCCTGAATTGTACTATATAACCGTAACTGCCAGATATAAAAATGATCCGAGTGGTTGTGTATATGATTCAACATTTGCACTAGAAATAAAAAATGAGTAGGGAGTAATTATGAAAAAAAAGATTTATTCAATTTTAGTTTTAGTAATATCGATTTGTATAACTTCATGCTGCAACTGTGCAAACGAAAGTAGTAATCTTAG
>JAZLGB010000041.1:0-7652 GCA_045616085.1 Treponema sp.
TCTTCTCCTTGTTAATGTTTGGTTTGGTCACTTAACATTATATCAGGATTTGAGTTCATGACTCTTTTGAATTTACACCATTATATGGACTCTATGCTGAAAATCACAAAAATTCGCCAAAAATCAGCGAGATTTACCAAAAATCCAAGTTTTTTGGCCAAAATTGCTCAAAATTTACGGACTAAAATTAATAGTCAATTTTTAATCCGTAAATTTTTAAAAACAGATGAATTTCACCACAGAAAACCATTGTTTTAAGAATTTTCTCCTCCTAATTTAAATCTTGTTACTATTTATAGAAACGTGTTATAATGTTCAGACAGGCTGGGGTTCCAGCAAAATAAGGAGAATTAATTAAATGAAAAAGTTGATGCTTGCTGCAGGTGCTGTTGCATGTGCACTTTCTTTTGCCGGATGTTCAAAACAGTCTGGCGTAAAAATTGGTATTGCCAAAATTGTTCAGCATGTTGCTTTGGATGACGTAGAACGTGGTGTTATGGATGCTGTAAAGGCTGCCGGAATTGATGCAAAGTTCGATCTTCAGAATGCTAATGGTGATGTAAACACTGCAAATCAGATTGCTGCTCAGTTTAAGGACGAAGGCGTTTCTGTTGCAGTTGGTATTGCAACTCCAGTAGCTATTGCTATGGCTAATACAATGAAAGATATTCCTGTTGTATTTGGTACAGTTACTGATCCAGTTGGAGCTGGTCTTGTTACAACTGTTGAACATGGTGAAGGAAACGTTACTGGTATGAGCGATGAACTTCCATCAGTTCAGCACATCAAGATGTTTGCAGAAATCGCAGGCATAAAGACTCTTGGTTATATCTACACATCTAACGAAGACAACTCAGTTTCTTCACTTGAACTTGTAAAGAAGGGTTGTGCAGAAGCTGGTCTTGGTCTTGTAGTTCAGTCAATCACAAACTCATCAGAAGTAAAGCAGGCTGCAGAAGCAATCGTTGGTCGCTGTGACGGTATCTACCTTACAACTGACAACACAGTATTCAGCGCACTTCCTAGTCTTGTAAATGTTTTTAACAAAGCTAAAAAGCCTGTATTCAGCGGCGATGTAACTGGTGCCAAGAACGGCGGATGTTTCATGGCTTCTGGATTTAACTACTATAAAGCTGGTCTTGCTACCGGCGAAATGGTTGTTCAGATTCTTAAGGGTACAAAGCCTGCAGATCTTCCTGTTCGCTTTATGACAAAACCAGAAGATTCTGACCTTCTTTTTGATCTTGATGCTGCTGCTCTTTGTGGAATCACAATCCCACAGGCTTACCTTGATCAGGCAACATTCATCATCAAAGATGGAAAATTGGAAGAAAAGAAATAAATATTAAAGGTTACTCATGTTTGAAACAATTCTTATTGAAGGTTTAATTTATGGCATCATGGTTCTTGGGGTGTTCGCATCTTATAGAGTCTTGAATTTCTGTGATATGACTGTGGACGGTGCGTTCCCTATGGGAGGCTGTATTCTTGCGGCTTGCCTTATGCATGGCGTGCCACCTTGCGTTGCTCTGATGATTGCGTTCCTTGGTGGATGTATCGCCGGACTTTGTACAACATTGCTTTACACAAAGCTTCGCATCCCTGATCTTCTTGCAGGTATTCTTATGATGACAATGCTTTATTCAGTAAACCTTAGAATCATGAGTAACCGTGCAAATGTTTCATTCCTTAGAATAAACACTACTTTCAGCAATATTACAAAGTTCTTTACAGAACACTTTCCAGGAGTTCCTTCTGAAGTTGGCGTTCTGTTGTTCCTTGTGATTTTTGTTGTGATTCTTAAAGAGCTCCTGGATCTGTTTTTCCACACAGACCTGGGGCTTACAATGGGTGCTCTTGGTGCAAACGAACAGATGATCGTAAGCCAGGGCGTAAACCCACAGATTGTTCGCGGAATCGGTATCTGCTTTGGCGACGGCCTTGCCGCATTGGCAGGTGCTTTTGCTGCAATGTACAACGGTTTTGCGGATGTTGGTAGCGGAACTGGTGTAATCGTAAGCGGTCTTGCTTCCCTTATGCTGGGTGAATTTATCATCCGTTCAAATAAAATCGGCTGGCAGACACTCCGCGTAATCATCGGTTCGGTTATTTACCGCGGACTTATGCTGATTGCCCGCAAATACGGACACTTTGTAAACCTTACAGCAAACGATCTTAAACTTATCACAGGGCTTTTGATCATTGTCTGTCTCATCATTTCAAATCTTAAGGGAAAGGGTGACTGGAAATCTCACTTCCGCCGCACAGCAAAAAATGGAGGTGCAAAATGATTACTATCAAGAATCTCAACATGATCTTTAATCAGGGCACTCCAGACGAAAATCATGCTCTTAAGGACATCAATCTTAAAATCAACAACGGTGACTTTATCACAGTAATCGGTTCAAACGGAGCCGGAAAATCAACTTTGTACAACGCTATTGCAGGAACATTGCTTCCAACCAGCGGACAGATTTTCCTGGACGAAGAAAACCGCGAAATCACTTTTGACAAAGAATATAAACGGGCTAAGTACATTGGCCGCATCTTCCAGAATCCTCTTTTGGGAACTGCCGGAAAAATGAGTCTTGAAGACAACATGATGATCTGCAGTAAAAAGGGCTGGAAAGGTCTTAAGCTTAGTCTTAACAATAAAAAACGGGAATACTTCCGGGATCAGCTGAAGATTCTGGATATGGGACTTGAAAATCGCCTGAACGACAACGTAAACCAGTTCAGCGGCGGTCAGCGTCAGGCCCTTACTCTTTTGATGGCAGTTATGTCAAAACCGGCATTGCTTTTGCTGGACGAACACACAGCTGCCTTAGACCCAACAAACGCCGACATCGTTATGCGCCTTACCCGTAAGTTTGCCGACGAATACGGCCTTACAGTAATGATGATCACTCACAACATGAAGCACGCCCTGGAATACGGCAACCGTCTTTTGATGATGGACGGCGGCCAGATCATCCTGGACATTAGCGGTGACGAAAAGAAGAATCTTACAATGGATGACATTGTTGAACGCTTTAAACAGATTAAGCACACAGCATTGAACAATGACCAGATGATGCTACAATAGTAAGCGTATGAAACTTCCAGAAAATAAATTAGACGTAAAACTTATAGCTTTTGATCTTGATGACACACTTTTGACCGATGAACGAAAGATTTCTCCACGCACACTTGCTGCCATTCAGCAGGCTGCCGCAAAGGGGATATACATTGTGCTTTGTTCCGGTCGTGCAGAAAACGGAGTGTTGCCTTTCGTAAGACAGATGAATATTGCGGGCACACAGCAGGGCCGCTACATCATTGCGTTTAACGGTGCCAGTATTTACGACCTTCACCTTAGAAATCAGATTTATACTGATACAGTTGATAATTCTGTTCTGGATTTTGTGTACAAAGAAGCTAAGTCCCGGGATCTTCCATGTGTCGTGTACGAACCTTCCATCGTTTATTCCTGGATTGATTCTGATTGGGCAAGGATGGATGCGGAACTTTGCAACCTTAAATTTGTGATTAAAGATGATTTCGAGCAGTTCCTGAAGGGCGGATTTCCAAAGATGCTGGTGCCAGGAGAACCAGAAAAGGTTAAGGCATTGAAGGAATTTTTGGCAGAAAAGCTTGAAGGAAAGGCTGATGTTTTTATTTCAAAGCCATTTTTCCTGGAAGTAATGAGCCACGGTGTTGGAAAAGGTCCTTCGATTTTGCGCTTGGCAGACAAGTTGGGCATTTCACACAGTCAGACAATGTGTTTTGGTGACAGCATGAACGACGAGTCTATGATGCGTTGTTGTGAGCACAGCGTTGCTATGTGTAACGGTTTGGATTACGTAAAGGATTTGTGCAAATACAACACCCGTTACGACAACAACAACGATGGAATTGCAGACTTCCTTGAGCAGTTTGTTCTATAAATAGGCAACGTCATTGCGAGGCGAAGCCGTGGCAATCTGTTGTCGGTTAGCGTTAATTTAACAGACTTTTCAGAGTAGGCGCAATTTTTAGCGTTTTGGTCAATGCGTCTGCGGGAGATCCTGAAACAAGTTCAGGATGACAGTTTTTGGAATCAGGATGACATGACTTTTTAACAGCTCGAATCAGAATATTCTTTGGTGTGTGTTCCATGTCGATGAATTCAAGGAGCTGCACTCCGTAGCCGCAGCTTTCCAGGTATTCGGCCCGAAGTGCATCGGTAGCAAGAGCTGCAAAACGTTCCTTTATGATTCCGTATTTGAGCAAAGGTTTGAATTCTTCAGGAACATCATTCTTATTCAGCTGCTGATTGATTTCGTGCTGGCAGCATGGAACGCTAAGGATTGCCTTGCAGTTGTGCTTAACGGCGTAGTCCAGGGCAAAGTCTGTGGCTGTGTCGCAGGCGTGAAGTGTGATCACAATGTCTGGATCGTTCTGGTAGCTGTAGTCGGCAATGTTTCCTGTGTCGAAATTGAGTCCTTTAAGGTTCAGCTGACCGGCGATCTTGTTGCAGTAGTCGATAACGTCTTTCTTTAGATCCAGTCCGATGATTTCTGCCTGAATGCCTTTTATGCAAGTTAGGAAGTAGTGAACAGCGAAAGTAAGGTAAGATTTACCGCAGCCAAAATCAGCGATTCGCACAGGACGATCACCAACCTGCTTCTGAACTTCTGGAAGAATGTCGTTGATAAATTCCAGAAAACGGTTGATCTGACGAAATTTATCGTAGCGTGAATTAACAACTCTTCCTTCCGGAGTCATAATCCCAAGCAGAACCATGAATGGCACAGGAGTTCCTTCCGGAATAAGATAATTTTTCTGTTTGTTGATTCCTGCAGAAATTGCTCTGAGGGCGGTACCTTTTCCCTGACCGTCAGCCTTTTCAGAAATCTTTTTTACAAGTCGGGTTACGTTGCCCTTTTTGTTTCCCAGATAAGTGATCTCTTCTGAATCGGTGCGCACAACGCAGTTTTTGAAAGTAGTGCCGGCGTGCTGCTGGATAAACTGGTTCAGTTCCTCTTCGGATTTCTGTTCGTGGAAAGCCTGTTTTTCTGTAAAGGCTTCAACAAAATAGGCGGTACTGTTGGAATTGTTGGCTGCCCTGATTTTGATTCTAAGGTAAGGACGGCCTAAAGCTTCTTCAACGTTTTTTGATGGTCTAGAAAAGGTACAGGAAATAATCATACAAAAACAAATATATACTTTAAGAAAGAAAATTGATATATTTAATGTTATGGGAAAATGTATCGTTTTTGTTAACCAGAAGGGTGGTGTTGGAAAAACAACATCGTGCATTAATATTGGTGCTTACATTGCGTTGTCAGGTAAGAAAGTTCTTCTTGTTGATTTCGACTCTCAGGGTAATATGTCTAGCGGTGTAGGCGTTTCAAAAGACAAGCCTACAATCTACGAATTGCTTGCCGGTCAGGTAAGTGCAGACGAAGCTATCAAGCACACTCCTGTTGCTGGACTTGATGCAATCAGCGCTTCAATTGATTTGTCTGGTGCTGCAATCGAGCTTGTTGAACAGGAAAACCGTGAATTCTTCCTTAAGAATGCCCTTGATCCATTAAAAGAAATTTATGACTACATTTTGATCGACTGTCCTCCTTCACTTGGACTTTTGACTTTGAATGGTCTTGCTGCTGCGGATGAAGTTTTGGTTCCAATGCAGTGTGAATATTTCGCCCTTGAAGGTATGACTTTGCTTCTTGAATCTGTAAACAAGGTTCAGGCAAGCATCAATCCAAACCTTGTGATCGGTGGAATCTTCTTTACTATGTATGATTCCCGTACACGTCTTGCACAGGACGTTGTAATGCAGGTTAAGACTTACTTCAAAGATGTTGTATACAACACAATCATTCCACGTAACGTTCGTCTTTCTGAAGCTCCTTCTCGTGGACTTCCAATTTGTAACTATGACCCAGCTTGTGCCGGTGCCAAGAGTTATGCAAGTCTTGCAGAGGAGATCATGAACCGTGGCTAAAACTGGCGGATTGGGATTAGGTCGTGGATTGGACGCCCTCATCGGTGGTGGCGGAAACAGTCCAATTGCGGGCCTTGGTAGTGCTAAAGACATCAAGAAGGATTCGAACGGTAAACCAACTAACCTTCCAGAAGGAATTGAAGTTGGCGAAGACGGAACTCTTTTTGCAGACCCAAATAAATTTGATGCCAACGTTCATCAGATGCGTACAGAATTCAAGCAGAAAGAGCTTGAAGAACTGGCAGATTCTATCCGTGAAAACGGCATCATCGAACCTATCATCATTGAACCAGGTGAAAACGGACGTTTCAACATCGTAGCCGGTGAACGTCGTACTCGTGCGTCTATCATGGCGGGACTTACAAAGGTTCCTGTACAGATTCGCCGTTTTGACGACATTCAGCGTCTTCAGGTTGCCCTCATCGAAAACATTCAGCGTTCTGATTTGAATCCAATCGATGAGGCTCAGGCTTATTACAATCTTAAACAGTTGGCTGATATTTCTGACGAAGATGTTGCAAAGAGAGTTGGTAAGGCTCGTTCAACAGTAACTAATTCAATGCGTCTTCTTAAGCTTCCTGCTGACATGAGAAAATCTCTTTCAGACGGACAGATCACTTCGGGCCATGCAAGAGCTTTGCTTTCTGTAACAAATCCCGCAGATCAGAGAATCATGTTCGGTAAAATTGTTGGAAGCGGTTTGAATGTCCGTGAAGCAGAAGAGCTTGCTCAGGTTTACAACAACGGTGGCCGTGCGGCTTCAAATAAACCTGCAAAAAAAGCTCCAAAGCGTGATCCAGAAATCGTAAGAATTGAACAGAAGTTCATCGACATATTCGGAACAAAGGTTTTGCTTAAAGGTTCCCTTGAAAAAGGTTCCATCGAAATCCACTACTTCAGTAAAGAAGATTTGAATCGTCTTTACGATGTAATTGCTCCAGGTGGAGATGAATAATCAAGTTTGAACAAAAGGCTGTCCTAATGGGCAGCCTTATTTTTTTATTGCAGAATGAAAAACCGGTGTTACACTATCCCTGTATTGTCATCCTTTTTAAATTTTGGAGATTTTATATGCAGAAAAAGATCGGGTTGGTATTTTTATCGCTTGCAGTTTTTTTCATGACTGCCTGTTCAAACGTTTCTAAATCAACAACTTTTGTGTTTCAGGTACCTTCTAAGTCTGCAAGAGAATTAACTCGAGAATGGAACATTTGTCGAATTAAGATTGAAGATCCAAGAATTGGTGAAATTTTGGATTTGGAAGGTGAACCAGGCCAAACAGTTACTGCGGAAGTTGAAGGCGATAGATCTTACAACATTTTTATGACTCTGGAAGGAAAAGAGTCAGATACAGTTACAGGAAATAATGGCACTATTTATTATGATGGCTGTAAATTTGCTGTTTATGCAGAAGCAGGAAAACATAACTCTGTAAATATCGATTTATATAAGATACCTGCAACGTTAATTGATTCAGAGATTTCAATAGAAAAAATTGAATATTATGATGACTCAAATCCTGATGTTATTTCTATTAATCAGTCGTTGGATTACAAAAATTTAAAAGTAATTTATATATATGAAAAAGATGGAATAATAGGTAGCGAAATTTTAGCACTTAATCCAAATCTTTTTGAAGTTAAGAAATTTCCTAAAAATTCTATTGGTAATGTTCCTT
>JAZLGB010000042.1:0-5236 GCA_045616085.1 Treponema sp.
TTTGTCATATAAATCTGTATATGGACTGAAATTCAATTCTTGTTGTGACTTGAGCATAAAAAACACCACCTGAATAAATTTTACTCTATCTAGGTGGTGTTTGTAAATTCAATCTTTATGGGACTTTTTCAGTGGCCTCCCCCGAAAGACAGCCCTAAAGCTAGGAGACTTATATTATGAAATTATGAATTACATACCAAGTTTTTTCTTGTTGATGTTCATAAGTTTTGTCTGTTCTTCAATAACTTTGTCGTATCCGTGTGATTTCTTGTAAGCTTCGAAATCTGCTACGATTTTGTCGAATTCAGCTTCGCTTGAAGCACGAATCAACTGTGGAAGAACTTTACCCCACTGTCTCTGGATTTCTTCAGCAGAGATTGCTTCGTCAGATCCAACTGGAAGTGTAAGACCATCGTATGCAGCGAATGATTTTACGTAAGGACGTGTCCAAAGCTGTGGCTGTTCCAAAGATGGAGAATATTCAGCACCAAACTGTGCCTGCCAAGCTGTATCCATCAACATCCAGTATGTGAACTGAATACCAACTTCATTTTCCTGTTTGTTCTTGTCTGTTGAATCAAGTTCTCTCATTTCTGGTGTAAGTGTTGGAACACCGTTTACCATTGTGTATGTTTTTCCTTCAATACCGAAGTTTGTATCCATCTGACCTTCTTCAGAGATCAAGTATGTAAGGAACTGAATAGCACGTGCTTTATCTTTACAGTTCTTAGAAATCAAAGTTACAGTCCAACCAGAGATTCCGCCACCAGCAAGTGTAGGATCATCACCTTTAGAGTTTTTAGGACCCTGAACAGCAATGTAGATTGAGTTTGGATCTTTAGCATAGAGAGCGTTCTGTGCAGCCTGCATATCCCAGTTCTGGTACAACATACAGAAGTAGCGTCCCTGAGCTGCTTTTTCTTCAATCTGTGAACGTTTGTCTACGAACATATCTGTAGAAATCAAACCTTTTTCATGTGCTGTACGGAAAGCTTTCAACCAGCGTACATATTCTGGATCATGTGTAAGACCAAGGTCAGCATTCTGGAATTTTCCATCTTTTTCTGGTGGAAGAGCCAAGAAGTGAGCCAAGTAGCCCTGGAGCTGTGAACAACCTGTGTCACCAAATTCGTTTGTTCCGAATGGAATGAGTGGCTGACCATTAACTGTAGGGTACATTTTTTTAGCTGCTTCAAGAGCTGCAACAAATCCTTCTGGAGTTGTCATATCAGGTGATCCTAAAGCTTCGTACATATCTTTACGAACCAAGAATGTTTCGTTAGATGTAAGTTTACCAGCAAAGTCTTTGTAAGCCTGTGGTGTGAATGATGAGTTTGGATAACCATAAATGTGGCCATCATCCTGTGTATACCAACCTACTTTGTCGTTATCAACAACTTTGAAGAAGTATGGATCATAATCTTTTGCCAATTTATCAAGAGGTTCTACAAGACCAGCATCGATCATCATTGGAACCTGTCCTTCCCACCAACCAAGAGTGATCAAATCAGGAAGTGCATCACCTGCAATCATTGCATTCAATTTTTCTGCTTCGTTTCCAGCAGGAACGATGAAGTTTACATCAATGCCAGTTTTTTCTGTGATGTATTTTGAAACCATTGAGTCACCCCAGTGGCGAGCAAACCAAGAGAAGTTGATATACCAGTCGAACTTAACTTTATTGTCTTTGTTCAATGTCCAACCTGCTACTTTTTCAGTTCCTTTCTTTGTAGCATTCTTTCCCTTCTTTGCCTTTTTTGGTGCTGCAAAAACTGTTGAACAAGTAAGAGCAGCGATCAATCCTAAAGTAAGGATTTTTTTAGCTTTAATCATATTTTTCCTCCTGTATTTATTTGTATGACTAAAATAAAACCTGTTTTATTAACCTTTTACAGAACCAACCATGAATCCCTTTACAAAGTATTTCTGTAAGAAAGGATATACACACATGATTGGGAATGTTGTAACAACCATTGTTGCAAGACGAACTGAGCTTGAACTAACCTGCTGAGCTGTAAAGCCAGCTGGCATTGCTACTACAGATTTTGAAGCAGAAGCACTTGCTACAATTCTATAAAGGTATGTTTGAATTGGCTGTAAAGCCGAATTATTTATATACATAACTCCAGTGAAGTAATCATTCCAGTGACCAACACCGTTGAACAACGCGATTGTTGCAACTACTGGCATTGAAAGTGGCAGGATGATGCGCACAAAAATTGTCATGTCGTTACAACCATCAAGTTTAGCTGATTCTTCCAATGCTGGAGACATTTCCCTGAAGTATGTCATGAAGATGATCATGTTGTAGAAGTTGAACAAACTAGGGAACAGATAAACCAAGAAGTTATCGTACAAACCAAGGTTCTTAATGATAATGAATGTTGGAATCAAACCACCGTTGAAGAACATTGTGATTGTTCCCATTACCAAATAGAACTTATTACCCATGATATGTTTCTTTGAGAAAGCATATCCAACCATTGCGGTAAAGAAAACACTCGTTACAGTACCGAAAACAGTTCTCAAAACTGTAATCAAGAATGCACGCATGATTGTCTTATCCTGGAAAACTGTTCGGTAACTTTCAATACTGAACTTTCTAGGGAACCAGTAGATTCCTCCACGCATTGCATCAGATGAATCGTTGAACGAAATAATAATTGTATACCAAACTGGATACAGACATATGAAACAGATAAGTACCATGATAGCACCTAAAATCCAGTCTCCTGTTGTAGCTCCATTCAATTTTCTTCTATTAGTAGGCATCTTATATCTCCTGTGTAAGTTTTTTATTAGAACAACGATGTATCATTCAATTTCTTTGTAACCTGATTAGCAATGAAGAGCATGATGAAAGCGATTACCGATTTGAACAAACCAATTGCTGCTGCATAAGAATATCTCATACTGCGCATAGCTGTTGTATAAGTGTAGATATCGATTGTATTACTTCGTGATGCATTCAAAGGATTGAACAATACGAAGATCTGATCGAAGTTAGATCCCATCAAACCACCAACTGCAAGAATGAACATTACAGTGATTGTTGGAGCAATTGAAGGAAGTGTGATTGTCCAAATCTGCTTCCAGCGGCTTGCACCGTCAACGCGGGCAGCTTCGTACATTTCCTGATCAATACCAGAAATTGCAGCCAAGTAGATGATGGCACCCCATCCAAGTTCCTTCCACAAGTCAGAAACAATTACAATTCCCCAGAAATATTTTGGATAAGCAAGATAAGGAATACCCTGTTTAATAAATCCGAATTTAACCAGCAATTCATTCAAAAGACCTGTTTCACCAAGCCATGTTGTCAAAATACCACCAAGAACTACCCAAGAAAGGAAGTGTGGCATGTAAGAAATTGTCTGAATCCATTTTTTGAACTTTGCATTGCGAACTTCGTTCAACATAAGTGCAAAAATGATTGGAAGTGGAAAGTTGATGAACAACTTGATAATACTGATACCAAGTGTGTTTACCATAACGTTTACAAACTCATCATCTTTAAAGAAGTTCAAAAAGTGATTGAAACCACCCTTTGCAGCCCATGCTGATTTCAAAAAGTCCATACTGAACAATGGAGTTGTAATTCTATAGTTCTTCTTGAATGCAATCAAAATACCGTACATTGGTGCGTAATTGAAAATCAACATCCAGATAACGCCAAGGATTGCCATTACCTGAAGATATTTCTCTTCACGCAATCTAACCATAAAGGTTTTCTTTTTAAGCTGAGTTGTAAGTTCTTCAGAATTTTTATTTTTCAATTTGAAACTCCTGTAACGTGTGATTCCTTTTTTGGGGTCTGGAATCAGCTTACAGTTTGAAGTATAGGGGGGAACAGCTGACAATGCTAGAATCAAAATTTTCAGAAAGGTGTGATTTTTTCGGTTTCAACTACAAAAAAATTGACACCAAACATTTTCTTCTATATTTTGAAATTACTTAATACGAAACAGAATATTTTGATATTTTGGACTTATTAAAAAATATAGAATTGTTTTGTTTCAGAGTGACAAAGGGACTGTCCCACTAAATAACTTACATATACAGGAGTATAAAACATGAAAAAAGAGGTAACTGGTTCTTTTACACAGCTTAATGGTAAAGACGTTTACAAAATAGAAAATTACGATCAGATGGAAAACTTCTTTATGACTATTACAAGTTCTTCAGATATCTGGAACTTCTGCTGGTCACAGGGCGGTATTACAGCTGGACGCATCAATAGTAACTATTCAGTTTTTCCATATTACACAGCAGATAAAGTAAGCGATGCTTCTTCTTATACAGGAAACTACACAAGCGTGGCTGTAAAAACATCTGAAGGTGTTGAATATTGGGAACCATTCACTTCTTTCTATTTATCACCATCACAGAAAAAAGCTGCTGAAAAGAATCTTATTCATAACATTTACAAGAGTTTTAATGGTACAGAAGTTTGGTTTGAAGAAATCAACACTAAATTAAATCTTTTGTTCAGAACAGGTTGGACTTCAAGCGAAAAATATGGTCTTGTAAGAACAAGCTATGTAGAAAATCTTTCTGGTGAAAAACAAGAAATCTCTATTCTTGACGGCTGCCGCAACATTATGCCAGCTTGTTCTACATCTGTTTTCCAGAACGACAACAGTGTTCTTTTGGATGCTTACAAAAAAACTGATCTTGAAGAAAAATCAAATATTGCACTTTTTACAGTTTCTTCTGTAATTACAGATAAGGCCGAACCAAGTGAAGGACTTTATGCAAATACCTGCTGGTTCTCAACAGAAGACCGCATCATTTTGGCAGTGGATGCTCCAACACAGTTCATCGACATGGAACGACTTCCAACAGCCAGCGAATTCAGAACAGAAAACGTAAGCAAAGGTAAACGTTCCTCTTGTTACATCTGCCGCAATTTGACTTTGGATTCAAAATCAAGTGACAACTGGTATCAGGTGTTTGATACTGCACTTGCCATGACACAGGTAGAAGTTCTTAAATCACAGATTTCAGATCGTAAAGCAGCTGTAAAAGATTTGGAAGCTGATATTCAGCACTGCGAAGATGTAATGACAACTTATCTTAAGTCTGCCGACGGTATCCAGGATACAGCTGACCAGATGGCCTGCTTGCACCACCAGCAGAACGTAATGTTCAACATTATGCGTGGCGGTATTTTTGCTAATGACGGAAAAATCAGCATCAAAGATTTCTTGAAATTCGTAAATCAGAGAAATATTCC
>JAZLGB010000043.1:0-17032 GCA_045616085.1 Treponema sp.
CCTTTGTAGACTTTCTGCACCTATATGCCTCTCTTTATGTTCTTTTACAATTTTTAATTTAAACTCTTCTGAGTATTTGGACATAAAAAATGCACCTCCTAAAATTGGACTTTATTTGTCCAACTTTAGGGGTGCACTTCACATTCGAACCACCTTTTTTTATTCTACAAACTTATGGGCATAGAGGAATGCGCCGATTTCCACAACCGCCATCATCAATCCAAACACCTTAAAACAGAGTTTTGTGTTGCTGTCTACAGAAAAGATGTTCTTGTAGCTGAAGGTTTCTTCCTTTCTCAACGCAAAATAAATCAGGACATTGTACAAGATCAATCCAAATACAGATGCAATACAGAGCATCAGAAGATATTCCTCTTCGTGATCAATGCCAAAAAACAGCAGCTGTGATGTAAAAAATCCGATGCAGAAAAGTCCGTAGATTCCGCAGTTCCATACCGACTGAACATAACCACCACTGCCTGCAAAGATTGCTGCAGTTCCAGTAGAAAACAATGTAAAGAAGAAAAAGGCTGTAAAAATCACCGCTGTAATAACGTAAAAAAGACCCCAGCCTACATCAGGACATGAAATAAAAAAAGCATAAGAATCAAGGTTTCTTGAAAAAACCGGCATTGCCATAGCAAGAGTTGCCCCAAAAAAGATGATTCCAGATATTCTAAGTAACAGTTTATTCATGCCATTATTCTATCACAAGGTTGAGAAAGTTTCGACAAAATGGTAAAATTTGTCATTATGTTTTCATTCGCAGAGATTAAAAAATCACTTCTTTCCGGCCTTATGATTTGTGTAGGCGGAACAATTTACCTTTCTTGTATTGCCCAGGGCATCAAGCCTCTTGGTGCATTCCTCTTTGCAGCAGGCTTGTACACCATCTGTGTTTTTGGCTTTAACCTTTACACAGGAAAAGTTGGTTACATCGCTTATCATTTTAAGGATGCAAAATATTACGGATTTGTTCTTCAGATTTTGATTTTCAACCTGCTTTCTACTTATCTGCTTGGGATTCTTTGTGCTTATGTTTTCCCTGCTATCGTAGAACCAGCTCAGAAGATTTATGCCGCTAAGCTGGAAACTCCACTTATCAAGCTTTTTATTACTGGTATTTTCTGTGGACTTTTGATGTTCCTTGCAGTTGATACATGGAAGAAAGGCAGCCAGATTGGTTGTTTTATCTACATTCCTGTTTTCATTCTTAGCGGATTTGATCACAGTATCGCAAACAGCTTCTACAACGGTGTTGCTAACGGCTGGAATGCATTTACTGTTCAGAACGCATTGGTTGTTCTTGTAGTAGTTCTTGGAAACGCTGTTGGTGGAATGCTTGTTCCACTTATGACTCGCAGCTGGAAGAACGAAGAAGCAGCTTAAGCGCGTCATTGCGAAGCCGCAGGCTGTGGCAATCTCTAACTGTTGGCAGATTGCCACGTCGCTCCGCTCCTCACAATGACGGGGCAATCTTAGAACTCTTTCTTTAATTCTGGAAGTTCTTTTTCCCACACTTTTGCCATATACTTATAGCCCTCTTCGTTAGGGTGAATTCCATCCAGACACATAAGCTCTCTGTAATCAGGAGCATCAAGCATAGCCTGGCGCATATCGATCCACTGAACACCCTTTTCAATACAGAAATGAATCAAAGCGGCATTGTATCTTTCGTGATTCAAGTAAGGACGCCAGGAAGAACCTTTGCACACCTTAAGGATTGCATCTTTATTCTGACCGTTGCAGATGTGGTCGAACCAGCGGTCTCCAACAAGAGGTGGCATTGTCATTACAACCGGAGTGATCTTTGCATCACGGCAAGCCTTTACCATCTCGTCAATCTTTGCAATAAAATCTTCGATTGTTGTGCGAGGAAGATGATCTTCATCTGGAGCTGCGCTGACTGCTGTCCAGTCGTAGTCACAATCGTTTCCGCCGCTTTCAATGATCGCAAGATCCCCTACAACACCCTTTTCCAAATCTTTTACAAGGCGACGCTGAGTCTTAGAAACAACGCTTCCAAAAACACTCTGATTGTTAAGTTCAAGGCCTAGATTTCTACAGGCAATTACAAGGCTCGATTCTTCGATGATGTCAAAAAGATGACCGCTGCCAGTTCCTGTAACAGCTCCCTTTAAAATTGAATCACCGTAAACTGATATTTTGTTAATTCCGTTTTTCATATTACCCTTTAGACAAAAAAAATAGCGGTCGGTTGCAAAAACTGACCGCTTTATATAATTATTCCGAATGGTCCTATTTCAAGAAAATCATTCCGAGGATTCCCGCAGGAATAAGGTAGCAGGCAAACCATTCAAGCTTACCTTTGCGGATAATCTTCATAAGGAATGAAAGGGCAAGGTATCCCCAGGCAAATGCTGCGGCACAACCTGCGATTACAGGCATTGCTCCGATTGTAGATGAAACTTCGCCCAGATCCTTAGCCTCAAGAACGAAAGCTCCAAGGATTGCAGGAATTGAGACGATGAATGAATATTCACCGGCAGCCGAACGGTCTACGCCACAAAGCTGAGCACCTGCGATTGTAGAACCTGAACGGCTGATTCCAGGAAGAGTTCCCACACCCTGCATCAAACCAATAAGGAGAGCCTGAACAGCGCTAACTGGCTTTTTTTCCTGATTTTCTGCCGAAACCATGCGGCTCTTTTCGATTCTGGATGAAACAAAAAGAAGACATGCTGTAACGATAAAACCAGCACAAGTGATCTTGATGGAAATTGAGCCGTCCTTGATAAGCTTGCTTGTAACAACGCCGATTACTGCTGTCACGATTGTTGAAAGAATGACTGCAATAATTGTCTTGCGGCCAAATTCATCTGTACCAGAGAGAAGATCTTCCTGAACGATTGTGTTTTCTGGCTGAGGCTTACGAGTAATCCAGCGGCCCAACACGCACAACAAACGCCAGATCTTTACACGGAAGTAAAGTACAACTGCGGCAAGAGTTGCCAGGTGAAGCAAAACGTCAAAAAGAAGTGGCACTTCCTCAAGACCGAACAAATTCTGAACCACAGCAAGGTGACCAGATGAAGAAATTGGAAGGAATTCTGCAATACCCTGCAAGAATCCCAAACAGATAGCCTGAAATACTGTCATTTTTATCCTCTAGAACAATTTTTTAAGTGCGCTGGCAGCGGCATCCTTTGCGGCACCGGCAGCCTGTTTTTCAATCTGCTTCTGGATTTCAGCCTTCTTCTTGTCCATCTGCTTCTGCATGTCCTTAACAGAGTTCATCTGTCCATTCAACACAGAGCTGATATCAGTAAAGGCAGCAATCTGATCTGAAGCAATGCCAGTCTTTTCGCTAAGAACCTTAGTCACATTGTTCTTTGCGTCTGCGGCAATGGCGTTCAATTCAGAAGTCAAAGCGGCAGTTACTGGAGTAACCAGCTGTTTAGCAAGCTTGTCGGCATTTGTGATTTCTACAACAACGCCTTTTTCTACATCATATCCGATATTAAATCCGATTGTAAGCTTTTTAACACCTTTAACCGCATTATTATAAAGAGCAGAAACCTTTGCTGGTTCAAATTCCATACCAGTCATTTCTGTTACGTTCATATCCAAAGTACCGCCAATAACAAAAGTACCGTCAGCATCGGCAGTCATCTTTGCACTGATATCTGAATTAGAGTTTACCTTGAAGACAGAAGCATCTGCGCTTACAGGATAGCCCTTTCCAGAATAGTCAGCAGTAATAAGCTTAGCAGTGCTGTTGTCACGGGCATCTACAACTACGTTGGCCTTGTTGGCTTTTCCCATAACCTTAAAGTCTGCCGAAACTGTGGCTGGCTTTCCGCACATATTCTGGTCGCTGGAAATATCCTTTGCGATTCCCTGGAACAAAAGTTCGTTTGTCTTGAATTCGTAGCCGCTGGCCTTAACGTTGTCGATCAAAACCTTTGGAACTGTGTCTTTTTTATAGTAAACAGTGCGTCCTGCAAGACGAACAGGTCCCTGCTTCTTGGCCTTCTTAGGCTTTTCCTTCTTTTCTGACTTTTCTTTTGGAGCTTTATTGTCGGAAGATCCCTTTGCGCTAAGGGCTGCATTCATTGCCTTGCTTGCATAAGGATAAAGCTTACCAGTCTTTTCATAAAGTATTCCCTGAACAGCATCTGTCATGATTGACTGGAGTCCCGCAGGGCTGAAGGTCTGCTTCATTTCTGTGATTTTTGCATCTACAAGAGCAGTATCAGCCTTGATTGCAGCCTTAAGTTCATTTGAATAATTTGTAACGGCTGTTGTGTCGCCCTTAATGTCCTTTGTAGTTGAATCAAGTTTTTTCTGAAGTGACTGGCTTTCTGTGTAAGCTGTATTCAAATCTTCAAGAGCTTTCTTAAGTTTTACCGGATCGTTGATTCTTCCCCAATCTGTCTTTACAAGAGAGTTTACGCTGGATGTAAGCTTGTCTACAGAAGTCTTGTATTCATTAGGAACATTCTGCCACTTTGTTACCTTACCCTGAACTTCAGAAGCGATCTTTTTAGCCATTTCAGGTGACTTAAGCTCGTTCTGAATGTTTGCAAGCATTGTTTCAGGATTGTAATTTGCAAACATTTCCTTAAGCTTTTCGGCAGCCATGTCGTTCAGAGAACTCTGCTTTTCTTCAATTTCTTTCATTTCAGAACGGAGAGTTGCATCCTTTTCTTTCTTTGAAAGTTCCCCAGACTTTTCGCGGTCTGTTCCAATGGCAACACCAGAAACTTCGATGTTGTGGGCATGGAACTTTCCTCTAAGAAGATCTGTAAGGTCAAAATCAATCCTAATCTTGTCGATCTGGAAAAGGTTCTTCATTGGAGAATCTTTGTTTGCCTGAGCAAGACCGTCAATTTCAAGAGTTGCACCAAAAATCTGAAGATCAACTCTTTCAATATCTGTGCGGGCTTCGAAAATACCCTGCATTGCACCTGTTACACCTTTTTTTACAACAACATTCTTAAAAAGAGTCACAACAAGACCAATAAGAACCAGTGCTGCAATCATCGCAAGGAACGGAATCAGCTTAAAGCCGCCCTTCTGCTGCACAACATCCTTTGCAACTACCTTACAGCGTTCAAACTGTTCCTTTGGAAGAGCGGAAGTCTTATCGATGCACATGATTTCTCTTCCCTTTTTGTCTGTTGCTGGCTTAAAAAGTGAAGCAACCATCTTGCGGTCTGCTTCGATATAGATTTTCTTAAGGAGCTTCTTTTCCAGAGCGTCCTTTGTGTATGTCTTTTTAAGAATTTTTGGAAGCTTTTTAGCAGGAACTGTTTTTTCAGCCTTCTGCTTTTTTGCCTTCACTTCTTTTGTTTCGTTTACTTTGATTTCTTTATTTTCTGCCATTTTCATGTCTCCCTGTTAGATAAGCTCTGCTGCCTTAGACGCAATCTTTCCGATTACAGGAATGTTGTACAAAGTCTTAAGAACCTTTGAATCATTAAAAGCAGGAGCGATATGAGCACGCCAGTTTTTTACAGCAATCATCATAAGAACAAAGAATGGAATGTATGCCATCAAACCAAAAGCAAGGGAACCTGCAACGATTGTATTGTTGAATTTAGTAAATCCCACGAAAGGAACGTCCAATGCCCAGGCATAGAAATTTTCCAGAGGTCCAAAAGTAAGAACTGCATAACCGATTGTGTCAAAAACAGGATCCAGAAGATAAGCCGCAAGGCTACCAACCAGAATCATAATGAAATAGCCGCACTTATTGATTCTTACAAAAGCAAAGAAAACAAGAAGCATGTACCACAAAAGATTGTCCTTCGGCATAAATCCAAGAATCAATCCGATACAGAATGAATTGGCAATCTGAGAAGGCTTACAGTTAGAGTTCAAAGCCTTCAGAAAATTTATAAGATAAGCGAGCATAATTCCTCCATATAATAACAATCTATTATAACATATACGACCTTATCGTCAAACCGCTAGATCTTTGCCTTGTGTGGCGTATACCCCCACTTTTGCTTAAAACATTTTATGAAATAAGAAAGACTTTCAAAGCCACAGGCAAGTGCCACTTCCGAAACGTTCTTCCCGGAGTTCTTAAGCATTTCCTCCGCCTTTTCCAGACGGTAACTGTTCAGATAGGCAACAAAAGTCATACCAATGGTGTTCTTAAAAGCCTTCATAAAAAAGCTTTCGGAATAATTACAGAGCCGGGCCGCTTCTGAAACAGAAATCGGCGACCCATAATTTTTCATCACGTACTGAAGCACTGGCTTAAAATGGGAAATATGTTTTTCATTTTTATCCATTCCCTTAATTACTGGCCGGGAAATTTTAAGAATCTCATTTACAAGAAGAAATACGTTGGCTTTTACAAAAAGCATGTCTTCTGAAAAATCCTCGTGCCACCGGTCACAAAAAGACTGAAGTATAGGAATGAATCTTGAAGCCTCTTTTTTGTCCGGAGTAATGCACACAGGAGGAACCAGGGATCCGTTTTCCAGAGGAGCAAAATATTTCTGAAAAAACGGAGATTCTTCATCGGATTCCAGAAGATTCAGCTTAAAAAGCAGGTTGTAATAAACCATGGGCTCACTGTCTTTCTGACGAATGTCGTGAACGGTTTCTGGAGGAATCAGAAATATGTCTCCAATGCTGCAGTCGTACACAGTTGAATTTACGCTGATTCTGCCACAGCCGGAATATATATAGATGATTTCAAATTCCTTGTGCCAGTGCAAAGGAAAACCTCTGATCCATTTTGGAACATCACCTCTATAAACCGCAAAAGGAAAATCCAGCCGTCCGTGAACCTTTGTTTCTTTAAAAGCTTCGTTGCTCATACTTAAATCTTACTTGTTTTTATTCTCCTTGCCAAAGAAAAAAGATAGTTTTGTTACAAAATTACCAACTTTTATACTAGTTTTACTAAAAATAGATTCTATAATTACACGTAAGAGGATACAAAATGAAAAAGATTAAAAAGATTGGAAAAAAATTGATGGCTGCCTCACTTTTTACAGTGCTGAGTCTTTCTGCCTGGGCAAAGGGTACTTTGACTGCAGAAGATATCGACAAAGGCTATGTTTATTCTGGCAGTGACCTTGGAATCACACTGGCTGAAAATTCCGCAATCTTTAAGTGCTGGGCTCCTGTTGCCGGCAGCGTGAAGCTTTTGCTGTTTAAGGATTCTTCTAATTTAACTAAGCCTGCAAAAAGTCTGAAAATGGTAAAGGATGCTGAAAATCCAGGAGTCTGGACAGTAAGCTTTGACTGCACAGGATTTACTTACTATCAGTATGAAATTTCCAATTCAGGAAAAAAATACAGAGTCTGCGACATATGGGGAAAGGCTGTAAGCCCTGATTCTGTTGCCAGCCAGATTGTTGACATCAACTCAGACAGCAGCGCAATTCCAAAAGGACTTTCTTTAGACACCCAGTGGGGAACAAAAGAAGGCTATTACAATCCTTTTGGAAACAACGGAAATGAATCAAAGAAATATTCTGATGCAATCATTTACGAAATGCACATCAGAGACTGGTCACATGTTGAAGCCAGTGATTCGACCGGTAAGTTCAAGGAAATTGCTGACGGCGACAAGGTAATTACTCACCTTAAAGAGCTTGGTGTTACACACGTGCAGCTTCTTCCAAGCTTTGAATATGCAGAAAAGATTGCCAACAAGGGCTATAACTGGGGATACAATCCTTACAACTACAATACTCCTGAAGGACGATATGTAAGCAACGGCTATACAGAAGGAACTCAGGCAGTAGAAGAAATGCGTTATATGATCGGAAAGCTTCATGAAAACGGAATTGCAGTAGTAATGGACGTTGTTTACAACCACACCAGCGGTACTGGAGAAAATTCTCTGTATGACATGACTGTTCCTCAGTATTTTTACCGAATGCAGGATGCAGCAACCGGCACTTATTCCAACGGCTCTGGATGTGGAAACGAAGTTGCAACTAATCACAAAATGGTCCGCAAGTTTGTTGTAGATTCAGTTCGTCACTGGATGCTCGATTATCACGTAAACGGATTCCGCTTTGACCTTATGGGACTTCAGGAACGAGATACAATGGCAGCTGTTTACCAGGCCTGCTATGAAATCGATCCAAATGTAATGGTTTATGGAGAACCTTGGACTGGCGGTAAATCTATGGTTAAGTCTGGAGTTGCAAAATCTACAGTTGACCTTATTACAGATGATATGGATGAAAACATTAACGGTGTGGGAGTTTTCAATGACGACTTCCGCGACGCAATTAAAGGTGGTGTTTTTAATCCTGTTGAATCTGGTTACGTTCAGGGAAATGAAAGTGCTGCAGGAAAGATCATTGCAGGTCTTATTGGTTCCCAGAGAGGGAAAGTAAGCGGCGGTTTTACAAAGGTTCCAGGACGAAGCATCAACTATGCTGAATGTCATGACAACCACACATTGTTCGATAAGCTTGCAATTACAGAGCTTGGTAAAAATACTTCGGGAGAAATCTTCCAGCAGCTTACAGCAGAACAGCTGGAAAACATCCGCAAAGAAGACAAGCTTGCAGCAGCATTGATTTATCTTGCTCAGGGAACTCCATTCATCAACGGTGGTCAGGAATTCCTTAGAACAAAGCACGGTAATCACAACAGCTATATGGCCGGAGACAAAACCAACGGAATCGATATTTCCTTTAAAGATTCTTACAGTGATGTTTTCAACACCTACAAGGCATTGATTGCATTCAGAAAAGCAAACAGTGACAGCTTTGGTTCAAACAAGGATGCCACAGCAGAAAAGATTTCTGAAGGCCTTATCAAATATACAGCAGGAAAATATGTTGTTTATTTCAACAGCAGCAAGGAATCAAAAGCCATCAGCGAAACAGGAAAACCAGTTATCCTTAATCAGGAAAACGGAAGCTTCAGCAAGGGCAAGACAACTACTGTTACTAAGGTTGAAGGCAAAGACTTTGTTATTATTGAAAAATAAAACTGTACATATAGAAAATACCTAGTAAAATCAAGTTGATAGAATTTACCCACTATTCTATCAACTTGATAACATTTCTAAAGAGGTCTATTATGAAACGATACTTAGGAATCATCTTTTTACTAACTGGTTTGCTTTTTCTTGCAGGGTGCAGCAGCTCTACAAAACACGAAAATCTATTTGGCGACAAAGATTATGTAAGCCCACACAATGCTGAGGCTTCAGAGGCGGTTAATCAGTCACAGAACCTTGATGCCGACTGGTGGAAAAGCTCCAGCTTTTATCACATTTGGGTAAAATCCTTTTACAATTCCGACGGTAAGGACTGTGGAGACCTTAAAGGAATCACAGAAAAGCTTGACTACATCCAGAACACAGTTGGCTGTGACGCTATCTGGCTTTCACCAATCTTCAAATGTAAATACACAGACATTTCCGCAGGCGGAAATATGCACGGCTACGACACCGTTGATTATTATTCTGTAAATCCATATTTTGGTTCTGAAGCAGACCTGATTGATCTTATAAATGCCTGCCACTTAAGAGGAATGAAAATCATCTTTGACTTTGTTCCAAATCACACTGCAACAACAAACAAATGGTTTGAATACTCAAAGGCAGCTAAAACCGTTGATGGAGTAAACTACACAGACTGGTATGTCTGGAGTGACACAAAAAAAGATATTACCAACACAATGAAGTCTGCAGCAGACAGCTGGCATTCCGGAGGCGCAGGATCTCATAAACAGTATTATTACGGATGTTTTGACAGCGGCATGCCAGACTTGAACTATTCAAACTACGCCGTAAGAGAAGAGATGAAAAACGTTGCCCGATACTGGCTTAACAAAGGTTTTGACGGACTTAGACTTGATGGTGCCCGTTATCTTTGCGAAGACTTTACAACTAAGGTTGGCTATGACACTATGGCAAGCCATGAATTCTATCGGGAATTAAGAGCTGAGCTTAACAAATATGATTCGCCTAAGTTTATGGTTTGCGAAGCCTGGCTTGAAAATGACCGCACTTCTCTTGATAAATATTTTGGTAACGATGATGAATTCAACGTTGTATTTGACTTTGACCAGGGTAAAAAATGTACTGAGTCGGTTTACAAAGGTTCTGACTGTACAGGCAGCACAATGCGAAAAAATCCTTCCAGCAATAAAGCTTACGGAACCTTCCTGGGAAACCATGACGAATACACAGTTTCTCTTGGGGGCAGAAATTACATCCGTTTTGGATCTGCACTTAGTCAGGACGCTTTGTTGATTCGCCAGGCAATCGGCCTTTCTCTGATGCGACCAACAATTCCTTTCATATATTATGGAAATGAATTTGGAATCAAGGAATATGGAACCGGAGGCGACACTCGTGCCCGTGGACCAATGGAATGGAACCCTACAGAAGCTCAAATCAAGACAACAGAAATGAACAAAGCCTTTACTGATGTTCGCCGTGCATACCCAGAGCTGTTCAAGAACGGTAACATAACAAAACTTACAAGTACTGTTAATTCCGTAATGGCTTACACAATTTCAGACTCTGCCACAAAGCTTCTGTGTGTTTTTAACCTTTCCAATTCCTCATGCAGCACAACCTCCCTGTCTGGAGCAGGTAACTGTACCGCCGGAGATATCCTCATCGGAGGAGGAAGCAATGATTCAGTCCTTACAACGGGTCCATCAATTACTGTAAAAGAACTTGGACCAAGAGCAGTTCGTGTTTATCTTTTGAATAATGACGATGGTATTGACTGCTATTATGCATACGAAGAAAACTACGGTGAAAGCTATACCCCTCCTGTTGTTTCTGCTTATAGTTTCGTTAATCTTATGGGTACCGCAACAGACTGGGTCAATGGCTCTCCTATGACACTGGATACAAGTTCTGGGAAATGTGTTTGGTCTATTTCAAAACCCTTGACTGCAGGAACACAGATTCAATTCAAGTTCCAAGGTGATGGCGGCTGGTTGAGCACAACAAGTACTACAAGAGGTTCTGGAATTACATTAGTTGGTAGCGACGATAATTTTGCATATACCCCTTCATCTGACGGAACCTATAAGTTCACCTATAACGAAACCAACAACAGCTGCAGTGTAGTAAAGCAGTAAGCAAAAAGGGATTGCCTAAGGCAATCCCTTTTTCTATATTTGTTACTTCGAAACCCCAAAGTGTCTCTGGGCAAATTTTACCGTATCCATCGCATCCTTCCCATAGAAGTCGGCACCAATGCTGTCGGCATATTCCTGAGTCATTACGGCACCGCCTACAACGGCTTTAGCCCATGGACATTCCTTACGCAACAGTTCGATTGTGGCCTTCATGGCTGGAACTGTTGTGGTCATAAGAGCGCTAAGGCCAACCACTTCAACATGGCCCTTTTTGCAGGCCTCAACAATCACTTCAGGCGGAACATCTTTTCCAAGATCGATTACATTAAAGTCGTAGTTTTCAAGAAGAACCTTTACGATGTTCTTTCCGATATCGTGAATGTCTCCGTGAACTGTGGCAACAATACAGGTTCCCTTAGGCTCTCCCTTCTGGCCAGTCTTTTCAAGGAAAGCCTTGATTACTTCAAAGGCAGATTTAGCAGCATCCGCAGCCATCAGAAGCTGAGGAAGGTACATTTTCTTTGCCTCAAACTGTTTTCCAACATAGTCCAGTCCCGGAATAAGGTGACCGTCAATGATTTCTACTGCAGGCTTACCGCCGCCCAAAAGCTGGTCAGTAAATTTTGCAGCATCATCTTTAAGTCCGTGGATTACGGCATTCTGCAAAGAAGACTTTTCTCCGCTTTCAGTTTTTTCTGCCCCGCCAGCAGGCTTTTCTGCAGCACCACCCTGACTCACCAGAGCCGCAACTGCACCTGCAAGGGCAGGATTTACCTGCCCAGAGCTGGGAAATGCGCTGTAGATTGCGTTTACCGCCCCCTGAACTCCAGCAAGAGCGGACTTTTCTTCGTCAGCTTTTTTCTTTTCATCGTATTTAGTAGAAAAATCAATGTAGTTCAAACAGTCCTTGTCCTGAGCGTTCAAAAGAACGTAACAGTGCCAAGCTTTCATCATTTCGTGTTCCAGAGGATTCATGATTGCAGCCCCAAGACCGTTATGCATTGCAAGAGTAAAGAAAGTTGAAGTTACAAAGGCACGGTTTGGAAGACCAAAACTGATGTTTGAAACACCAAGTACAGAAGATCCGCCAAATTCATCACGGATGATCTTGATTGTTTCCAGAGTTGCCTTTGCGGCGTTTATGTCAGAGGAAACAGCCATTGTAAGACTGTCTATGATAACGTCCTTACGAGGAATGCCCCATTTGTCGGCGTTTTCGTAGATTTTTCTGGCAATGGCAACGCGGCCTTCTGTTGTTTCAGGAATACCATCCTCGTCGATTGTAAGACCTACCACTACACCACCGTATTTTTTTACAAGAGGGAACACTTCGTCCATGATGTGCTGCTTGCCGTTTACGCTGTTTACCAAAGGCTTACCGTTGTAGCGGCGCATAGCAGCTTCCATTACTTCCGGAGAACTTGTGTCCAGCTGCAACGGAAGATCAGTTACGGCCTGAAGTTCAGTCATAACCTTTACCATCATTTCTTTTTCGTCAATTTCAGGAAGACCAACATTTACGTCCAGAACATGAGCTCCTGCTGCTTCCTGGTCCAGTCCCTGATGGATGATGTAAGGAATATCCTTGTTGCGCAAAGCTTCCTTGAACTTCTTTTTACCGGTTGGGTTGATTCGTTCACCGATCAAGCAAGGAACAGCATCTCCGCCAATCTGAACTGTTCGTGTATATGAAGAAAGAATTGTCTTGTTTTTGTAAGTGATTTCCTTAAATGGAGCAACAGAATCCTTACCGCCAGTTACAGCTTCTTTAAAAGCCTTAATGTGATCCGGTGTAGTTCCACAACAACCACCAAGAATGCAGGCACCAAGCTTTGCGTTTTCAAGCATTGCGGCTGCAAAATCTTCTGGACCAACATCGAACACAGTCTTACCGTCAACATCACGTGGAAGACCTGCGTTTGGCTTACAGATAACTGGAATTGAAGCGGCTTCCACCAGACGGCGAACCGGTTCCATCATTTCCTTTGGACCAAGGGAACAGTTCAAACCAAGCGCATCAACTCCAAGACCTTCAAGGATTGCTACCATTGTTTCTGGATTTGCACCAGTCAAAAGATGACACTGAAGGTCAAATACATTTGTTACAAGGATTGGAACATTTTTGTCTTCACCGAATTTAGAAACGGCTGCTTCCCGGGCTTCTTTTGCGGCAACAACCGCAGCCTTTGTTTCGTAAGCGTCGTTCATGGTTTCAATTACGATGGCGTCAATATTGCATTCAAGGGCAATATCAATGGAAGAACGGAAAACATCTACGGCATCTTCAAAATCCAGGTCACCCATTGGCTTTAAAAGCTTACCGCAAGGACCTACATCGTAGGCAATGAACATTTCCTGGGCAGTTTTACCTGCTTTTTCACAGTCAGCCTTCCATTCAGTGCGAGCCTTTTCAGCGCAAGCAACCCCGCCCTGTATGATCTTCTTAAGGTCCAGTCCGAACTTTGTTTTGTAGGCACCAAAAGTGTTTGTGTAGATGATGTTTGAGCCGGCTTCAAAATAGTTGTAGCCCAGCTGAAAGATTTTTTCTGGATTCTTATAGTTCCAGGTTTCAGGAAGTTCACCAGGTTTTAATCCCCAGCCCTGCAAAATTGAACCTGAACCACCGTCCAAGAATAAAATCTGTTTTCCCAATAAATCACGTAATTTAGCCATACCTTACTATACCGAAAATCAGCTTTCGTTTCAAATCCTAGTATTTTAATAGGTTATTTCAATATCAGCCACACCAGGTAAACCACATAAGACAAAAGCATGACGATTCCCGCCGGTAAAGTAAGCCTTCGTTTCTTGTCTATGATGACGCAAAGCCACAAGAGCGCGGAAGCTCCCACACAGATGATGCTGTCCCACACAAAGGCCGATCCAAAAGGTATAGGACGAATCACAGCAGTTATTCCCCCAATGAACAGCATGTTGTAGATGTTGCTGCCAACGATATTTCCCACCGCCAGATCATCCTGCTTTTTGATGGCCGCAGTAATAGAGGTTGCCAGTTCCGGCAGACTTGTTCCCAGAGCCACCACCGTCAGTCCGATAAACCGCTCAGAAATTCCAACCGTTCTAGCAATCTGCACCGCACTGTTCACAGTAATGCTGCTTCCCAAAATTACCAGTCCTAAGCCAAGTACTACTACAAAAATCAGCTTAATCCATGGAACGGGCTTTTCCACCGGCACCAGAGCATTCTTTGTCGCAGTTTTTTTTGCAAGCCACCCCAGATACACAAGGTAAAGCCCAAAAAGCACCAGCAGGATTACCCCCTCACCTCTTGTAATAAATCCGTCCCTGGCAGTAGTAGAAGGAAGCTCAAAGCCTCTTTCCAACCCCATAATTCCAAACACGATTGCCGTTCCGATGACCATTGGCATTTCAAAGCAGAAGGTTGATCTCTGAACAATCATCGGAGTAATCACCGCCGTAAGCCCTAGAATAAACAGAATGTTCAGGGTATTTGTCCCCACTATATTACCAACCGCCAGATCTCCACTTCCCTTAAGCACAGCCTGAAGCGAAACCGCCGTCTCCGGGATACTGGTCCCCATAGCCACAATAGTCAGCGCAATCACCAGCTGAGAAACCCCAAGCTTTTTAGCAATCCCCGAGCTTCCATCCACAAACCAATCGGCACCTTTAACCAAAAGTCCGAATCCAACCAGCAGCATTACTACAGAAAGAGCTGTTTCTAAACAGATATTCATAATTTACCTCAACTAAAAAAATATGCGCAAACCGCAACAACAACGGTAAAAATTACCAACGTTATAATTGTCCAGAACATACAACCTCCTTTTCAAAGTTCTGGATATAACTTACTGGTAAAATGGTTTTTCTCTGAGATAAATTCATCACCATCAGTCACCCGATAGATTGAAATCCAATTCTTCTATATAATGATTTATCATTTTTTGATTTCAGGGGTTACATTTTATGGGCGGAATTTTTGGCGTTGCTTCAAAAAGCGACTGTTCGTTGGATTTATTTTTTGGCGTTGATTATCATTCTCATCTTGGTACACGCCGCGGTGGTCTTGCAGTTTATACTCAGGAAAATGATTTTGTGCGCAAGATCCACAACATTCAGAATTCACCATTCAGAACTAAATTTGAAAAAGACATCGAAGAGATGAAGGGGCCTGTGGGAATCGGATGTATTTCTGACTACGAATCTCAGCCACTTCTTGCATACAGCCATCACGGAAAAATCGCTCTTACAACTGTAGGTATTGTTACAAACAAGGACGAAATCGTTAAAGACCTTATGAAAAACGGTCAGGCTTTCCTTGAAATGAGCGGCGGCGAAATCAACCAGACAGAAATTATCCTTGCAATGCTGAACTCAAAGCCAACACTTGTTGAAGGTATCAAATACGTTCAGGACACAGTAAAAGGTTCCATGACAATGCTTATTGCAACTCCTGAAGGAATCTACGCTGCCCGTGACAAGCTGGGCCGCACACCGCTTACAATCGGTATCAAAAAAGGTGAAAAGGGTGCTATCCTTGCTCACTGCGTTTCTTTTGAAAACTACGCTTACCTTAACCTGGGCTACACTGACGAACATCTTCTGGGACCTGCAGAAATCGACTTTATTACAGCAGACCGCTACGAAATTGTTCAGCAGCCACAGAAAAAGATGAAGATCTGTACATTCCTCTGGATTTATTACGGTCAGCCAGCAGCAACTTACGAAGGCGTAAACGTTGAAGCAATGCGCTACAACTGTGGTGCATACCTTGCCCGCCGCGACAAGGATGCAGACATTCACCCTGACTGCGCAGCCGGTGTCCCAGATTCTGGTACAGCCCACGCAATCGGTTACGCAAACGAAGCAGGCATTCCTTTTACACGACCATTCATCAAGTACACTCCAACCTGGTCACGCTCATTCATGCCAACAAACCAGGAACAGCGCAACATGGTTGCCCACATGAAGCTCATTCCAGTACCACAACTTATCAAAGACAAGAGCCTTCTTCTTATAGACGATTCAATCGTTCGCGGCACACAGCTTCGTGAAACAGTAGACTATCTGTACGGCTCAGGAGCCAAGGAAGTTCACATCCGCCCAGCATGTCCACCAATCATGTTCGGCTGTAAATATTTGAATTTCAGCCGCTCAAAAAGCGAAATGGACCTGATTGCCCGCCGGGTAGTACGCCAGTTTGAAGGCGAAAATGTAAGCCAGGAAACTTTGGCAAAATACTGCGATCCAGACACTCCAGAATACGCAAAAATGCAGGAAGAAATCCGCAAACAGCTCCACTTCACAACATTAAGATTCCACCGTTTAGACGACATGCTGGATTCCACCGGCCTTGACCACGAATGCCTGTGTACTTACTGCTGGAACGGAAAAGAATAAAACGCGAGCGGGAATAGTAAACTATTTCCGCCGCCTCTGAACTCATAAGTTTTTCTGGGAAGAAGAAATGAGGGAGGGCGTGAAAAACAGACTGCAAACTACTGAATTAAGCATTCCTAAAACCATAAAAAACGCAATTGACTTACAGAATGTATTTGAAGCGGAAAACAGTAGTGGAATAGAACTTAAAATTGTTGTAAGTGAAGAAATAATAATACTTTTTGATTTATCCCGGATTTTATAAATAACAGATTTCCGCTTCGATTCAATTATATAAATTACATTATTTACTGAAATTCCAGAAAGAATTATAAGCCCTATAATGTCTCCAAGCTGAATTGGACTTGAAAGAATAAATTTAATCAGCAAAGGTAATACGATAGAAGCTGGAATAATTGAAATAATGATAATACCTTTTCTAAAATTTTCTGTAAGAAATATTAAAACAAGAAATATTTCAATTATGCTAAAACAAAGTGCAAATATAACAAGCCTGTAATTTTCCCTGATTTCAGAAAGTTCATGACTAAATGAGTATGAATAACCTTTATCAAATTTTACTTCTGAAAGTTCTTTTTTTATAAAACTTAGG
>JAZLGB010000044.1:0-21250 GCA_045616085.1 Treponema sp.
ACACCCCATCAAGGCAAAAAAAAGAGCAGAACAAACGTTCTGCTCTTTTTTTGCCGGGAACCAGACTCGAACTTTGATAATAGCAAATCCGTTAAAAAAAAATGCACCCCCCCGGTGCAATTTTTTAGGATTTACCTACCCCAAACGTGCCAGTTCGCCCGTCGTACCACCAAACATATAACAAAATTCAAACATCGAGGCAAAAAAAAAGCAGCCCAAAAGGTCTGCTTTTTTTTTTGCCGGGAACCAGACTCGAACTGGCACGCCGTTTGACCAGCGAGGGATTTTAAGTCCCTTGTGTCTACCATTCCACCATCCCGGCATCATCAACTAAAGTCGATATATCTACTATATAGAAAAAACTTGCATTTTGCAACACTACGGAATTTCTGATATATTCATCTAACTATGTATTCAGACACACATTTTCATTTTGAACACACAACTGTTCGGGACAATAAAGAAAACAAAGTAAACGGCGTAGAAATCCTTACAGAAATGGCTAAGCGCAAATGTTACTTTGGACTTGATATCGGTACGGAATCCAACGACCTTTTGTACCGCCAGCAGGTAATCGACAACACAATCGCCATGATGCCAGACACACTTTTAGCCGACCGTGCCAGAAAATTCATCTATTTTGCAGCCGGAATCTGGCCAAGCGTAGAAGAAATTAAAGACCGCTTTAACAGCATGAAAACCTTAAAGGAACAGATTGCCCAGGCAGAAGCCAACGACGACGGAGAAACCCTCCACAGAAAGATCATCGCAATTGGGGAATGTGGTCTTGACCACCACTGGAATCCCAGCGGTGTAGACGGCCGCTGCGAATCAGACTTTGACCAGAAGATGTTCGACGCAGAACGGGAACTCTTCGAAATGCAGCAGGAATACGCAAAAGAACTCAACCTTCCAGTTATCATACACAGCCGCGACGCTTTCCAGGACACTCTGGACTGCATCAGGAACATTGGTTATGACAACGGAATCATCCACTGCTACTCTTACGGTCAGGAAGAAGCCAAAGCTTTCCTGGACAGAGGCTGGTACATCAGCTTAAGTGGCGGCGTTACCTACACCAAAAAAAGCAAGATGGAAGCAATGAAAGGCCTGTTGCAGTCAATTCCAGAAGACCGCATCCTTCTTGAAACAGACGCACCCTTCCTTGCCCCAGTGCCTTTCCGCGGCCAGATGAACACTCCGGTTTACGTTGAACACACATACAAATACGTTGCAGATATACGCGGCGTAGAAGCAGAAAAACTTTGTGAAACTGTGGATTCCAATATCAAAACCCTGTTCAAACTGAAAGATTAAAAATACCTGTTAAATAGAAAAGCGGTGACCAGAATCACCGCTTTTTTTTCTATTCTACCTGACTGTAAAGACCGCTCATTTCATCGCGCCACTCAGGCTTCTTATCTCTTTCTTCCCATTCAATAATCTTCTTAATCTGAAAATGTCTCTGATCACGGATATTTTCAAAGAAAAGCACAGCAAAGCGTCCCTGACCAATGTAAGCAATCTTTTCACCGGTTCCAAGCTTTTCGCCTGCACTTACCTGATCCATAGCGCACTCAAAGTGTATTGGAGTACCGCTAGACTTATCGTTCATAGCACTGGCCATATCTGTAACAGGCTGTCCGCATTTTGAACAGATTACCTGACGAGCCTTAAATTCCTGAATTGCAGCCTGCTTCTGTTTAAGAGCCTCTGCATTTTCATGAGGAATAAAATGGAATTTTTTCTGATTATTGTTGCTGTTAGAATGACCCTTGTCGGAATTATTCTGGAAGTTTCTATTATTATTGTTGCTGTTTCGATTCTGATCGTTCCAGTTGCCATTGTTATTGTTATGGTGTCTGTTACGACCATGTCTGTTTCTGTTCATAAAATCAGCTCCCGCCCCTCAGCTGATTCTAAGATTAAGATCAAAAGATCTTAAACCTTAGTGAATCAGTCTCGGAACATAAGTTCTTCAGGATCTTCAACCAATTTACGGCTGATTACCTGGGCAATACGCTGTATTGCGTTGTTTAAATAATCTTCATCGTGTATTTTAACACGTAAATCCAAAAGTCGCGAAGAAAGGACCTCTTCATTACGGTCTAATACCAATGTGTCAGCTGTCTGTCGTCTTCCAGAAATCATAAAAGCTCCGCAAAAGCATTTTCAATATGATACACCTGAGGAACCCCTGGCATATCAAGAACAATTACATCAAACCTGATATAGCTGTTACTATATTGTCGATGAATTGCAAGAAAACGTTTAGCAGTTTTAATAATTCTTTTTTGTTTTCTGTCGTTTAAAACAT
Source organism: Treponema sp. (assembly GCA_045616085.1). GTDB lineage: Bacteria > Spirochaetota > Spirochaetia > Treponematales > Treponemataceae > Treponema_D. The sequence goes on from JAZLGB010000044.1 coordinate 2,318, forward strand.
GAGAAAGAAGCTCCGGATTGCCTTTTGGAAGAGTTTTTACCTCTACAAAAACAACCGTATCATCTTTCGCAGCAATTATATCAATTTCACCCTGATTCGTTCTAAAATTAGTCCCCAGGATGGAATATCCTTCTTTTAAGAGATAAGAGGCAGCACGCCCCTCACCATCATTTCCGATTTGTTTACGTGAATCCAAATAAAAATCCTGTCTTTCTACAGTTCTTCTACTTCGCCCAAATCTTCCAGATCGTCAATAGAATCAATATCAACATCACTAAAACTGTTTATGTCCACAGCCTTAGCTATAGGCGCAACATAATCCTTAGGATCAATCTCGTGACCTTCTGTCAAAAGGAAGGGAATCTTCCACTGTTCAAGGGCTGCTACATGATAAGGCTTTGCCTGTTTACCAGCCGGCAAAAACATATTTTTTCCGTCGTCAAAAAATACAGGTTCTGAAAAACAGATCCCCTCGTGAATAGTGCTGACATTAATTCTTTCCATAGACATACTCTAATTTTATATCTTTTTTTCCGATTCTACAACAACTGCAAAAATCCTGGCAACGATTTCCCATGTATCTTCCGGAATGGAAGTTCCAATTTCCTGCACAGAAAGAATATTTGCAGCAAATTCATCCTCTACCACCGGCACATTATTCTTCCGTGCTATATCCAGAAGTCGCTCCGCCAGTTTTCCTTTACCCGTGGCAACAACAAAAGGAGCCTCTGCGTTTTCAGGATATCTAAGGGCAACTGCTTTTACATCTTTCATGCCTGCCCCCTGAAAATCTCAATCCCGGTATCCTCGGCAAAAAACTGACTGTAACTTCCTGGTTCCATATATTCCACTGAAATTTCAGGAAAGGATGACTGCAATCCTTCCATCAAAGGGCCAAGTCCTTTTTCATCAGAACATCCTGCCTGCAAAGAATTTATCCCTTCTGAACCAAAATGTAGCCCAAAGAAATAACGTCTGTCACCAACCTTAAACTCAACGGAGGCCTTATCAATCTTTCTGGTATCGTTTCTGATAAATCCGCAGAAAACTCCCTTACCAATGGCATCTGGATTTTCAAACTCAAAAGGAACCTTTATCCAGTTACCATAACTTTTTGGAGACTCAAAACAAAACCCAAGATGATTGAACAAAGCCAGAATTCCCGCAGGATTACTCTGACCTTCTGCACCCGCAAGCAGCTTCTGGAAAAAGCTCTTAAAATTATTCTCTTCTTGAACAAGCTCAATGGTTCTGGAATGATCAATGTCACCCCAACCTTCATCATCGAGAATCTTTTTAACAGCTTCCTCATCGTTTTTCAGTCCTTTTGACTCAAGCAAAAAAGCAATTTCTGCAGCCTGTTTTTCCTTACCCTTAAATGCAAGACCAGTCTTTCTGGCCTTTTCAAACATTGTCTGATTAAATTTTAATCCCAGCTCCTTCATCTGCTGGAATAAAGAAAGGGAAATATTATCCGGAACAAGACCAAGATTCTGTAAAAACACCTTTTGTCCTTCCGAGCTTAGTTTTTGAATGGTATTGTTAACAGGCTTCTGATTTTCCAGCTTTTGCAGAAGGATTTTTCCGTCAGAAATCTTGATTTTAGCCAAAAAACCAGCACCTTCCTTCAATGCAACTTCAGATTTAATGCTGAATCTTCCGCCGGAAAAAGCCACAATATAAGAATTGTTACCGTTATTTTTGATTACCCGTACATAAACAGAACTGCCCTCCCTAAGGGCACCGTTTCCAGTTACCTTTGAGAGGGCAGTTGTTTGCACTACAACGTTAGTCTTCATGCAACCTTATGAAAATTAAGCGTTTTCAGCAGGTGTTTCTGGCTTTGCTTCTGCAGCACGAGCAGCAGCTTCAGCAGCCTTGTTCTGTTCTGCGATGAAGTTAGAAACTTTGCTACCGAGCAATTCCTTAACTTTCTTATCCTTACCGATCTTGTCACGGAGGTAGTAAAGCTTAGAACGACGTACTTTACCAGCACGAACGATTTCTACCTTTGTGATACGTGGGCTGTTTACTGGGAATACACGTTCAACACCTACACCGTAAGATTCCTTACGAACTGTGAATGTTTTGCGGGCACCTGTATTCTTGATACAGATTACGATTCCTTCATAAATCTGAACACGTTCTGTTTTACCTTCAATAATCTTGAAGAATACTTTTACTGTATCACCAACTTTGAACTGAGTTGTGAAAGCACGTGTCTGTTTTTCTTCTACTGCTTTAATAAGATCCATTATAAATCTCCTGGATTGGCAGACTCACGCAATTGCTTGCGAGCCAATTTCTGCTTTTTCTTGCAGTTTTTAATGGCAGTCTGCTCTGTTATTTCCTCAATCATCAATTCGGCTTCTAAAGTAAGCTGACCACTTTTGCGGGCATTCCAGATCATATCCGGTCGCATCCGCATAGTTTTTTCAATTCTTTTCTTTAACCGCCACTTCCGAACTAATTCATGGTTTCCCGAAAGTAACTCTTCAGGAACTTTCATGCCCTTGAACACTTCTGGCCTTGTGTACTGAGGGTATTCAAGAAGTCCGTCACTATGACTTTCTTCAGTAAGTGAATCACTTGAAATTACACCGTCTACAAGTCTGTAAACTGCATCAACAATTACTGTTGCAGCAAGTTCTCCACTACTCATTACATAGTCACCGATGGAAATCTCGTCATCTACGTAATAGTCAATTATCCGCTGGTCGATACCTTCGTAACGTCCGCAAATAAAAACAAGTTCATCTTCGTGACTTAATTCAACAGCCTTCTTCTGTGTAAAAGGAGTTCCGGCAGGTGTAACATAAATCACCCGCTTTCTGCTTGCTTTTACGCTGTCCAAAGCTCTGCTTAATGGTTCAGTCATCATAAGTTGACCGGCACCACCGCCATAAGGAGCGTCATCACATTTCTTGTGCTTATCAAGAGCAAAATCTCTGATGTTCACAAGGTCGTAGGCAATAATTCCTTTTTCTACCGCTTTAGCCATGATTGAGTTTTCAAAAAAAGCCCGTGGTATTTCAGGAAATAAGGTCAGCACTGTAAATTTCATGGAATTACTCCAGAATCCAGAGGTGCATCAGTTGTATAGTCTTTTCTTTAACATTGACATTACAAATGTGGTTAAGGTTCAAGGGTACAAGTACCTTTCTAGCCTTTCCAGAACTTGTAAGTTTCAAGTCATCAGAAAGAACAGTGCAACTCTCGGAGATAGAAACTTCTAACAAGTAACCTGCTCCGCCTTCCAATACGTCTGTGATTGTTCCAACTACTGTTGGCGCAGTCCCAGCTGCCGCTCTTTCGTCATTCCAGATTAAGGAACAACCTTTTAAATCATCAATGTACCACTCATTCTTTTCTAAAGGATGAGCATACTTACGGTCAACTGCAATGGACCATCCGTTGTACTTTCGTACAGCTTCAGGAGAATCAATTCCCGTAACTTTCATATACAAGGTACCGCATCCCTCTTCTGCATACTCGACTTTGCAAGTCTTTGAATCAGAACCGTGCCTTAAAGTGACTTCCTTTAGCTTTTCGATATGCTCGTAATCGCCTGAAGCACTTTCCACTTTAAATTCACCCGTAACACCATGAGGGCCACGAATAAAACCAACAACAAGCTGCTTATCTGTTTCCATTAGCAAACTTAGTCCAGGATATCGAGACTGTAGCGCTTTCCGTCTTTTGTAGCAGAAGCACTAAGAACAGTACGCATAGCCTTAGCAATGCGGCCGTACTTTCCAATAACCTTGCCAATATCACCTTCAGCAACCTTAAGTTGAAGAACCATGCCTTTTTCGCCTTCAGTTTCGTTTACTGAAACCGCAGATGGATCATCGACCAATGATTTTGCAATGTATTCGATCAGGTCTTTTTCCATTTCCGTTTCCTAAACTACTTTGACTTTTTAGCCTGGATGCTCATCAACTTCTTTACTGTGTCAGTAGGCTGTGCACCAACACCGATCCAGTATTTAGCACGATCAAGGTCGATAGAAACCTGGCGTTCTTCTGCTTCTACAGGCATGAAAGTACCGATTTCTTCGATGCAAACACCGTCACGTGGCTTGCGAGAATCCTGAACTACAACACGGTAGTAAGGACGCTTCTGTGTACCGAATCTCTTAAGTCTGATTTTGACCACTTTATAACCTCCACAGGACTCAACCGTATTGGGTCAAGTCCCGAAATTTCCAAAATTGCATAATATTACTCATTGTGAGTTTGAGAAAATATTTTATAGAAAACTACGCTTTTGGTCAATGTAATGAATTGCCTTCAAAGCGAGAAAGGAAGCTCTTTGTGCGTTCTTCCTTAGGATGATTGATTACTTCATCCGGAGTACCCTCTTCTACAATCACACCATGATCCATAAAGATGATGTAGTCGCTGATGTCACGGGCAAAAGCCATCTCGTGGGTAACAACCACCATAGTCATCTTTTCTTTTGCAAGATCCTTGATTACCGCAAGGATTTCACCTGTAAGCTCAGGATCCAGAGCCGAAGTTGGTTCGTCAAAAAGAAGAACTTCTGGCTTAAGGGCAAGAGCCCGGGCGATAGAAACACGCTGCTGCTGACCGCCGGAAAGCTCGCAGGGATAAGCGTCTGCCTTATGAGCCAGTCCCATGCGGTCCAGAAGCTGCATTGCAGTTTCTTTTGCATCTTCCTTAGACTTTCCCAGTACCTGAACCTGAGCATCCATTACATTCTGCAGTACAGAAAAATGAGGAAATAGGTTGAAGTTCTGAAAAACCAGACCACTCTTAAGGGCAATGGCATGAAGCTCGTCCTTAGAAGCATAAACGCCTTCGCAGCAAAGGTTCTTTCCACAAATTTCGATTGTTCCGTCGTCAACCTTTTCAAGCTGACTGACACAGCGAAGGATTGTAGATTTACCGGAACCGCTTGGCCCGATGATACTTAAAACTTCACCTTCAAGAACAGAAAAAGTAATCCCTTTAAGAATGTTCAGGTCACCGAAGGATTTTTTCAGGTTAGTAACTTTGATAATTTCATTTTCATTTGTATCTGACATGAAAAACTCCTATCGATAATAAGAAAGCTTCTTTTCAAGCTTAGCAAAAGCGAAAGAAACACCCCAGTTCATTACAAAGTAGAAAACTCCGGCAATAAACAAAGGAGCAAAACTGAACATTGCACTCTGACGTTCCTTGGCAACCATAAGAAGTTCGGCAACGCCAATTACAGAAACAAGGGCTGTATCTTTTACAAGAGTGATAACCTCATTTCCCATGGCAGGAACAATTCTTTTTATAACCTGAGGAAGCACAATGCGGAAGAAAGTCTGTCCCTGAGTGTAGCCCAGAACTTTAGAGGCTTCGTACTGACCTTTTGGAATTGATTCGATTCCACCGCGATAAATTTCTGCAAAATAAGCAGAATAATTGATTGTCAAAGCGATGATGGCAGCGACAAAGCGGTTCCAGATGAATTGAATACTTAACCCGAAATTTTCATTAAGCCATTTAATGAAAAGACCAGGTGCAAAGTAAACCACCAGAAGCTGAAGCATAAGAGGAGTTCCGCGGATAATAAGCAGAAAAACATTTGTAGAACCTGAAAGAAGCCTGTTTTTAGACATTCTTCCCAGGCAGATGAACATTGCCAGAGGCAAAGCAAAAATTAGGGTCAAAAAGAAAACTTCAAGCGAAGTCCCAGAAGCCCGAAACATCGCCTGAAGCATTTTTACATAACGTGGATTCAAAATTATTCACCGATTACAGTAATGTCACTGCCGAACCATTTTGTTGAAATCTTTTCAACTGTTCCGTCAGCCTTCATTGCTTCAAGAGTAGCCTGAACTGCATCGCGAAGTTTAAGATCGTTCTTACGGAAAGCGATTCCATAAGCTTCGTTAGCAAGAACTTCTTTTACAAGACGAAGTGGCTTTTTGCTCTGAGAAATGTCGTAAGCTGCAACGATACTGTCCATTACAACACCGTCTACACCACCGATTGTAAGATCGTTCAAAGCTGTAATATTTTCCTTGAACAAAACAGTCTGTTTAAGAGAATCAGCAAATTCCTTACTGTCATTTACAGCATCCTGAGCAGAAGAACCACTCTGAAGACCGATAGTCTTTCCCTTAAAATCAGCAAGCTTTTCGAATTTAGACTTGTCCTGAACAACAATTACCTGGTCGTTATTAAGATAAGGCTTTGTAAGAGCAAGAGCTTCTTCACGTTCCTGAGTAATTGTAAGACCGTTCCAGATACAGTCGATTTTTCCTGTAGAAAGTTCCATTTCTTTTGCATCCCAGTCAATTGGCTGAGCCTTAAATTCTACACCAAGACGGCTGGCAACTTCTTTTGCAAGATCAATATCAAAACCAACGATTTCATCATCATCGTTGCGGAATCCCATTGGTGGGAAAGAATCATCAAGACCAAGAACAAAAACTCCACGAGATTTCAAAGCTTCAAGTGAGTTGTCTGTCTTTTCTTTTTTTGTACAACCAGAAAGTCCTGCAACCAATGCTGCTGCAGCAAGTACCATTGCCAATTTTTTCATTTTTTACTCCTATTTTGTCTGCTTTACGAATTTCTTCAAAGCAGCAATCTGTTCCTTTACTTTTTCTTCTGCCGGACCACCGTCTGTTTTGCGTGCATTTACACAGGCTTTTGGTGGAATTACGTCGAAGATATCTTTTTCGATAAGTTCTGAGCATGACTTAAAGTCTTCCAAAGAAAGATCTTCAAGACGACAGTCCTTTTCGATTGCCATACGAACTGAACGGGCAGAAACACCGTGAGCAGTACGGAATGGCATTCCCTTGCGGACAAGGTAGTCGGCAACATCAGTAGCGTTAAGGAATCCGCCTTCGCAACCCTTAGCCATTGCTTCTGTATTCCATTTTGCAGTAGCAATCATCTGAGTAAAAACGCTGAGATTAGCGCAAACTACATCAATTGATTCAAAAAGACTCTGCTTATCTTCCTGCATATCACGGTCATAAGCCAAAGGAAGTCCCTTCATCATTGTAAGAAGAGCGATCAAATCGCCGTAAACACGTCCAGTGCGGCCACGGATAAGCTCCGCAAAGTCAGGATTCTTTTTCTGTGGCATGATTGATGAACCTGTAGACCACTTTTCGCTCAAATCAATGAAAGAAAATTCTGTTGTTGCCCAGAGAACCACTTCTTCACAGAAACGGCTAAGGTGCATCTGAATAAGGGCCATATTGCTTGCAGTTTCGATACAGTAGTCGCGGTCAGAAACCGAATCAAGACTATTCATTGTGATTTCGGCAAAACCAAGCTGTTCTGCTTCGTATTTTCTGTCCAAAGGAAGTCCTGAACCTGCAAGAGCACCAGAACCAATAGGACTGATGGCAATGCGCTTAAGGCTGTCTTCAAGACGGGTCCAGTCACGGGTAAGCATCCAAGCCCAGGCACAAAGGTGATGAGCCAGAGTAACCGGCTGTGCGTGCTGCATGTGTGTAAAACCAGGAATGATGTCCTTAGTGTGCTGTTCCGAAATCTGAACAAGAGCGTCAATCAATGTAAGAAGACGGTTCTGAATTTCAGGAATGTAACGGGTAAGGTAAAGACGTTCATCAAGAGCAATCTGATCGTTACGGCTGCGCCCAGTGTGGACTTTCTTACCAGGTTCACCGATGCGGTCTGTAAGAGTTGCTTCAATAAAAGAGTGAATATCTTCTGCCGAATAGTCAATCTTAAGCTTGCCTTCGTTCAAATCCTTTTCGATTGAATCAAGGCCTTCGATAATCTTGTCTGCTTCATCCTGAGGAATGATCTTAGCATGACCAAGCATTTTTGCATGAGCGCGGCTGCCCTTAATGTCATCCAAAGCCATGCGTTCATCTACGTTTATAGAAGTTTCAAAAGCAACTGCTTCCGCATCAGGACCTTCCTGAAAGCGTCCGTGCCAGAGAGCTGCGTGGTTATCTTGTGTATGTGTTCCGTGTTCCATAATGATTGATTATAGCGATATGAAGAAGTTGACTCAATTACAGGCCTGCCTGCTCCATTACTAATTATACCTGATCCGAGGATCCACAACCGCCAAAAGAATATCGCTGATTACCATGCCTGCAAGAACCAGGGTTGAAATGAACATGCTGTTGGCAAGAACAAGATTGATATCCTGCTGAAGAACGGCTTCGTACATAAGGCGGCCGATTCCAGGATATGCAAAAATGATTTCAAGAACAAGGGAACCGCTGAAAAGGCCGGCCAAAAGGTTTGCGCTGCCAGTAATGTATGGGTTCAGGGTATTGCGGAAGGCATGATTAAGGTAAACACGTTTTTCGCTAATACCGCGGGCACGCAATGCAAGAATGTATGGCATACCCATCTGATCCAGCATTGTGGCACGGATCATGCGCATTGTACCGCCGATTCCACCCAAAAACGATGCAAACAGAGGAAGAAAAACGTGATGAGCGTAGCTGAACACAAAACGGCCAGGCGCTTCTGCAAAAGGAAAATCAGGATATGCAGTTACAGGAAAAAGACCTGTAACACTTGCAAAAAGCTGTAGCAGAATCAGCAGAAGGATTCCAGGAAAAGCGTGAAAGAACAATGCAAAGAAGGTGGCACCGGTGTCAACTTTGGTTCCCGCCTTGCTGGAAAAACATACTCCCAAAGCAAAAGAAATAATCGTAATAAACACGAGGGATATCAGGTTCAAAAGAACGCTGTTCCAGATGCGGCTACGAATCAGAAAACTTACCGGAGCTCTTGAAATAAGGGATGTTCCCAGATCGTGATGCAGGATTACCCTGTCCAGCCACTTAAAATACTGAACATAAAAAGGCTTATCCAGACCGAATTCCGCCCTAAGCTGAGCCATCTGTTCATCTGAAAAATTATTTTCGTTTGCAGAGGAACTTCCAGAGGCACGTTTTCCGCCTTCTGCACTGCTCATAAGCTGCTGGCTCATCATCTGGTCAACGATATCACCTGGAGCAAGCTCCATAAGACCAAAAAGCGCAAATCCTAAAAAGAACAGCAGAAACAACATTGTAAAAATGCGGCCTGTAATAAACGAAGCCATAGGAGCCTTTTTACGAAAGATTTTCCATGGAGCAGAAACAGTTTCTGAAAAGTTTTTAGTGCAAGATTTAATGTTCATCATCATACTCCTACTTCAAATAAACCCAGTCCAGCAAAGCGCCGTTCTTATTGTCAAAATAAACGTTAGCCAGATCCCATTTGTTCCGGATAGCAAAAAAGGATCTGTTCCGGACAAGATAGATAACCGGACATTCTTCAAGAATGAGCCTCTGGTATTCGTTCCAGATTTTTTCTGCCGCAGCCCGATCGTTTGTGTAACAGCCTTCGTTGTAAAGATAATCGATTCTGGCTTCCCATTCTGTAGCCGGAGTTTTCTGCAAAGGATTCCACAGGTGAAGGTTGCCGCCAGAAGGCCACACGTTGCTTCCTTGGCTTGGAAACAGATTTGAACCAAGTCCTATGATCAGACTCTGCCAGTCATAGGTTGATGTAAGCATTTCAACCATTTTCTGAAAATCAGTCTGACGGATATTTACTGTTATTCCGACTTTTGAACATTCATCTGTAATAATAGAAGCAATATCGTTTACAACAGTATTAGAAGAAGCAACTGTAAGATCAAAGACAACAGGCTTACCGGCGCTATCCCGCATCACCCCTTCTCCATCACGGTAAAAACCAATGTCAGAAAGAAGCTTAACAGCCCGTTCAGGAGAATATCTGTACTGCAAAGTTACATCCGGATTGTAATAAGGATTTGCCTCCGGAAAGAAATCATATTTTGGATCGGCAAGACCGCGATAAGTCTGGCTGATGATTCTGTCTCTGTTCAAAAGACAGCTCATTGCCTGGCGGAATTTTTTATTTGTAAACCAGCCGTAGTAGTCAGAGGAACTGTTTTTTGGATTCTGATTGAAGCTCCACATCTGTGCTCCCATGGAACCGTCTGCATTAAAAACTGTGTAATCATCCTTCTGCTGGTCAACTACATCGCTGACTTCTTCCGGACGGGGTGCATAAGTTTCAGTTTTTCCCTGCTTAAACAAAAGATAGTCGGTATTCATGTCGCCGACAATCTGACACACCATCTGGTCATAATAAGGAATGGAAACCCCGTTTTCATCCTTTTCCCAATAATTAGGATTACGCTTAAAAACAAGACGCTGGGCAGGAGTGTATTCTGCAATATACCATTTTCCGCAGCTAGGCAGGGATTTTGGATTACAATCGGCAGAAAAAAGATTTTTTACGGCTTCAACACCTCCCTCTTCTTTTGCCTCTTTATAAATGAAGCTTGGACAAAGACTCATGTTTGTGGCAAGCAGCGGATCTGCCACAATTCTTGGGAATATAAAATCAAAACGACTGTCGTCTATTTTTACACAATCGATATGAGCTTCTGAACCGTCAGGCATAACGCACCACTGCTGGCCGTAACCGGAACTGGAAAAAGCTTCGTCGCCGGCTATTTCGTTATACCAGAAAACAAAGTCATCACTGGTTACAGGCACTTTTTCTGATTTACCGTACCAGGTCCAGTAAAGGTCGTCTCTCAATGTATAGTGAACTGTAAGTGTTCCTTTTTTTGTATCTGTTTCGATTTCGTAAAATGCAGCATGTGGCTTCCACTGACGGAGTGTGGCATCGTAATCTACAAGATAATCCAGAGTATGACTGATGATAGAATTGGATTCTCCGTCCCGTTCCCCTATCAGCTGATTAAAGGTTTTAGGATCTGAAAGAATTGTATCATTCCAGGTTCCGCCGGTTTTTCCAGCCTTATATCCTTCTGCCTTCCAGGGTTTTCTGACTGATTTTTCTATAAGAGAAGAATTTCCGCCTTTTGTAAGCTCTTCGATTTCTGAAAGAGTCATTTCTGGGATTTTCTGACAAGATGTGCTAAGAATAGCAAAGGATATGGCTAAAAGCGACAGATGTTTTTTCATGGTTTAATTTTACTATAAAAATGGGTGGGAGTTAAACAAAAAAAGCATCGGGGGGGCCGATGCTTTTTTTTTAAGTTGGAAGTTCCTAAATGAACGCTGACGCGTCCATTTTTAACGGAACCTCGATTTATCAGGTTTCGGCCTACCGGGCCGAAACTCTTACCACTTAACTTCAATAACGTCGCAGATGTTCTTTTCGTTTTCGCCTTCGGTCATTGAGAAGAACTTTGCTTTTTCCATGTTTGGAACAACGTTGATTGTGTCACCAAGACGGAATTCTGCTGTTGCTGTTGTCTTAGCAATAATCTGCTGACCTTTGTTTGAAACAAGGTACAAGTGTGTTTCAGCACCAAGAGGTTCCTTGTTTACAATCTTCATCTGCATGTTGTCTTTTCCAACTGGCTTGTCAGAGTATTCAAGGTCTTCTGGACGAATACCGAATGAAACTTCTTTACCAACGTATTCTTTAAGACAAGCAGCCTGAGCTTCTGTTGGCATGATTTCGAATGAACCTTCGTCACAAACAATCTTTCCAGAACGTTCAAGAACTTTTACAGTCATGAAGTTCATTGGAGGTGTACCGATGAAGCCTGCAACGAACTTGTTGATTGGGTTGTTGTACAAGTACAATGGAGCGCCAATCTGCTGTACGTGACCGTCTTTCATTACAACGATTTTTGTACCAAGTGTCATAGCTTCTGTCTGGTCATGTGTTACGTAAATCATTGTCTTCTGCTGTGTATTGTGAAGAGCAGCGATTTCAGCACGCATTGTTACACGGAGCTTAGCATCAAGGTTAGAAAGTGGTTCGTCGAACAAGAATACTTTTGGTTCACGAACGATAGCACGACCTACAGCTACACGCTGGCGCTGACCACCAGAAAGAGCCTTTGGTTTTCTTTCAAGATATTCTGTAAGGCCAAGCTGTTTAGCAGCTTCGCGAACCTTACGGTCGATTTCCATTTTGTCTACTTTGCGGAGCTTAAGTCCGAAAGCCATGTTGTCGTATACAGACATATGTGGGTAAAGAGCGTAGTTCTGGAATACCATGGCGATATCACGATCCTTAGGAGGAACGTCGTTCATTTCAACGCCATCAATAAGAAGCTTACCTTCAGAGATTTCTTCCAAACCAGCGATCATGCGGAGAGTTGTTGACTTACCACATCCAGAAGGACCTACGAATACGCAGAATTCCTTGTCTTCAATTGTGATATTAGCATTGTCTACAGCACGAACACCGCCGTCGTAAACTTTTGCAATACCTTTAAGTTCTACTTTTGCCATTTTTATGACTCCTAATAGGTTTATATTATGATTTTATTTTAAGGCCAATCAAAACTGATGTCAAATGCAAAAAAATCGGTTGTTAAAGTTATGACAAGAATTTGATATTTATATCAAAAAAATTATAAAAAGCATCTTACTTTATGCCCTTCTCCAGTATCCCTGAACTCCGGAAGCTGACTTCTGCACTGATCCGTCGCTTTTGGACAGCGGTAGGCAAACGGACAGCAGTTTTCTTGTTCCAGGGTTGTCTTTACTTCAACATTTGATGTGGAAAGCTCCCCCTGGGCTCCTTCAAAAAGCAGCTTTGTATATGGATGAAGAGCGTCCTTGTACAAAGTTGCAGCCGGTGCCTCTTCCACCATAACTCCCCGGTACATTACGCCGATGGTATCACAGAAGTAGCAGGCCACCTTAAGGTCGTGGGTAATAAAGATGAAGCTAAGGTTCCGGGACTTTCTTAAATCCTGCAGAAGATTGATAATCTGCCCCTGAATTGAAACATCCAGTGCAGAAACAACTTCGTCACAGATCAAAAGTTCCGGATTCATAATAAGACCCCGGGCAATACTGATGCGCTGTCGCTGCCCCCCGGAAAACTCTGCAGGCCGGCGGTTAAGGTCTTCCGGGCTCAAACCAACTTCCTGAATGATATTTTCTGCCAGAACACGGGCTTTTTCCTTACCTTCCCACAAAGAAGAATAACGCAGACCTGCGGTCATAACATCAAAGACTGTCATGCGGGGATTCAGGGAACGGGCCGGGTCCTGAAAAATATACTTCACCTTTTCGCGGAAAGAGCGGAGCTGCTTTTTATTCATTGAAGAAACTTCCTGGCCGTTGAACTGAATCTGACCGGAAGTCTGTTTATACATCTGGATGATGAGGCGGGCGGTGGTTGTCTTACCGCAGCCGGATTCACCTACAATGCCATAAGTCTTTCCTTTTTCGATATCAAAAGTAACATCGTTTACCGCGTAGACGGTTTTATTGTTACGGGCAAAAAAGCCTGCTTCAAGATTAAACTGTTTTGTAAGGTGACTTACCTGAAGGATTTTTTCCATTTAGTTTTCCTCCATTTTGTAGCAGACAGCGTTTTCCACTGAACATTCCGGTTTTGCAAACTGACATCTTGGGGCAAAAGGACAGCCCTCAGGCGGATTTGCAGGATCAGTAACACGTCCCGGAATTGAAATCATAGGTGCCTTTGTGTAGTGACTTCCGAATTCTGGCAATGCAGAAACAAGAGCCTGAGTGTACGGATGTTTTGGGTGCTTCATGATCTGTTCAGAAGTACCCTGCTCCATGATTTTACCGCCATACATTACAGCAATTCGGTCGCTAATCTGGCCTACAAGATTGATATTATGACTTATGAAGATGATGGAAAGTCCTCTTTCTTCCTTTAATTTTAAGAGCAGAGAAACAATCTGTGCCTGAATTGTAACATCCAGAGCAGTTGTAGGTTCATCCGCAATCAAAAGATTGCAGTTCTGTGCAAGAGCCAGAGCAATTCCAATTCGCTGAAGCTGCCCGCCGCTGAACTGATGAGGATATGCGGCAAGACGCCCCTTTGGATCTGGAAGTCCAACATCTTTTAAAAGACCGGCAGCTTTTTCGTCAGACTGTTCCCTTGTGATTTCTGGTTCTGTAATGCGGAAAGTTTCAAAAAAAACAGAGCCTATATTCTGAAGCGGATCAAAACTGCGGCCTGGTTCCTGGAAAATAAGGGCGATTTTTGCGCCACGATATTTTCTGAGCTCCTGTTCAGGAAGGGCTGTAAGTTCTGTGCCTTCGTAGAAGATTTTTCCCTGCATCTGGGCATTCTGTGGAAGAAGGCCTGGAATTGCTGTTGTGGAAACGGATTTACCGCTACCAGATTCCCCTACAAGACCTAGGATTTCGCCTTTAGTTATATGGAAGGAAACACCACGGACTCCCTGTACGGTAACTTTTTTTGTTCCACGAAGGATCGTGAAGTTTACACGAAGATCCTGGACGGTAAGGAGATGATCCGAGCAGGAATTACGGGCGGCGTCTGAGCCCGTAGAGGGGGTGGCGAGCAACGAAGTGCGAGCCAGGGGGAGACTTCCCCCTTCTTTCTTTTTATTACGTTTGAAGATTACCGAATATGGATCGAAGTAGTCACGAAGGGCATCTCCCAGAAAGTTGAATGCCAGAGTGACCAGAAGCAGCATGAGAACCGGATACAAAAGCCAGGGGAAGTTTTTAAGGTTGGACAAGGTTGAAATATCGCGGTTGATAAGGCTACCCCAGCTTACGGCAGGATCGCTGATTCCAAGGCCCAGGTAAGACAAAGTTGTTTCGCTCATGATAAAGCCCGGAACGCTGAGGGCTGTGCTTACGATAAGAAGGCTGGCGGTCTGAGGAATGATGTGGCGGAAAATCACCACTAAAGGAGGAACGCCTTCAAGGTCTGCGTCGATTACGAACTCTTCCCGCTTGATAGCGTGAACCATTCCGCGGATTGTACGGGCAGTTCCCGGCCAGCCAACAAGAGCAAGGATCAGGGTGATGACCATGTAAGCAGTGCCGGAATCCATTTTTGTGTTCAGAAGGGAGCGCAGAAAAAGAATGAAGTACAGGGATGGAATCAGCATGAAAAATTCTGCAAAGCGCATGATGGCCCAGTCTGTAACGGAACCAAAATAGCCGGAAAGCCCACCAAGGATGACTGCAAGAAGCAAAGAGATTGCGGTTGCCACAAAGCCGATGGTAAGAGAAATGCGGCTGCCGTAAATAATACGGGAAAAAAGGTCCCGCCCCAGATTGTCTGCACCTAAAAGGTATACCGGATATTCTGAATCTGAACCAAAAAGATGGCGGTCTGCAGGAATTACGCCGCAAAGCTTGTATGGCGCACCTTTAGCAAAAAGCCTGAAGTTGTGGATACATTCCTGGTCTTTTACGCGAGCATAGCGCCAGGTGGATTTATTGATGGTGCGGTATTCCCTGACTTTAAGACCTTTGACTGTTAGCTGAAGGTTTGCAGGGTGAAAGGTATTGTTTTCGTAAGTCTGGGTTGCAGGATATGGAGCAAAGAACTCCGCAAAAATCATGAAAAAGTACAGCACTGCCAGAACAATTACGCTGGCTAAGGCCAATGGTTTTGTACGCAGGTACTGCAGGAAATTTTTCATCTAGTTCTGCTCCATCCACTTTTTGATTCCACGAACGATGTCGGAATCGATGACATGTTCTACCCGGCAGGCGTTCTGTTCTGCCTGATCTTTGTCTACACCTGTTATTTTCTGAAGGAAACCTGTCAAAAGCTGGTGACGTTCGTAAATGTCTTCAGCCTTTGCCTTTCCTTTTTCTGTAAGGTTGATATGAAGGCTGTCGTCTACAAAAATGTAACCGTCTTCCTTTAAAATTCCCATAGCGCGGCTTACGCTTGGTTTTGAAACATTAAGTCTATGAGCAACATCAATGGCATGGCATTCGTTCTTTTCGTTCCATGTCATTAGGATAGCTTCTAAGTAATCTTCGCCTGATTCGTACATATTTCTTTTACCTTTTTAAGCATTTACATGCTTAATCCGTTTTCTTGGAGGGGGAACACCCCTCTACTTCGAAGCGGGGGTTTTCCCCCTCCAAACCTCCCTCTTTCTCCAGCACGATTTAGGGTTCCACCCTAAAAACCCGGCCTTCGAAAGACAGAAAGTTCTTCACTTTATAAGATTAATTATATCATAAAAAAAGGAGCCCTTGGGCTCCCTTTTTCTCTTTCTATAAATAATTTTAGTCGTTAGCCATGATTTCTGCAGAGAGCTTCATGATCTGAGCAACCATTGGATCCGAGCAGTGCGCAGGATTCAATAGGTTGCGCCTAAAATAGTAGAAGTTCGTTCAGAACTTCTACCTTCTTTCTTTTAGTCGTTAGCCATTACTTCTGCAGAAAGCTTCATGATCATATCATAAATTGGCTTTCCGCCTGGTACCATTGGCAATACCATTTCGTCCTTATCAACTACTGCGTCGATTACGGCTGGTTTGTTTGACTTGAAGGCTTTGTCGAATACTTCGGCGAATTCCTTTGCGTTAGTGGCACGGTAGCCCTGGATTCCGTATGCGTCAGCAAGCTTAACCCAGTCTGGACCGCGGTCCAAAGTTGTGTTACTGAATCGCTTTCCATAGAAGAGGCGCTGCCACATGCGAACGTTTCCAAGAGCGTTGTTGTTTGGAACAACAATTACGATTGGAAGGTTGTAGTGACCGATTGTTGCAAGTTCGTTACAGTTCATGCGGAAAGAACCGTCACCTGCAATGTGAACTACGCGGCTGCCAGTTTTTGCGCAGGCAATACCCATAGCGGCACCTGTTCCGTACCCCATAGTTCCCAAACCACCGGAAGTAACAAAGCGGCGCTTTTTTCCGAACGGATAGAACTGAGCTGTCCACATCTGATGCTGACCAACTTCTGTAGTAATGAAACAGTCATCACCAGCAACTTCGTGGATGTGTTCACAGATATATTTTGGATTGATTGAATCTTTTGGATTCTTGTCGTAGCACTCAGGGTAAGTCTTCTTCCATTCGTTGATCTGAGCAAGCCATTCAGCGTGGTTTTTCTTTTCAATTTTTGGAGTAAGGGCAGTAAGAACAGCCTTTACGTCACCTACTACGCTGGCATCTGTATCAATGTTCTTGTTGATTTCAGCTGGGTCGATATCAATGTGAAGGATCTTTGCGCGGTTAGCGAATTTAGAAGCGTCACCGTAAACACGGTCACTGAAGCGGGCACCGATAGCAATAACAAGGTCACTTTCTGTAATACCCATGTTAGAAGCGTAAGTTCCGTGCATACCAACCATCCATGTACAAAGCGGATGCTTAGCAGGGAAACAGTCACGAGCCATCAATGATTCGCTTACAGGAATGTTAGCCTTTTCTGCAAACTTAAGAAGTTCTTCTTCCGCACCAGAAATCTTTACACCACCACCGGCGTAGATGATTGGGCGTTCAGCAGCGTTGATCATTTCAACAGCTTTTGCAAGATCTTCTTCTTTTGCAACAGGAACTGTTACGGCGCGCTTAAAGTTAGTCTTGTTCAAAACTTCAAGAGCGATTGCATCAGGATTTTTTGAAGGTTCAAATTCGTACATATTGTTAAGGGCTGTTACGTCCTTAAGGATATCGATAAGAACTGGACCTGGACGACCAGACTTTGCAATAAGGAAAGCTTCACGGATAGTCTGAGCAAGATCCTTGATGTCTTTAACAAGGAAGTTGTGCTTTGTGATTGGAAGAGTTACGCCAGTAATGTCGATTTCCTGGAATGAGTCGCGGCCAAGCAAAGCCTTACCTACGTTACAAGTGATCGCAACCATTGGAATTGAATCCATGTAAGCTGTTGCGATACCTGTTACAAGGTTTGTAGCACCTGGACCAGAAGTTGCCATACAAACACCAACTTTGCCAGTTGCACGGGCATAACCGTCAGCTGCATGGCTTGCACCCTGTTCATGGGCTGTAAGAATATGTGTAATGCGATTTGAGTTTTTATAAAGTTCGTCGTAGATGTTAAGGATACATCCTCCAGGATAACCAAAAACTGTATCTACGCCCTGTTCAATTAAACATTCAATAACAATCTGTGAACCGTTGATTAACATTGCTTTTCCTTTAAATAAAAAATAATGCAAACAGTTTATTCTTTTTTAAAGGGTTTTTCAATGATGATAAAAAAAGCTGCCCCAAAACGAACAAAGTCATTTCAGAACAGCTAAAACTCCCTCACCTATCTATAAATCATTTTGGTGTGTATTTGATGTAATCGTAAGAAGCGTACTTGTTTCCGCTCCAGTAGAAACGATTCAACCAGCTGTCTACGCCCTGACCAGGCCAAAGGTTTACCATGATCTGCATTGGGTGACTTGGCATCTTCTTTCCGTAAGGTGCGTTCATTCCCTGATTGTTTACGCCGTAACGCCACTTTCCGTCAACATACCAGTTGATATAACCGTTACCATATTCAATGGCATATTTGTGGTAACCCTGAGAAGCGTCAAATCCAAGATCGATAACCTTTTCGTTGTTTGCCACACCGTCAACGTAATAGTTGAACTGAACCTTTCTTGTATCCTTACCAAGAATTTCTACGTCAATTTCGTCCCATGGATTACCTGTATAAAGGAAGAAAGAAGTTACAAGACCATCTCCTTTGGCAGCAATCATGTTTGTTTCAAAAGTTCCGTAAGAGAATGTGTTGTTTGTTCTGTATTCTCCACTGGAATATGGATTTCCGTGACTGGCTTTGTTGTTCAAAGTGATAGTCATCTTGCCATTGTTGAAATTGACATTTTCCGGAACAAAGCCACAGTTGAACATGCCACCGTTAGACCAGTTAGCTTTGTTGAAAGTGCCTGAATTGAAATAGTCCAAACTATCCCACAGGCTCCATGTCTGAACAGCTCTTGAAGAACCTTCTGCTGTTCCATCCATTCCAGCTTCTACAACTGGAACACTTTCCCCTGCGCAGGAAGCAAGCAACAATGCCGCAACAGCTGCCAGGACTCCGGAAAGAAGTTTTACTTTTTTCATTTTTTTCCTCCTCGTATATTAATGTAATTGAATTATCTTATTCGATTTGGGATAGTATACCCGTGACATATGACCCGATAACCCGTCTCCTCCTTGGGGCTTTCCCCGTAACTAAGACTGGG
>JAZLGB010000045.1:0-4225 GCA_045616085.1 Treponema sp.
GACTTGAACAATCTTATTGTACACCTTCGAGGAAAGCTTTTTTGCTATAAGCAATTGCCCACCACCCGCATAGCAGGTGGTTTATTGTGAAAAATGTTCCGCTTCGCTTCACATTTTTCACAGGCTCATGAGCCTAAAAAACAAAAAAAACGCCCCATTCGGAGCGTTTTTTTTATCATGCATCAAGCAACATTTAGTCTAGCGAAGAAGTGAAAGTACATTCTGTGACGACTGATTAGCCTGAGCCAACATAGCTGTACCAGCCTGTGAAAGAACCTGATCCTTTGTGAATTCAACCATTTCGCCAGCCATGTCTGTATCACGGATGCGTGATTCAGAAGCCTGGAGGTTTTCAGCACCAATATCAAGACCCTTAACTGTCATATCAAGACGGTTCTGGTAAGCACCGAGGTCAGCACGCTGCTTGTTAATCTTCTTCAAAGCTTCATGCAAAGTACCGATAGCGCGGTTAGCTTCGTCTGGAGTTTCCAAAGACATGATAGATTCGTCGCCTACATTGCGCAAGCCCAGTGCCATAGCAGACATTGTTCCGATGTAAACCTGTGTGCGCTGATCCATGTTAGCACCAATGTGGAGCCACATTGAACCTGTTACAACGTTTTCACCAGTTGGACGAGCGAAACGACCTGTAAGCATGTTCATACCGTTGAACTGAGCAGCAGAAGCTACGCGGTCAACTTCAGCGATAAGTGAAGAAACTTCAACCTGGATCTGCATACGATCTTCAGCTGAGTAGATACCGTTCGATGACTGTACAGCAAGTTCACGGATACGCTGAACGATGTCAGTTGTTTCCTGGAGGTAACCTTCTGTTGTCTGAATGAAAGAAATACCATTCTTTGCGTTTGTTGAAGCCTGGTTCAAACCGCGAATCTGTGAACGCATTTTTTCTGATACAGCGAGTCCTGAAGCATCATCTCCAGCACGATTGATTTTCATACCAGAAGAGAGTTTTTCCATGCTCTTCTGCTGATTCAAATCCTGAATACCCTGTGATCTCTGAGCGAACATAGCGCTCATGTTGTGATTAATAACCATAGTTTTCTCCTTGGTAAGTTTTAGAAACTTAATACAAGGGTCTCACCACCCTTTACTTTACTATCGGACTATGGTTTTTGGACTTTAGAAAAAAAATAACTTTTTTTTAATTTTTTTTGATTATTTCAAATGTTTCTTTACAGCAAACTACTTCTTAAACTATAAAAACGCTTACAGTCAGCCAGAGAATGACAAAACCGCTAGCTAGCGTCGCTACATGCACAGGTCGGCAAAGAAACTATCTTTCCGCCCTGTGAATGTTTTTGCCATTCTCCGTCTTCCTTCCCGCATTTTTATAAAATAATTACCAAATACCTAAAGAATCTTTTTATATCTTTTTTTAATCATTTAAGATTGAAAGGGCCCTTCCCTTTACAAGCCAGGCAACTCCAAAAGCTGACAACGCTATAAACTCAAAGAAAATAGTAGATGTGGGCCAAACATTCCAAAAGGTAAAAATCAGAACCCCAAGACAGCTTACTGCCATTGTGATACCGCAAATCCAGTAAATTCTGTTGCGAATAAGTTTCTTTTCTCCGCTATCACCCTTTGTAAAATTTACTACAATGTTTACTGCCAACAAGATAAAAAAGACAAGGGCACTTATACAGTGAATCACATTTGAAACATCACAAGGAAGCCCAAACACACCAACAAACTCAGGAGAACTTGAAATCTTTACCGGACAGCTTGCAAGAATCAACCCAAAGATGCCGCTCAAAGAACAGAACACTTCATCCCAGATGTCATACCCCTTATAGGAAATAAGAAAAAGCCCTGTGGCATACATCAAACCAGTAAAAATCAAACCTGCATTTGTGTAATAGGTCGCAGAAATGCTGTAGTACCATCCTTCAGGATTCATGCCGTGCCCAAACAGGCATCCCACCAAAAGAACCGACGGCGCCAAAATCATCCCCAGAACCCCCAACGCCTGCCGCATAATAATGTATGATTTCTTAATATCGTATTCTTTCATCTTTCAATCCTTGTTAGTTATTTGTGTGATTTCATGAAAATGCGGGAAGGAAGGCTAAGGCTGGCAAAAACATGCACAAGTCGGAAAGATAGTTTCCTTGCCGACTTGTGCATGTAGCGACGCTAGCTAGCGGTTTTGTCAGCCTTAGACTGACTGGTAGCATCTTCATGAAGCAATCACGAATGCCTGTTACAGTTCCCGCATCCGTTCACGCATACGTGAGGCGTGCCGCTTTTTGTTTTGTTGAAACGTCGTGCCAGCAGATACTGGTTTTGCTCAACGGGCTTTTTGCAAACCGGGCAACTTCTTTTTACGCCGGGCTGGCACACCGGGTAACAGTGAGGGCATCCGTAAATGTAACAGATCTGGTCATTCACCTGGCCGCTGGTCACAAACACCTTTGTTACAAGATTTTCACCAGGCATCATCATGGTTCCGCAGACAGGACAGTTGGCAAAACCTCCCATGCCGCCCCCAGAACGTTTTTTTGTCTTTACGTTAGCCTTACTTTGACGAGCAAGATATCTGAAATACATTAAAGCCGCGATAATTATTACCGCGGCTATTCCCATTAAAAGAAAATCCATTATTCTTCTTCAGACTTTTTTGGTGGAATAATAAGATTTGAGTATGGAAGCTCTTCGATCCAGTGACAGAATGTGTGCCATTCATCAAGACGATGGTTCTTACGAGTTTCGTAAATTCCCTGAAGCACCTGATAGTTCAACTGAACAGTAGCCTTCTGGTTCAAGCTGGCTGGCAAAAGCTGAATCATCTGCCACCAGTCATCCTTATTCTTACCTTCGTTGTTGAATCTGTCGCGAGCCTTGTTCATTGTTTCAATAAGAACATCCAAAGCCTTCAAAGATTCTTCGTTCAAATGTTCACAAGAAAAGTCTTCACGAACAAATTCCTTTGCCTGAACCTTGTGCATTGTAGAACAGCTGTTGCGAACTGTCCCCACCTTGTAAGTGTCCATTTCTGCCCACCAGTAACGTGGAGCTGTAATATCAAACTGAACAGTGATATAGCGAAGAAATTTTGCGTGACTTGGACCAGAACGGCTCAAGCGGTCCATCAATTCAACATCAGCAGGACCAACTTCAAACTTTCCAGTTGAAGGATTGTACTTACTGTCGCTTTTGTCCCAGCTGTTAAAAGAATTGCGCATACCGCGGATAGCTGCTTCCCAGCCAAAAATTTCTGTTTTTTCGATTGTGATCATTTTTTATTCCTACAGTTTATATTTTTTTAATTACGAATTAGTAAGGTCGCCGGAAATGTCGTCTACAACTTCAACAGGTTCCTGAACAAGAGGACGATTCTTGATAAAAAGATAGATGAACAGCAGTCCAACCAGAACCATAATAATACCACCGCCACGAACAATTCTACGGCCACTTTCAATTGAAATGAAGCTATGGATGAAGAACAAAAGAACTGCTCCTGCCATAGAAATCAGCGCTTCCACAACAAAAGGCTTTCTTTCAACGTTAGAACTTCTGAGTTTTCCGATCGAATAGAACAAGAGAATTGAAACTATCAAAAGATACACTGCAAGAAGATAAGTAATAAGCTTGAGGATTCCTTCCGCAAATGCCAATGGAAGACTTACAGCCAAAAGACCGACAACAATGCTCAACATACTTCTTATTACGATTGAATACTGAAAGGTTGTGTCAGGAAAAAGCTTGCGTTCATAAATCAACTGGTAGACACCATTTGCAACCGCTTCGATACCAAGAATAATAACCACAGCCTTAATACAGCCAGATGGCTTTACGATCATCAAAAGTCCGATAATAGCAAGCAGAATACCCGCAAACAGAATGTTTTTTTTCATACTCAAACCTCTCGATTTTAATTTAACTTTAATAAATCGTCTGATTATACAATAAAAACGCATAAAAAGCATATTGTTACGAAAAAAGATAAAAAAAGTTTAAAATTTTCGATTTTTTTTATAACAATGCTTGACACTTATATTCAGTTTTGATATTTTATTCTCACATCTTTTCTGGAGCGATACCAAAGCGGTCGTACTGGGGCGGTCTTGAAAACCGTTGATCTTCACGGGTCCGGGGGTTCGAATCCCTCTCGCTCCGATAGCTGGAGGTGTGGTAGAGCGGTAATACAACGGATTGCTAATCCGTCAGTTCCGAAAGGGCTGGGCAGGTTCAACTCCTG
>JAZLGB010000046.1:0-52011 GCA_045616085.1 Treponema sp.
GAAGAACTTTCTCCAATTGAGGATGAAGTTATCGAGGCAGAACCAGAAACTCCTGCTGTTGAAGAAACTGTTGAACCAGAAGATGTTGTTGCTGAAGCTCCATTTGATGAAGAATCAATTGAAGCTGACGAACTTGAAGCACTTCCAGTTGAAACAAAATCTTCATCATCAGAAGTTGCCGCAGAACCAGAAGTTGAAGAAGGTGATGAATCTTACGAACCAATCGTTCTTGTTCCAACAGATTCAAATCCTCCTGCTAAGTCAGAAACAAAAACAGCTCCTGTTGCAAAGCCAAAGCCAGTTGCTAAACCAAAGCCAGCTGCAAAGCCTGCAAAGAGCAATCTTGATAAGTATAAGGTATCAAGCCTTAAGGATCTTAAGAGCGGCAAGTATTACGTTCAGATTGCTGTTCTTGGTGATGAAGCAAATCTTAAGGCTCTTGTTGCCAAGTATGAAGCTAACTATCCAATCACATTGGTTCCACTTGCCAGCGGTAAAGCTACACAGGTATTGATCGGACCTTTGAACATGGATGAATACGGAACTGTAATGAACCGGTTCAAGGCTGACGGTTATAAGGATGCCTTCCTTAGAAAGATTAAATAAATTCAATTAATAATGGACAATGAATAATTAATAATTTGGATGCGCTTTGCCTTTGGGCGGGCGCATTTTTTTTACATTTAAAGTTGGTGTTTAATCAATTTAATTGAAAAATCATTCTCTGAGTGATAAAGTTAAATCATAATTTTTTGCACATATATTTAGTGAGGTTATATAAAAATGGGAAAGAAGAATCTTGACTGGGGTAATTTACCTTTCGGTTACATGAAGACAGACAAGCGCTTTGTTGCTAATTTTAAGAATGGCGCCTGGGACAATGGTAAGCTTACAAAGGACAACACAGTTAAAATCAACGAATGTGCTGGTGTACTTCAGTATGCTCAGACATGTTTCGAAGGTCTTAAGGCTTACACAACAAAAGATGGAAAGATCGTATGTTTCCGTCCAGATCTTAACGCTGACCGCATGGCAGATTCTTGTGCTCGCCTTGAAATGCCAGTTTTCCCAAAAGAAAAGTTCATTCAGGCTGTAATTGATACAGTAAAAGCTAACATCGGTTGGGTTCCACCATTCGGTTCTGGTGCAACTCTTTACATCCGTCCATATATGTTCGGTTCAAACGCAGTTATCGGTGTAAAGCCAGCTGATGAATATCAGTTCCGTATTCTTGTTACACCAGTAGGACCATACTTCAAGGGTGGTGTAAAACCAATCAAGGTTCGTATCTCTGATCTTGACCGCGCTGCTCCTCACGGAACAGGTGACATCAAGGCTGGTTTGAACTACGCTATGTCACTTCACAACATTGTAGACGCTCACAAGGCTGGTTATGCAGAAAATATGTATACAGACCCAGCTACACATACATTCATCGAAGAAACAGGTGGAGCAAACATTCTTTTTGTAACAAAAGACGGAAAGAAGATCGTTACTCCAAAATCTGGTTCAATTCTTCCTTCAATCACACGCCGCTCATTGCTGGTTGTTGCTAAGGAATACCTCGGTCTTGAAGTTGAAGAACGCCAGGTAAACAAGAACGAGCTTGAAGATTTTGCAGAAGTTGGTCTTTGTGGTACAGCAGCAGTAATCTCTCCAATCGGTCAGATCGATGATCACGGAAAGTCAATCATGGTTCCAAGCGGAATGGATTCAATCGGTCCAGTTCTTGGCAAGCTCCGTGAAACACTTACAGGCATCCAGATGGGCGAAATCAAAGCTCCAGAAGGATGGGTTGTTGAAATCAAGTAATTGTTAATTAATAATGAAAAATGAATAATTAATAATTTGAGTCCAGTTCTGCTTTGTTTGCGGGGCTGGATTTTTTTTGTCTTTTCACGATGGGGGCTTTGTGGTATTTTATTCTTACTATGTTTGCATTTATGGTACTTTTGTTCCCGGTTGTATTGGGATTCTGTTGCGCTCATTCAGATAAGAAGATTTACGGCTTTATGGTTTTTATCGGTGCTTTGGCCGGTATTCTTGTGAGTGGTGGAACAGCCGTTCTTTCATATATGCATCGGGTTCCTGAGTATTCCTTCATGTCTAATTTCTTTTATTATTTGCTTAAGGAATATGTGCTTCCAGTCATTCTTGTTTATGCATTTTATTTTTTCTGTACAAAAGACGATTTTGAATTCCGTGTTAAGGCGTTCTTCCCAGTAATGGCTTCTTTCTTTGCGATTTATATGCCTTACTGTACAATTGCTTCAAACACAGCGGCTTTTTCTTTCTATCTTTTGTTTGTAAAACCTGTGGTTGTTCTTTCTATGATTTTCTTGTGCAGCGACATCGCTTATCAGATTTATACTGGTGCAGTTGAGGGCAGCAAAAAGAAGATTGTTTTGAATAGTATTGCGGTACTGGTTGTGCTTGCGGTTCCTGTGTTGCTGGAAACAATGTGGCTTATGGTGATGCTTTTGCCTGTTGTTTACATTGCGGCAGTTCTTTATGGTATGATTGCTCTTGTCCTGTTCTTTATTGAATCACGACAGGGTGCCAGATTCTTGTTTTAGAAATATTTTTTAGGAGTTATAAAATATGAAAAAATATGCCAGTGGCAAAGTTCGAGAAGTTTATGATCTTGAAGACGGACGTATGGTCATCGTTACAACAGACCGTATCAGTGCATTTGATGTAATCCTTCCAACAATGATTACAGACAAGGGTAAGGTATTGAATGCTCTTGCTAACTTCTGGTTCGACTATACAAAAGATATTTGTAAGAACCACATGATCTCTTCTGATTTGAAGGACATGCCAGCTGAATTCCAGAAACCTGAATACGAAGGACGCACAATTCTTGTTAAGAAGCTCAAGATGGTTCCTTATGAAGTAATCGTTCGCGGTTATATGTTCGGATCTATGTACGAAGCATATAAGAAGGGTGAACCTTTCCTTGGTCACTCATTCGACAAGGAATACAAGCAGGCAGAAAAGCTTGAAGAACCAATCGTAACTCCATCAACAAAGGCTGCTGAAGGTCACGATATCAATGTAACTCTTGAATACATGAAAAATGATCTTGGTGAAGAACTTGGTACAAAGATCGAAAAGGCTGCTCTTGCAATCTACAAGAAGTGCTACGAACACGCATATAAGAACGGAATCATCATCGCTGATACAAAATTTGAGTTCGGTCTTGATGAAAACGGAGAACTTGTTCTTGGTGACGAAGTTCTTACTCCAGACTCAAGCCGCTTCTGGGATCTTTCAAAGTACGAAGTTGGCGGAAGTCCAGCTTCTTACGACAAGCAGTTTGTTCGTGACTGGCTTAAGGACAACAACCTTGCCGGTGACCCTAACATTAAGGAAATCCCTGCAGAAGTTGTAGCTCAGACTTCAGCTATCTACAAGGAATGTCAGACTAAGATCTGCCACAAATAAGGCTTTTAATAAAAGGGGCTGTCTAAAAGTTTAGGCCGCCCCTTAATTATTTAACTTAAAATGATAGAAAGGCTATCAAAATGCAATAAATACTATCAAAATTACTTGCAAAATTTATAATCCGTCTTACAATTGAAATGAAAAGAAAAACGTGGGGGAGTTTGTTATGAACAGATTATTTAAGTCCATTGCTGTTGTTGTGATTTCTGGCCTGGTGCTTTTTGCCTCATCTTGTACAAACAGATATGTAAACAAGGATGACAAGGTTTCTTTGGAAAAGGGCTGGGAATATGGTTTTGCCAATCCTTTTGAATATCCGGATGCGCCTTTTACACCGCTTTCAGAAACCCAGATGTTGAACCTTCAGGAACTTTTGAAGACTCAGCAGGGGTATGTGTGGCTTAAGCAGTCCTTCCAGCTTCCGGAAAATCTTAAATCAAAGAAGCTTGCCTGTTATCTTGGTCGTGTAACTTTGGCCGATGAAACATTCCTGAATGGAACTTACATTGGTGGAAAAGGACATTTTCCTCCAAACGAAACAACTGCCTGGAATACGACACGTTTTTATCCTGTGCCAGATCCTATTTTGAATAAAGATGGTGAAAATGTTATCGCCGTTCATATTTATGTAAACGGGGAAGGTTCGATTGTTTCTGGACCTTTTATCGGTGAAGAAAATCTTGCGCAGTATGCGGCAGATAAGGAAGGATTCTGGAACTGTAAGATCAACCTTCTGTTTGCCTTCCTTATGATCGTAATCGGTTTTTACCATCTTATGCTGTGGCTCAGACGTCCTGTTGAAAAAGAAAACTTTCACTTCTTCTTCATCAACATCTTTTCTGCAATGTACATGTCGGTTTTCTACATTTCAGAGATTCCTGGGCTTCCTTCTGGATATTTCCCATTCCTTTTGTGGCAGAAAATCTTCTCCAGCGCAATTCCATTTGTGCTTCTGTTCCTGATTCAGCAGTTTGTGAACAGCTATCTTGGTCGTAAGGAAAAGCTTTGGGTGATGATTGTTCGCTGCGTTTTTGTTGCGGTTCCTGTGATTATCGTTTTGCAGTGTCCAAGTTACATTATTCTTCGTCACATCAGAGTTTATTTTAATCCTCTGCTGATTCCACCTGTTCTTTATATTGTGTTCACAACTGCAATGGCTGTGGTCAAAAAGCAGAAGGATTCAAGGGCGCTGCTGGTTGGTTTTTCTCCGCTTTTGATTACTTTGATTCTGGATGTAATTCTTCACGATATTCTTGAAATCTATTCTCTTCCATATTTTTCTTCTATGGGATGGCAGCTGGTAATCGTTGCCTTGCTGTTTGTACTTGCCCGCCGTTTTTCAAAGGCTCGCTCTGAATCTGAATATTTGAACATTCACCTTCAGGATGAAGTTGAAGAACGCACAAAGGAACTTACAGAAGCTAACGTTAATTTGCTGGAAGTAAACGGTAAGCTGGAAGATGCCCGTGTTGCCGCTGAGAGAGATATGAAGCTTGCGGTAAACGTTCAGCGTAACTTCTATCCACGTTTTGCTCCTGAAGTTGATGATTGGGAAATCGCCTTTACATTCCAGCCAAAAAGCGGTGTTTCCGGGGATCTTTACGATATTTTTCACACTGGCAAAAAGCTTGACGGTTTGTGTCTGTTTGATGTAAGTGGCCACGGTATTTCCAGCGGCCTTGTAACAATGCTTTCAAAGACTGTAATCGACCGATGTTTTACAACTGATCCAGATGTTCACGTTAATCAGATTATGAAGTCGATTAACGAAGGAATTGTTGAAGCCAAGGGAGATATCGAAAATTATCTTACAGGTCTTCTGATCAGAACAGATGGCAGCAAGGTTCAATACACAAATGCTGGTCATCCTCCGATTTTTTACCGCAGTGGAAAGAACGGAGTTTGTGCTGCGGTTGAATCAAAGAACAAATCTGTTGATGGTGGCATGATGGGTGGAGCCGTAATCGGTATTCCTGGGCTTGAACTGGATGTTAAGAGCATCAAGTTTGAGATGAAGTCCGGGGATGCAATCATTCTGTACACAGACTGTCTTTCTGAATCAAGAAACTCGGCAGATGAAGAGTGGGGCCAGGCAGGGGTAATGAAAGCCTTTGCTGAATCTGGTTACGGCAACGCAAGAAGTAAACTGGATACAGTTCTTAAAAAGTTCGCTGATTTTACAAGCGGAGTTGAAGTGAAAGACGATTTGGCCGTAATCGTTTTGCAAAAAAAATAAAAATATTTTTAAAAAATCGTGGTTGTGGTGTTGACCTTAATTTTAGTTTTTGCTATATTGAATACATCGCAACGCGATATGGACGGTTAGCTCAGCTGGTACGAGCGTCTGGTTTACACCCAGAATGTCGGGAGTTCGATCCTCTCACCGTCCACTCAAACCTTCGGTTTTCGCCGGAGGTTTTTTTATTTAACGGAAAATTTGTTGTGATTTGCCCGACATTCTGCCAGAGGTCACTCGCTGCCGCTCGTTCCCAGCCGTAATTGGAAAATCCTAAAAAATTGCGCCGGGGCACAATTTTTTTTTTAACGGATTTGCTATATACGGCTTGTCGGGAGTTCGACCTCTCACAGACAATTTCGGCGAACTCCCGACCCACAGAGTCGGCGTCACTCGCTGCCGCTCGTTCCGTGCCATTTAATCGATAATGCTAAAACGACCCTTCCGGCTCGTTTTTTAACGCATTTTCGATTGTAGGCAAGTTCGATCTTCTCACCGTCCACTCAAACCTTCGGTTTTCGCCGGAGTTTTTTTTATTTAACGGGTGATTTTTGTTATGCAAATCATCTGTTTTGTAAAAATTACGGATTAAACTTGTTATGAGTTTTTTTGATCCGTAAGGATTTTGGAAAGAGTGCTGTTTTTTTGCATTAAAAACATGGATTTAGACAATCTGTTACGGATTAAAAATCATATTACGAATATAGTCCGTAAAAAATGAAAAACAGATGATTTTACCAGCGTGATATTCAACAAAATTACGGATTAAATCCACAGATAACATTTTGATCCGTAAAATTTCAAAAACAGATGCGAAAAACGGTATGATACCACGCCTTTTCAAATTTCTTACGGCAAAATATTTCCCGCTCCCAGATACAGCTTGTACCATTCTTCCCGGGAAAGCCGGAGGTTTGCGGCAGAGGAAATTTCTTTCAGGCGGTCAAAATTTGTGGTACCGGAAATCAGCTGCATGTGGGCTGGGTGGCGCAGGATCCAGGCGGCGGCTAATTGGGTTGGGGTGGCGCCCTTAGACTGGGCCATTTCGTAAAGGACGCGGTTCAGTTCGCCGTATTCACCGTCGTTGATGAAAGGTCCTTTCCAGCCCGGTTTCTGGAAGGGGCTCCAGGCCTGGATTGTGATTTCGTTCAGGCGGCAGTAGTCCAGGACGCTGGCATCGTGCATCAGGGAGCCGTTTGTGTTCATGTTCACTTCCATTCCCTGACTGATCATTCCTGCTGTGGCAAGGCCGAACTGCAGCTGGTTGAATTTTAATGGCTGCTTTACGTATTTTTTTAAGAGTTCAATCTGCAATGAGTTGAAATTTGAAACACCAAAGCTTTTTACTTTGCCCTGCTTTTCAAGCTGATCAAAGGCTGCGGCAACTTCTGCAGGTTCCACCAGTGCGTCTGGGCGGTGGAGCAGAAGTGCATCAAGATAGTCGATTTTAAGGCGTGAAAGAATACCGTCAACGCTTTCAAGAATGTAATCTTTTGAAAGATCGTAAAAACCTTTTCTGATTCCGCACTTGGACTGAATAAAAAAGTCTTCCCGTTTAAGAGACTTATCACCGGAAAAAGCCTCGCCAAAAATCCGTTCGCTCTGACCGTCAGCATAAATATCAGCATGGTCATAATAAGTGAGCCCTGTTTCCTGTGCCTGATGTATAAAGGCGTTCATAGCGTCTCTGGAAAAACCTCCAAAACGCATGCATCCAATTAAAATTCTATTCATACCAAGATTTTACCACGACTTTTAATAAAAATTGAATAAATATGCAATTTTCAACTTAATTTCTGCATTTAATTGACACATTTTCTCAAATTCAATATAGTAAAACAACGCAATGACGCGATTTACGGGCATACTACGCCCTAATGAATCGCGTCATTTTTTTTTGCCAAAAATAGTAATTTGCAGAAAAGAAGAAAAAAAAGGTCTTTCAAAAGGCTATTTCTGGAACGTGAGGTAAAAAGGCAAAATTGCGAAGCCCTTCCGCAACGAAGTGAGGACAGCAGCAAGCAATTTTGACTTTTTACCGGAAGTGGAAGAAATCTATCTGGATGAATGTATTTTTTTCTTCTTTTATGAGGGGTTAATATGAATAAGACTTTGTACGAATCATCCTTCGAACATGACAACTGTGGTATTGGTGCAGTTGTTAATATCGACGGTAGTGCTTCAAGAGCGATTGTAGACAACGCGCTTACAATTGTAGAAAAGCTTGAACATCGTGCCGGTAAGGATGCAACTGGAGAAACTGGAGACGGTGTTGGTATCCTGGTTCAGATTTCACACGACTTCTTTAAGAAAGCCGCAAAAGAAATCAACATCACTTTAGGAGATGCCCGCGGCTACGGTATCGGTATGTTCTTCTTCCCACAGGATAAGCTTATCCGCGCTCAGGCTCAGAAGATGATCGAAACTCTTACAGCTAAAGAAGGAATGAAGTTCCTTGGCTGGCGTGATGTTCCTGTAAATGAAGGCGTACTTGGTCAGAAGGCTAAGGATTGCATGCCATGCATCATGCAGTGTTTTATTGAACGTCCAGCTGACTGTGCTAAGGGTCTTGATTTTGACCGCAAGCTGTACATTCTCCGCCGTCAGTTTGAACATTCTAACCTTGGAACATACGTTGCTTCACTTTCAAGTCGTACAATCGTTTATAAGGGAATGTTCCTTGTTCAGCAGCTCCGTACTTTCTACAATGATCTTCAGAGCCCTGATTATGTTTCTGCTCTGGCTATCGTTCACTCTCGATTCAGTACAAATACACAGCCAAGCTGGATGCGTGCTCATCCTAACCGCTTTATCGCCCACAACGGTGAAATCAATACAATCCGCGGTAACGTTGACCGTATGCTTGCCCGTGAAGAAACACTTTCTTCTGTTAAATTGAGTGCTGAAGAAATGCAGAAGGTTCTTCCAGCTGTTGATACAACTGGTTCTGACTCTGCAATGCTTGATAATACTCTTGAATTCCTTGTAATGAACGGGATGCCACTTCCACTTGCCGTAATGACTTGTATTCCTGAACCATGGAAACATGATGCTACAATGAACCAGCAGAAGAAGGACTTCTACCACTACTGGGCTACAATGATGGAACCTTGGGATGGTCCTGCTGCCATTCTTTTCTCTGATGGAGACCTTCTTGGTGCAACCCTTGACCGCAACGGTCTTCGTCCATCACGCTACTACATCACAAAAGACGGAATGCTTATCCTTTCTTCTGAAGTTGGTGTACTTGATATTCCAGAAAGCAACATTGAAAAGAAGAGCCGCCTTATGCCAGGCCGCATCCTTCTTGTTGATACAGTTCAGAAAAAGATCATTTCTGATGAAGAATGTAAAAAGGAATACTCAAGCCTTCATCCTTATGGCGAATGGCTTGATATGAATCTTGTTCACCTTTCTGATCTTTCTATTCCTAATAAAAAGATTCCTGTTTACACTCAGGAAGAACGTGACCGCATGTACCGTGCATTCGGTTACAACTACGAAGATGTTAATGAAATGATTTTGCAGATGGCTAAGAACGGTGTTGAACCAACTGGTGCCATGGGTGTAGATACTCCACTTGCTGTTATGTCAGAAAAGCATCCTCCACTTTATTCTTACTTCAAGCAGCTTTTTGCTCAGGTTACAAACCCACCAATCGACTCTTTGCGTGAAAAAATTGTAACTGACACAACTGTTTATCTTGGAACTGACGGTAACATGCTTCAGCCAGCTTCAAAGAACTGCTGCGTACTTGAAATCAACAATCCGATCCTTACTGGCGTAGACATGATGAAGATCAAGTCTATGAAAAAGCCTGGATTCAAGGTTGCAACTGTTTCTCTTCTTTACTTCAAGAACACTTCACTTAAGGCTGCTTTGGACAACCTTTTTGTAAACATCGACCGTGAATATCACGACGGTGCAAACATCATCGTTTTGAGCGACCGTGGTGTAGATGAAAACCATGTAGCAATTCCTTCTTTGCTTGCTACATCTGCTGTTGAACAGTATCTTATCCGCACAAAGAAGCGCACAGCTGTTTCTATCATCCTTGAAACTGCTGAAATCCGCGACGTTCACATGTCTGCAATGGCTCTTGGTTATGGTGCCCGCGCCATCAACCCATACCTTGCTCACGAATGTATCGCTGAACTTATTGACCAGAAGCTTCTGGATAAGGACTACCACACTGCTATCGACGATTTCAACAAGGGTATCATCAACGGTATCGTAAAAATCGCCGCAAAGATGGGTATTTCTACAGTTCAGTCTTACCAGTCAGCTCAGATTTTTGAAGCTGTTGGTATTTCAAAAGAAGTAATTGACGAATACTTTACAAATACTGTCAGCCGCGTTGGTGGTATCGGTCTTAAAGAAATTGAAGACGATGTAAATTATCACCACAATCAGGCATTTGATCCTCTTGGATTGACTGTAAATACACACCTTGATTCAGTTGGTAACCACAAGCTCCGCCGCGGTCCAACAGCAGAAGATCACCTTTACAGCCCTGATACAATCATTGCTCTTCAGGAAGCTACTCGTAATGGCGACTACAAGCGCTTCAAGGAATATACATCCCTTGTTGATGACAACGCTCATCCACATACACTCCGTGCAATGATCGACTTTGATTTTGAAAAGGGCAAGGAAATCAGCATTGACGAAGTTGAATCAGTTGATTCTATCGTACAGCGCTTTAAGACTGGTGCCATGTCTTACGGTTCTATTTCTGAAGAAGCTCACCGCTGTATGGCTCTTGCAATGAATCACCTGCACGGTAAGTCAAACTCTGGTGAAGGTGGAGAAAAGCCAGAGCGCCTTGGTACAGAAGCAAATTCTGCAATCAAGCAGGTTGCTTCAGGACGCTTTGGTGTAACAGAAGAATATTTGCTTTCTGCAAAAGAAATTCAGATTAAGATGGCTCAGGGTGCAAAACCTGGTGAAGGCGGACACCTTCCTGGAAAGAAGGTTTACCCTTGGATTGCTCAGACTCGTTACGCAACTCCTGGTGTATCTTTGATTTCGCCACCACCACACCACGATATTTACTCAATCGAAGATCTTGCTCAGCTTATCTACGACTTGAAGAACGCTAACCGCGCTGCCCGCATTTCTGTAAAGCTTGTTTCTGAAGCAGGTGTTGGTACAATCGCTGCCGGTGTTGCTAAGGCTGGTGCTCAGGTTATTCTTATTTCTGGACACGACGGTGGTACTGGTGCTGCTCCTTTGAGTTCTATCCACCACGCTGGTCTTCCTTGGGAACTTGGTCTGGCTGAAACACATCAGACTTTGATTCAGAACGGTCTTCGTTCACGTGTTGTAATTGAAACAGACGGTAAGCTTATGAGCGGTCGTGATGTTGCAATTGCAGCTTTGCTTGGTGCAGAAGAATTCGGATTTGCTACAGCTCCTCTTATTACAATGGGTTGTGCAATGATGCGTGTTTGTAACCTTGATACTTGTCCATTTGGTGTTGCAACTCAGAATTCTGAACTCCGCAAGCGCTTTACAGGAAAACCTGAATATGTTGAAAACTTCATGAAGTTCATCGCACAGGAACTTCGCGAATACATGGCTAAGCTTGGCGTTAAGTCTCTTGAAGAAATGTGTGGACGCACAGACCTTCTTAAGCTTAAGGCAAAACAGGGCTTTAAGCGTGCTGCTCTTGTAGATATGAGCCGTATTCTTACTAACGCTAACGCTGGCGAAAAGCTTGATGAAAATCACTTTGTTCCTGCTAACGTTTACAACTTTGAACTTGAAAAAACAGTTGATGAAAAGTCACTTCTTCCTGCTTTTGAAAAACAGAAGAAAGCTAAGAAGGGTTCTTTTGAAGTTAAGGTTACTTCTACAGACAGAACTTGCGGTACAATCCTTGGTTCTGAAATCCAGAAGGCATTCGGCAACAGTCTTGAAGAAGATTCATTCGTTGTTAATGCAATTGGTGGCGGTGGACAGTCATTTGGTGCATTCATTCCTAAGGGTATGACAATGCGCCTTGAAGGTGACGCAAACGATGCATTCGGTAAGGGACTTTCTGGTGGTAAGGTTGTTGTATTCCCACCAAAAGCATTTACTGGAAACGCAGAAGAAAACATCATCGTTGGTAACGTAGCTTTGTTCGGTGCAACAAGCGGTCAGGCATTCATCCGCGGTATTGCCGGTGAACGTTTCTGTGTACGTAACTCTGGTGCAACTGTTGTAGCAGAAGGATGTGGCGATCACGGTCTTGAATATATGACTGGTGGTACTGCAGTAATCCTTGGACCAACAGGCCGTAACCTTGCTGCCGGTATGTCTGGCGGTATTGCATACGTTCTTGATGAAAAACACGACATGTATACACGCTTGAACAAGGAGCTTGTAACAGTAAGCGAAGTGACAGATTCTCACGACGTTGATGTTCTTAAGGGACTTATTGAAAAACATACAAAAGAAACTGGTTCTGAACTTGGAAAGAAGATCCTTGGCGACTTCGATTCTTATCTTCCAAACTTCAAGAAGATTGTTCCTAACGACTATCACAGAATGATGGTAGAAATCAGCAAGGCAGAAGAACGTGGCCTGAACCACGAAGAAGCAGTTCTTGAAGCTTTCTATACAACTACTGGACAGAAAAAGTTAGGATAGAAAAAGAAACCGCAGATGAACGCAGATAAACGCGGATGTTTAACGGCCACAGATGGGACACAGATGAGGTTGAAATTAAGAACGCGCGAAGCGTCGTTCGCACGGGTTCTTAGGGGAGAAGGAAAACCCGCTTCCGAGTAGATAGGGAGCGACGGCGTAGCCGGAAAAACGCGAGAGTCGCAGCGTTTTTAGCGAGTCTCGGTTGAGCCCCTGCGAGACCGGGTTCCTTCTCCCCAAGAACAAGGGGTCCTAGGGGACTCCCTGGAAAAGTAGTAAAGCTAAAAATTGCATACGCAATTTTCTTAACGCTTTGCTATTAATCAGAGACAGCATGGCTGTCTCACTCAGGAGACTAAGATGGGTAAACCAACAGGATTTTTAGATTTTACACGAGTTCAGAATGGGGATGTTCCTCCGCTTGAACGCATTAAGGGATTCAAGGAATTCCATACATATCTTGACGACAAGGCACGCCGTGAACAGGCTGGACGCTGTATGAACTGCGGTGTTCCAATGTGTCAGTCGGCAATCAAACTTGCGGGAATGGTAACAGGTTGTCCTTTGCACAACTACATTCCTGAATGGAACGATTCACTTTATCAGGGACAGTACGACATGGCTGCATGGCGGTTGCTTAAGACTTCGTCATTCCCTGAATTTACAGGACGTGTTTGTCCTGCATTGTGTGAAAAGGCATGTAACTGCGGTAACGGTGGAGACATCAAGGAAGCAGTAACAATTCACGACAACGAACTTTACATCATCGAACACGCTTTTGAATCTGGCTACATGAAGCCTCAGATTCCTGCTAACCGTTCAGATAAGAAAATTGCTGTAATCGGTGCTGGTCCTGCAGGTCTTGCTGTTGCAGACGCTTTGAACCGCCGCGGACATAACGTTACTGTTTACGAACGCGACGACAAGGCCGGTGGTCTTTTGATGTACGGTATTCCAAATATGAAGCTGGACAAAAAAATTGTTGACCGCCGCATCAAGCTTATGGAAGAAGAAGGCGTTAAGTTTGTTTTCAATGCTGACGTTGGAAACAATGTTAAGGCTGACGAAATCATGAAGGAATATGACGCTGTTGCCCTTTGTTGTGGTGCAAAGAAAGGTCGTCCTTTGAGCGCTGCTGGTGTTGAAAACGCAAAAGAAGGCGTTATGTTCGCTGTAGACTTCCTTAAGTCGGTTACAAAATCTTTGATTTCTTCTGACTTGAAGGACGGAAAGTTCTTTGATGTTAAGGGAAAGGATGTAATCGTACTTGGTGGCGGTGATACAGGTAACGACTGTACAGGTACTTCAATCCGCCTTGGCTGTAAATCAGTTACACAGATTGAAATGATGCCTTGCCCACCAACAGAAAGAGCTGCTAACAATCCATGGCCACAGTGGCCAAAGGTTCTTAAGACTGATTACGGTGCTGAAGAATCTATTGCTGTGTTCGGTCATGATCCACGGGTATACGAAACAACAATCAAAGAAGTTTACACAAAGGACGGAAAGGTTACTGGTGTAAAGACTGTTCAGGTTGGTTTTGAAATGGTTGACGGTCAGCGTAAGCTTGTTGAAAAGGCTGGTTCTGAAAAAGAACTTAAGGCTGACCTGATTTTGATTGCTGCGGGATTCCTTGGTTGTGAAGAATACACAGCAAAGGCATTCAACACAGAACTTGGTCCAAGAGGAACTGTTGTTTCAACTGGCGATGCAACTCCAAACCTTGCCAGCGCCAACGGATACGCTACATCTGTAGAAAAAGTATTCACAGCCGGCGACATGCACCGCGGCCAGTCCCTGGTAGTATGGGCAATCGCCGAAGGTAGAGAATGCGCTAGACAGATTGATCAGTATCTGATGGGGTATTCGAATATGTAAAAAAAATAAACCGCAGATGAACACGGACTGCTTGCAGTCCCGAAGGGATGAACGCGGATATCTGCGGTTTTTATGTTTTTTCATTGAATGTAGGACGCGGTATGCATTACCGCGTCTTTTTTTTGTATTCAGCTACTTCAAAAAAACTGTGAACTATCTTTTTTCAATTTTAAGTCCGGGGATGCCTTCGAAGTCGTTCAGATTCACCCTTGAAAAAACGAATTATGACATTTGTATCTACAAGTTTACCATTCATTTTCATCAACCTTTCTGCATTCCTTTACAGCTTCTTTAATCGCTTTTTTGTTTTCGTACATTCTTTCGTCGGCGAGTTTTAGGATTTCTTCCAGAGAGTCGCCTTTGTGGTACTGGGCGCAGCCTAAGGCTACACGGTATTTGGTTGTGTTCATGTAGGACTGGAAGGCATGGATGTGGTTCTGGATGTCGGCAATGTCTCTTTTAGGGAAGATGGCCATGAATTCATCACCGCCGGTTCTGTACATAAGGCCGATCTTTTCGAAACATTTTTTCATGCCGTTTACCGATGTTACAATTGCACAGTCACCTTCGGAATGACCAAAAGTGTCGTTCCTGTATTTAAGGTCGTTCAAATCCATGGCGGCAATCACCATTTTTTTGCGGGAAAACTTAATAAGATCCTGGTCAAAAGATGAACGGTTGTAGAGCCTTGTCAGAGTGTCCCGTTTGTAAAGGTCAGTATTCATATACAGAAAATAGAAGAAAATACAGACAATGCCTGCAGTAGGAATGGCAAAGCGGGCGTAGTCAAAGGCTTCCATGTAAGCTCCGATTGAAACGGAAATGAAAACTGCGTATATGAAAATTGATTTCCGACGGTTAAGAAGAATCTGCATTGAAGCAGAAACTACCAGGGTAATTATCAGGCCAAAGCTGGAAAGGTAAGGAACAAACCAAAGGGATGCACGATGAAACTGATTCATTTCATCAAAGTAGAAAACTACCGGCATTTTAAGATTGAATACAACAATCAGTGCGTTTATAAGACAGATTGAAAAAACAATAATATAGTTTTTTCTGGTATTTTTGATGCTCATTAAAAGAAATAAAGCGGCACAAACCGGGCGGATCATGTATCCAAGAACAGACGCAACAACTCTGGCCTGATGTACCGTTGGAAGACGACGGTAGTAGCAGTTTACTGCATCAAAAACAGTCAGGAGAAAGGTACATAAAATTGAGATTATAAAAAATCGGTTAAGTTCTTTTGGAAAATTTTTGTCTACAATAGCAAAAATCATAAGAAAAAACATAAAGAAAAAGCTTAAAAAGTTACAGAAAATTATGAATTCAAACTGGCTCATCTGATGACTCCATTCTTTCCTTTAATCTGGCGTTTATTTTCATACATGAGCTTGTCTGCAACTTCCATTACATCTTCAATTACGTCACCAGGCTTGTGAAGTGCACAACCGCAGGCAACCTTGTATTTTGTTCTGGCGATTTTTTGTCTGAAATTATTCAAAACTGCTTCAGCAGATTCCACGTCTTTTTTAAGGATAATGGCCATAAACTCGTCACCGCCGATTCTGTAGCCAAAGCCGTCTTTTTTGAATGCAGCTTTCATACATTCCCCGACAGCACAAAGAGCTCTGTCTCCGGCTGCATGGCCTTCAATATCATTAAAAAGTTTAAGGTCGTTCAAATCCATTGAAACTACAACAAAGTTTCTTCCAGAATATCGTTTTGTGTCCATGAAAAAACTCCGGCGGTTAAGCAGGGCAGTCATAGCATCGCGGCGGTAAAGCTGAACGTTTAGACAAAGAAAGTAAAAGCTGATGTAAACAAGGAAAGCCGCAGAAAGAATTAGTTTCCAGTGAAGGAAAAGTTCAATAATGTTTCCAAGTGCACAGAGAAGACTTCCCGCAAGAATCATGAAAGCTTCTTTTGTGTTTGACCGGAAGTTCTGAAAAGAAGAAACAAGAAGTAAAATTGAATACCATGCTACAAAAGCATAAGGCTCATAGTAAAGAATTCCTCTGGACCACTGGTGTGCAGCATTTATTGAAAAAATACATCCTGTTGGAATACTGATAAACGCAACAATTGCGTTAATTACTACTCCAAGATGAATAAAAATTGCATGTACGGATTTTGTTCGCTGTGTGATGGCTGCTGTAAAGCCTATGCAGCCGATGCGGCAGGAGTAACTAAAGGCTGCAAGCCAGGTTCTGGTTTCGTGATGGGTCAGAGTCTGCTGAAAGTAATAGTCTATTCCTTCAGAGACTGTAAGCCCAAGTACAAAAATAGTTGCAGCCATAAAAAGCCGTTGTGTTTTTCGGGTAAGAGAATTATCGAAGTATACAAAGAAAACCAGCATGACAGAACTTAAAAGGCAGGGAAAAATTCCCTGTATTAAGTAACTGCCAACGCTCATGTCACTTAATTCCATTACCCTATATTATATAACGGCTCTTTATTTTTTCAAAATGGTAATTAAATCCATAAGAGGCATGTCGCCGTTGTATTCAGTTGTTTCGCTGTCGAATACCCAGTTACCCATGCTCATTGTTTTAAGAACGTGGGCATTGATTGTATCCTGTGGAGTTGTTTCAAGCAGGTTTCTGTCAATAATAACCAAACTTGCATCCATTCCTTTCTTAAGCTGACCGAATTTGTTTTCGCGGCGAAGCTGGAAGGCTGTATTTTTTGTCATCATTTCAAGAGCTTCTTCAACAGAAACTGCTTCTTCGATTCCAAGTACATTGTCTGGATTGTTATCGCGAGTTACGCGGGCTGTATCAATGTGGATTCCTTCGATTGGGTTGTAAGTAGCACCTGCACTAAAGTCTGTTGCGTGAGAACAGAGGATTCCATTATTCATAAAGCGTTTTATCGGATATTCGTGAGCTGCACGTTCCTTTCCAAGGTAAACTTCTTCTGTTTCGTGGAAGAAACCTTCGTATTTACATCCCCATGGGTTGATAACTGCAACCATTCCAAGCTTGTTCATGCGTTCCATGTCAGATGTGTTTACAATCTGAAGATGAGTTACAGCGTTACGGTTTGCTTTAACAGTTTCTACGCCGATATTTTTAGAAGCGCGTTCAACAGCTTCTACAGCAAGATTTACAGCCTTGTCACCGATTGAGTGGAAGTGAACTGTAAGACCTGCTTTGTTTGATTTTTCAATAATTTTTGAAAGAAGCTGAATGTCTTCTTCTGAAACCCAGCGGCAGGAACCAAAATATCCCGGACGGTGAGCGTATTCTTCAGAAAGGTAAGCAGTTGCGCCTTCAATTACACCATCCATAAAGATTTTGATGTTTGTGATTTCGAACATTCCGCCCTTTGTTTTTTTAGCCTGTTCGATTGCCATGTCTACAACATCCATTGCATCATCAGCGTTGTTTACTGTAATACCACCCTGTGTATAAATAAGAAGTTTTCCGGTTTTATCAAGCTCTTCGTAAGCTTCCAGTTCGTTGATTACCATTGGATTTGACTGTTCGTTTACCATTACATCAAGGTACTGTGTGTAACCAAGGGCAGACCACATTTTCTGAGCCATCATAATGCCCTTTGCATATACTTCTTTTTTTGGAGAACCTGCTGCTCTTTTTACTTGATCCATGGCTGTGTCGCGGAAGCATCCGACAGGATTTCCTTTTGCATCGCGGTCAATGCGGCCGCCAACTGGGTCTGGTGTGTCCTTTGTGATTTCTGCAAGCTGGAGCATTGCTTTGTTTGTCCAAAGGCTGTGTCCGTCTTCTGACAGAATATAAACAGGCTTGTCTGTTACACCGTCAAGCATTTCTGCTGTTGGAGTACCGTTAGGGAATGCACTGTTGATCCATCCCTTTGCCATGATTTTTTCAAGTTCAGGATGTTCATCTGCGTACTTTTTTACAAGGGCGGCATATTCTGCCGGAGTAGAGCCGCTGCTGATAGAACAGGCGTAGGCAAGGGCGAAAAGGGAACCGCCTATGTGGTTGTGTCCGTCTTCAAAGCCTGGCATTGCAAATTGACCTTCTGCAAGAGTTGTTACTTCTGTTTTTGAACCGATGTATTGCTGAACGTCTTTTTTTGAACCTGCAAAACAGATTTTACCGCCATTGATTGCAACAGCTTCTACAATTTTGTCAGCCGAATCAGCTGTGTAAATATTACCTATAACAACTTTGTCTGCTTTTTTAGAACATGAAACAAAGGAAAAAACAGCTAATGCCATTGAAGCAAGTTTAATTGATTTCTTCATATTAAAACCCCTATTTTGTAATAATGAAATATAACAAACCGTTATATGATTTAAGTTTAATTACGAACAAAAAGGGTGTCAAGGCAGACGCTTGTTGCTTCAGTTTACAAAGTACATGGTCATAAGGCCTTTTCCCTTTACGGCAACAGACTTTCGTTCCTCTACGGTAAATTTATTGTCCACAAGTTTTTTTGTAGCTTCACTTATATTTATTCGCATTGGTTCGGAATTGCTTTCCATGCGGCTTGCGGTGTTAACTGTATCACCAAAAATGTCGTAGAGGTATTTTTTTGTACCGACGATACCGGCAGTTACAGCTCCAGAATTTATACCAATACGCATTTTCCATTTTATTTCTGAAGTTTCGTTCCGTTTGTTCAGATAGTCGATAAAGGCAAGCCCGCAGTTTACCAGCTTTTCCGCGTGGTCAGCATCCTTTTCCGGCAGTCCGCAGACAGTCAGGTAGGAGTCACCGATTGTTTTAATCCGGGTACAGCCAAACTGGTCAATAATTACGTCAAAATTTGAAAAAATATCGTTCAGTTCAGAAATAATCAAATCCGGAGACATTTTTTCTGTTTTAGATGTAAAATTCTGAAAATCCGTGAACATAACAGAAACGTTTTCAAAGTGTTCTGGCTTTGAGCTTCCCGTTGATTTGAGTTCGCTAACAATCTTTGGCGGAAGAATATTAAGCAAAAGCCCTTCGTTTTTCTTCTTTTCTTCTGCAATTGAATGAATGTGGGCAAAGTTTTGAACTCTGTTATATCGTTTCCACCAGCACAAAGCCATCATTAAAATAGAAAAGACCCACACATTTGTAACCTGTATGAAACTAAAGTTGCTAAAGGCATAAACAATATCTGCAATAAGCATTGTGATAGAAAGGAATATTGGATTAAGGTCAAACAGAAGAATGCAGACGATTTCGTAATCTGCAAAGGTCATGGCAGAAGAAAAAAATGGTATGTCATGATTATTTAAATAGAAGAAATTAAGGCATTCATAAGTAAGGTTCATTATGTAAACAGGTAAAAGCCTTCCTTTAACGGAAGGCAGTCTGTTTAAAACCAATGTAATAATGAGGCACAGAAGCCCTGCCAGAATATGTGCAAAATAAAAACCGTACAGATTGAGGGTTTTGAAAATCATGCCATTTTTTAGGAATTCTGCTGCAAACACTATGAAATTCAATAAAACGAATAGAAGCAGAATGAGCATAAGGTGCCTGTTCTGCTTTTTTGCAACTGAACGTAAATCTTTTTTTAAAAAATTGAAGTTTTGTTTGTATTTTGAAATGAATGATCTTAATAACATATTATTATATTTTAAGTAAATTCTTACGCATTGCAATATTTATTTATTTTTCAATTTAGGCAGTATATAGAAATAGACAAAATAATATTTGTTTGTTATTAATTAACAGATTGTTATTATTTATATGAAAAATAAGGTATTTTTTACAATTTTGTTTTGCTGCACAGCTTTTTTTGCTTTTGCAGAAAACAAAAACTTACAGTTCGGATATTCTCTTGCATCTGGGGTAAATACGGGAAAAACCCGCGAATTTGTATATTATAAAAATGATGATGTTATGAGTCGCCTTGACTGGCAGACTTACTGTTCCCCTCTGGTTGTGATTGCAGGAAGCGTAAACATTTTTCATGCAGTTCTGGAGGCCGATTTTTATTCAGTTATTCCCCTTAAAAGCGCTATTGTAGAAGACTGGGACTGGCTTAAGGAAGATCATTCTAGGGCAACCAACTATTCAAAAAGCGATGTGGCGGTTAACAAAGATTTTCAGTTTGATGTAAAAACCGGTTATGAGTTTATTTTTGATCATTTTAGAATTGTTCCGGAAGCAGGCTTTAAATACAGAAACAAAAAATATGAGGCAAACGGCGGCTACTATCAGTACGGTTCTGTTGATGAATCAAATGAGGGGTACTGGTCGCCAGGGTTAAAAAAGTACAGCCTGTATGGCACTGTCATGACTTACGAAAATCAGCTGTTTATGCCATATCTTTATCTAAATGCAGAATATACTTTGGGAAAGGACTGGATTTTCAGGCTTTATGGTTCTTATATTCCATATATTAAATGTGATGCAATTGATTTTCACTGTGCAGATGCCAAAAAACTGGTTCAGTACAATGATTTTATGGTAAACGGAAAGGGATTTACCGCAGGAACTGGAGTTCGTTACAAAAAAATCTGTCTGTCTGCCGAATATGAATGGCTTAAATGCGATTCCGGAAAGACAACAATCAGGGATATTACTAATAATGGTCAGCTGACTGATAGTAATACAAAGCCTGGAATGGATTCTTCAATTTTTACAATAAAACTTGCTTATATAATTAAATAGTTAAAAAATCAGGAGGAAAATTATGATTTTTGAACAGAAAGGAAAGGCGCAAGCTGCTTTTCTTATGGTATTCTTTGCTGCATTAGTTCTGGTATCCTGCGGACAGGTTTATCACGTAGGCGATGTTGTGCTTACAGACGGAAAAGTTATGTCGTCTGCAGAATTTGCTTCTTATAAGGGTTCTGCAAAGCCGGAAGCAGTAATTTTCAGTGTTAATGGCGGGGTTTCGGAAAATTCTAACAGAGTTCTGGGCGTAAAGCTTAATGATGAGGGAAAACTTGCATTTTCTACAGGGGTTTATGTAAAAGGGGCTTCGGATGAATCTGATTTTAACGCAACCAGTGTAATCAATCAGGTGTATGACGAAAAATGTGGAGTTTACAGAAACGACGGTTTTTCTGGCAGCTTTGATGGACGTTATTTCAGCTACAATCTGAACTCAAAGGATTTAAAACATATTGATGACCTTGAAAAGGAGCTTCCTGCATATACAGCCTGTAAAGGGGATGATTCTTATCTTCCTTCTGCAAGTGAAATGTACAAGCTTTTTGAAAATGTTTCTGCTGTAAACCAAGTGTTAGCTTCCGTAAATGGGGCTGTTTTTGAAAACGGATTTTACTGGAGCTCTACTTCAGATTTTGACAGCGTGAACAAGCATCTTGTTATTGACATGTTTGACGGAAAGGTTTTTCCGGATGAAAGAACTGCAGTTCATAATGTTCGTGGTATAAAATGTTACTCAGAAAAAAAGAAAACTTCCTCTGCAAAATATAATCTTGGCGATATCGTAATGGATAACGGTAAGGTTTTAACAAAGGATGAATTCCTTTCTTATAAAGGAAAGGCTAAGCCAATGGCTGTTATTTTTTCTTTAAGAGGCGGTCACTTTGAAGAATCAGACAGAGTTCTTGGCGTAGGTATTAAGGCCTCTGA
Organism: Treponema sp.; assembly: GCA_045616085.1. Taxonomy (GTDB): domain Bacteria; phylum Spirochaetota; class Spirochaetia; order Treponematales; family Treponemataceae; genus Treponema_D. The sequence goes on from JAZLGB010000046.1 coordinate 21,733, forward strand.
AGCCAGAGTGTTTGCTTCTGAAAACACAACCGGTCAGCTTACAAACTTTACTTTGAATCAGGCTATTACAATCAATCAGAAATTTAATATTGAGCGGGGATATTTTACTAATGCTGGTGCCACTGGTGTTAAAAACGGTTCCAAAAGCTGGGAAAACGTTTGCCGCATGGATTCTGGAAAGAATACAGATATTTCAAAGTATCCGGCCTATGAATATGCAGTTAATTACGGTAAAAACAACTGTTTTAAAAAATATCAGAAGGGGTGGTATCTTCCTTCTTCTATGGAAGTTTACGAGCTTTTTGAATACCAGAAGATTGCAGGCAGTTCTATAAAAGCCTGTGGGGGCGTGGAATTGCCTTCTGTTTTGTGGACCAGCAGCCAGTATTACTACACTAAGAACAATCAGTATCTTCTTGATATGGTTGATGGAGAAGTGCAGGTTGGGTTTAAATCATATTCTTATCCTGTTGTAAGTGTTTATTGCTTTAAGCAGTCTAAGAAAACAGTAAAGGAATAAGAGGCTCAAAATGAAATTAATGACTTTATTAAAGAAATCATTTTTTAGCGGATGTCTGGCAGTTTCTGTTTTGATTACAGGCTGTTCCATGACACTTGATTCAGAAAACGTAAATAACGAAATTCGGGATATTACAGGCCTTTTGAACAGATCTGCCATCCAGAAGATGACATATATGGGCGGTTCAATGCTTTACAGTCCCGAAGATCTATCTAACAACCAGCTTGCAAAAGGCGTTAAGGTTGCAGTCCGCATTGGTAAGGTTCTTAAGAATGATCTTGGCGATGGTGCGATTGTTTATACAAACTCTAAGAATGAATGCAGCTACGGTTACCTTTCGATTAATGAAATCTCCGGTGAAAAAATTACGTTCACATATTATCAGCTTCCAGAAGACCGGAATTATGATGATGCGGTAGAAAAGGGAATCTTTACAATCAAGGCCGGCGAATCAAAGGATCTGAACGGTGACGGAACAGATGATATCTGTTATCAAAAGCCGGATGCCGGTAGAAAAGGCCAGAAAAAGAATATGTGGCTCAAATTCCTTGCGGATATGGAAATGGGCGACACAGCCACAATGTTCTCTGTTATTCCTATGCAGTACGCAAGAAGTGTTTATCCTGGTGGTCTTATGGGTATTAACCCTAACGGTGCGTATATCATCAATAAATATGATATTGGTACTTCAAACCGCGCTCTTATTTCCAGCATTTCTTATGGTGATTTTGTTTTTGATACAGAAACTAATACAATCGGACGTTATGTAGGTTCTGGAATTTCTGGAAAAGGTTTTCGTGCCCTTGAAGATTCGGAACTTGAAGTTGAACAGGAAATCTCAGACGAAACTACTGTTGAAGACATTTTGTTCAAGGGCTACGAATTTGTAGAAGAATTTAATGTAAATGAACTTCTTGCTGCCATGCCGGATTCTATCGTCAGGGATAATTTTGCAGGTCGTACAGCCTCTGAAAATATTGAATATCTTAACGTTTTGATTCAGCAGGGCACTTTCCTGGAAGCTTTGCTGGCTGCAAATACTGGAAGTGTTGTTGACGAAATTAAAGGTCAGCTTGCAGAACAGCCTGTTTCCGGTCAGCTTGAACAGGTGATTATTAACAGACATTCCCTTGCATTGCTTTATCCTGAAAAATGTCCTGATGTAAACCTTTCTGTGTCAACTCTGGCAGGAGCATTGCCTTGGCTTCATGTTGATATGGGGCAGATGATAGAAAATACAGGTTCTTCAGAAGCTTCCCGGGCTAATATCAGCGACGAAATGAAAAAGAAGGAAGAACAGCAGATTGCCGAAAGAATGGCAAAGTATAGGGCAGAGGCAGAAAAGGCTCATGAAAACGAAAGAGGAACATATCGTGATGACTTTATTGAATATGAAATTAAGCGTGATGTTCTTATAAAGAGATTTGATGAGCTTACATCCTTTAATGTAGCTCCTTTCCTTACCAGTCTTACAGGTGTTCAGGCCCTTCAGGATATTGCTGAAGGCACAGATTGTACTGTTGCTTTGGGTATTGGCGGTTCCATCAGTTTTGCAAACGGGGATCCTTCTATTAAGCTTAAGCTTGCAGTACTTTTGAAGTTTGAGCTTCAGGAAAAACTTAAGGCTTCAATCAAGGGAACTTCTCTTTTTACAAAGGTTAATCCTGAGTCTATCAGTCCAGAAGATTCCATGAAAAAGTATAAAGAAATGTACCCTAATTCATCGGCTACTGAAAAAGACATGAAGGAATTCTTTACTCAGTACAATGAAGACAATTACAAGAAAAGCTGGGGCGTTGACAACTGGTATTTTAACTGGACAAGAAGCAGTGAAAAGGTAACCAAAAACGGTATTGTTCATCCGTCTGATAATGCAAAGGCATTGCACAAATCTATTCAGCCGGTATCAGCCCTTCCGCTGGTAATTACATTTGATGCTCAGTTTGATATTTTTGTAAAGATGAAGCTTGTTGCAGAGTTCAAGGACTGTTATGCCGGAGGAATTGCACTTTACGGTGTTGACTGTTCTGCCGGACTTAACTGGGGTTTCAGATCATGGTTTAAGATTTTTGGTAGGAAAATTGCTCCTAAGGTATGGACTTTCTATGCAGATACATACGCCTATGCAATTCCTACAACAGAATCTGCAGGTTATGCCGGCTTTAAGAAGATTGAAACAGACGCCCAGTTTGGCGGAGGCCTTCAGTTTGTGTTCTGTCCTGTTCTTGAATTCCGTGTCGGTGCGGGTGTTGGTTCCAGCTGTGCAGGAATTGACGCAGACTGTACAATCGGTGTGTGGGCAAACGTATTTACTCCTATAGGACTTTATGTTGGCTTTAATTACTCCTTAAAGGGGGATAAGCTTCTTGTTATTGAGCCTACAATGGATCTTGGTGTTGGCTGGGGCGTTGACCTTCAGCTTTATCTTGATCCTCCTCTTATTAGTTCTAAACGATGGACTTTCCCACTGTACTCTGATCAGGCTGTTGATGCTCAGGTATTCAAGTTAAGATGGGAAAACACAAAGCTTGTTACAAAAGAAGGCTTTAAGCTTAGATAACACTTAAAAAAATCTGAATAGGCTGCAGGGTAATTCATATCCTGCAGCTTTTTTTTGTGCCGGTTATTCAAACTTAGAAAAGAATTCTCTATAATTACAGTATTATGGCTGAAATTTTCAATAATGAAAAAATCGTAATTCGTGGTGCCCGGGAGCACAATCTTAAGAACATCAATCTTGATATTCCAAGAAACAAGCTGGTTGTAATTTCCGGCCTTTCTGGTTCTGGAAAAAGTTCCCTTGCTTTTGACACTCTTTTTGCTGAAGGGCAGCGCCGTTACATGGAAAGTCTTTCGTCTTACGCCCGTCAGTTTCTGGGAACAATGGACAAGCCGGACGTTGATTTAATTGAAGGTCTTTCTCCAGCCATTTCAATCGAACAGAAATCAACAAACAAGAATCCTCGTTCTACAGTCGGTACAATTACAGAAATTTACGACTATTACCGTCTGCTTTTTGCCCGTGCAGGTCATGCTCATTGTCCTGGTTGTGGTCGTGAAATCCGGGAACAGCCTGTGGACCAGATTATCGACACAATTATGGGCTGGGAGGAAGGGTCAAAGCTTCAGATTATTGCTCCTGTTATCCGTGGAAAGAAGGGTGAACACACAAAAATCATAGAAGACGCCCAGAAGTCTGGATTTGTACGCGCCAGAATTGACGGGGTTGTTACAAGCCTGGACGAATCAATCAAGCTGGACAAACAGAAAAAACACACAATCGAAATTATCGTAGACCGCATTGTTCTTGGTCCAGATTCCAGAAAGCGTCTTGCTGATTCTGTTGAAACAGCCCTGGAAAGTGCCAATGGAATCATCATTGTTACCCGCCGAGTGGGAGACAGGGACGAAGAGGTTTTCTTCAGCCAGAAGAATGCCTGTCCTGACTGTGGTATTTCAATCCCAGAACTTCAGCCACGACTTTTTTCTTTTAATAATCCATTTGGTGCCTGCCCTGAATGTACAGGTCTTGGTCAGAAGATGGAATTTGACATGCAGAAAATCATTCCGGATTCTGAAAAAAGTTTTAATGAATTCGGAATTACTTTTTACAATCCGGAAAGCGAATGGAATCATTCCATGTTCCAGGCTGTTGCGGAAGAAGCAGGCTTTTCTCTGGATACTCCGATTAATCAGCTTACAAAAGAGCAGTATGATTTTTTGATGAACGGTGACGCAGAACGAAAGATTCACTGGATTTACAAAAAGCAGAGCGGAGAAGGCTACAGCGAATACAATCGTGCATGGCCTGGAGTAATGGCCGACATGAAACGCCGCTACACCGAAGCCTGGGGAGACAATCAGCGTGTCCGCATTGAAGAAAAGTTCATGTCTGTTTCAAACTGTTCCTGCTGTTCGGGAAAGCGTCTCCGTCCGGAAGCCCTTTGTGTTACTGTTGGCGGAAAGAACATCTTTGAGCTTACAGAGCTTAGCGTTCAGGATTCCATCAATTTTTTTGAAAAGCTGGAGCTTTCAGAAAACGAACAGAAAATTGCAAACCAGGTAATGAAAGAAATTAAGAGCCGCCTTAAATTCCTTAAGGATGTAGGTCTTGATTATCTTACTCTGGAACGGGCCGCAGAAACTCTTTCTGGTGGTGAAGCTCAGCGTATCCGTCTTGCAACTCAGATCGGGTCGGCTTTGACCGGCGTAATGTATATTCTGGATGAACCTTCAATCGGTCTTCATCAGAGGGATAATCAGCGCCTTATCGACACCCTTACTTACCTGAGGGACCAGCAGAACTCTGTAATTGTTGTTGAACACGACGAACAGACATTGCGCACTGCAGATTATCTTGTTGATATTGGTCCCGGGGCTGGGATTCACGGTGGTAACGTGGTTGCCTGTGGTACTCCGGAAGAAGTGATGAAGGTTGCTGAAAGTAAGACCGGCCAGTATCTTGCGGGAACTTTGCGCATGGATGTGCCTGAAAAACGCCGCAGGGGAAACGGAAATGTGCTGAGCCTTAAGGGGGTTACAGAACACAATCTTAAGGATGTTTCTATAGAAGTTCCTTTGGGAACCTTTACCTGTATTACCGGAGTTTCTGGTTCAGGAAAATCAACTTTGATGAGCGATGTGCTTTATCCTGTTCTTTCTAACAAGATTATGCGCACAAATTATCCTGTGGGGGCATATAAAGAAATTTCCGGCATGGAAGCCATCGATAAGGTAATCAGTATTGACCAGAGTCCTATCGGCCGTACTCCAAGAAGTAACCCTGCCACTTATGTCGGTGTGTTTGACAGCATCCGTGATTTGTTTGCGGAACTGCCGGAAGCAAAGGCCAACGGTTATGCAAAGGGGCGCTTCAGCTTTAACGTAAAGGGCGGCCGTTGTGAAAACTGTCAGGGCAGTGGAACAATCACCATTGAAATGAACTTTCTGCCGGACGTTTTTATCACCTGCGATGTTTGTAACGGTAAGCGTTTTAATAAGGAAACTTTGGACGTACTTTACAAAGGTAAAAGCATTAACGATGTTCTGAACATGACAATCGAAGAAGCCTGTGACTTCTTTGTTTCAATTCCACATATCAGCCGCAAGCTGGAAACCCTTAAGAGTGTAGGTCTGGGGTACATTCAGCTTGGACAGAGCGCCCTTACCCTTAGTGGTGGTGAAGCTCAGCGTGTTAAGCTTGCCAACGAGCTTGCCCGTGTTTCAACTGGTAAGACTTTGTATATAATGGATGAACCTACAACAGGTCTTCATTTTGCTGATGTTAAGCAGTTGATGTCTGTAATTCAGCGGCTTGTGGATCAGGGAAACACAGTTCTTATGATTGAACACAACCTGGACGTTATCTGCCAGGCTGACTACATAATTGACCTGGGACCAGAAGGCGGTTTCCGGGGCGGTAATATCATTGCCCAGGGAACTCCGGAAGAAGTTGCTCAGGTTAAGGAAAGTTACACCGGCCAGTTTGTAAAAGAACAGCTGGAACGGGAAAAAAATAAAAAGTTGAACTAATGAAAAAGTCTGGTTTCATTTTAAAAAGTCTGATTAGCGTTCTCATTTTGGCGGCAGCTTCTTGTCTTGCATTTGCAGAAGAGGCTGAGCGCACTGTAATTAACATTGAAAACGCCCGCACAACTCAGTATCAGAAAGACAAGGAAACCGGAAACGACGTAATCATCCTTAGCGGAAACGTAAAGGTAAGCGTTACAAAGGGTTCAACAAAAAACGTAATTAACGCAGACACAATTAAATACGACCGCACCAGCGAAATGATGTACGCAGAAGGCAATGTTTCTCTGGAGCAGACAACCAGCAGCGCCGGGAACCAGACTGTAACTGCCAGTTCCCTTATGTTCAACACTTCAACTCTTGAAGGTGTGTTTGACGACGGCCGCGTTGTTCAGGTAAAGTCTGATGCCATCAACCTGCCGTCTGGTTCGACCCTGATTGTAGCCAGCGATATTTTTGGCCGAAGCGAATCTAACACAATCGCCTTTAAAAATGGTGTTTTGACTTTCTGTGATGACGAAGATCCTCACTGGAACATTAAGGCCAGCCGCATCTGGCTGCTGCCCGGCGGTGAATTTGCCTTCCTGAACGCTCTGCTTTATGTGGGACCTGTTCCTGTATTTTATCTTCCTGCATTCTATTATCCAAAGGATGAACTTATCTTTAATCCGGTATTCGGTTATGACAAGCGTAACGGCTATTTTATGCAGAATACTTTTTACGTGTTTGGACGAAAACCGTTGGATACGTCTTCATCATCATCTTCTTCTAGTTCGGATAGTGACAGTGCTGAAAAACTTAAGGCTCTGTTCAACTTTGTTAGACCTTCTACATTAAAGGAACAGAAGCTTGAAGGGTTGATGCTTCATAATCTTGATGAAGATTTTAAGGGTGACTCAACAAATTACTTCAAGATTATGGGTGATTATTATTCAAATCTTGGATTTATGGTTGGACTTGATGGTGTGTTTAAACCAAAAAAGTACGTGACTAACTTAGAAGCTAATGCTCACTTTGGGTTTTCAAATACAGTTTTCAATAATAACGGTATGTATGTTCCGTATGGGCCTTCTGGTAAAAAGATTATGGACTCCTCGAATCTTTTAGGATTTGAGCTTCCTTTCCGCTACTCTGGAAACTTCAAGATGTCCATGAGCCAGCCATTTTCATTAAGCGTTTCTTTGCCGGTGTATTCCGATCCGTTCTTCCATGATGATTTTACTTACAATCGTTCAGAAACCATGGATTGGATTAGTTATCTGATCAATTCAGCCAACGAGGCGGAAGAAGATACTACAAACGAAATTTCATCATTTACCTGGACTCTTACAAGTTCTTATTCGGTTCCGCTTCCAAATGTTGTAAAGCCTTTTGTGAATTCTTTGTCATTTAATTTAAATTCCTCTGTAAACTTTTCTTCTATTTCAACTCAAGAGTTTGATTCTGATGGAATTGATAGCAAAGATTTCAGTGATTGGAAATATAAAACACCTCAGCGAAAGTTCTATTATCCTTCTCAGATTACACCTGCAACCTTTAGCGGTTCTTTGAGTGGTACAATCATTGATTATTCAAGCTCGCGCAATAAGACTTCAAAAAAAAGTGAAACTCCCTCTTTTGTTTCTAGCCTGGTTGTACCAGAAGATTTGTTGACTGTTGCGGATCGAGAAAAGAAAGCCGACCATTCTGTTGAAGAAAACAAAGCTTCTGCTGATTCTTCTGCTTCAGAAGAAAAAACTGAGCCTGTTTTACCGGACTCTGCTTTCCCAGCGCTTTCAGCCCCATCAAATTCAATTGTTAATATTTCTGGCCTTACTTTCTCAACTAAGTATTCGATCAAACCTAATTTGACTACTCAGTTGGCTTACGCTTCTTCAAACCTTAAAAAGCCAGAGGATTTTAAGTGGGATGAATTAAAGTCTTCGATGTATACATTTAAGCTTCCTGTTACTTTGGACAACAGCCTTACATACGGTGGAAACTTCTTCTCTGTTAGTAATGGTTTTGCTTATAATCCAGTATGGCAGGAACATCCATACATTCGTGAAAATGGAGAAGGTGAGACTGCCTGGTATACTCCTAGTTCTGCATTCTCTCTTAAGAAAACTGACTATGCGGCTCAGAAGAGAGATCTAACTAATACAAATTCTGTATCTCTTAAGCCTTTCTGTTATATTCCTGCAATTAAAGATACTGGTATTACATGGCGTTCTTCTATCAAGATGATTCGAACAGAATTCCTGGCTGATCAGTACAACTCCGAAGATGACGATCCTAAATGGAAGTATCACTGGGTGGATTGGAGTGATGAAGAATGTATTACTTCAAATGCCTTGGATTTTACATTTGCCACAAACCAGATGAATTCAAAATTCACCCAGAGCCTTACATTTACTTCAACATTGCAACCATTGGCAGAAAGCTACTACACAACTCTTAAGTTTGGATTCCCTTATTCCTCTCTTAGTTTTGAGACAGGTGTAAAAAAATCTAGCTCAAAGTCTGATGCTGAATGGGTAAGACAGCCATTCAGGCAGAGTGCGACTGTTTCTGGCAAGGTTTTGGGCAGTACAATGAGTTTTTCAGAAAGCTACAATTACAACATGGATGAATATTATAATGATTCCCTTAAGCTTTCTTTCAGCTGGATGAGTTTATCTCTTTCATACCAGATGTCTTATACATACGGATATGATATGGAATATGAATCAAATGGTGATCCAAGTGAGTGGGTTCAAAGAAAGAAAAAGGAATTTCTTCCATACTCATTTAATATTTCATATTCTCCAGCCACAAAAACTTTGTATACCTGGAAAAATCGTGTAAGCATGGGATGCGGACTTTCAACATCTGTTATGGCAGACTTGCTTAGACCTACAAACAGTTATTTCACATTCTCTCCATCACTTTCGTTCAAAATTAATGAATTTGTGTCCTTAACATTCTCATCAACTTCAAGAAACTCTTTGATTTATCGTTATTTTGGCAACGAAATTGGGCTTGAAGGAGAAGATAATATGTTTGTTGATCTTATAAATTCTTTCCGTTTTGATGATGAGGAAAAGAGAAAAGCTTCTGGCTTTAAGCTTAAGAGTATGAACTTTAGTCTTACTCATGAATTGCACGACTGGGATTTTAATACGACCTTCAAGATCGAGCCAAAATTCGACTCTGTAAAAAAAGAATATAAATTTGATCCGTACATTACAATCAACATCGTTTGGCGTCCAATGAGCGCCATGAAGACTGAAATTGTTGATAATTATGGTGAATGGGAGCTTAAGTAACATTCTTGTCAATTAAGAAGTGATGTTTTACAATTAAACTAGTGGATACTGAATATACGATAGTTGTGCCAGACGCGGATATACTTTCCGGCGTTTGCGGCACAAATGACAACAACTTAAAACTCATCGAAGAACATCTTGGCATTCCTGTGTTTACTCGTGGAAACGAACTTTCCGTAGACACAGAAGACGAATCTTTGCGCCAGGAATTCCGCTTCATTATAGATAGAATTATCGATGAGCTTAGTGACGGCGAAAGAAACAGCCGTGACATAATCACTTCAGTTTTAAATATCGACAAACACGCAGACATGGATTCAACATCGATTGTTGTTCCTGGAAGTCTCAGAAAGGTTTATCCTCACACACAGCATCAGGCTGATTACATTCAGTCTATGCGCGACAAGGACATGGTATTCTGTATTGGGGCAGCCGGTTCTGGAAAAACTTTCCTTGCGGTTGCAGAAGCTTTGCGTCTGGTGCTTACTCATAAGGTAAACCGTTTTGTGATTACCCGTCCTGTAGTAGAAGCCGGGGAAAGTCTTGGCTTTTTGCCAGGAGATCTTGAAGATAAGATCAATCCATATCTTCGACCTCTTTATGATTCAATGGAAATGGTTCTGCCAAAGGAAACTGTTAAGCGCCTTATTGAATCTGAAGTGATAGAAATTGCGCCTCTTGCATACATGAGAGGTAGAACTTTGAACAACAGCGTCATCATCCTTGATGAAGCTCAAAATACAACCAGGGAACAGATGAAAATGTTCCTTACTCGAATGGGAGAGAACTCTAAAGTATTTATTACGGGGGATGCCACACAGATTGACCTGCCAAGAAAGGTTCCGTCAGGACTGCTGCATGCGGTTTCTCTGCTGGAAGGAATTGATGAAATTGCAATCAATCGTCTTACTGCAGAGGATGTTGTGCGAAATCCACTGGTAAGGAAAATTGTAAAGGCATACGAAAATGAACAAAACGAAGAATAATCCGGTTTCGGAATCATTGAAGAATTATATCAACGATATCAAAGCCTATGTTAAAGCCCATTGGCCTGTGCTGGTGCTGGCTCTGGTAGGTTTTATCTGTGTTTCTACAGAAAACTTTTTCAACACAGCAATGACACAGACTGTATTCTCATACAAGATGTCTGATTTTGAAATCGGTCAGATTGCGGACAGAACAATCGAAGCTCCAAAATCAATTGCCCCAGATGAAATGAACCCTGTGTTTGTTGAAGAAGGGGAAAAGATCATCCGTAAGGGCTTCCCAATTACAGAAGACGCTTACGCCAAGCTCCAGAAAATGTCGGAATCTCCAAGCTATATCGATTTCCGTGCTTTCGCAGATTCTGAGCTTTTCCTTGGACTGCTTTTGACAATGTGGTATCTGCTTTTTACTTTCGCACCTTTTGGAAGAAAGATTCATCTTCGTGAAATGATTTTCCAGACTGTCTGCTTCCTTATGGTTTATGCGGCAGTTGCATTTGGCGGCAAGGTATCTTTCTTTGCTTCTCCATTTGATCTTTCAATCATCGTTCCTGCTTCACTTTTCATCCTTATTGAAGCAGTTCTTTACGGCCAGCTCAGCGCGATTTTCTGTTCCTTCATCTTTGCCCTTGGTGTTTTTGACGCCAGCGGATTTGAAGTTGTTCCTGCATTGTTCACTTTGGCCTCTTGTCTTGCCAGCTCAACTATCGTGCGAAAAATCGAACGTCGTATCGACATGATGTTCGTGTCACTTTTGCTGGCTGTGTTCAACGCAGTGATCATCGTTCTTCTTGCTGTCATCTTTAACCAGTCAATCGTTGAGCTTCCTGTTGTAATCGGTCTTGTTGCTTTGAACGGCTTCCTTTCGGGAATCCTTGCATTAGGCCTCATTACTCCAGTTGAACTTATGCTTAACACAGCATCAGTTTTCCGTCTTATGGACTTAAGTGATTCAAACAACGCGCTTATGAGAAAGCTTTTGCTGTCTGCTTCTGGTACTTATCAGCATTCCCAGATGGTTGCTCAGCTTTCGGAAAGCGCTTGTCGTGTAATTGGCGCAAATTCCCTGCTTGCAAGAGTTGCGGCATTCTACCACGACATCGGTAAAATCGACCAGAGCGAATATTTTACAGAAAATGACTTGGACGGTCTTCACAAGTTGAACGAAATGAAGCCAACTCTGGCAGCGACACTCATTCGCAGTCACGTTCGCAAGGGTATTGAAAAGGCCCGTCAGCTTCACTTCCCACAGCCTGTTATCGACATAATCGAGCAGCATCACGGCGACAGCCTCATCACATTCTTCTATGAAAAAGCAAAGGAAGAAGATCCAAACGTGAACGCAGCAGACTTCACTTACCCAGGAAATCCTCCTGAATCAAAGGAATCTGGCGTAGTCATGCTTGCTGATACTGTTGAAGCAGCCTGCAAATCAATGGACAATCCAACAGAAGAACGCCTTGAAAAGTTCATCGAAACCCTGATCAATGGAAAAATGGAACACGGTCAGCTTGATAACTGTGAGCTCACTTTTGGCGACCTTAAGAAAATCAAGGAAGTTTTCGTAAAGATTCTTGCGGCTTACTATCACGGCCGTATCAAATATCCTAACCAGAAGGATCCTGATGCAAAGGATGATGAACAGGATAAGAAAGAGCCTGTTTTGGGCGAAAAAACTATGAATGAGGTAAAGATGCATGGCTAACAGAGTCTGGGTTTCGATGCAGGAAGGTCTTGAAGAACCTGCCTGGCTTGGTGCTGTAGAACCATTTGTTCAGAAGGCTCTTGAAAAGATCGGTTACGATGATGAAGAAATTTCTCTTATGTTCTGCAACGATCCATTCATTCAGGAATTGAACAAGACTTATCGCGATATTGATTCTCCAACAGATGTGCTTTCCTTTGAAAATGGGGAAGAATACGAAGACGAAGAAGGCAAGTGGTTTTCAGCCGGCGATATCGTAATCAGTCTGGAAACTCTTCCAAAGAACGCTGAATATTTTGAAGTTGACCAGAATGCTGAGCTTAAGCGTCTTTTGGTTCACGGTTTGCTTCATCTGAACGGTTACGACCACGGGGAAGAACACATCGAAAAGGGTGTTGCTCCAACTGGAGAAATGCTTGTGCTGCAGGAAAAAGTTCTTGCGGAACTTTGTAACGAAATCTTGATTAAATAATTTAATAAAGTATAGGTAAAAGAATGGGATTTTCATTGTTCGGAAAGAAAAAGAATAAGGTTACTGCAAATGGAGAAGAGCTTTCCCCAGAAGAGCAGGAAGTAATTGCAGAAGAAAAAAAAGACATGATTCAGGGAATCGAAGAGCTTTCTGAAACTTCGGTTAAGGAAGTCATGGTTCCACGAATCGATGTTGATTTTATTTCCGTTGACACACCTCCAGAAGAACTTATCGCAAAGGTTCAGGAAAGTGGTCATTCCAGATTTCCGGTTTATTCTGAATCAATTGATAACGTAATCGGTGTACTTTACGTAAAGGACCTTATTTATTCCCTTGGAAAAAAACAGCCTTTGAATCTTCAGAACATCATCCGTAAGGCATTTTTTGTTCCTGAATCAAAGCGCATCGACACTTTGCTTAGAGAATTTAAACGTCGCCATTGTCACATTGCCATCGCCATCGATGAATACGGTGGAATTGCCGGCATCATCACAATGGAAGATATCATCGAAGAAATCGTAGGTGATATTCAGGACGAATTTGATAATGAAAGAGAAGATATCATCAGCATCGGCAACAATCTCTGGCTTTGTGATGCCCGGGTGGATCTTGATGACATCAACGAAACAATCGAAGCTCAGTTCCCTGCAGAAGAATTTGATTCTCTTGGTGGATTTGTATTCGATCTGTTTGGAAAAATTCCTGTTAAGTTTGAAAAGACCTCTTGGAATGAATACGACTTTATCGTTCAGGACATGGAAGGTCACCGAATCAATTCAATTAAAGTAGTCCGCAAGGATGAAAAGGTTAAAGCCGATGAAAAGTCTGAATAAAAAGCTTGTTGCAGGAGCCATTTTTGCCGCCCTTGCAGGAAACGTTTTTGCCGCAGAAAAAACTGCTTCCCAGTACTATCAGGAAGGTCTTTTTGATCAGAATGAAGAAAACTGGTACGAAGCAAGTCAGCACTACATGGAAGCTATCCAGAAAAATCCTGTTTATGGTGATGCCTGGTTCCATCTTGCTCAGTGCTCTTATCAGCTTGGAGAATTTGATCTCGTACTCACTCAGCTGGAAGAAGCTGAAAAATATGCAAAAGATGACAATACAATCAACAATCTTAGGGGTATGACTTACATTGCCATGCAGCAGTTTGACAATGCCCGTAAGATTTTTGAAAAAATCCTTAAATCTACTCCAAACGACGTTGAATCCCGCTTTGGTCTTGCTGAGCTGGACCTTTTTGAAGGAAGAGTTACAGGTGCTGAACGTCAGTACAATGAGGCCCTCAAACGTCAGGCAGAAAATCGAAAGGCTCTTCTTAGCCTTGCCATCGTTTCTGCTCAGCTTGGAAAAACAGAAAATGCAAAGAAATACATCAACCAGTCTTTGAGTCTTTATTCAAACGAGGCTGAAGTTCATTATATTGCCGCCATCATCGCCACAATGCAGAACGACATGAAGACTGCCGAAATGCGCTGTAGGGTTGCGGTAGAAGTAAACGGTAATTACGAAAAGGCCTATGTGCTTCTTGCAAAGCTTCGTTACGCCCAGAAAGATTATGATGAAGTTATTTCTTTGTGTGACTTTATTATCGGCCGTGACAGGAACAATGCTTCTGCCTGGTACCTTAAAGGGGCTGCTCTGAACTGTCAGAAAAAGCCTCTGGAAGCCATCAAGGTATGGTCCAGTGGTCTTAAGATCAATCCTCAGGATGAAGTTATGCGGGTTGCTCTGGAACTGGAAGTGAACCGCAACATCGCCTTGGAAGATCCTCGCCGCAAGGAATGGTCTTCCTATCACGTGGAGACAGCTCGTGAGTACCAGCGTCGTTATGACAGTCAGGGTACTACTTATGAATATCAGCGTGCCCTTAAACTGGAGCCACCTAACCAGCAGGCTCGAATGGCTTTTGCAAACCTGCTCGAACTGAACGGAATGCATGAACTTTATCTGGACCAGCTTCTGTTTATCGAAGCAACTCGTGAAGAGGGAACAGTAAACAAACGCACAGAAACTGAAATGAAGGACAAGATTGAAGCTTACGAAAATCTTCTTCAGGACAGTCTGGCCAAAAAATGGAAGGTTCAGCCATTCTATCTTGATAAGACTCGATGGAATGTAGGGGTTTATTATATTCCTGATAACGCAAACCAGGTTCATGTTGAAAACAACCGTATTGCCGCAGAATTTGCCTGCGATATCTTTAACGGACTTGCAGCTGCCAGCGTGGCAACAGAAGTGGCTTCTGTAAGCGGCTTTGGTAACGCTTACCAGCTTGCCCGCACAACAAAGAAGGATTATTTCATCATAATTTCTGTTGATGAAGGTGCCCGGGACGTGACTCTGGATTACACAATGTATTCTGCCCGTACCGGTATCAAGATCACAGAAGATTCCTTGTACGAAACTGGAAACAACCGTTATTCTTCTGTTTTCAGACGCTTTAGAGCTGACATTCTTGGACGTCTTCCAATCCGTGGCAACTTGATTGACCGTGACGGAAAGACTGTTCTTGCAGATATTGGCCGTTCAGAAAACATCCGTAACGGAGCTGTATTTGATATTGTAAGAAAGAATTCGATTCAGACAGCCAGCAACGGAAAGGGCGTTACTTACAATGAATCAGATATTCTTGGTTCCTATACTGTAACTAATTGTGGTGAAGAAATCAGCGAAGGCATTCTGGAATACAGAGGCTTCTACGACAGAATTAATACTGGTGATGAACTGGTTTTGATAAGTCTTCCAAAATCTGATGAAGAAAATGCCCGTCAGACAGGGGAAGCTTCTTCCGCTAATCCAAACGTAGCTCCTGAAGCCGATGCCACAGGAACATCCGTTCTGTCAAAGCCTGGCCTTACCGCCGAAGATTTAGGCGTTCGCAGAACACCTTCCTTCATCGATTTGATCCGTTCGATTTACTAAAGACTATTCCTGGACTTTCACTTCGTCCAGGGAAGCGTCGATCCATTTTTTTGCCTGAACAGGGTAGTCGTCATAAACCTGAAGGAATGTCCGAACTGCCTTGTTGTAGTCCTTTGTGTAATAAAGGCTTTCCCCAAGATAGAAAGTTGCCCGCTTTGTGACAGATTTTGAGCGGTTTGTTCCCAAAAGCTTTGTAAGCTGTTCTGTAGAAGTGGCATACTTTTTCTGGATGAAAGAAGTTCTTAGGATTTCAAAAAGCAAAAAGTCATCTCCGCCATCAGGAGAAATCAAATCTTCTTCAAATACATAAGGTTCCAGGCGTTTTGCCTTGCGTTTGCTGCTGCTTCCGCTAAGGGCAGGGGCCACACCTTTTGCTTCACTGGACATTTCCACAGGCTTTTTGTTGATCTGTTCTGTAATGTCCAGGAATGGAAGAGGAGTTTCACGCAAGCCGTCCATTGGAATCAGCTTTTCTTTTGCAGATTCAGTCTTTTCTGCAACTTCCTTTTTCTGAGGAACGCGAAGATGAGCTCCGTTTACGGTAGCGTTTACGCTTGGCAGAATAATGTCGTATTTTCCGTTGTTCACCTGAGAGATGATTGCGTAATAATAGTCGTTATAGTTTGTTACTGTATCAGAATAGGTAAGGCTGTTTCCTTCAACTGTGCCAACCAGTTTTGATGTTGCGATATCGTAGTAAGTTCCGATAGGCTTGTTGCTTCTGTATACAAGAAGTTTCTGGATTGCTGGATCCGGATTTGCAGGAAGCTTCCAGGAAAGGTTGATCTTATTGCCCTTTGCTGCAACAGCTTCCAGGTTAGAGACGATAGGTCTGTCTTTTGCGAAAGTTAAAAATGCACAGAATGAAAGTGCCAATACTGTAATTAATTTTTTCATATTTAATATTTTATTCCGATTTTGTATAATTCTCAACATTATGACAAATAACTACGCACGGGTATTTTTAAAGGCTAAAGAAGAGAAGGAAATCCAGCAGGGTTTTCCTTGGGTTTTTGACAACGAAATTTCTCATATCAAATATCGTAAAAGCGAAAAAGATGAATGGCAGCAGACACCTCTTTCAGAAACTTCAGTTCCAAACGGAAGCGGAGTAGAGGTATTTACAAAGGCCGGCGGTTTCCTTGGAACAGGTATCATCAACCGCAATTCAAAGATTACAGTTCGCCTTATTTCATCTGAACATGCAGATCAGGTTTTTGCAGATCCTGCTGCATTCTGGGAAAAGCGTGTCTTTGATGCTGTAAACATTCGCCGTGTTCACTACAAAGAAAACGATTCATATCGCCTTATCTTCGGTGATGCTGATTTCTTCCCTGGCTTCATCTGCGAACGTTACTGCGATGAACATAGTCACGTTTACCTTGTTGTTCAGTTCCTTTCTATGGCCTGCGATATCTTTAAGGACGAAATTGTTGACGCTCTTAAAAAAGCATGCAAGCCTTATGCCATCTACGAACGTGATGATGCAGATGTTCGTGAAAAGGAAGGTCTTACTGCAAAGTCTGGCTGGATTGGAAAGGCTGGAGATGAAGTTATTACTATCGTAGAAAACGGAATCCGTTTGAACGTAGATATTGCCAACGGTCAGAAAACAGGTTACTTCCTTGACCAGAAGGACAACCGTGTTGCCGCTGCCGCATTCTGCCATGGAAAGCGTGTTCTTGATACATTCACTCACACAGGTGCCTTTGGTTTGAACGCATTCAAGGCCGGTGCAAAAGAAGTTACTTCTGTCGATATTTCTCAGGAAGCCGTTGATATGGTTAAGAAAAACATCGCCTTAAACGACGCCGGAAAGGTTTGTAAGGCTGTTTGTGCAGATGTTTTTGACCTTCTTAAGGAATACGAAGCCAACGGTGAAAAGTTCGACGTAATCATCCTTGACCCACCAGCATTCACAAAAAGTGCCAAGGCCATCCAGAAAGCTTACGGTGGATATAAAGAAATCAACCTTCGTGCAATGCGTCTTTTGAACGAAGGCGGAATCCTTGTAACCTGTTCATGTTCACACTTCTTTGACTATCATTATTTCTACGACATGGTCATGCATGCCGCAATGGACAGCCACAAGCGTGTTCAGATTCTTGAAAAGCGTGGAGCAGGTCCAGATCATCCAGTTCTTTTGGGATATCCAAAATCAGAATACCTTAAGTGCGCAATCTGTCGCGTAATGTAATGTGATTCGAAAGGAGAAAAAGTGTCAGAGTTCAATTGTGTTGTAGTATTAGGACCAACTGCCGTAGGAAAAACTGCCATCGGCGTTCAGATTGCTCATAAGTTTGGGGGAGAGGTGATTTCTGCTGATTCCCGACAGACTTACCGTGGCCTGGACCTTGGTTCAGGAAAGGATCTTGCTGACTACAATGTAGACGGAGTTCCAGTTCCTTACCACATGATTGATATCTGCGACCTTAGCATGGAATACAACGTGTTCCACTACCAGCAGGATTTTTACCGGGTTTTTGATGAACTTAAAGGCCGTGGTGTGCTTCCTGTAATTGTTGGTGGAACCGGAATGTATCTTGATGCCGTAATCCGTAACTACGACCTGGTGGATGTTCCAGAAGATCCGGACCTAAGAAAATCCCTGGAATCAAAAAGCCTGGAAGAGCTTGGGGAAATGTACCTGGAGCTTAAGCCGGAACTCCACACAAAAAACGACCTTCTTGAACGGGAAAGAGTAATCCGTGGAATTGAAATCTATTACGGAACCCACGGTGAAAAAGCAGAGCAGCTTAAGAAGACAATGTACAAGCGCCCAGACATCCGTCCTTTGGTAATCGGAACAACCTTTGACCGGGAAAAAATCCGCGAAAACATCACCTTGCGTCTTAAAGAAAGACTGGATGCGGGAATGATTGAAGAAGTTCGTAACCTTCACGAAAAAGACGGTTACAGCTGGGAACGCCTTGAAAAGCTCGGCCTTGAATACCGCTACTGCGCCCAGCTTTTGCAGAATAAAATCGATTCACAAGAGACAATGTTCGAACAGCTGAACATCGCCATCCGCCAGTTCGCCAAGCGCCAGGAAACCTGGTACCGCTTCATGGAAAAAAACGGCGTTAAAATAAACTGGCTGCCCGCCGTCCAGGATAAATCCGTTCGTATCGAAGCAGCCATGGAATTGTGTAAGAAATATTTCTAAGCTGAAACTGCTATCTGTACCGGATCCATTTCTGTAAGATATCCAGTGCGGATGCAGCATTCGAAAAGTTCTTTGCTCAAGAAATCAGTTTTAATATCTTCGTAGCCATCCTGATCGCGTACGATGCGGATAACGTATCCATCTTCTTTTTCGCTAACGATTGTCATGTAGTCGTTTTTATTTCCCAAACTCTTAAGTGAATAGCTTTTCATAAAATAGCCTCCCAAATGTATTTTATGTAAAATGTTTGCGTTTCTCTTGTTGTGCTACATTTATATCATCGGTATTATTTTTTTTTATGTTAGAGTTTTCTTCATTTTTTGACGCTCATCTGCACTTTTTTTATTGCAATGAAAGGGAGGATGTTTTATCTAAGTTGGCCGCAGCGCCTTGGGCAAAGGGCATTTCCTGCTGCCACAGCGTCACCGAATTTGAAGAAACCGAAAAGCTTCGTGATGCCTTGATGTTGTGCCACCGTGAACTTTTTCTTTCTTTCGGTCTGCATCCTCAGTCACCGGATATGTCTCTGGCACCTTTTCTGGAACAGCTGCTGGTCCAGAATAGAATTCAAGCGGTAGGCGAGGCAGGTTTCGACTTCTTTACACCAGAGCTGAAGGAAACACAATCCCTTCAGGAACAAGCTCTGGTACTGCAGGTGGAACTGGCAGCAAAATACAACAAGCCTCTTGTGATTCACGTAAGAAAAGCCCTGGAAAACCTTTTTAGGGACATAAAGCTTTTGCAGAAGGTTCCGGCAATTCTTTTTCATTCCTTCCCGGGTACCAGCACAGAGGCTGAATCTCTTCTTAAAAAACTGCCTGATTCGTATTTTTCCTTTGGTAAGCAGATCCTGAAGGGCAGTAAAAAATCCGTTTCCTGTATTGTGAATCTTCCCGTAGATCACCTGCTTCTGGAAACCGATGCTCCGTATCAGACTCTCAAAGGTGAATCATTTACTTCTGTTCTGGATATTCAGACAGTTTACGAAAAAGCCTTCAGCCTTCGACCAGAGCTTACTCCAGAAATCCTGGAATCAAACTTCAACAAACTTCTAAACTTGGATTAAAAAAAGAAAGTCCCTGCAACGCTAAGGAGAAGCATAAAGCCGCGCCGCAGGGACAAAAAGGTGAATATATTATATATTCCGGAACTCTCTCAAATGCCCGGGGATATAACTGAGGGTTAGAAGAACTTGTAAGTAACTCCAAGGCTGAACAGCAATACGTCTTTGCTAAGAACAGTCTTGTTTCCTTCAAGGTAGTAATCAGCATCAAAATACTGTGTGTACATACCAGAAAGTGTTACAGTAAGTCTTTCCATCGGGTAAACTTCAAAGCCTGCTCCGTAAACCATGCTGTCAAGAACAGGGTTGAATGTACTGTTTGAAGAATCTGTGATTCCCTGTTTGCTGTATGAAAGACCTGCGCTGAATCCTGCGTATTTACAGAACTTGTAGTCAGCTCCAAAAGCAACTTCCCAAGAGTTATCGTAGTCTGTTTCAGAAAGAATTGAATCCTGGTGGGCAAAGTCGTTGAAGTAGTAGTTGAAGCTTGCGCTAAGGTAGAGCGGGTCAAATACTCTGTAGCCTGCACCAAGGTTCAAAACTGCCGGAAGGTCAGTGCGGAACTTTGAATCGTTTGTGATATCAAAGAATTTTGCAACATCTCCCTTTACGTTTTCTACGTCGTAGTCAATGCGGCTCAAAGTCTGGTACTGAACTGAAAAATCAAGTCCTTCTACAACAGGAGGTTTTGCATGAATACCAAATACCATGCTCTGACCAAAGCCCTTTGCCTGATAGCTGATTTCATTGCTGCCGTTGATAGACTTGAAAGTAGCGTCGTTACACTTAAGGATCATATCCTGTGTACCAAATGTATAACGGTAAGCTGCAGAAAGTGAAAGCCAAGGTAAAACAAGGTAAGATGCACCAAGCTGTCCACCAAGTGTAAGGGAAGTTACATCAAGGGAATGGTTCTGTGCCATTGCAAGGGATGCTAAGGCAGCCTGTTCATAAGCATCTTTGTTTGCTGCATAAGAACCAAGGTTTGAGCCGTACTGTGAAACAACTCCATAAGCCTTTGCTAAATCTGAATCAGGGTTTGCCTGGATGTATGCAAGGGCAGCAGCTTCATTTCCGCCAAAAGAACCTGCAACTGCTGTGTCGAAAGCGCTTTTTGCAGATGCAATCATATTTGCTGCAAGACCATATTTTACAGCTTCAGCACCAAGCTGATTTGCTCCGTTAAGGAACATAAGGCTTGTTGCAGAAGTTCCTTCAGAATAAGAAAGTGAACCACCACCGGCATAAACGCCAAATGTAAGGAAGATGCCCCAGCGGTCTTTTTTATAAACGATATCCATATCTGGATAGAAGAATACTGTTGTTTCATCGTTTGAGTAGTAATCGTTTACGCCAAATCTGGCAAAGTTGTTGTTTGTATCAAGTTTATTTCCATATTCCTTGATTACGATCTGATCACCTGCTTCCACATAAAGTCCATCTTTCATAAAGCCTGTACCTGCGATGTTGTAGAAAGCGGCTTCTGGGCGTTCGCATTCTGTGTTGCGGCTTGGGTTTCTAAGGTAACCTGTGCTCATGTTTGTTTTGTTTTCTACACCGCCGGCAAATACTGCGGCTGCAGAAAGAACTGTCAAAACTGTCAAAAGTGATTTTTTCATTTGTAACTCCTAAAATGACAAAAAATGTCAAAATGTCAAAAATCTCTCAAGTGCATCTAATTTAGACAAAATCTCAAAAAATGTCAAACTGTAATTCACTTCAAAAAATTGCAGAATGCCACTATTTTTGTTATCATTAATTAATCATGAATATGAACGATTTCCGCGCCAATGCTTACTCCAGGGCAAAGGGCGACGATAACAAAAAGTCAGAAGATAAAGTAAAAGCTTTTATTCCACCAAGAATCACAAAGGTGGTTTCCCAGGAAGGTGCCCGGCAGGGTAGTCCTAAAACAGAAAAAAAGCAGCCTGAAAAGCCTGTTTTTTCGGATGTAAACAAGCAGGTTGGAAAAATCCTTGAAACTAAAGCAACTGAATATTTAAAGACCGGTGGCCTTGTAAAGGTTCCCGTTGCTCCTCAGGAAGAGGGGGGCAAGGATTCCGTTTACCGTCGTGTTGCAAAGTTTCTTCTTTTAATTGGTATTGATGAAGCTGCAAAAATTCTTCCTCACTTAAGCGCGGAACAGACAGAAAAGATCATTCCGGAAATCGCATCAATTCGCAGCGTTTCTCCAGACGAAGCTCAGCTCATCATGCAGGAATTCAACGGACTTCTGGAAAAGTCTCGAGAATCCGGTGGTGTTGAAACAGCCCGCACAATTCTTGAAAAAGCATACGGTCCTGAACGGGCTCAGGAGCTTCTTGACCGAGCTGCCCCTTTAAGCGGTGCCAGGCCTTTTGATTATCTGAATGACGCAGACAGCGAACGTCTTCTGTTCCTTCTTAATGACGAAAGCGAGCAGATTCAGGCTCTTGTGCTGAGTCATCTTGAGCCAAAAAAGGCTGCCAGTGTAATAAACCTGATGGAACCAGGCCGCAAGACAGAAGTTGTAAAGCGCCTTGCCAAGATGGAGCCAATCAGTCCGGATATCCTTAAGCGGGTTGACCAGGCAATGCACGAAAAGTCCCTTGCTCAGACAACAGAAAAGGCAGAAAACATCGACGGCCGCAACGCTCTTGCTGCCATCCTTAAGAAAATGTCTCCAGAGGCAGAAGATCAGATTCTTTCAAATCTTGCAGATGAAGATCCGGAGCTGGGAGAAGACCTTCGTTCCCGTCTTTTCACTATCGAAGATGTGATTAACGCCGAAGACAAGTTCATCCAGGAAAAGCTGCGTGACATGACAGAACCGGAAATCGCCATGCTGATCGCAAAAAAATCCGACGACTTCCGCGAAAAGATTTTAAGCTGCATTTCTGCAGGCAGACGTCAGCTGGTTCGGGAAGAACAGGACATCAACGGCCCATACAGAAAATCAGACTGCGAAAGAGTTACTGCCCAGTTCTTCAGCATTCTGCGCCGTGCTTACGAAGATGGGGATTTGATTATCAAGGGTAGAAACGAGGAAGAATATGTCTAAGAACACAATAAAAGATAGCTACAAGGGATTTGACCTTATTTCAGAAACAGAGGTACCAGACTGTTCTTCTACCGGAGTTTATCTTCGCCATAGAAAAACAGGCCTCGAGGTTTTTCACCTTTTGAATGATGACGAAGAAAATCTTTTTGCCTTCGCTTTCCGCACTCCAATCAAGGATTCCACAGGAGCTGCTCATATCACAGAACATTCAGTTTTTTGTGGAAGCGAAAAGTTTCCATTAAAAGAACCTTTTACAAACATGATGAACCAGAGCGTTAATACATTCCTTAACGCCCTCACATATTCAGACAAGACTGTCTATCCTGCCAGCTCAACTGTAAAGGCTGACTACTTCAATCTTATGGATGTCTATGGAGATGCGGTTTTCTTTCCATTATTAAAGGAAGAAGCTTTCCATCAGGAAGCCCACCGTATCGAAATTGACGAAAACGGTAAGCCTTCGATCCAGGGTGTTGTTTACAATGAAATGAAAGGTTCCTATTCATCTTTTGAATCCGTTGCCACAGACCTTCAGATTCGCTCTTTGTTCCCTGATACAAACTACGCTTACGATTCAGGTGGAGATCCTCTTTCAATTCCTGAGTTCTCTTATGAAGCCTTCAAGGCCTTCCATAAAAAATATTACCGTCCGGATAACTGTCTTGTGTTCCTTTACGGAAACGTTCCAACAGAAGAACAGCTGGACTATCTTCAGTCTCATTTCCTGGACCGTCTGGAAGAAAAGTTCCAGGCTCCGGAATCAAACCTTGAATATTTTGCCCGGATGGAAACTCCTGAGGTTCAGACAAAGCCTATCAATCTTACAGGAACTGCGCCTGCAACTGGTGCCACAGGTTCGACTGTAACAGTAAACTGGCTCTGCGGCCTTACAAAAAATCTTACTGCCTACTCGGAAGCAGCTTTCATGGTGGAAGTTCTTGCGGGCCACGATGGTTCTCCGCTTTCCAAGGCTCTCATCGAATCAAACTTAGGTGACGATATGGCTCCTTTAAGCGGAGTTTTGAACGAAACCCGTTTCTTCTCCCTGGCTTTTGGTATGCACGGTGTAAAGCGCTGCAACGAAAAGAAGGTGTTCAGGCTGATTTTCAAAAAACTGGAAGAAATCTGCCGTAACGGAATCGATCCTAGGGATGTTGAAGCTGCCCTTATGTGTGCGGAATTCTCAAACCGGGAAGTAGTTCGTGCCGGCGGTCCATATTCCATGGTGCTTCTGGACAGAGCTCTTAACGGCTGGAACTATGGTCGTTCACCTGCAGAAATGCTCCTTGTTCGTGCAGAATTCGATAAGATCCGTCAGAACGTTAAGGATGATCCTGACTATGTTGTGAACCTCATCCAGAGATTCATGCTTGATAACGACAGAAGGTCTTATGTTGTTGTCCGTCCGTCAAAAAAATTCCTCAAGAACCGCGACAAGAAAGAGAAGGTGCTTTTGAAAAAGCTTGTTAAGAACGCTGATATGGAAAAGGTTCAGAAGGAGCTTGAAGCCCTTCATGCCTACCAGAATCATCACGAAACACCGGAGGAAGTTGCCTGTATTCCAAGCCTCAATCTTAAAGACCTTAAGACAGAATTTGAAAGAATTGAAACAAAGGTGATCGGTGTTAAGCAGGGTGATAGCGAGATTCCTGTGTTTACAAACAAGGAAGGTACAAATGGAATCGGTTATCTGGAAGTCTGCTATCCTTTGGACTCGCTTTCTCCTGAAGATTATCCTTATCTTCCGTTCTTCAGTTATTGTGCCTCAAACATCGGCTGGAACGGTAAGAACTGGTCTGAATGTGCAGAAGAAACTGCTGTGCATACTGGCGGCATCTATACACGCCTTCTCACTTCATCCTGTGCAGATACAGAACGCTCGAAAAAGCTTATTGAAAAGCTTTCGGGAACAAATTATATAAACCGTGACTGGATTATTTTTTCAGTTCGTTATCTTGATGAAAAACTGGAAGACGCTTTGAACGTGTTTGCTGAAAGCCTTGCATACTATGATTTTGACGACCAGAAGCGACTTAAGACTTTGCTGGGAGAAGCGTTAAGTTCCATCAAGTCTGCAGTAATTCCAAAGGGAAACCGTTATGCCTCTAAGCGAGTGCAGTGTACGAAGAATCATTCCTGTGCGGTTGACGAAATCTGGAACGGACTGGCTCAGCTGTTCTTTATGAACAGACTTTCAAAAGACAACACAGAAAATATCGCTGCAAAATTCCGCAGCATAAAAGAAAAGCTTATGAAGGCGGGTGCTGTCGTTCATCTTACAGCTGACGAAAACACTTTGAACATTTCCATGAAGAAGATGCCGGAATTTGTGAATGCGGCAAAGCTTCTTCCACCTTCAAAGCCTGTTCAGCATGACGAAAAGGATTTCCTTAAGCTTATGGTGCTTCCAGGGGAAGGGGATTCTGTTCCACAGGACGAAATGTTTGTGATTGACTCCCAGGTTGGTTATGCAGCCGCAACACTGGAAGCTTCATATTTTGGACAGAAAGAAAACTCAGGGGAACTGGTACTTGCTCACTGGCTTTCTGGAACTTCTCTCTGGGAAAAGATCAGAACTACTGGTGGCGCTTACGGGGCTTATGCAGGATGTTCAAATCTTGCAGGGCTGTTCAACTTTACGACTTTCCGTGATCCAACTCCTGCAAAGTCCATCGAAACAATAAAGGAATGCATCAAGGATGCAGTGGACGCTGAGTTTTCAGAAGAGGAATGTAACAGAAGCATCACAGGTACTTATGGCGACGAGGTTCAGCCTCATTCACCTTATGGCCGTGGAACAGCAGGATTCTTCCGTACAATCTACTGTATTGATGAAGATGACCGTAACGATAAGCTGGTAAATCTTCTGGCTGTAAAACCACAGGATGTTAAGGCTGCGGCAAAACGGTTGTCAGAAAAGGTTTGCGGCATGAAAACTGCTGTGTTATCAAATAACAAAACGATAAAAAATACTAGCGTGATTATTAATTTACCTTTATAATTTTGCTAATCGACATATAGGCGAGGTTTTTCAAATGGACAAGAAAGTTAAACGATGTATAGAAATGTTGCGTCAGCTTGTGTCTGATGTACAGGGTGCTCCTTATCCTGGAGAAGATATTAAAGGCGAATTGTACTCGATCTGGTATGAACACGCTCAGTCTGCGGCTGTTCAGTGCTTTGAATACCTGGACGAAAACTTCCCAGAAGAACCTAGTGACGTTACAAAAAAACTCGATAAACTCTTTAAGTAATATATGGCATTTTCAAAGAAAAGTTCCAAAAACTTTCGTGCACAATTAGCAGGAGTACAGCGTAAATCAGGTATTGGAACCTGGAGATTTGTATTTTCCGGAATTGAAAAAGTTACGGGGCAGGAACGCAAGTTCTTTATAGAACTTTCAACAATTAATCCTTCTCTTTCACCAAACGAAATGCTCTTGGGTTATAAGCCAAGAGTTAACATCACTGCAGATGATTTGCAGAACGTTCTTTCGGGAACCCTTTCTGCACAGAAAATCAAAAGTGAATCATTTGTCGTGCCTTCTTACGTTGTTGTAAGAGCAGGCGTGCTTGGTGCAGGTGCAAAACAGGTATGTGAATACAGCGCATTGAAAGACGTGCGTTTTGGCAATAAAGAATTTAATGTAGAGACAGCTAATGCTGTGTTTACAGAAGAAAAACTTTCCGGACGAATGGATTGTTCTCCTGGAGACATTCAGGAACATCCTGAATATCTCTGTTCATCAGGTATTTTAAGCTGGGAACTTAGATATGATGTTCGACGTGATTTTCCGGAAGGTTATAGCGGAAAATTGAACAGCTGGTATGCTGTTGGCGCAAGAACTGTTTTTGCCGGTGTGTTCACACTTGATGGAAAAGAATACGAGGTTATTCCAAAGAAATCTGCCGGTTATATCGACCACTATCTTGGAAAGGATTTTGTTTATCCATGGTTCCATCTTTCTTCAAGCAGTCTTACAAGTATCATTTCCGGAAAGACTTTGACAGAATCAAACTTTGCCGTGCAGGGAATCTTTGAAGACAGAGTTTCTGCCGTTATTGATCTTGAAGGAAAGGCTGTTACATTTGAAGCTAACAAGGGTAAACGTTCGTTCCAGGCAATCTGGGACTTTACTCAGATGCCAGCTGATGAAGGCGGGGAAAAGCTTCATTGGACTGTCAGCTTGAATGACAAAAACTATGTAGTTGATATCGACGTGTTCTGTCCTGCAGGTCAGATGTATGTTCGTAGTGCGGAAGTGCCTGAAGGTAAGCGCAAGGTACTTAAGATGCTTACTGGCGGTACAGGAACTGGAGAAATCCGTCTGTACAAACGCATTCGAAAAAATCTTGAACTGATCGAGCATGCTCACATTGCGGGTGCCCTTTGTGAATACGGTCAGCTGGAAGAACCTGAGGAATAAAAAAGAATGGGAAAGAGCTTCGAAGGAAGCTCTTTTTTTATGTTAAAAAGTATTTGTCGTTTAGAAAAATCCTTATTATTTTCATATTAAATAGAAAAAGTGGAGGAAATTATGGATTACGAACATTTCACACTTAAAATGCAGGACGCACTTCAGAACGCAAGCGCCCTTGCTCAGAAAAACGATCACAGTGAAATCGGACTTGAACATCTTTTGTATGCAATGCTTGAACAGCAGGACGGAATTGTCGTTCCAATCGTTGAACGGATTGGAGTTCAGGTTCCTTCCCTTAAAAAACAGGTGCAGGAGCTTCTGGATCAGTATCCTCGTGTAACTGGAAATTCCCAGATGACAATGGCTCAGAATGCCCAGAAGGTTCTTGCCAAAGCCGAAAACGAAATGTCAAAGCTTAAGGACCAGTACCTTAGCTGCGAACATCTTCTTCTTTCCATGACAAAAGAAACTTCCCGGGTTTGCGACCTTCTTAAAAAGAACGGAATTACCTACGAAGCGGTTTACGAAGCCATGAAATCAGTTCGAGGAAACCAGACCATCGACAGTCAGGATCCAGAAAGCAAAATGCAGAGCCTTTCAAAGTTCTGTACAGATCTTACAGCCCGTGCCCGCCAGGATAAAATTGATCCTGTTATCGGCCGAGATGAAGAAATCCGCCGCTGTATGCAGGTGCTTTGCCGCCGTTCAAAGAACAATCCGGTTCTTATTGGTGAACCTGGGGTTGGTAAGACAGCAATTGTAGAAGGGCTTGCCCGCAGAATTGCCAGCGGAGACGTTCCTGAATCTCTTAAGAACAAACGACTTCTTGCCCTTGATATGGGTAGTCTTGTGGCCGGCGCAAAATTCCGTGGTGAATTTGAAGAACGTCTTAAGGCCGTTATCACAGAAGTTACAAAGTCAGAAGGTCAGATTATTCTTTTTATTGATGAACTTCATACAATTGTTGGGGCAGGGGCTTCTGAAGGTTCAATGGACGCTTCAAACCTTTTAAAGCCAGCCCTTAGCCGTGGCGAAATCCACATGATTGGTGCCACAACTCTGGATGAATATCGCAAGTACATCGAAAAAGATGCTGCTCTGGAACGAAGGTTCCAGCAGGTTTACTGTGCCGAGCCAACTGTAGAAGACACAATCGCCATTCTTCGTGGTCTCAGAGACAGATACGAAATCCATCATGGTGTAAGAATCGAAGACGAAGCCCTTGTCAGCGCAGCGGTGCTTTCAAACCGCTACATCACAAACCGTTTTATGCCGGATAAGGCCATTGATCTGGTGGATGAAGCTGCCAGCCGCCTTAAGATGGAAATTGAAAGTCAGCCAACAGAACTTGATCAGGTTGAACGAAAGATTCTTCAGCTTCAGATTGAAAAACAGTCTCTTAGCAAGGAAGATGACGCAGCTTCAAAAGAACGTCTTGTTAAGCTTGAAAAAGAACTTTCTGAAATCACTTCAAAGCGGGATGCAATGAAGCTTCAGTGGCAGAACGAAAAGAACAGCATCAACAAGGGCCGTGACTTAAAGGAAAAACTTGAACAGGCTCGTTTTGAAGAAGAAAAATTCACCCGCGAAGGAAATCTTGCAAAAGCGGCTGAACTTAAATATTCGATTATTCCAGGTCTCGAAAAGGAACTGGCAGATGCCATTCAGGCTGAAAAAGAAAAGTCTGAAAATCCGGAACGGGAATCTTTGCTCCGTCAGTCTGTAACAGAAGAGGACATCGCAAAGGTTGTTTCTACCTGGACAGGCATTCCTGTGGCAAAAATGATGACCAGCGAAAAGCAGAAATATCTTCAGCTGGAAGAAGTTCTTCATAAGCGGGTTATCGGTCAGAATGAAGCGGTGCAGGTTGTGTCTGATGCAATCCGCCGAAACCGTTCAGGGCTTTCTGATCCAAATCGTCCTCTTGGTTCCTTCCTTTTCATTGGGCCAACAGGGGTTGGTAAGACTGAGCTTGCAAAAACTCTGGCAGACTTCCTTTTTAATGATGAAAAATCTTTGACCCGAATCGATATGTCTGAGTATATGGAAAAATTCAGCGTGACACGTCTTATTGGAGCACCTCCAGGATATGTGGGCTACGATGAAGGTGGTCAGCTTACAGAGGCAGTTCGCCGCCGTCCATACAGCGTTGTTCTCTTTGACGAAGTTGAAAAGGCTCATCCTGATGTGTTCAATGTGCTTTTGCAGGTACTGGATGATGGCCGTCTTACAGACGGTCAGGGTAGAGTTGTGGATTTTAAGAATACAATCATCATCATGACAAGTAATCTGGGAAGCGAGTTCATTTTGGATGAGGATTCAAACCGCGGATGCACGCAGATAAACGCTGATGGTGGGTTGGCTGTGTCTGAAGAAACTCGAGCTAAGATTGACCTGCTTTTAAAGCAGCATTTCAGACCGGAGTTCTTGAATCGTATTGATGAAACTGTAATGTTCCAGAAACTGGGAAAATCTTGTATTGGCGGAATTGTTCGTATTCAGCTGGATAGGGTTAGTAAGCGCCTGGAAGATCACCGCATCACCATTAAGTTTGATGAAAAGGCTGTGGATTTCCTTTGCGAAAAGGGCTACGATCCTGCCTTTGGTGCCCGTCCTGTAAAACGAGCGGTTCAGACTTGGGTGGAAAATCCTTTGAGTAAGGAGCTTTTGGCTGGAAAATTTGGTGAGGGGTCAGAAATCAAGGTTTCTGCAGTTGAAACAGGATTGGTTTTCACAAAATAACAAAAAAGTACTATGGGGATAGGGCTTTCAGTTATTGCATTATTTCTGTGAATTCAATAAATTATAAGCAAAACTAAAATAATTATTTTTAGGAGAAATAACATGGCAGTTAGAGTTGCTATTAATGGTTTTGGCCGTATTGGTCGTTTGGCTTTCCGTCAGATGTTTGAAGCTGAAGGATATGAAGTTGTTGCTATCAACGATTTGACAAGCCCAAAAATGCTTGCTCACCTTTTGAAGTATGATACAGCACAGGGTGGTTTCTGTGGTAAAATCGGTGAAGGTAAACACACAGTTTCTGCTACTGAAGATTCTATCATTGTTGATGGAAAAGAAATTAAAATTTCTGCAGAAAAAGATGCTGCTAACTGTCCATGGGCAGCAAATAAAGTAGACGTTGTTCTCGAATGTACAGGTTTCTAC
>JAZLGB010000047.1:0-27789 GCA_045616085.1 Treponema sp.
TGCATTTACGATGCGTGGATCTTCACCCATCTTGCGTGCCATTTCAGCTCCCACTTCTGCGTGGTTCTGGTCGCTGTCGTTTTCAGCTCCCTTACCGATATCGTGAAGGATAGCGGCACGTTTTGCCAGTTCACGGTCAGCACCAACTTCTGCGGCAATCATAGAAGCTGCGTTTGCAACTTCTTTTGAGTGGATAAGAACGTTCTGACCATAACTTGTACGGAAGTACAAACGGCCAAGAGCTCTTACGCCTTCTGTTGGCATATTGTGAATACCAAGATCGAACAAAGCTTTTTCACCTTCTTCGTAAATCTTGTTCTGGATTTCACGAGTGACTTTCTGAACGATTTCTTCGATTCTGGCTGGATGAATACGTCCGTCAGAAATAAGGCGTTCAAGTGACTGTTTTGCAATTTCCTTACGAACTGGGTCAAAACAAGAAATTACTACAGCTTCTGGTGTATCGTCGATGATGATGTCTACACCTGTAAGTGTTTCAAGGGCACGAATGTTACGTCCTTCGCGACCGATGATACGTCCCTTCATTTCGTCGCTTGGGAGAGAAACTGTGGTAACAGTAATGTCACTTGTAGTTTCTGGAGCGATTCTCTGGATTGCAGAAATCAAAACTTCGCGGGCTTTCTTTTCAGCAGTAAGCTGAGCTTCCTGTTCGATTTTGTTAAGCAACGCCTGAGCGTCATGACGGGCATCATTTTCAAGATTTTTAATGATTAATTCTTTTGCTTCCTGTGCAGAAAGTCCAGAGATGCGTTCAAGTTCCTTGCGGTATTCTTCTTCCTGGATTGCAACGGCAGCTTCACGCTTTTTCATTGCAGCCAGTCTTTCGTCACATTCTTTTTCTTTCTTTTCACATTCAAGAGCTTTCTGATCAATAAGTTCTTCTTTCTTGTTTACACGAGCTTCGTATCGCTGTACTTCAGCGCGGCGTTCACGGTTTTCACGTTCCTGCTGGTTTCGTTCGCGAATGAGTTCATCTTTTGCGTTGAGCAAAATTTCTTTTTTCTGAGCTTCAGCTTCTTTAATTGCGTCCTGTTTTACACGTTCTGCTTTTTGTTCTGATGCAGATAGTTGAAATCTGGCGTACAGCCAGCGAATAGTCCATCCAAAAACGATTCCAACAATGGGAAGAACTGTGAACAAAACTATTGTTTTACTCATTTTAAAATATTCTCCTCACTATTTTATGGAATAGTTCAAATAACATTTTAATATATGAATATTGCGTTGTCAAATAAAGATGTAAATATATGTAGAAAATAGCAAAATTTTGAGGAATTTTGAATTTGGAAAAAAGTCTTGTAAGGAATTTGGAAAAAAGTCTGGACGACTTTTTTTTATTGGATCAAAGCGTTTAAGACACAAGGTGACTTGTGTCTTAAACGGCTTTCTCACATGCTGAAATCTTTACCCAGATAAATCTCTCTGGCCAGGTCGTTGTTTAGGATCTCGTCTTTTGAGCCGGCGATGGCGATCTGACCGCTGGAAACGATCAGGGCTCGGTCGGTGATTTCCAGGGTGTCGCGGACGTTGTGGTCTGTGATCAGGATTCCGATGCCTCGTTTTGCAAGAAGGCCGATCATGGTTTTGATGTCGGCTACGGCGATTGGGTCGATTCCGGCGAAAGGTTCGTCAAGAAGCAGGAACTTTGGTTCAATGGCCAAAGAACGGGCGATTTCTGTTCGGCGGCGTTCTCCTCCGGAAAGGGTAAAGGCGAACTGTTTGCGGATTCTTCCGATGGCAAATTCATCTATAAGCTGTTCGAGGCGATATTTCTTTTCTTCTTTTGTAAGATCGGTGCGGGTTTCAAGAATGGACCAGATGTTTTCTTCTACTGTCAGCTTCTTGAAAACACTAGGTTCCTGAGGAAGGTATGAGATTCCTTTTCTGGCACGTTTATACATTGGGAGTGGAGTAATCTGTTCGTTGTCGAGGAAGATTTCTCCGGCTGTAGGCTTATAAAATCCTACAATCATGTAAAAGGTTGTTGTTTTTCCGGCTCCGTTTGGTCCTAAAAGACCAAGAACTTCTCCGGTTTTCATTTCAAAGTCAATTCCTTTTACAACATGCTTTCGTCCAAAGCTTTTAAAGAGACTGGAAACTCTAAGGGTGTGGGTTCCTATATCATTCATGTTTTTCAGTCTCCTGTTCTGTTGTAGAGTTGTCTTCCTGTTTTTCTTCAGGCTTAGGTTCAGACTTTCGTTCATCAATTACAGAACCCTTTACGCGGCCGTCCAGTGTGATTTCCTGGGAGTCCAGATTCAATGTAATTTCCTGTGCTCGGAATGTATCCTGTCCCTGTTTGATCTGGGCGTTACCTGAAAGTTCAAGTATCTGGTCAGCTTTGCGGTAAACAGCGTAGGCTCCTGTGCAGGTATTGTCCTTCTGCTTGAGCTCGATTTCGATCTGCATTACGGCAATGTCGGTGTCCTGGTTATATTCGATCATCTGGGCCTTTGCCTGAACGTCATTTGCTGTGTCGGTAAGGCTTACGTTGTCCATCAGCTGGGCGATTTTTGTTTCACGGTCGTATTTCATGCGGCCGCAAGAAAATTCCATCTTGCTTTCTGTGTTTTTTCCTTTGATTGAACCGGCGGCGTCGATGTATCTGAAGTCCTTTCCCGACATGCTGATTACGTCAGCGGAAATTTCCATTGTGTCAGTCAGAACGTATGCTTCGCCTGTGAGGGTAGTTGAATCAGATTTGTCTCCAACAGTTCCCGACATGCTGTCAGCGGAGAAGGTGATTTTTTCTGCAAAAAGAGGAATTGATGAGAGGCTGATGAGAAAAGCGGCTAAAATCAGTTTACTGTTCAATTGCTTCTTCCTCCTGTGGGGGTTCTTTGTCATCGCCTGTTGAGTGCATTCCGGTAACAACTCCGGTGAAAGAGTATTTTTTGCTTACTCCACTGGCAGAAAATCCTGACCCCTGCAGCACAGTATTTCCTTTTTTTAGTGTTACCATGTCGTTGCGGCTTGAAGTGAGCTGCTCAGTTTTTCCGTTCCAGCGAAGGGAGTCTGCTGTAACGTTCATATCGTCCTGAACATTGTTTATTTCGATGTTGTCATAAAGGGCATACTGTTCTTCTTCTGAATTAGAGGAAAGCAGTTCGCAGGCACCGGAAGTCTTTAAGTTGCCTTCCTTGTCCATCACCTTGAATTCAACATCCTTTGCGTACATAGACTTACCGTCACCGTACTGTTCCAGGCGGCTGGCAGAAAGCTG
This sequence comes from Treponema sp., assembly GCA_045616085.1. GTDB lineage: Bacteria > Spirochaetota > Spirochaetia > Treponematales > Treponemataceae > Treponema_D. Next base: position 3,245 of record JAZLGB010000047.1, read on the forward strand.
CATGGTTTCAACATTGTCTTCGTAGCGACTGAATACTGCGTCTGTAAAAACAAATTCCGGCACGTTAGATTCATCCTGATATGTTGTTCCATATTTAAGGGAACAACTGACGAATAAAACTGCCGGAATAAGTGCTAAAAGTGCCTTCATTTATTTGTTCAATGCAGCACCGATAAATGCTGTGAAAAGTGGATGTGGCTTAGCTGGTCTAGAAATGAATTCTGGATGATACTGAACACCTACGCCCCACTTGTGGTTTGTCCATTCAAAAGCTTCTGTGCGTGCATCAAGTTCTGTTTCTGCAGAAGAGATGAGTCCCTGAGCCTTAAGTTCTTCGGCATATTTTTTGTCGAAAGTATACTTGTTGCGGTGGCGTTCAGAAACTGTAGCCTTTTTGTAAGCGTCGTGAAGCTTTGTATCTTTAGCAATCTTAACGTTCTGAGCTCCGAGCTGGATTGATCCTGCGGCAGCAAGACCTTTCTGTTCTTCTGGAAGGCTGATGATTGCATGTTCACAGTTCTGGATGAATTCAGAAGAGTCTGCGTCTGACCAGCCAAGAAGTGAGCGGGCTGTTTCGATTGCCATAAGCTGCATCCCAAGATCGATTCCGAAATATGGAATGTTGTTTTCGCGGGCAAATTTTACAGTCTTAAGAAGACCAAGGAATCCGCGCTGACCGTAGTTGCCAGGAATTACGATTCCATCAACACCCTCAAATGCGGAAGCAAAACTTTCTGTGTCTTCAAGGGTTTCAGCGTCAACCTTTCTAAGATCAAGCTGAGCTCCGAAACTAGTTACAGCGGCATGGAAAAGAGATTCGCGTACAGATTTGTAACATTCGTCCAGGTAATTTTTCTTACCAACCATGGCGATTGTAACTTTTGGACCATCTTCGTTGAGTTTGTTTACGAAACCAGTCCACTGACGGATGTTTGAGTTTGCAACATCAGTCTTGATCTTAAGCTTCTTAACGATAGCAGCATCAATTCCTTCCTTGTGGAAAAGAACTGGGATTTCATAAATTGATTTCTTTACGTTTGTAGAAGTAAATACAGCGTCAGAACCTACGTTACAGAAAAGAGCAAGCTTTCTGCGGATATCTGGTTCGATTTCTCTTTCACAGCGGCAAAGAAGGATGTCTGGCTGAATACCAGCTTCCTGAAGCTGTTTTACAGAGTGCTGTGTTGGTTTTGATTTAAGTTCTCCACCTGTGATTACAGGAATTAGTGAAAGGTGGATTGTACAGATGTCGTTCTTAGGAAGTTCGTGAATCATCTGGCGACCGGCTTCCAGGAATGGAATTGATTCGATGTCGCCAACAGTACCGCCGATTTCTACAACAACAACATCAGCCTGAGATTTCTGACCGATAGTGAAAATACGACGTTTGATTTCATCTGTGATATGAGGAATAACCTGAACTGTACGACCATTGTAGCGGCCGGCACGTTCGTTCTTGATAACCTGATCGTAAACTTTACCGATTGTGATACAGTTGTCGCTTGTGAGGTTTACGCTGGTAAAGCGTGAGAAATTTCCAAGGTCAAGGTCAGTTTCAGCACCGTCTTCTGTAACGTAAACTTCCCCCTGCTGGAAAGGACTGATGTTTCCTGCATCAACGTTGATGTAAGGATCACACTTAATCATAGCAACTTTAAGGCCGTAACCTTCAAGAAGACTACCAATAGTTGCCGAAGCAACACCTTTTCCTAAACTTGAACAAACTCCACTTGTAACCAGAATATATTTACTCATAACGGTGATTTTCCCATTTATCGCGATTCTCGTCAATGATTCAAACAAAAATCAAGGTAAATTACATAGAAGATGATGATATAAAATTTTGATAACAAATTATTCAAATTTATTTAAAAAAATTTGTCTGTTAGAAAATTCAAGCGTATAATTTTCTTATTATGATTGATACTCTTAATGATGAAGATTTTGAGAAATTTAGAAAGACAATCTATGACGAAAGCGGAATCACTTTCTCTGCAACTAATAGACCTATTCTCGACAGCCGAATTAAGGAGATTCTGCGCGAAAAGAAAATCGAAACTGCTGCAGAGTATCATGCATTGATCCTTAAAGATCATGAAGAAATGAAGCGTATGCTGGATTCAGTAACAACTAACCTGACACGCTTCTTCCGTAATCAGCCACACTTTGATGCTTTTGAAAAATATGTAATTCCTCATGTTCTTGAAGAAAAGAAGAAGACTGGAGATAAGACTGTACGCGTTTGGAGTGCAGGATGTTCTACAGGAGAAGAACCTTATACAATCGCAATGCTTTTGAAGAGAATTCTTCCTGCAGGCTATGACTTTGCAGTTACAGCCTCAGATATTTCCCTTAAATCATTGATGGTTGGGCAGCAGGGATTTTATGCTGACAGTAAGGTTGATGGTATTCCCGCTGATTTTCTTGCGGAATATTTTACTAAGACAACTGGCGGTTATCAGGTTAACAAGGACATTATGAGTCATGTTAAGTTTGACTATCATAACCTTAAAAATGATACAGGTATGCGTAACCTGGATATCGTTTTCTGTCGAAACGTAATGATTTACTTCGATGAACCTGCACAGCTTGTAGTTCTGGATCGCTTCTGGAATTCAATGGCTAAGCATTCCTATCTGTTTATTGGTCACTCGGAATCTTTGTTCGGTATGAACACTAAGTTCGAGTTCCTTAAGACAGACTGGGCTTGTCTGTATCAGAAGAATACCTGATTTTAAACTGGTGGGATTTTTATGGAAGTAATTGGTTCAGAATATGACACATTAAATGTACAGATATGTGATGATTCTGCATTGATGAGAAATCTTGTTTCCAGAATCATTAATGAAACCCCTGGTATGCGGGTTGTTGGTAAGGCCATGAACGGTAAGATGCTCCTGGACGAAGTACCAATCAGCAAACCGGACGTAATTGTACTTGATATTGAAATGCCTGTTATGACTGGCGTTGAATTCCTTCAGGAGCGCAAGAAGCTTAAGTGGGATGTTCCAGTCATCATTCTTTCTTCGATTGCAACTAAGGGTGCTGCTGTAACAATGCAGTGTCTTGAACTTGGTGCTGTTGACTTTATCACAAAGCCAGGTGGATCTGTTTCTACAGAAGTTGTAAACGTAAGCGACACAATTATCGAAAAAATCGTTTCTTACGGTGGTTCGTATGCCCGTAAGAATGGAAGAAAGGTTCCTCCTACAGAATATTTCCTTCGTCTTATCAAGATGAGGGAAGCAGAAAAGTTTGTAGCTAAGACAAAGGGTGTTGAGGCTCCAATTCCTGCAACAGTTGATGTTAAGAGTCTTGCTCCAGCTATTGCAACCTGGAAAGAGCCAGAAAAGAAAGAGCCTGCTAAGATTGAAGTTCTTAGGGAAGGTGGAAAGATTAAGCTGATCGCTCTTGGTATTTCGACTGGTGGTCCAAATGCTTTGCGCGATGTGTTCAAGATGATCGATCCTCATCTTAAGCAGCCAATTCTGGTTGTACAGCACATGCCTGCAGGTTTTACAGCTGAATTTGCTCAGAGTCTTAACAGAATCTGTCCTCTTACAGTTGTGGAAGCACAGGATGGAATGCCTATTGAAGACGGACATATTTATATTGCTCCGGGTAATTACCATATAATTGTTGAAGAAAGAGCTTCAGGAAACGTTATCCGCACAATTCAGACAGAACAGCGAAACGGACATCGTCCAAGTGCTGATGTTCTGTTTGAAAGTGTAGCAAAAATCTACAAAAACAATGCTCTTGGGGTAATCATGACTGGAATGGGTCGTGATGGTGCCGCTCAGATTACAGAAATGCGTAAGCAGGGTGCCTGGACATTAGGTCAGGACGAAAAGACTTCTGTAGTTTATGGTATGCCAAGAGTTGGTTTTGAGCTTGGTGGTGTTCAGAAGCAGGTTCCTCTTATGGAAATGGCTGATGAAATCAGTAAGCTCGCCAGAGAAAATCTTTAGAATTACAAAATCTCGTTGATCTGCAGCTTTACGATGGTTGGAGTTGAACGAGAGGTTGCAAGAATAAATGCACAGGCAATCAAGAAGCAAACCGAAATGGAAAGTGCTTTGAAGATTTCTGTGCATTGTTTTTTTAACAACTCTGCCATTGGTTCTGAGATGAAAAATCCTGCCACAGCGGCTGCGATTGGTGTAAAAAGTGCGATAAGTCCGGTGATGGCTTCCTGTTTGCGGGGAAGTCCGACGGAGATTTTTGATCCAACCTGAACTGGAAGCTTGTTTGGGTTTATTACTTCGATTTTTGCATGGGCCTTTGAGTTCTGATGTTCAGGAATTGCAAGAATGAGGTCTTTTTCAATTGATGTGACGATGTATGTTCTTTTCATAAAGGCTCTCCGTTTTTCTTGATTTCCCGCAGACGGGCATTGCACTGGTCAACTCCAGCCTGATTTTTAAGCTCTTTGTAAGTGTCCCTAAGGTTAAAAAGGGCGTCGTAGTAGTATGGATTATAGATTACTGCGCATTCAAAAGAGTCGCAGGCATCTTCGTAAAGTCCCTTGTTAAAGAGAACAACGCCTCGGGTATTCCATAAGTGAGTGTCTTCTGGATTTTCCATAAGGCCTTCCTGGCAGTACACAAGGGCTTCGTCCAGCTTGTCTTCGTTGTAAAGAATCAGAGCCAGTTCCTGAAGAATGTCTGTGTCGTAAGGGGAGAGATAATGTGCTTTTTTAAGGCTTTCTTCTGCTTCTTTTAATTTACCCGCATCTCTGTAGGTCAGCGCCATGTTGAACCACAAAAGAGAGTTGTCTTTTTCAAGGGTGATTGCTCTGGCAAAACAGGCAAGGGCTTCCTTGAAAGAACCGTCGGCGGCGAGCAGGATGGCCTGATTGTTAAGTCGTTCTGCTGTTTCTAACATTTATTTGCCCTGAAATTTCTGAATCATTGAATCAAAAAGTTCTACAATAAGTTTAGCAGATTTTGAAGATTCTGCAGTACCAAAAAGATCTGTGAGGGCGCTGATGTTCTGGTGAATTACAGTTGTGCCGCGGGTAAGGGCCTTCTGAATTGCACCTTTGCTTTCCAGGATGGCGATACATTCTTCAACAGCTGGTGAATCGATGCCTTCCTTTGAGGCCTTTGTGAAAAGTACAGCAATTTTTTCTTTGTCTTCTGGATTTTCTGCAAGGTGAAGAAGAACAGGGAGGCTCTTTTTGCCTTCAACAATGTCATCACCACGTTTTTTTCCAGGGTTACCGGTTGTAAGGTTCTGAACATCATCCAGAATCTGGAATCCTTCGCCTAAAGCTGCAGCGATTGTGCCAGCCTTAAGAGCTTCTTCTGGAGTTGCGCCGCCTGCAGTAAATCCTGTCTGAGCGGCAAGGCTTGCCAGAGTTCCAGTCTTGCAGTGAACCATCTGGGTATATTCTTCCACGGATGGAATAAGGGAAGGATTTCTGTGCCAGTAAATGTCCATTGCCTGCCCAAGGTGAAGGCGACGGAGTTCCTTTGTGTACAAAGCGTACAGGCGGTTTTTGAATTCAATTGAAGAGTTAAGCTGGTCGATTACTACAGGTGCCTGGAAGTAAAGCCATGCTCCGGCGTTCAAGGCTGTGTCCAGACCGTAAGTGATATGGGCAGCAGGTTTTCCGCGACGAGTGTCAGCTGAATCTTCGATGTCGTCGTGGATAAGGCTGGCAGTATGAACGAATTCCACAAGAGGAGTGATGTCGTAAGTCTGTTCGATAGAAAGTGGAGCGATTTTTCCTGATTCTCGGCAAAGTTCAGAACAGAGCACAAGCAGCAACGGACGCCAGCGCTTGCCACCAAGGTCCATAAGGTTGCGGCATGGAGTTATAAGGTTTGTGATATGTTCGTCAGTTACACATTCAGAAAGGTTTCGGAAAGTAATGTTCTGCCAGTCTGGGCTGGTTCTGGAGGGAAGTGCTTTCTGAAGAGATTTTTCTATATTGTCTAAAATTGATTTGAATTCATTGTTCATGTCTTGATTATACAGGATTATTTGCAAGTTATTAACCACGAAAAACACTAAACCTCACGAAAATAGTCTTAACTAAATGTTTATTTAGCCGAAAATTAAGGTGATATGGCATCTAATAGTTACGAAAAACCAGATTACTGGTCACAGAAAGCATTCTCGGAAGGGTATCCAGCACGTTCAGTTTATAAGCTTAAGGAAATGGACGAAAAGTTTGGCATGCTCAAAAAAAGCTGCAATGTATTGGACTTGGGAGCTGCTCCTGGCAGCTGGACAACTTTTTTGCTTCGCAATCTTGGTCCTGAAAGCCACGTTGTAAGCTGCGATTTGAACCCTCTTTCAAAGTCAGTTCGTGGAGAAAACCTTACATTCCTGCAGGGCGACCTGAATGCGGCTGCAATCCGCAAGCAGATAAAGGATATGGGACCTTACGATCTTATTGTTTGTGATGCAGCTCCAAAAACTACAGGAAACAGAATTGTAGATACAGCAGGTTCAGAAGGTCTTGTAGAAATGGCAATCTGGTACGCTGAAACAATGCTTAAAAAGGGCGGAAACTTTTGTGTAAAGATTTTCCAGAACGGCGATCAGCAGAAGTTTCTGCGTAAAATGAGAGAGATTTTTACTCAGGCAAAAGGTTTTAAGCCGGAAGCTTGCCGTGCAGAATCTTTTGAAACCTTCCTGGTTGGAATTTCCCGCAAATAGGTGATAGAATATGAATAAGTTCAATAATTATAAAAATGTTTCTATTAAAATGAAGTTTGAAAGAATTTATCATAAGCTGCTTAATACAAAGGTAAAGCGCATTGTTACACATTCCGTAATTGCTTTTTGTGGCGGAATTTCTTTGGCGTGGGTTACTCTTTATATAGCTGGAAATGTAAACGTAGAAAAAGGTGTAGGTGGTCTTGAAACTGCCGGTGTACCTGAATTTAAAATCTCAGAAGATAAGGTGATGGAATCTGTTGCCAAAGCGGTTGAACCTGCTGCAACAGAAGCTGCTCTTGATGCCGATGACAGCGCTATGCTGGATGCTCTGGTAGAGGGAGAAGAAGGCGGAGAAAACCTTGATGAAGCAACAGCAAAGGTTCTTGGTCAGGACGCTTATTCTTCTGAAGGGCTGGAACTCTGTTACCACACATATCGCGTAAAGAAAGGCGATATGATCGGTTATATTGCCGACAACTTTGGCATTACACAGGATACAATCATCAGTGTAAACAACATTCACCAGTCACGTCTTTTGCAGATTGGTCAGTATCTTAAGATTCCTTCAATGCCTGGAATCATCTATACAGTAAAAAAGAACGGCGAAACACCAGAAACTATCGCCGAAAAATATGAAGTCAGCGCAGAAAAATGTGCCCGTGTAAACAACATTGAAAAATCAACCTCACTTGTTGCAGGTACTACAATGTTTGTTCCTGATGCTCAGCTTGACTGGGTAACAAAACAGGAGATCAACGGGGATCTTTTCCATAAACCAATTCACACCCGCTATTATCTTTCATCTTATTACGGATGGCGAAGTTCTCCTTTCAGCGGGAAGCGTTCTTACCATTCTGGTATGGATATGGCTTGTGCTCAGGGAACTCCGATTTATGCAGCTCTTGGTGGAACTGTTACTTCTGTTGGATATAACAATGTTTACGGAAACTACGTAATCGTAACTCATCATTCTGGCTACAAAACTTTGTACGGACACATGTCTAAACAACTTTGTACAAGAGGTCAGTGGGTTGATCAGAATACTCGTATTGGTCTTGTAGGAAGTACAGGATTGAGTACGGGGCCACATCTTCACTTTACAGTTTATAAATTCGGTAAGACTGTGAATCCGGCAGCGCTCTGGAGATAGATGCTGAACAAGTTCAGCATGACGGAGTGTGCGGGCGCTCCGTTTCCTTTCTTTACGCAATATTAGTCAAAACAGTAGAAATCTTCTTAACAAAAGCGTCCATGTGGCTGAAGACGAAAACGGCGCAGTAAACTGAAATGCTTCCGGCTAGAGTGTAGGCGTAGTAGGCTGTAAGGTGGTTGTTGTGGAAGTCTGAAATGTTGTTCATGGCGAAAATCAAAAGGGCTGCCATGATCACGCCTCCAAGGATCCAGCCGAAAACTGGGAATGGCTTGTGGTTTCGAACTTTGAGCTCTGGGGAAACCTGTTCCAAAACTTTGGCGATGGATTCGTCGGTAACTGGAGCCTGGATTTTAAGAGGAGCGGAGATTTTTTCTTCAGCTTTTTTCATCAGCTTGATCTGGTCGCGGCACTTTTTGCATCCCAAAATGTGCATTGTAAGATGCAAAGGCACTTTTTCACCTTTGTCCAGCATGAGATATTCGTTCATCATCTCTTCGCATTTATTTTCCATAAAAATCCTCCAGTTTATCCTTTAAGAGCTTTTTGGCTCTGAAAATATGAGATTTGATTGTGTTTACAGGAAAGTCTGTGATTTCGCTGATTTCCTGATATGGGATGTCGTAATAAAAATACATTTCTACGCAGGTTGCGTATTTTTCTGGCAGTTCGGCAACAGCCTCTCGGATTGCCTGCTGTGTAAGGAGTCGAATCTGAGTGTCTTCGGGGGTTGAGCCTGAATGATCTGGGATAATGCTGTCATCTTCAATTGAAGAGGTATCTTTTTTGCGGTTTACGGAGTTGATGGCAGTAGTGTAGGCAATTTTCATCAGCCAGGTAGAAAACATTGAATTTCCCTTAAAGGATTCCAGATGTGTAAAAACCTTTATGAAAACGTCCTGAACAAAATCTTCTGAATCAGATTCGTTGTGAAAGAAGCTTTTTCCGAAGTTAAAGACTCTAACCTTGTAATAAGTCATCAGTTTGGCGAATGCATCCTTGTTGCCTGCCAGAGTCTGCTTAATAAGGTTGAGGTCTCTTCGTTTTATGTGCTCTCTTTCAAGCTTTTCCAGCATGTCTTAGTCTTTCTTGTGAAATTCCGGGAAAACTCTGTAGTAAACAAGAAGGCTTACGCCACTGATGAATGGAATCAATCCACCAAGAATTGAATATGAAAATCCATCAAGAATTGCAAAAACCATTGTAAGAACAAGTCCGATGCCTGTAAGCAAAAGGCCTGTCAAAAGTGAAAATGCTGCGGAGTTAAAGTTTTTCTGTACAAAAGTTCCAGTCTTAATCTGAAGTTTTACTTCGTGGTGGCGCCACAGGATGTAAAAGAAAAGAATTACAGCTCCGAAGGTAATTCCTACGATTGGTACGATTGAAATGATTACCTGTGCTGCAATGGACATTGTTTCGTTTGGCATTAATTATTTCCTCTCTGCTATTAAAGACACGCTGTTTTATTTAAGGTTGCAAAATTATTCAAGAAAAATAAGGTCATCAAAAAATAAATCCTGAATCTTGTTGAGTACTAGAATCTGATTAAGCTGTTCAAGAAGTTCGTTTTTGATTTTTGTTTCACCTTTGACTTTAAGCTGAGTTGAAGTCTGGCTTGAAAAATAGTTTACGATGATGGACTTTATCTGAGGATTCTTGCGGCTAAGCTCTTCGTAAAAGTCCTGGTCTTGGAAAGTGTAGGAAAGCAACGGGTTGACTACAACTGTTGATGGGTTTTTACCGTTTTTGTCAGGAGCGGTAACCACTCTGAGTTTTCCCAGTTCCTTGTAAGACGAAAGTTTTTCTTCTGCAGGAGTCTGAGTCTGTGCCCGAACCACAGTTACAGGCTTAGGTTTTGTTACTACAGCCAGGGTTGTGGCAAAGATCATCACGCCGATGAAAATAGCAACGGTTGCAAGGATTTTGTTCAGAGTGATTCTGTTCATCAGTTCTTCAAGGATAGGATTCATTTCTGTTCCTCCTGCACAAGATATGGCTCTGCCAGGGCTTTTGTTTTGCCGCTGACCCTTGCCTTAAGGATTACAGTAGAATCCTGCCAGTTTTCTTCTATAATTACACCGTTCTGGCGGATTGCCTTAAGAAGAGTGAACTGGTCTCCTGGGATTTCGTAGGTTTTGATGTCACCTAAAAGCTTTTCGCTGATCTTTGTTGAAAGCTCATCAAAGCCAGCGTGAGTCTTTGCGCTGACCTTAACTGCATCCGGAAACTTCAGGTTCAAATCTGCAATAGCCGCCGGCTCCAGGCTTTGTGCTGCATCCCATTTGTTAAGCACAATAAGGCGGCTGTTGTCTTCCGCGTCAATTTCTTTGAGTACCTTACATACAGTGTCGTAGTGGAAGAAAACGTTTGGGTCACTGGAATCCAGAACGATAAGCTGCAGGTCTGCCTGCTGGGCTTCTGCCAGTGTTGATTTGAATGCGTCGATAAGGGAATGTGGAAGGTTACTGATGAATCCTACTGTATCAGTAAGAAGGATGCCCTTTCCGTCTTTAAGGTTCAGCTTACGGGTAAGAGGATCCAGTGTTGCGAACAGCTTGTTTTCTACGAAGGCTTCGGCACCGGTAAGGGCGTTCAAAAGAGAAGATTTACCTGCGTTTGTGTAACCGATAAGGGCACATTCTGGAACAGGAATGCTGCCTCGTTTTTTGCGTTGAGTTTCACGGTTACGGACAACCTGTTCAAGTTCTTTTTTTGCCTGGGTGATTCGTTCGCGGATTCGGCGCTGGTCAAGTTCCAGCTGCTTTTCTCCGGAACCCTTTGAACCGTAGCTACCACCACGCTGGCGGGCCATGTCGCCGTAACTGTGGGCGAGTCGTGGCAGAGAATAATTCAATCTGGCAAGTTCAACCTGAAGAACAGCTTCCTTTGTCTGGGCGCGCTGGGCAAAAATGCGGATGATAACTTCCTGTCGGTCAAAACAAGGAATCTTTGAAAGCTTTTCCCAGTTGCGCTGTTTGGTTGGTTCAAGGTTAAAGTCAAAAATGATGCAGTCGGCTTCTGCTTCTTTTGCAAGGTCATAAATTTCCTGGGCCTTTCCGCTTCCCATTCCGTATGCCGGCTGCACTTCAAGACGAGTCAGAGTAAGGGCTTCTGCGGTTTCAAGACCAAGAGTGTCTACAAGACCTTTAAGTTCACTAAGATCATTTCCAGGTTCACCAACTAAAAGTGCCCGTACTTTTTTCTGTTCTTCTTCTTCAATTTCAATCACATAGAAAAATATACACCAAACCGCAAATTTTATCATTCAAGAAACGATCAAAATATGCCGATAATCTAAGGGAATAGTAGTTGATACAGGAAGTACTAGTGAAATCCAGTGTTAAAACTGCTGTCAGTCTGTTGATCGCCATCTTGTTGTTTGGCGGAATAACTGTTCTTTCATCTTTGGGGATGTTCTCCACAGTTGAAAAACGATTCTACGAGCCAGCCCGTTTAAAAGCTATAAACGGTAAGCTTGATTCGGTTGCGGATTGCAGTAATGCTTACATTACGAATCTTCTCTCTTTGCTTGGTTATGAGGAAAGCGGCTTTTTAAGCTCAGAAAGCGTTGTTTCTTATGTAAATCAGGCTCCATCAGACGAGGCAGTGCGCCTTTTTGACAGTCTTAGGGAAAAATTGCCGGGACTGGACGGTATGCGCATTGTTGATAGTGCAGGTCGTCGCGTTCACTACAGTTCTTACCGAAATGACTTTACAATTCTGGCAAATAAACGCAATTACTCAAATTATCAGAACCTTAAGACCGTTCGCGGAAAGGATGAGCTGGATTATTCCATCGTTTCTGCTTTTGATGATGAAGGTTCCGGCGATGTAAGAAAGCCAAAGATTGTTTGCGATGGGGAAGAACAGAGAATTGTAATTTCCTATAAGCTTTATTCTGATGCAAATCAGACTCTTGGATTTAGTGTGCTTTTCTACATTAATCCATTTGATTTTGTAAATCTTCTTGTTGAAAAACATATCATCTCAATAAACGAACAGATGACTTTGATTTCTTCCAGCGATGGAAAGCTTGGTGGATTTGTATTCGGTCTTCCAAAGGTTGGTCAGAACATCTTTGCTGTAGAAATCCTTAAAAAGTGGGATGAAAAGGCTTTTGGTCCAGACATCATCGTTTCTACAGATACTGCAAATCTTTCAGGTATCACAGTCAATCAGGAAACTGGAGAATCTGAAGCCAGCGCTGAAAACGCTAAGCCTGTCAACTGGAGTCTTATTTCCACCTCGGCAAGTCAGTTTGTTCAGGTTGGTGGTCTTTACACCAGCGAAAGCCTTGAAATGCCAGGCTACGTTCGCGTGCTTCTTTTGATTTGTGCATTCATCACAGTTTGCCTTATCATCGTAATTCTTTTTAACGCAAGAAAAGATGATGACGTTATCATCAAGTCCAAGATCAAGGGCGTTCAGATTGGCCTTTTGAACGAATATTTTGAAAAAGATGTTGACCGCAAGAAGGTTGCGGCAATGATCGAAGCGCAGAAGGATGCCCTTACAGCAAAAATCAAGAAGAGCCTTGGTCGCCGCGGTAAAAAATATGGTGATGATCTTGATGTTATCCTGAACCGTAGCTGGGAAGATATCATCAACATTCTTTCTGGTAATGCAAATGGATTGCCTGCTGGTGGTATCAGTGCGGATGATATGAATGAAATCCGCCGAATGTTTGAAGAAATCCTTTCGTCAAGCACTCTCAAGGTTCAGTCGGTTCCTGCTTCTGGAACTGCTCCGGTGGCTGCGGTTTCAAAGTCTGTTGCAGCACCAGTAGCAGATGCAGTTGAAGAACTTGATGACGTTGAAGCTCTGGATGAAGTAGAGTCCCTGGATGAGGCTGAGCCTTTAGACGAAGTAGAAGCTTTGGATGAAGCCGAACCAGTTGAAGAAGTGGAATCTCTCGAAGAAGCCGAACCAGTTGAGGAAGTAGAATCTCTCGAAGAAGCCGAACCAGTTGAAGAAGTGGAATCTCTCGAAGAAGCCGAACCAGTTGAGGAAGTGGAATCCCTTGAAGAAGCCGAACCTGTTGAAGAAGTAGAATCTCTCGAAGAAGCCGAACCAGTTGAGGAAGTGGAATCCCTCGAAGAAGCCGAGCCAGTTGAGGAAGTGGAATCTCTCGAAGAAGCCGAAGCTGTTGAGGAAGTAGAATCCCTTGAAGAAGCCGAATCTGTTGAGGAAGCAGAATCCCTTGAAGAAGCCGAACCTGTTGAAGAAGCTGAGTCCCTGGACGAAGTAGACGTTGTAGAAGAAATCGATGATTCAGAAGCCCTGGAGCCTGCTGAAGAACCTGTTTCTGATGCAGAGGTTGCTGAACTTGAAGCAGAAAAGGATTCTGAAGATGGTCTTGAACCAATTGAACTTGAAGGAGAAGATCCTCTTGTTCGCACAATTGATGACTCTATTCTTGATGAAAAGAATGTTCTTCTGGAAGAGCTGGATGACCTTGAAGAAGTTGTTCCTATAGATCCAGAATCAACTGACTACGAAGTTGGTGGTGTAAATGACCTGATCGAGCTTGAAGGTTATAATGAATCTGTCAGCTATGAACACATGCAGGCAACCGTCAAATATGTTCCTACAGAAGAATACGACAGAAACAGATTTGAAGGTTCAGAACCACTTGAAATTGCAGATCACACAGTTATAGGAACAGAAGACGATACAGGTGACTTTAATTTTGAAATTTTTAAGCCTCTTGATTATATTTTTGACAATGTTGAGCCGGAAGAGACTGAAAACGAAATAAATAACGATTCTGAAGACGAAGATCCAACTGCAGAAGCACTTCTGCTGGAACTTCCAACAGAAAAGGATGGATTTATGTTTACTGCTTTTGCTGCAAATGACAACAATGTAACAGAACTTCCTGTTGATGCTATCGTCATGGGCGATGACGGAGTTTTCCATATCTCGAAAGATCTGGCTCCGTCACAAATGCCTATCGATGAAGATTTTAAGAAGCTGGTTGATTCTGTAATCCGTTAATCTTTTTTTATTCGCCAGTTGAATTAGTAGTCTCAATCTGAACAATACATGTCTTGATAAGAGATGTGAACAGGTAAATCTTCTTGTAGATAGCGATACAGAAGTCTTTCAATGGTACTTCAAGATATGGTTCAACTTCTTTCCAGTTGGCGATTAAAGTTGGCTTTGGTTTGTTCAAGTCATCTACAACAGTCTTAATGATCTTACCGATTGTAACGATGTTTCTTGTACATTCCATAACGTAAGTGTATGCAGTTTCGTTTGCTTCTGTAATAAGACGGTTTACGATATTTTTTGAACTCTGATCGCGGTCGGTTTTGATGAGAAGAGTCTTGATCTTGATACCGATTGGACCTTCGTCTGCCATTTCATTATCAAAAGTAACAATTTTATCAGTTGTGGCAACCAGGCTGTTGTAGCAGTCAGAAATCTGTGAAGTAAGAGTCTGAGAATCCCACTGACCACGAACAACAACGACGTCGTAGAACTCGCGGAAATCCTTTTTTACAACTTCGATCAAGAATGCCTTCATGTAAGACAAAGACTGTGTGTTTTCGTATTCGCAAAGACCTTTTCGTGAGAAGATTGCATTTTTGCTGTCAGAGAAGTTTACCAAAGGAGTGATTTCTCCTCCGAAAAGCTGTGAAGCAAAATTGTTTTCTGTATCAGAACGTTCTTTTTCTGTGATTTCATCAACAGTCTTTTCAACATCAGCCTTAAGCTTGTCCAAATATGGTTCAATGATGTTGGATGTGATCGAGTGAACCTGAGGAACGTAAGTTGGGTTTGAAGAGGCCAACTGAATGATCATTTCAAAAGTCTGAGACTGTTTGATCAGAGCAATACGTGCCAAGAGTTTTTTCCACAGAGCGATGGAAACTGGTTCAACACCCTTGATTGCCTTAAGGAATTTGAAAGCATTTGTCCAGTCTGCATCAAATGGAAGATCCCATGCAATTTCAATGTAGTCCTTAAGGTCGTCTACAAGATATTCAGCGTTTACGTGTTCAAAGTGTGGCGCAGCTGAGAAATCATTTTCACGGATTGATTTGTCGAATTTTTTTAGGAAGAAGTAATAATCGTAAGTACAAAGAGCCTTTATCGAAAGAATCTGTTTGTAGAGGTTGTCGATTTCTGTGATTTTTTCAAGAGTGAAGTATTCACCCAATTCAGCAAGGCGTTTTTCAACCTGTTCCTTAAGCTGAGTTGTTGGTATTGAATGGGAAACTTCCCGGATTTTTTCTTCTCTTAAAGATTCTTCCAGTTTTTTGATTTCGTCTGTCATCATAAAGTCGATGGCTTTTGACTTAAGCATCTGTTCGTTCTGCATCTGATTGAACATCATCTGAAGAGGGTAGATTGCCTTGTAAATGTCGTAAAACATTTTAGCCATCTGAGGAAGAAGTTCGTTTCCACTGTGTTTGTAGAGTTTATTAAATCTGCTTTTAGACAGTCTTTTTGCGATTGCTTTAAGCTGACGTTTTTTTTCTGCGTCTGCGTCATTGCTTCCAAAGATTGAAGCGATTAAATTTGAGAAAAAATTACCTTTAGATTCGTTTGCCATAATATAGTAATTTTAAATCATTTGTGTTAACTGTCAAGATAGAACAATTGTTCTTATTAATATATAATTTTATAAATAATTCGGATTTATCCGAGGAGTGTTTATATGAAAAGAATGGTAGCTGTTTGCGCAGTCGCTTCTATGACTGCGGCTTTATTTGCTTACAACCCTCCAGCTGGTGGACAGAGCTTGTTCAATCTTTCTAGTCCTACTCAGCTGACTTCTGCATCCAGTGCTGCTGGCGGCGGAATCTTTATGCCAGGACCAGATTCAATCGCATTCAATCCTGCATTACCTTCTTACGAAGATCGTGTTCAGCTTGATGCTGATTTTTCTGTACTTGGAAATACTGGTGACGGAGAGTCTGGAGCCGCTTTCCAGACTGGTATTCTTATCCCATTAAAGATGTTCAACGTTAGCGGTGTGCTGAACGGTGTGTTTGTTGATGGTGATGCTAAACAAGACGAAATGAGTCTTGGTAATTCTTTGAACTTCAAGGCTGGTATTTCTAAGGAAGTAACAGAACGCATCTGTGTTGGTGTGAACCTTGATGCCGGTTATCTCTGGGGTGTAGAAGACTATAAGGGAAACACAAAGGACTGGTCTTTGGGCGCTGGCCTTGGAGCTCTTTATCGTCGAGAATCTCTTGGTTTTACAAAGGACTTCCGTGTTGGGGCTGCTTTGTTGAATCTTGGTAAATATTACAGCGTTGATCTGGTTGGTATTAAAGGTGACGATGTTGCAGATACTTTCCCTGCATTGGCAACTCTTAAGATGGGTGCAGGCGCAAATCTTTTGACAACAAAGGATTTTGTTCTTGGTGCATCCTTTGACATGACAATTCCTTCTTTCCAGGATGTTGTGTTCAGTTTTGGTGCTAATTTTGCCGTTAAGGATATTTTCTTCATCAACGTGGCAGAAAACATTGATGTTGCAGAAGCTTCAGAAGGTTTTGGTGACTTTATGCCAGCAATCAGTCTTAGTGTAAAATTCAGTCTTGATGCAAAGAACAATTCATACCTTAAGGCTCACAGCTGGGAAAACAGTGAAATGCTGGCTTCTGCGGCTTGGCAGCAGAGATATTCTGATGTTCAGGTAGTGTCTGCCGGTTTGAGAATCAAGCTTGGTCAGCAGGATGTTGAACCACCTGTAATCCAGATTTGGGATGAAGAATAATCAGGAGCAGTAAGATGAAAAAGAATAATTTTGTAAAAATTGCAGCTTTCGGTCTGCTTTCACTTTCTGCAGTTGCTTATGCAGATTCTAAAGTTAAATACATTTCGCCAAATAACGATGGTGTTCAGGATAACCTTACAATTCCTTTGAAGATTTCTGACCGTCATCTTATTAAGTCCTGGTCTCTTATCATCAAGGACGCAAACGGAAAGGTTGTTCGTACGATAGGAAACAAGGTTGCCCTTCCAGAAAAAGTAAATGCCAGGTCATTCTTCAAGCAGCTTGCTACTCCAAAAACTGGTGTAGAAGTTCCTGCTGCAGTAGTTTGGAACGGTGCCATGGATAATGGTGAAAATGCTCCAGATGGTACTTACAGTTATTTCTTTGAAGCTGTTGATGACAATGGCAACAAGGGTACAACTCCAGAATATACTGTTGTAGTTGATACTCGTGCTCCAGAAATTGATTTAAGCCAGCCAACTGATAAGATCTTTGGTGAAGGCGCAAAGTCTGACCTTGCTATCAAACAGTCTGGTTCAAAGGAAGACAAGTGGACTGGTATCTTCAAGAATACTCAGGGGCAGACAGTTCGTACTCTTACCTGGACAGATTCTGAACCTGGTAACTTCAAGTGGTCTGGAACTGATGATACTGGTAAGTTCATTCCTGATGGAGTTTATTCTTATGAAGTGTCTTCTACTGACCGTGCCGGAAACGTTTCTGCTGCGGCTGTGATTTCAAACATCATCTATTCTGCAGAAAAGCCTGCTACAAACATTCTTATTGTTGGCAGCAGATATTTCTCTCCAGATACAGATTCAACACTTTCTTCTATTAAATTTGACGTTACAATCCCTGTTCCAGAAGCTTCCAGCGGTAACAAGCTTACTGCCTGGTCTGTAACAGTAGTTGATTCAAACGGAAATGCAGTTCGCTCTTACAACAACACAAAGAGTGCTGTTCCTCCAAAAGAAATCATTTTTGACGGAAAGGACGATAACGGAACAAAACTTGCCAACGGTAAATATCAGGCACTGGTTCGCGCTGCTTACCTGAACGGATATGAACCTGCTTTGCTTAAATCTCCAGAATTCATCCTTGATACAACAAAGCCATCTGCTCAGCTTAGTGTTTCTGCTTCAATCTTTGGTGGTGCAGACAAGCCTTCTGTAAAGATTTCAATGCTTGATGACAACACTGGTAAATATGCAAACATTCCAGCTTGGAAGGGTCGTATTTATGATTCAAAATCTGGTAACACTGTTCGTGAATACAACTTTGGTTCATATCTTCCAGACAGCGTTTCTTGGAACGGTTTTGATTCAAACGGAAAGCTTGCTGCAGATGCAGAATATAAGTTTGAACTTTCTGCAACAGACTTTGCTGGAAATAAGGGCGTAATTACTGCGCCAAAAACTTTCACTCTTGATACAAAGAAAGCAACACTTCTTCTTTCTTTGAGCGACACAGCATTCAGTCCTAATGGAGATAAGGTTAAGGATGCCCTCAAGTTCCTTCCTGTTCTTAAGGATGCAACAGGTGTTGATAACTACAATCTCGTAATCAAGAATTCCAGTGGAAAAGAAGTTCGTACTATCAAGGGAACAGGTTCTATTCCTGCAACTATCGAATGGGATGGTAAGGGAAATGACAAGATTATTTGTAAAGATGGTTCATATACTGCAACTCTGGTTGTAATGACAACAAACGGTTCTATGACTTCAATTGATTCAGTTCCATTTGTTCTTGATACTGTTGCTCCTTCTCTTGCTGCTACAGCTACCTGGTCGGCATTCAGCCCAGATGGTGACGGAAATCAGGATACAATTCCTGTTACTGTTACTGGTTGTACACAGGAAAAGCTTTGGACTGCAGAAGTTCGTGATGTAAAGAATAATGTTGTTAAGCGTTACAGCTGGAAGGGTTCAATCAAGACTGGTACAAAAGATCAGTTTGACTGGGATGGTACAACAGAAGCCGGAAACAAGGCTCCTGACGGAACTTACTCAATTGTAATTGCTTCTACAGATGATGCTGGTAACAGCTTTAGTACAACAATGAGCGGCTTTACACTTGATAGCCGTGAAACAAAAGTTTACGTAACAGCTGAAAACGAAGGTCTTTCTCCAAACGGCGACAAGGTTCTCGACACTCAGAAATTCAATATCAAGACAACAGTTGCTGATGGCATCCTTACATGGAACTTTGACATACGTTCAGAAAACGGAACATCAGTTCGCGGATGGTCAGACAAAGATAGCTCGAACCTTCCATCTTCAATTACATGGGATGGTCTTGATTCAGAAGGAAAAGTTGCAGAAGGTACATTTACAGGTACATTGAACGTAACTTACAAGAAGGGTAACAAGGTTTCTGCAGTTTCTGCACCATTTATCTGTACTGCAACAGCTCCACAGCTCAGCGTAAAGACAGCTCCAGAATACTTTAGTCCTGATAACGACGGTACAGACGATGATCTTTTCATCAAGCTTAGCGGAACTTCAAAAGCTCTTATCAAGAACTGGAGTTTTGTAATCAGTGATCCAAACGGCAAGCCATTCTGGACAACAAAGGGAACTTCTTCTATTACAGAACGTATTATCTGGGACGGTTTGTCTAACACTCAGAAAAACTCTAAGGGTTACGCAGAACGTGTTCAGTCAGCTATGGATTATCCATACACATTCACAGTTACAGACAACCTTGGTATGACAAGCACTGTTAAGGGAATCATTCCAGTTGATGTTCTTGTAATCCGTGATGGTAATGTACTTAAGATGGCTGTTCCTTCAATCATCTTCCGTTCAGACAACGCAGACTTTAAGACAAAGAACGAAGTTAAGAACGGTCTTGATCCAAATGTTGCCGCTAACAACGAACGCGTTCTTAAGCGTATTGCCGAAATCCTTAACAAGTTCAAGGAATACAAGGTAACAGTTGAAGGACACGCTAACCGCGTAACAGACAACGAAGCGGAAGAAACAGAAGACAATCCAAAACTCTGGGGTCCTGCTTTGATTCCACTTTCCGGAAAACGCGCCGAATTCGTAAAAGACTACCTTGTTAAGAAGGGCGTAAGCGCAAG
Source organism: Treponema sp. (assembly GCA_045616085.1). Taxonomy (GTDB): domain Bacteria; phylum Spirochaetota; class Spirochaetia; order Treponematales; family Treponemataceae; genus Treponema_D. Next base: position 22,892 of record JAZLGB010000047.1, read on the forward strand.
CCGCCTTTCAACAATCGGTAAGGGTGGTACAGAACTTGTTGTAGACTACAAAGACAAGGACAACAACTGGAAAAACCGCCGCGTAGAATTCATTCTGGTTAAATAAAAAAAATACGAAAAAATGCAAAAATCGTGTCGATGTTGTTGACACGATTTTTGTTTTTTTATATAGTATATTCACATTCGCAAGAATGAATGGTTGCTTAGCTCAGCTGGTAGAGCAATGGACTGTTAATCCATGTGTCGCAGGTTCAAAACCTGCAGCAGCCGCTTAAAGGCTTTCAGTTATCTGAAAGCCTTTTTTTATTGCTAAAGTTAGTTTCAGTTACGGAAAGAATAAACTGTAGCTGCGGCAGGTTTTGAAACGAAGAGAGCGGTCCTAAAAAAGGCGAGCAGTGCGGAGCAGATATGGCGTGTGGTGATGAATTAAAACTTCCTCCAAAAGAGCTTAAGGCTTTTCAGCGAAAGAGAGCCAAGGCGGAGCTAAAGTCTTATTTCTCTGATAAAGCTCTTGCCTTGCAGTGTGCCCAGACAGTTTCTGAATATTTTCTGAACAGTAAAGAATATAAGGCTGCGCCAGCCATTTTTGCCTATATGGCAATGCCAGATGAAATAGATCTTTCCATCATCATAAACAAGGCTTTGCAGGACGGAAAAAAAGTTGCGGTGCCTAGAATGATTCCTGATTCAAATGACATGGATTTCTTCTATATAAATAGTCTGGAATCCTCTTTTACTGTGGATAATCCGTATCACATCATGGAGCCTTCGCCAGACTGTCAGAAAGTCATCATAAACGAAATACCTTCAAATACAGTTGTGCTTTGCCCAGGGCTTGCCTTTAATCTGGAAGGTGCACGTCTTGGTCGCGGTAAAGGTTACTACGACAAATATCTTTCTCAGGTAAAAGATGAAACAGTTTTGCGTTGCGGAGTTTGTACAGTCAATGTGATTACAAAAGCCATACCTGCAGAAAGCGATGACATCTTCATGACTCATCTTTTGAACGAATACGGTTTTGTAAAAACAGTTCGATAGTCTATTTTTTTGCGTCGTTTGAATAAATCTTTAACAGAGGGTCCTTTGGAATGAACTCCTGTGCCACCTTCAGGAACTTTTCTTTGTCGGCTTTGATGATGAAGTTGTATTCGTCCATAAAGCTGTTCTTCTTTAAGCTTTCATTACACAACAATTTTGCGTAGCCTCGGTTTGTGCTGGTGTCGCTCATTCGGTTCAGAATCCAGCAGTTCGCAAGCTGACTGCAGATGGCAGAATCATCTTCTGAAGAAAGATCTGTAATCAATTCATCAATAGTGTCTGCGTAAATCTTTTCTACGGCAGAAGTATGTTCCACGCTAAGGAAAGAGATTGCGGCACAGTGGAATTCTGTGCTGGCAGAATAAAGCTTAACGTCGGTACCTGCAGATTCCAGAGATTCTTTCAGGTAGAAAAGCATTGCGTCAAAAAGGACTGAATCGAAGTTGTCTCTTGCTGGAGATTTGAACCAGAACTGAACTGGATCCTCAAAGTTTTTTGTAGGAACAAGAACTGCAGGCATAGGTCCGGCATCTTCTGCCTTAACGTCTGTGTAGAACAGGTGACGTATTTTCATGCTGAGTTTTCTAGGCTTTGTTGGAAAGTCTGGTTCAGGGATTGATTCTTTCTGGCGGTTGTTTTGCTGAGGAATCAAAAGTCCAAGGCTTCCGTCCAGAATGTAGCGAACAGCTTCTGAATCGGTGTTGCCTGTGATAAAGATGCTGTAAAGGTTTGCATCAAGCAGTTTTGGGTAGGAAGCCAGCATGTCGTTGTAGCTGGTTTTCTGAAGAATGTCGTTGTCTGCGTCAAAAATGTTTCTGATGACTTTGGAATCCCAGAAGTAGCGGGAAGCTCTGAAAATCATCTGGTTCACAGGGTTTGCGTTGGAAAGTCGTTTCTGAGTTTGAAGGGAATAAACCTGGCCGTCAGCTTCTGCTGGGGTAATGTCACCAAAAATCAATGCGTCGGAAATTGACTGAATGCAGAGTCCCACGTCTTCTTTTGAACATTCCACAGAAATTGTTGTAAATGAAGGTGCGGCTTCTGAATAAACCTCCGGATATCCTGTTAAAAGCTGCTGAAGCTTGTATTTGTCGATTTCTTTCTGGATGTTTGCGGCAAGGGTGTTTGCCATTACGTTTTCAAATCCTGGACGGTTGCCGTCGGCGAGTTTTCCCCCGTTGATTGCAACAAGAATTGTTACGCCTGAAGTTGTGCGGTTAGTCTTTATTGTGACAGGTATGTTATTCTTAAGCTGAAAGGTTGTTGTGTTAACTTTTGAATCTTCCAGGAACTTTTCCACGGAATTTTCAAGTTTTGCAAGTTCAGGATTATCTTCATCCTGCTGGATTTCTTGTGACGCATTCTTGAAAAGCTTTTGAGTGTACCAGCTGCCGTTTTTCTGGGTGATTTCGTCATAGCCAAGACGCTTGAAGTCAGCCTTGTATTTGTTGAAGGTTTTTGTGTTCACCAGTACGAAGATGAATGGGTTTTCGTTGGCAAGAGATTCTTCCAGTTCAGAAACGTTGATTGAGCTCACATCTTCCGGTCTTTTCATGAACTTGCTGGCAAGTAGAGGTGAGTCGCTGGATTCGCTGGTTCTACCTGTTACAGAATCCAACGCCCAGAACTGGGAAAGATAATCCATAAAGGTATTGCCTGAAATTGTAACGGAAAGGAAGTTCTCTCCGATGTATCGTTTTGCGGTGGCGTATTCTGCTTTGTTTGTCAGTTCAGGACATTTAGAAACTGTAGCGATAAATCCTTCTGCCTGTTCAACAGGAGAACGTTTGTTCTGTTCCAAAAGGCTCTGGTAGATCAGACGGCTGGAACCGTTTTTGTGCACCGCTGAAACGTTAATGTATTCAGGACCTCGAATGTTCAGGAGGTGCTCGTTGCAGAGGTTCTGTTTTACGGAAGAAAAATCAGCGTTATATGTTGCTGCTGCCAGGTTTGACTGGTTCATGTTCAGGGATGTGTACTGGATTACAATCTGAGTAAGGTCAGTTGAAAACTCTGGATCATACATGACGAACTTATGAACGTTTCCGCCGGCTTTTACGCCAGAGAGAACTGCAGGTTTTGCGGCAGGTGCGTATGAACCGAAAGTCTTTTTTGCAAGGCTAAGGGCTGCTTCTTTTGAGATGTTGCCGCTGATGAAAATTGCGCTGTTCTGAGGTGTGTACCAGCTTCTGCTGATTTTGGTAAGGGTGTTTCGGATCTGGGCGGCGCTGGTTTTTGCAAAAAGCTGAGGATAGATTCCGCTGTCCTGTTTCCATGGAGCTTGAGAAAAGATTCTTGAATCTATGGCTGTGTTGATGAAAGCTGCTGGAGTTGTGGCGTACTGCAACACTTCTGTCTTGAGGGATGAGTATTCCTTGCTGATGATTTCGTCTGAAAAGGTTGGGGCAAAGGCGTGCTGTGCCAGAACTTCCATTGTCTGTTCGATTAAAGATGTTGAAACATTAAGAATGTAACGGGAACTGTCAGCGTTACATTCACAGCTCATGTTTCTTAACAATCCGTAAGGATCGTTTCCATGCTTGAAAATTCTTGTATATAAAGGAAAGAAACCTGTGTTGTCTGCATTCTGTGAACTGATTCCGGCGTGGACTGTATATTCGATTCGTACAAAGGCCGAGGAAAAATCTTCCAGGGCAAAAACCTGCATTCCGTTTTCAAGGGTGTATTCGGCGTAGTTGTTTGTGTTTAAAATGCCTGTCTGTGAAAAAAGTCCGGTGGAAAACAAAAGGACAAAAATGCTGATAAATAGTTTCTTCATATCAAAATTATAGCATTTTTCTTTGTACGATAAAATGTTATAATCAAGTATTATGCCAACAGTAACATATATCGGAAAGAATGATTTTTCGGGCTTTAAGGTGCCAGAACAGCTTATACAAGGAAAGAGACTTCTTACAGAATCTGAAATCCAGGTTCTGAAAGCAAATCGTAATACGAGCGCCTGTCCAGAATGGAAAAACATTTATGTAAATCAGGATGACGGTGAATTCGACCCTGAACTTATTCGTGATTCAAGATTTGAAGGCTTTGTTGTTTTAGGTAAAATCCTTAAGGCCAAGATTAAATATCACGATCTTGAATTGGAAACAGGAATCGTAAACAGTCTGCTTAGAGATTGTGTGATTGGCGATGATTGTGCCATCTGTAATGTTACTTATCTTGAAAATTATCATATTGGCGATAGAAACATTCTGTTCAATGTGCAGGAAATGAGCTGTACTAAGCATGCAAAATTCGGTAACGGTTTTTTGTGTGAAGGTGAAAAAGAGGATGGTCGTAAATGGATTGGAGTAGCCAATGAAAATGATGGCCGTTCCATCCTTCCTTTTGAATCAATGATTCCTGCAGACGCTTACCTGTGGTCCCGCTATCCGGAAGATACAGCGTTGATGCAGAGATTTGTTGAATTTACTGACGCTGATTTTGATTGTTCAATGAACGCGTATGGAACGACAGGCCGGGATGTTGTGATCAAAAACACCAACATCATCAAGGATGCAAAAATCGGTAACTGTGCCTATATCAAAGGAGCCTTTAAGCTTAAGAACATTACTGTGCTTTCTGATGAAGATGAAGTCAGTCAGATTGGTGAAGGTGTAGAAATGGTTAATGGTATCATGAATGCCGGAAGCCACGTCTTTTATCAGGCTGTAGCAGTTAGATTTGTCATTGGACGTAACTGTCAGCTTAAATATGGTGCCCGTCTGCTTAATTCGTTCCTTGGAGACAACTCTACAGTTTCCTGCTGTGAGCTTTTGAACAATCTGATTTTCCCATTCCATGAACAGCATCACAACTCTTCATTCTTGATTGCTTCTACAGTGATGGGGCAGAGTAAC
>JAZLGB010000048.1:0-8286 GCA_045616085.1 Treponema sp.
CCCAGAGCTAGCGGTTTTGTCATCCTCTGGCTGACTGGTAGCGTTTTTTTTGTGAATCGATTTCTTCCTTCCCGTATTTTCAAAGGGCATTTTTTTTATTAGCTCAACTGTTCGAAGGAGTAGCGGACCAGGTTCATGAACTGCTGTCGAAGTACTGGGTTGTACTCGGTGGTGGCGGCGGTTTTGTCGAACTGGGCTACGGCTTCTTCTACGAAACCGGAGATGTCTGTTGAGGAAAGAGGAAGTCTTGTTCCCAAAAGCTTGTTTTCCAGTTCAAGACAGCGGAATGTCACTTTGCCACTGAATGCGATCTTAAGGTTTGTGATTACGCTTTTTTCTGAGTCGGCCAGGAAGGCAAATGAGGCTGAATCTTCAGAGATCTTGTAGGCAGGTCCTAATCGTCTGAAAATGCTTACGTCCCAGTCATTTGTTGGGACTCGGATGTTTGTAAGGAAGAAGTCTTCCGGAATTTCTGTAAAATTTAAAAGAGGAATGTATTTTGTTTCACTCTGCATTTTGAATTCTAAAGTGGCATCCAAAGCCAGCATCGGTGCAAAAAGAGTGCATTTTACGTCCGGATTAAGGATGTTTCCTGCGAGAGTTGCAATGTTGCGGACAAAAGGGTTGGCAACGGACTGAATTGCTTCCATCAAAACCTGCGGAAGGTTTCGTTCACCAAGGTTCAGGATTTCTGAAAGAGAAGTTCCAGGTCCGAATTCAATGAATCGTTCGTGCTTGTTGATCTGCTTAAGGTCTTTGATGAGGGTTGTAGAAATTGTTTTTTCCGGCATTTCGTGAATGCCTGTACAACCGCCAACAACCTGCAGGTTCTGGATGACTTTTACCTGCTGGAAGCATTCGGAAATGTTTTTTGGAATGAAAATGTTGCACTGTCTCTGACTCATCCTATGCCTCCTTTATGCCGTGGGACTGAAGGTCTGCGGCGTAGATAATTCCGTTTATGAGAGTGTCGATGTCTGTGCAGCAGGGTGAAAGATGTTTTATCTGCTCCCGGACTGAGGCACGGGTAGGCTTCTGTTTGTTTTCAAGAATTGAAGCGGCGGCAAAGATTTTTCCGGCGTTGCAGTAGCCGCAGAGTTTGATCCCGGCCTTTGCAAAGCCCTTGCTGATGAAGGCATATTCTGATGTCTTTGAAAAATGTTCCAGAGTTTCGATTTCCTGGTTCATTGCAAGAGCGATTGGCAGTTTGCAGGCAGGAATTGGTTTTCCGTTCAACAGCACTGTGCAGGATCCGCATACACCTTCAGCACATCCAAGTTTTACAGAGTAAAGGTTGTGTTTTCTAAGCACGTCAATCAGCATCTCATCAGGATTTGCCTGAAGCATGTATTTGTCACCGTTTATGATTACTGGAATGTTCATTTTTCTTCGTTCTCCTGTACTGGTGCCTGTTCTTCTGCAGCTGCTTCTTCAGATTCTTCCTCTGGTTCCGGTTCTATTGGAGTCAGTTCTTCTTCCTGGATTTCTTCTGGCTTAGCCTGGGTAAGCTCGTAAAGCTCCTGTTCTGTACATGGAATATGAGTTACCGGCTTTGAAAGAGCCATGGAAAGGGCAGAACTGAAGGCAGCAGGAATAAGATTATGAATCAGCTTACCGATCTGGCAAGGAGTTTCTTTTGAGGCAAGGAAAGAAATCTTGATGTTTTCGCAAGGAACGATTGTGTCCTGAACAAGACGCTCAAGCTCCTGCTGAATTGCAAGTTTTACGGTACTTTCGGCAGCCTTGATGGAATAGATTTCTCCACAGTCGATTGCTACCCAGATACCTTTGATTTTTTCCTGGTAAGTGTCGGCGTTCAATTCAACTTCAACAATAGCAACGCCAAAGCTGGAAGCCTGGTATGGATGACCGGCAAATTTTTTGTTGTTCCACTGATTTTTCATTGCAGGGGAAAGACTCTTTTTTACGGTCAGCGGAAGCTTTTCCTTTTCCCGTTTTTTTCTGATATCTTCGCAGGCACGCTTTAAAAGAACTGCCATAATGCTGATATCGTTGCAGAAGCTTTCCGGCATGAATGTTTCGTTTCTGATGGCGTATTCCGAGTTGATGGAAATAAGGTTCTGGTCAATTTCAAGGATTTCGGAGGCGATCTGTTTCCAGATTGAGCTTACGGCCTTGGAAGGACTTAGGGCGTCAATCAAGAGTTTGTTGTCTTCTGTTAAAGTGACTTCGATTTTCTGTTCTGTAAGAGGAAAGTTTGTTCCGTAAAAACAGGCTCCGTCGTAGGCGCAGGAAAGACTGATGCCTCTTCGTGGCAAGGCGAAGAATGTATGTCCGCCTTCTGCCTGGTTCTGCAAGGCGTTCAGGCGGTATGAGGAATACTTTCGGTTAAAATCACTCTGACGAACGATGGCGTTGATGGTGTCGGCAGGTCTGTTGAACTTGAACTTGAAAGGCGACTTGTATTCCCGGTCGATGAGACAGATGTTCTTCAAGCGAAGTTCGTCTGGCAGAATGTTTGTCTTTTCTGCAATGAGCTGCATGTGGTTTTCCATGGCGTAGAAGGCCTGGGAATCGATGAGCTCAGAGTAAATCGAAGTAGGAGGGTTATCTGAAGAGTGGACCCTTACTTTGATGATGATATGTCTTGGGTTGTAAAAGCTGCAGGCTGCAACGGCCATTCGGTCTGCGATTTCCTGGGCAAAAGGATTGGAATAACCGGCGTCACAGTCGATTTTAATGATAACCGCTTTGATTGTACCGTCAGCTTCTACTGCAGAACGGATTCTGATGGCGGTATCAAGACCTGGATGCATGAAGCGTTTCTGTTCATCTTTTGTAAGCACCAGCTTAACAGGTTTTCCTGTAATCATGCTTACAAGGGCAGTCTGAGCGGCAAGAGTTGTGTTGCGCCAGATTCCGCTGGTGTTTTCTGTCTGAGAGATGGTTTTCTGAATTACGATATTTTCTTCGTCAATATTCAGCACCTGACTTAGATTTTTTGAAAGATATGATGACCACTGGGTAGTTGTGATTACGTTCAGCTTTGTTCCTTCCATATAACAAAGTACGCCGTTAGGCTCTACCCAGGAAGGGCTAACCTCGTCCATGGACCAGGTAGAAGTGATGTCGAAAGGACACAGCTTGAATTCATCATCCAGAATCTGCTGGTCCTCAGTAAAACTGAAGAATCCGGCGGTGGCAGTCCGTTCTGCAAGAATTCGTTTTGTGTGCTTTCCTGGCCTGATGTTTTCAAAGGCTTCTTCAATCTGTTCTGGTTCAGTGTAGCTGGACTGATCGTCTGGCTTAGGCATGGCGTCCAATGATGGAAGGACGTTCACCATGTCTACGAAATCTGCGATGGCAGTGTCTTTAGCCAGTTCAGACTGATTTTCTTCCTGAACTTTTGAAGGAGTAAGATCTTCTGTTTCTGTAAATTCTTCAGCCTGGGAATACTGCTGTGCAGCTTCATATATTTCTGAAGAATCAACGGTTGTAATATCAAATGTAATCTGGATTTCGCTTGTGATTCGGCGAACTTCGTCCAGATCAGGGCCGGCTACAATTCCTACTGGCTGTCCTTTATAGTGAACTTTTTCGTTACAGAAAACACGGGTATCAACGCCCATTGTGTTGATGTAGTTGCGGCCAGGAATGTCCCGGGCAGAAAAGAAAAAGTATCCTTCTGGAAGATCCGAAAAGTTGATGTTTGTGATTTTACCGCCGGCTTTTGGACTTCGTACAAGGGCTGCGTAAAGCATTCCTTCTTTCTGGCAGTCGATAAAAAAGTCCTTTGAAAGGTAGGAGCGGCGAGAAGCTTTCTGTTTTGCGGTTTTCTTTGGTTCAGATTTGGTTTTCTTTTCAGGCATGATTTTCCTGTCCTATCTGTTTTACTGTTTCAATTACAAGATCAGCCATTTCTTCTGTCATGTCTGGCCACAAAGGAATAGAAATTGTCTGACTGTAACGTTCATCTGCGTTAGGGAAGTTCTGTGGAGTAAAATCCTTGTACAGTTCTTTCCAGTATGTAAAGTTGAACAAAGGAATGAAGTGAACGGAGATTCCGATTCCGGCCTTCTGCATTGCCTTTGCAAATTCGTAGCGGTCAATCTTAAGTTTTTCTGGCATAATGCGCATAAGGTAAAGGTGCCAGGCATTTCCTTCGCCGTCTGGCGGTGTCTGGATAAAGTCCAGTTCCTTGAAGGCCTGGTTGTATTTCTGGACAATTCTAAGGCGCTTTTCGTAAAAATCCTGGGCTTTTTTAAGCTGGGCAACACCAAGGGCTGCAAGAAGGTCTGGAAGGTTGAACTTGTAGCCGGGAGCCACAATGTCGTATTCCCAGCTGGCTCTTGGAGAGGTGTAGCGGTCCCAGGTTGTGCGGTCCATTCCGTGCATGCGCATTACAGTCATGCGTTTTGCCAGTTCAGGATCACGGGTAGTAACCATGCCGCCTTCTGCTGTGGTGATTGTCTTTGTTACATAGAAAGAAAATACACCGATATTTCCAATTGCACCTGCATAGCCAAGACTTGTTGGGCTAGGGAATGAGTGGGCAGCGTCTTCGATTACACGAACCCCATATTTTTTACCAAGTTCACAGATTTTTTTCATGTTGCAAAGGTTTCCTGCAATGTGAACTGGAACGATAGCCTTTACCTTCTTTCCTTTTGGAGATTTTAAGATAGCTTCGATTTTTTCCGGGTCAATTGAGTATGTATCTTTTTCAAGATCTGCAAAGTAAACGTCGGCACCAAGATGGCGGGCGCAGGTAGCAGTTGAAACAAATGTGTAAGGAGTTGTGATAACCGCAGTTCCTGGAGCAACTCCGCAGGCTTCCATGGCAAGAATCATTCCGCTGGTATTGCTGTTTACCGCCAGGCTTGTAACTTCCCGGTCATCCAGTCCAAGAGCCTTTCGGTCAGCCAATGTTTCAGGCATGGAATTCATTATTGCGGAAAAATCTTTTTCAAACTGAAGGGCGTATTTTCCAGTTGTAAGCCATCCGGAATTCAAAACTTCCAGGGCAAGACGGTTTTCTTCTTCCCCGATTGAAGGACGGGAAAAAGGAACCTTGAGAGAATCTGCGTCAGACATTAAAGGCCTCCGTTTGCAGCGTAGAATTCTTTTAATGAAGGGAATTCTTCACAAAGAGTGCGCTTTAAGTAATCTTTGTTTCTATATACATCAAGATTCTGTGGTGCATCTTCTTCCCAGACGCAGACAGGCTTAAGCTTTTTAAGAAGAGATTCCAGACGTTCAGCAGCAAAGTCCAGGTTCTTAAGCTTTAGGATCTTTGGATATTCAGTTTTTGCAGGCTGTTCTTCTTCCAGCCACAAAGGTTCTTCAGAGCGTTCACCTTTCCGCTTACCGATAATCTTAATTTCAATATCTTTACCGGGTTCAAGACCACTGAACTTGATGATCTGTTTTGCCAGGTCAATGATCTTGATAGGTTCACCCATATCCAGAAGGTAAGATTCGCTGTTTTTTCCAACACCCCCAGTCTTTAAAACCAAAGAGCAGGCTTCTGGAATTGTCATGAAGAATCTTTCCATGTCTTCTGAAGTTACAGTTACAGGGCCGCCGTTTTTGATCTGTTCCATGAACAAAGGAAGAATAGATCCTCGGCTTCCAAGAACGTTTCCAAAGCGAACGAACATGAACTTTTTGTCGCCAGTTGCCTTTTTTGCCGCATCCAGAACCAGTTTTTCGCTAAGCATCTTTGAAACTCCGTAAACGCTTACAGGAGCAACCGCCTTGTCTGTGGAAATAAGAACAAATCGCTGAACGTTGTGCTTAAGGGAAGCGTCCAGAAGATTTTTTGTGCCAAAAACATTGTTGGCGATGGCTGCAACAGGATTTTCTTCCATCATTGGAACGTGCTTGTAGGCAGCACAATGGAAAACCACGTCACATTTTGTCTGGCCAATGATGTAGTCGGTGTAGGAGCGGTCAGCCATATCCCCGATGATAGGAACGATGGTAGCCTTTTCCCCAACACCTTCTGCCTGAAGCAAACGGAGCTCACGGTCAATCTGATAGATTGAATTTTCCCCGTGACCAAAAAGGTAAAGGCGTTCAGCGCCACCGCTCAAAAGCTGGCGTGCAAGTTCGGAACCGATGGAACCACCGGCCCCGGTAATCAAAACCCGCTTACCCCGAAGGTAGGCAAGACTTTCTTTAAGGGAAATAGTTACAGGGGTGCGGCCAAGAATATCAAGGGGGTCAATTTCCCGGGTCTGAACCAGATGGGCAGAACCGGTTACAACCTGGCTGATTCCAGGCAAAATACGGATATTCTTAAAACCGCAGCCTTTAAGGGTTTCATAAATTTCACGGATTTTTTCTACAGGCGCAGATGGAATGGCGATAATGGCTTCATCCTGAGACTTGCAGCGCAAAACGGTGGCAACATTTTTAATAGGACCAAGAACAGGAACGCCATCAATCTGAGTTCCAACCAGGTTCATGTCATCGTCCAAAAAAGCGCTTACAGTTCCAAAGATTTTTTTACGTTTGATATCATCAGCAATAGTCTGACCGGCAAAGCCAGCCCCGATGATGTACAGATTTTTTTCACTTTTCAAAGCCATGTTTTTTACATTTTCTGCCTTATGCAGAAAACCCCCACTTATCTTCTATTTTATCACAACTAAATCAAAGTAAAAAGATAGAAGATAATGCTAAACCCCGATTTTGAATTCACCGATGAATAAAAAGAGAAAAGAAAGAGGTTTTCTTTCAGGAACCAGAGTGGGGTATTCTTATGGGGAAAAAACTTGCGGCTGCTGCACTTGTAATGTTTGCGGCAATAACTTCAGGCTTTTGCGGAAGCCTTTCGTTTCAGATTTTGCAGAAGGATGAAAGTCTTTCGGATGTCTGCGAATCGGCGCTTGTAATCGAAGACGAGATTCTTAATTATTTTTTTGAACACGGTTATATTGTTTCAAATGTTCCTGCTGCGGTTTCAAAAAATGATGAAGAGGATAGAAAATTTTATACAGATGCTTATAATGAAGCTGTAGACGGAACAGTTGATCAGCTTTGCATCATAAAGCTTTATTTCAATGGTGGTGAAAGAGAAAATCTTAAGCCATCGGTTGGCACAATGCAGAAAATCAGCTGGAAGATTGTTTCTGTTAGAACAGGAAAAGTTCTTGAAGAATCTTCTTCTGCTGTAAAAGAAGAGATAACACAAACTGAAAACGCTAATGTTCGTGATTTCGCAATCGATTTCGCCATGCATCTTCAGAAAGTAATTAGAAATAACAAGGCATAGAAGGGTGGATAATATGAAAAAGTTATTTGGATTGATTTTTAGTGTACTTTTGTGTGGAACAATTTTCACATCATTTAGTCCGTCCTTAGACGGCCGCGCAGTGGTTGCCGCTGATGGTGTTATGCCAAAAGGTGTTTTTGCTAAGACTGTAGGCTATCTTCCTGGTGATACAATCAGCGTTACAAGCCTTACAACAAAAGCTACTGTAGACATCCTTGTTATCGGTTCAATTGATTCTTCTGAAGGGGTTGCAATCCTTCTTTCTCCAGAAGCAGCAGAATTGCTTGGCCTTTCAAAGGACTCGAATAATGTTGTAAAAATCACAAAGCGTTCCGGTCAGCTGGATGAAGCTGTAGCAGGAACTGCAGTGATTGGTGGTGCAGTAGAAGGTAAGGCAACTGAATATGTAGAAGAATCTACAGTTGATGTTCAGGTAGAAGAAGAATCAACTGTTGAAGAAAATGATATCGAAGAAACTGCTGAAGAAGCTCCTGCTGTAGATGCTGCATCGGCTGAGGAAGAAGCTCCTGCTGTAGAAGAAATCGCTGCAGAAACAGCAGCTCCAGTTGAAGAAGAAGCTGCTGCCGAAACTGAAACTGTGGTTGAAACATCAGAAACTGAAATTGAAGAAGTTATTTCTGAAGCAGAACCTGAATATGAATCAATTGAAGCAACAGTAGTTCCAGAAGAAACTGTTGAGTCAGAAGCTGTAGAAGCAGAAGAAATCGAAGAAGCTCCTGTAGTTGAGGAAGAAGTTGTTGAAACAGCTGAACCTGTTGCAGAAGAAGCTCCAGTTGAAGAAGAAACAGAAACTGCTGCCGAAGCAGTAGAAGAAGATATTCCTGCAGAAGAAGCAGCTGAAGAAGTTGAAGTAATCGAAGCAACTGAAGAAGCTGCTGTTGCTGAACCTGTAACAGAAGAAGCTCCTGTTGAAGAAACTGCAGAAGAAGCAGCTGAAGAAGAAACTGAAGAACCTATCGCAATTGCTCCTGTAGAAGAAGCTGTTGAAAACGAAAAGATCGATGAAGAAGAACTTTCTCCAATTG
>JAZLGB010000049.1:0-33795 GCA_045616085.1 Treponema sp.
TAGAATTGAGTGAGTTCAGATGAATTAAAATGAATAGAAAATTCTCAAATTTTGTGCTAAATTAAGAATATCTAGGCAAAAAGTCATAAAAATTGCTTATCTGAATCCTTCTGAACTCACTCGAGTATTGAAAATATTACAGGATATGGCGAAAAGCCCGACCTTCAAAATAGAAAATGCGTTAAGAAAAATTGCGAAAACTTGGAGCAATTTTTTAGCATTTACTACTTTGAAGGTAGCACCCAAATTATTAAATCCTTACAGCTTAAACCCCATCTGCTCCAGATGTTTTGAAACTTCATTTTCCAGAGTGGCAAGTTCTGCTGTAAGTTCCGGCATGGTGTTTTCGTAACGCTCGTACAGTTCCACAATTTGTTTTGTAAGGGCATTGGCAACTGTTATGTAAAGGTTCTGGATTCCTTCATCCAGAGTTTTGTACCACTTGCGGTTTACAAGAAGGTCTTTAATTTCGGTGTCGGTAAGTGTGTCATAACGGGCGCGGCAGGTTTCATCCAGAGTTTTCTTAAGATCTGCAACGGTCTTTTTCTGGGCCTTTATGGAGGCTTCGTATTCTGTAAACTGGTTCAGGATTTTGTATTCTTCGGATTCGGTCTTTTTTTCTTTTGCAAGTGCTTTTACACGAGAAGCAATTTTCTTTGAGTCGATTTTTTCGTCGTCACCAATGTAGTCTGCAAGATAGCCTTCTTCGTCGGACTGGTTTTCAGTAAACTCCTCAAACTGACTTTCGGTCTGGCTGAGCTGTTCTTCTTTTTCTTCAATTTCTTTCTGTTCAGTTGTAAAGAATGCATCAAGTACAATCTGTTTCTGAATAAGGCGGCCTTCCCAACCGATTTTCTTTGGTTCCTTTTTCTTTTCTTCTTTTGCGGAATCCTTCTTTTTCTTTTTGCTTTCTTTTGGTTCTTCAAAAATATCGTCTGTAACTTTTGCCAGGTCGTAACCAAGTTCATCCTGAATTACAAGAAGAACATCATCGTTCATGGTTTCGTTCCAGTAAGAAAGGAGCACCTGGTAAACATCGTATTTATCCAGAAGCTTTAACGAGGCAAACTGTTCCAGAATGTTTTCTGAAAGCTTTAAGATGATTTCCTTGTTGGAGTCTGTGCTTTTAAGATTTGTAAGGAATGGATTTGCATAGGCTTTCCACTGGTCAAAGGCTGCATTTACTTTTTTATTGTATGCAAGGAATTCGGCATTTTCGCAGACAGTTTTGTGAACGTCGTCTTTGTGGACCAGAAGTTTATAGAAGCCTTTTGAATATTCGCCAAACATCTGATTTTTAAGATTTGGAAAAACATCCCAGAAATTTGGAATGTTGTCTATGTCTTCCTGTGGAATACCGCCGTAAAGATGAGCGTCTATGCTCTGAATATCTTCTTTTTCGCTGGAATCAATGTAGCGTGGAATGTTCAGGTTGTAGCTGTTTTTAGTAATGATGTCGTCAAATGGAACAAAACGGCTGAAGCCTGGGATTTCTGTCATTGAGTTAAAGGTGGTTACGATTTTGTAAATGTCCTGCTCACGAAGACGGTTTTTATCTCCGTCTTTTGTAAAGCCGTGGCTGGCGTCTATCATAAAAATGCCGGTGCGGCTGGCGGTGTTTTCTTTATCAAGCACGATGATGCAGGCTGGAATTCCTGTGCCGTAGAAAAGGTTTGCAGGAAGCCCGATAATTCCTTTTATAAGGTGACGATCGATTATGTTTTTACGGATTGCTTCTTCTGCATTGCCGCGGAACAAAACTCCATGAGGAAGAATTACTGCGGCTTTTCCTGTGTCATTCTTCATTGACTTTATGATGTGCAAAAGCCATGCGTAGTCGCCATTTTTTTCTGGTGGCATGGCATCGTAGCCGTCAAATCGTCCGTATTCTTTTAAGCCGTCCATCCAGTTTTTTGTGCTGAACGGTGGATTTGCTACTATATAGTCAAACTTGCGGAGTTTTGTGTCATCGCCGTCTTCTTTGTACCATGGGTCAGAGAATGTGTTGTCAGAATGGATTTCGCCGGATGCTTTGTTGTGAAGTACAAGATTCATTTTTGCAAGACCGGCTGTAGAAATGTCTTTTTCCTGACCGTAAATTGCAAGGGAATAAGGAGCTTCGTTTGAGGCACGAACCAAGAGCGATCCTGAACCGCAGGCTGGGTCGTAAATTGTGGCATTGGAATCTTTACATTCAGAAATGTTGATTACCTTTGCAAGAATGCGGCTCACTTCGGCTGGTGTGTAGAACTGTCCTTTGCTTTTTCCGCTGGCAGTTGCAAAATTGCGCATAAGGTATTCGTAGGCATCGCCAATAAGGTCGTCATCTTCGGCTCTGTTGTTTTTAAAATCCAGTTCTTTTTTCTGGAAGATTGCGATAAGACCGGTAAGTTTTTCTACCATTTCATCGCCTTTTCCGATTTTTGCTTCATCGTTAAAGTGGGCGTTGTTTATGATTCCTGTAAGGTTGTTTGCTTCTGCAAGTTTTGCAATAAGGATATCGATTTTTTCACCAATGTTTTTGTCACCTTTCAAAGCAACAAGGTCTTCAAAACTGGCACCTTCTGGAATTGCAATTGCTCCGTAAGGATCGTCCTTGTATTTGTCTGAAACATATTTTACGAATAAAAGTGTAAGAATGTAGTCTTTGTACTGGGAGGCATCCATACCGCCGCGAAGCTTGTCGCAGCTTGCCCAAAGTGAACTGTAAAGTTGTGATTTTTTAACTGCCATAAAAAAGAAAACCTCCGCTGTTTTTCTATTATATTGGAATAAACGAAGGCTTTCTATTAAAAATTACTACTTAATTCTACCCCGCAAAACTCTCCCTGTCCTTCTCCTCAACCCCCAGTTCCTTTTCAGCCCAGCTGAACAGAATCTCGGCAACATTTTTCAAAGGTTTTCTTGTGCGAACACCCATGCTGTAGGCAAAATCCGAAGACGCTTTAGTAGCCTCAGGGTTCCAGAGCTTTGCGCCGTCAATGTTGATGAAAGCACAGTTTTCGGCGTCGGCAATTGCCTTAAGGTGACTGTTCATTTCGGCGATTGTGCGGTCGTGGGCTGAGTTCTTTACAGAAACCAAGGCAAGGCGAACGTTGTGGCGAACCAGCTTCACTTCATCCAGGAAAGTAAGCAACGCTTCGTCAAAAGCGCTTGAGCTGCTCTTAAAAAGCTCCAGATCGTTTTCGCCAACGTGGATCAAAAGCGCTTCAGGATTAAGCTTCGCGATTTTTTCGTTGTAGTAGTTCAAAAGGTTTGTTACTCCAAGCTCCGCAACGGTTTTGTTGTAGATCTTAAAATTAAAGTCAAAGTTCTTACCAAGATTTTCAACAGGAATCTGGCCGTCCGTTCCAGAACCAAGAAAGATTACAGCATTCTGTTCTTCGTAATCGATTGCAGTCTGAAGTTCAGTAACTTTTTCTTCCGCCCGAACCACATCTTCAGCTTCTTCAACTGGCACAAACTTAAGCTCATGCTTTTTTTCCTGTTCCCGCTTTTTGTCCAATCCGCGGTTACGGATGTAAACAAGAACATTCAGCGAAACAATGGCAAGATTCAAAAAGTAAACCGCAAGAACATAATTCAACTGATGATTTATGAACTTTGCAGAAATTCCCGCAATGTAACCTGTGATAATAAGACAGATGAAGGCAAGACTTGTTCCCTTGGCAGTCCGCGCCTTGTAAGCCTTTCTAACATTCAATGGCCAAGAAAAACCAAAACATACCAGCATTGCGGCTTCAAACAAATGTGCAAAATTCATACTTTTTACTCCTTGTGGCGGCATGCCGCCTTTTTATGATTCCACAATAAGCCCAAATCCCCGCAGCCTCAATTTTTCAAAAATATAAAAAACAGATTTTCCCCACCACCCATTTTTTTTACTTACAAAAGCCTTTCCCAAACTTTTTTATGCAGTAAGATTAATATAATGAAGAAAACAAACCATAAACCCTCGCTGAATGTTCTTCGGCAGGAAATCCAGCGCACCCAGATGATCCTCATCATCCTTATCACAGTCTTCATGAGTCTGGGCGGCGCTTCCATCATCCTCAAATTGAACCAGGAAACCATAAACCAGAACCTGCAGAACACTTCCGAACTGATCACCCGCCTTTACAACTTTACCCGGGATTACAGCCAGGACCAGCTTTGCGCCTACATGGACCAGGTCGTTCAGGATCTTTCCGATGTTGACGTAGTTTCAATCGTCGACCCCCAGAACAACCGCATCTACCACACCCACCACGACCTAATTAACACACAATTCGACGGCACCCACCCGGAATTCAACAACTCCCGCAGCTACATCACCGACAAAACCACCGGACCTTCCGGCCCCCAGCTCAGAACATACAGCGCGATCTACGACCAGCAGGGCCAGTACAAAGGCTTCATCATGACAATCCGCCTGCAAAAGTCCATCAAGCAGGTCACAGCAAGAATTCTTCTGATGTTCCTCACCGTAACCCTTGCCGCAATCCTGATCGAACTTGCCATCAGCCGCACAATCTCAAAAAAAATCAAAAAACAGTTCCTTGAATTCACAGAAGATTTTGAAGGCACAAAGTTCCTTGTAGATTCCATGCGGGCCAACAACCACGACTTTACCAACAAGCTTCACGTTATCCTGGGCCTCATCCAGATCGGCCAGTACGAAAAGGCAGTTTCCTACATCCAGAACATCTCCATCATCCAGCGGGAAACAATCAGCGCCGTAATGAATGCCATCGATAACCCTTCCTTCGCCGCCCTGATCATCGGAAAAATCGCCAGAGCGTCAGAATGTAACGTAAAGTTCATCCTCAAAGACAACATCCACTTCAGCTCCCAGGACATCGACATACCCTCAGAAGCCCTGGTCACCATCACCGGAAACCTCATCGACAACGCCCTGGACGCCATGAACCTTTCCGCCCAGGACCAGATCACCCGCGAACTCACCTTCGGCGCCTTCACCCTGCCGGGAGCCCTTCTCATCACCGTCCAGGACAACGGCTGCGGAATCCCCCAGGCCAACCGCGAAAAAATCTTCGAAAACGGCTTTTCCACCAAAGGAACCGGTCGCGGCGTAGGCCTTTACCACACAAAACAGCTCATCGAAAGCCTGGGCGGCACCATCACCTTCGAATCCCAGGAAGGAAAAGGCACCTGTTTTATGGTAAACTTAAAGAACAGAAATTAAAGGCAGGGTTTTATGTACAAGGTTTTGATAATAGAAGATGACCCAATGGTGGCAATGATCAACGGCGAATACGTCAAGCAGAACAAAAACTTCACCGTGGCACAAACATTCCGTAACGGCCAGGACGCCCTGACCTACCTTCAGACAAACACCGTCGACCTCATCGTTCTGGACGTCTTCATGCCCTACATGGACGGCATCGAAACCCTAAAAAGAATCCGCCAGATGAAAATCTCCACCGAAGTGATCATGGTAACCGCCGCCAACGACGCCGCCACTTTAGAAGCCACAATGCATCTTGGAGTAATGGACTACCTGGTAAAGCCTTTTGCCTACGAAAGATTCCAGGTGGCACTGGAAAAGTTTTCCACAAAAGTCCAGGCCCTAAAACAGAACCAGACCTTCGATCAGAAAACCATCGACGCCCTTTTGCAGACCGCCCCTCAGTCCAGCGTCCCATCCCTCTCAAAAAAGTACCCAAAAGGCATCCAGGAAAAGACCCTTACCCTCATCATGGACTTCTTCTCCCAGAACCCATCCTGGCACACCGGCGACCTAGTTGCCGAAAAAACCGGCCTTTCCAGCGTAACAATCCGCCACTACATGAGCTACCTGGTTTCCCAGCACCAACTCCAGGAATCCATCAACTACGAAACCGGCGGCCGCCCCTCGATGCTCTACAAAATCCGCAGCTAGCCAGGGGCGTTCCCCTCCGCTCCGCTCCGGGTCGCTATGTTCCGTGTTCCGCTCCCGCTCCAGCCTCCTCACTCCGTTCCGGTGGCCGCTCCGCGCACTGCACAGCGCTAACGCATCCAAAGAAAAATGCAATTCTGTGGAATTATATTCATCAACCTTACCAAGAAACTTTGAAATGACTTTTGCTCCTTTCCTGTAAAGAATTCTGGCAGCTGTGTTATCTTCCCAGTTGCTAAACCAGGCTCTTGTTTCAAGATTCTTCAGGGACAGCTCAACGACTCTAACTCAACAATCTACTACTCAGGTGCAATCAATCTTTCTTTCGAACAGGGTGAAATTACACTCCCTTCAAAACCAGGTCTCTACTACTTTGGACTTCCTTATGAAGGCAACTTTGACTATTCATCATTTGAAAAATTGAAAGAATCAACAAAAGGCAGCATCACAATCGGTTTTCCAAAAACAGATTTGGACAGAGACTTCTTCGCTGCAGGCCTTGGCTGTCCAGACAGCGTTGAAAATCCTCATTTAACTGGTTACGGAACATTAATAACAGCTAAGCCAATGTTCAAAGGCTACGATTTCGAAACCTCATACTACCAGGGAGTTCCTGCCGGACAGATTTCATACTTACCAATTGAAGCAAAGAAAGGTAAGGTACGAATCCGTGGTCTTGGACTTTCTTTGTTCGGAGAAAGATTCTCAGTTCTTCTTCCATTGGACAAGAACTTCAGAAATGATGAAAAAGACCATATAACAAGTTATGACATCATCTTTGACCCAAGTTCAAAGTATGTTTACCTTGGCACATTCATCTATGATTTTGTTCAGGGAACTTACTTTCCAAAACTCATAGATGTACGTGATGAATACGATGAAGCACAGGCCTGGATCAACGAACAGGTTGGCAAAGAAGTAATTCTTTGTCGCGGTGACATTCAGTAGTATTTTTCATATAATACCCCCGTAAATCTGGGAAACTGTGAATGCACAGAGTGGACGCTCAACGGTATGTGACTTGTCACGACTCCGAATGCCAGATTTATCCTTTCTGTACGGAAAGGCCATCACACGATTCCAAAGCGCTCTTGGAATAGGAGTTTTTTATGCGTAAATTACGCTTTAATTTGTGGGCTGTGCTTGCAGCTATGTTATTGGTATCTTCAGTAGCATTTACTGGATGTAAAACTGAAGATGAAAAAGAAATTATATACTTTGTTGCTACACCAGTTGTACCTTTATCTGACAGCGACCCAATCGCAAACACTTTTACAGGTAACTTTGGTGATGCAAAATTTGCTTCTGACTTTGCCTGGGCCACATCATGTTCCTGCACAAAGCTTGATTCTATCGATGGACTTGATGAATCTGCTTATCACACACTGACTGCTTTTGACTGGACAAAATATGATAACGTTGATTCCTACTACAAAAAAAATTCAGAACCAGTTTATGTAGTTTACAACACATTTACAGATGCTGATCTTACAGACGGTATTCAGAAAGAAGAAATCGACAAGCACTCCGGCGTTGTTATTTTCAAGGCAAAATATTCACCTTGGGGTTCTCCTACAGTTGGTTGCTACTACGGAGTTAAATTCCAGTTCCTGGTAGGTGAAAAAGAAGTTCCAGAAACTCGCACATCAACAACCCAGTACACAGACTTCTTGTTCATCGAAGCCGGTTATAATGCAGCTGAAGCTTACAATACAGTAGATTCTATCTTTGATGCTGTTTTGAAGTTCAACTTTAATAACACTGACTATTTTTCAAACACAAACTGGAAATGGGATACAGCAGGTGGGAAAATTACCTCCCAGGCAGAATAATTCATTCCTAAATGAATAAAACTCTTAAAAAGGCATTCATTGCGCTTATTTCAGGTTCTTTGAATGCCCTTTCTTTTTCTCAAGATCTTCCTCGACTCATAACTTACCTGGACAGCCCAAAAGCTTCGGATTTGATCACAATTTCCAAAGAAGAGCTGGAAAATTTCGATTCAACCCAGGAAGTCTTGGAATCAAAAGGCTTTTCCTACAAGAATTCCAATGACGAAATCACTTTCCACGGCTACTGGAATTCCAGCATCAAGGTCTACATCGACGACGTCCTCATGAATTCCCCAAATACAGGCAAATTCAAGTGGGAACAGATCGACCTATCCATCATCGACTCCATCAAGATCGACACTTCCGAAACAAACGGCAGCATTTCCATCTACATCTACACAAATTCCAAGGACTGGACCAAGATAAAGTGGAACGCCCAGCTTTCAACAAAATCCTACGTTGACTCCCCATTTGACGAAACCAGAATCAGTTCAGGGTTTTCAGCACCGGTCTTGATGGACTCCGGCTCGGCAATCATTTTCAAGGAAGCCCTTGCCCTAAGCCACAGCCAGAATCATTTCGGAATACGCGGAACCTCCGAATCCTACACCCCGGAACTCAGCGAAAGCTATTCCAGCTACAAAAAGCACTACAAGGGCTACGAAAACTTCAACGTG
This sequence comes from Treponema sp., assembly GCA_045616085.1. Classification (GTDB taxonomy): domain Bacteria; phylum Spirochaetota; class Spirochaetia; order Treponematales; family Treponemataceae; genus Treponema_D. The sequence goes on from JAZLGB010000049.1 coordinate 8,388, forward strand.
AACAACTCTTTTGCCGCCGAATACTGCTCCGCAAAACTCCCGGGAGCCACTTTCGGCTTTTCCAGCCTGGTCAACTTTCAGGATGCAAACTGCGGAAAAGAAACAGGAATCTACTACAAAGAAGAAAACCAGAAGGACCTTACAGTCTCAACATCACTGCCAGTTTTTCTTCCTACAGAAAATTTCACCGCCAAGCTGATTCCGTCCTACATGTTCACATTGCTCAAATACACAAAAAATGCGGCTTTTTCAAACATAAAGGACGAATATCTGATTCACAAAGCCGCCTTCAACGCAAACCTGAATTTTTACAAGATATTTTTCATTTCTTCCGGGGTTTCCTACGATTTTTCCATCCAGGAAGACTCAGAATCCGATTCCACAGTAAAAAATGACCTTTTTTCCGCAAATCTCAAGCCAGAAATCAAGTTTTCCAAGAACAATTTCGGCTTTGAATTTTCAACACCAGTAAATTATTTCGGCCCAACCAACTCAGTCGAATTCTTATACAAGGCAACGGTTAACTATTCCCTAAAGAACTTTACCTTTGGCCTAACAGCAACCCGGAACTGCACAAACCCGGTTTTCCAGCAGCTTTATTACGCAGGAGCCGGCGGAAAAGGAAATCCTCACCTAAAGAACGAAATCGCATACAACTTCCAGCTGCCAGTTTCCTACAACGGTTTATTGTTTGCCGACGTTACACCATTTTTGATCTTCTACAAGAACAAGATTGCCTGGACCAGCACAAACAACGTCTGGACCACCGACAACGTGGGCTCCAGCACAAATTTCGGCGCAGATTTTTATGTGAGCACAAAGGAACTCATCCCTCACCTGAACTTTTCCGCAAACTACACCTTCTGTAAGGCCTTGCTTACCACAGACAAGAGCGTTTACGGCAACCAGATCATGCTCACCCCAGTTCACACCCTGAACATCAGCGCAAAACTCAACTTTTATGCCTTCACCTGGACAAATTCCTTCTCTTACGAATCAGAAAAGTTCACTTCAAACGAAAACAAGGAAAGTCTTTGCCCAAAATACCATCTGGATACCTCTTTAAGCTGGACAAAAGGAATGTGGACAGTTCAGGCCCTCTGGAAAAACCTTCTGGACTTCGCCTACATCGATTACGGCAACATTCCACAAAGCGGCACCTCATTCACTCTGTCAGTTTCCGTTAAGAACTGACCTTTCTCGCTCCTCAACATAAATTCATTTTTTTGATAGTCACATCAATAAATACCTATTATATTTAAAGTATGGAAAATAAAGACGTAGTAATCATTGGTGCCGGAGTTGCAGGGCTTTCTGCAGCAGTTTATGCCTCTCGCTCAGGAATGGATGTTGCAGTCCTTGACGAAATCGGCGGCGGCGGACAGGTTCTCCAGATCGACAATCTTGAAAACTATCCCGGAATTTTCCCCGCAGTAAACGGCAGCGACCTTATTCACACAATGATTTCTCAGGCAGAAAACTTTGGTGCCGAAATCATCCAGGCAGAAGTATTTTCCATCGACAAAAAAGGCAACGATTTTTACGTAAAGTCTTCAAAAGGCGAATTCGTTGCCCCAACCCTCATCCTTGCCACAGGCGCAGACCATTCCAAGCTCAACGTTCCTGGTGAAGAAGAACTTTCCGGCCGCGGAGTAAGCTATTGTGCCGTATGCGACGGCCCATTCTTCAAGAATCGCAAAGTTGTCGTGGTAGGCGGAGGCGACAGCGCCTGCACAGAAGCCCTTTACCTTGCCAACCTGGCCTCTGAGGTTCACCTGATCCATCGCCGTGACCAGTTCCGTTCAGCCCAGGTGGTTGCCGAAAGAATCGCAAAAAACGAAAAGATCACAGTCCATTTCGATACAGTCGTTACAGAAATCAAAGGCGACGGCAGAGTTCAGTCCGTTCAGCTGGAAAATGTTAAGACAGGCCAGCTTTCAGAGCTTGCCACAGACGCAGTTTTCGTATTCGTAGGAATGGTTCCTAGAACTTCACTTTTAGAGATGATAAAAAAAGACAAGGCCGGCTATTTTGTAACCGACGAAAAGATGTGCACAGCAATTCCAGGCCTTTACATCGCAGGTGACGTGCGTTCAAAGCCTTTGCGCCAGATAGTTACCGCTGCCAGCGACGGCGCAATCGCCGGAGTTTCAGCCGCCGAATACGTAAAGGAACTTAAAGCCTAACCGGCAGCCTATTCCTTAAAAAGATCCGTAACGTGGAACTGGGTAAGATCCTTGATCACTTCCCCAGCCATGATAAGACCGGCCACCGACGGAGTAAAGGCGTTGCTTCCAGGAGCTATTCCGTTCCCCTTCATTTCCGCATCAGGACCAGCCACCGGTTTAATGGCAGTCTCAGTAGAAAACACGCACTTTAACCGCTTGATTCCCCGCTTTTTAAGCTCATTCCGCATAACTCTTGCCAAAGGACAAACAGAAGTCCTTGTAATGTCAGCAACCTTGAACTTTGTAGGATCAACCTTGTTTCCGGCCCCCATGCAACTAATGATCGGCTTTTTCAATGCCTTAGCCCGCATCACCAGCTCCAGCTTGCCGCTGACAGTATCAATGCAGTCCACAATATAGTCGTAAATCGAAAAATCAAACTGATCAGCATTTTCAGGAGTAAAAAAAGTCTTGAATTTGGTAACCCAGCAGTCAGGATTCAGCTCCCGCACCCGTTCCTCAGCCACATCAACCTTTGCACGGCCCAAAGTCGAATGAGTAGCAAACAGTTGTCGGTTCAAGTTGGTAAGGGAATATTCATCGTTATCCACCACATCAATCGCCCCAACACCAGATCGCACCAGGGCTTCCACCACATAGCTTCCAACCCCACCAAGACCAAACACGATGACCCGTGCATTTTTGAGTTTTTCCAGATTGTCTTTACCGAACAGCAGTTCCGTTCTTGAAAACTGATTCAACATAACATGATATTATCAAATAGATAGATTTACGTCATATATTTTGTTATTATTTAAGAACTTGGCCTTGCAAAACTTATTTTGGATTCAGATTTAAAAAAACTATCGAAATTATTTGTTGCATGTCTATTCTTCTCTTTGGCAACATGTACGGCAAGACAAGATAAGTCCACCTCATTCAAGATTAACATTTTTTCCACTTATCGCTAGAATAAGAGCAAGAGGTAAATGATGAGAAGAATCTTTGGATTTGCAGTTTTAATGTTTTTCGGACTCTTGTTTACAGGTTGTGAAGAAGCCTTCATGATTGATTATAAGGTAGAAAACATTGCCAGTTGCGAAGTTGAATTCACTATCAACGGATCTCATCATAAGCTCGCCAGCGGAGAAAGCCTTAAAACAAAAGAATACAGCAGCCCAGACTTAAAAGTCGTTAACAGCGCATCTCCAGTAACAATCCGTACAGGCTATTCAAAAGCCACAATCCAAAACTATGAGCCTTACAGCGTTGTTGTAATCAATACATTAACAGAAGACGTAGACTTCTCCATCGGCTTGATGCTTTCAAAAAAAGAAAATTACCGCCACACTTACGATATTGCCGCTGCCACAATTTCAGAAAACGGTAAGACCAACAGCACAACAAACATTGAATTAAGCGAATACACTCCAGAAACATACGGAAATCCAATCGCCACAACAAAAACAGGAATCCACCTCACATTATCAACTTACTTCAAGGACCGCACCCTTTATTTTACTATTTCTGAATAATCCTCAATCTTAAAAACAAAGACAACAACCAGTTCATCGTAGGCTAAAAGCACCGTAGCAGTTTCCGGAACCTTGAATTCTTCTCCGTTTACAAATGGAACAGGACTATCATACAAACAGATCACGCAGGCTTTTGCACCTTCTACCATATAACTGAATTAATCTGCATCAAGGGCCTGAACTAAAAATGCATTTTTTTTCATCGGCGTGCTCCTGATCTAATTATACACCCATGTTAAAGAATGAAGAAAATTATCTCTTGAAAAACCTAAGGGGTTGGGTTATATTTACGCCATGTCAAGAAAAACAGAAATCATCAAAAAAAGCCTTTCAGAACTGGAAGAAATTCAGAAAAAACTCCGTGAATATTCACAGGAACATCCAGACAAGGAACTGGACGACCTTCAGTTTGAATTTGGCACCCAGCTTAAGACAGTAATCAGCTGGTACAAAATGCTGTACGAAAACAACGGCAAATCCACAAGCCGCGTAAAAGTAGCAGCCAGCCGCGAAAACGGAAAAAAAGGCGGCCGCCCTCCAAAAGCTCTTGCCGAAATGAAAAAGCGCAAAGCTTACCTGGAAGAACTCATCCCGGAACTTTACAAAAAAATCAGCTACGCCCGCAACTACGAAGAAGAAACAAAATTCTCAGCCGACAAAACCATCGCCGAAATCGAGCTGAAAGAACTGGAAGACAAAATAGCTAATTTCAAGAAATAATTGACTTTAGAACTTTCTGATGTTATATTTTTTTTTGTGGGTAAGTTCCGACCCTGACTGGAAAACTTAAATTGAGCAAGCTCCGGCTCTGACTGGAGAACTTAAATTGGGTAAGCTCCGACCCTAACAGGAGAACTTAACAAGACGACTCTAGTAGTCGTCTTTTTTTTTGAGGAATAGTTATGGAATATAAATTTAGTATAATTTCTGATGAATACATTGATTATCTTCATAAATTAGAACCAAAAGTTATGTTAAATAAAGAACAGATCGAAAGAACATATCATCGAAAATATTTGGGTCTTATACAAGAAATAAATGGTCATAAATATTTTATCCCATTGTCTTCTCCAAAATCAAAAGATTACGATATAAAAACAGGGAACATACGACCTGATAATCTTTTGACTATTTATATTCGACATGATCAAAAATTATACGGAACTCTTCGTTTTAATAATATGATTCCAGTACCAGAGTCTGAAGTCATAGCCTACGATTTGAATGATGAAGGTGATTTACGATATAAAATGATTGTACTGAACGAATTGTATTTTGTTCGTAGTAATCAAGCCAAGATAGAAAAAAAAGCTTTAAGTCTGTACAAAGCGAAAACAGATATTAATCGGAGCAAAGATTCTGGAAAACTAAAACTTTTAGATATTACATTAGATTTTAAGAAACTCGAAAATTACTGTGATGCATTTAAGAAATCAAACTGAATCAAGTTCAGCATGACTGGTTTTTAAATCACTACACTTTATATCGCCACCTAGTGGCGATTTTTTTTTGCCTTAAAGTAAATTGCTACAGTTTATATCGGCGGCGAATTCTGTCTACCAAGGGCTGTTTTCAGCACAAAAATTGCTACAGTTTGTATCGCAAGTGAATTCAGCCGCTTTCCAGGTTAAAATCACTACAGTTTATATCGGTGTAGACGGAATTCATCGGAATTTGGTGAATTCTGTCTATCAAAACGCCCTGTTTCTCCTAAAAATTGCTACAGTTTGTATCGGAATTTGCCTGAGTTAAGCGAATTTACGAAAATTCACACAAATTTGTATAAAAATTCATACGAATTCAAATTTTGAGGAAATTGCTACACTTTATATCGGGAAAATTACTACAGTTTGTATCGCCAGGGTCAAAAATCGCTACAGTTTATATCGGATTTGCTGCCCTACAATAAAAAATTACTACAGTTTGTATCGGAAAATGATGTTTTTTGGTTATTTTTTGAATAAAAAGCTGATCTGGAAATAAAAAAAGCTCCTTCCCTGCCCTAAAATGCCTGGAAAAAGCCCTTTTTTTGTTGAAAAACTGGTTAAAAACCGCCTAGAATCGCTACACTTTATATCACCTTATGCACATTTGCCTGTGGATAACCCATTTTTTTGCTACAGTTTATATACGAATGGCGTATTTCTAGGCAACATAAGGAATTAGACGCGATTTTCAAAAGTTATTCACAACAGTTTGTATCGGAAATCGCTACAGTTTCTAAATATCTACTATGATATTCAAATAGTTAAACAAATAAATTTAAAAGGGCAAATAGTAAGAGCGTTTATACTGTGGAAAACTCACGCTCTTACCTCCCTTTCAAGCTTAAATGTCAGTCGTTACAAGAATGTAATGAGTATCATTGCTCTCAATCTGAGGCTTACTCTTGAAAAGCGTAATACCAAGATTGTCAGAGTCGTAAGAAACCTTAAGCTCCGGATAATACTTTTCCTTGATGATGTCGATCTGACCTTTAATGTAGTCAAAGTTTACACGAATCTGATCCTTAACGTTTGTTGAAGTTTCAGAAACAGGCATGAACTGATTTACAAGAGCCTCCTTCGAGATGAACAGAGGTTCTGTAAGACCGTTGTTGCGGTATACGAACCAGGCATAAAGATCCTTTCCAACAGCACTGGTAATGTTCTTGTAAGCTGTGTAGTTGATCGGAACCGAGTGGTCCTGTGAAAACTTTACGAAATCCTTTGAAAGATGAACGTTGAAGGCAAGATTCTTCTTGTCGCCGTTCTTTTCTTCAAGTTCAAGGTACTGCAGGCTCTTCATGAAAGGAATATTGCCTGTAGAATGCTTTGTAGCCTTCACTTCTCCGCTAAGATCCTCTCCGTCATCCAGCAGTTCCTTGAAAAGTGACTTCTGTGTCACAACCATGCGGTGTTCCTCAAAGATGAAAGATGACTGGGCAAAACATTCCAGCTGTTCCTTTACGTCGTTTCCGCGGGAACTTGGAAGCTGAAGCTCGTCCAGAAGCTGCTTGATGGACTTGTAGTTGATTTCACAGCCGTCGTCATTGTCTTTATTTGCAAGAACAGCATGAGTTGTAAGAATTGTGAGCAAAAGACGGCCGTACTTACCGAAAGGCACCTTGATACCGCCGGTAAGTCTGAGTGTGATGTTGTTGTATTTGCGGACAAACACGTTTTTCTTTACGTCACGCAAAGGAAGTGCTGCCGCAATGAAAGGGCTTGGCATGAAGCTTCTGTATTCCTGAACAGATTCCTCTTCTGTGAACGCCAGAAGGTTCTCCCAGTCCTTTTTTCCGTTATTTTTTGAATTTTTAGCCATAAAAACCTCTCTGAAAACGTCCTGAGACGCTGAAAATGGGCCAAATTTGGGGGGTATTAACAAAAATTGATTAATTATGTGTCCCTACCCCAAATTCCCTTGAAATTTCGCGAATTTCGCTAGTTTTTCAGCACCTGACCGTCAACAAAGGAAATCTGGTTGGCTTTTTCCATGTCTTTCATGAGTTCATAGGCAGCCATAACACCTTCCGAGAGGGTCATTCCCTTCTGGATGAAATAAGCCTTGAGCTCACGCTTCTTTTTCTGTGTCATTCTGATGCCTACGGTTGTGTCAGACACTTCCTTGCGGTCATCTGCGATAACGTTTGATGTATTGCTTGTAGTGTTATTAGAAGAAATTGCTACAGTTTGTATCGGAGCAACAGGTTTTTCGTTAGAAACTGTAGTAATTTTCTGTTCAACTTGTTCATCTTGTATGACTTGTCGAACAGTAGAACCTCCAAAAAGGTTCTTCATCTGGTCCAGATCCTGGGCAGATGCGTCTCTCTGAATCTTTTTTGTAGCCATGACTTATTTTTCCTTTCTGATTGAGTCTGCGATTGCTGCGATAGCGGCCAATGTTTCCTGTTTTGCGCCAACGTTGTCGATTGGTTCGTGGATGTCCTGGGCCTTCTTGAAGGCCTGGTCAACAGGAATTACCAGCATCTGGATGTCTTTAGGCAAAGTTTTGCTCAAAGCTTCAAGTTTTCCGTTCTGAATTGAAAGACGGTTGTCTTTTGTGTTCAAAACAAGGCGCTGGATTGATGCAGATTTGCAGGTTCTCTTGTAGCGGGTCTTAAGCTCGTTAAGGTTTGTCATGAAGATTTCAAGTCCGTCGAAAGAGAATCGGTCAATCATCATAACCGGGATGACAGAATCGCTGGCAATGAAGCAGCTTTCTTCCAAAGGACCAAAATGTGGTGAAGTATCGATGATACAGTAGTCGAATGCCTTGGCAAGTTCGTCTGTGATATCAAGAAGGGCTTCTGGCTTTCCAGGAGCTTCTGTTTTCTGATAAGCGTTGAGTCCGCCGCCGATACCGGCTGTTGGAATCATGTAAAGATTTTTGATGCCTGTTGAAACAAGGGCGTCGCCGATTGTGGCTTTGCCTGTAAGGACGTCAGAGAGTTCCGCTGTAAGTTCCTGGTTGTACCAGGCTGAAGCGTTGCCCTGAGGGTCCGCGTCAATAAGACATACTTTTGAAGTTTTTGCCAGTTCTGTGGCAACCGAAACAGAAACGCTGGTTTTTCCCGTACCGCCTTTCTGCAATGCGAATGTGATTGTTTTCATTTTTTGTTTTCCACCCTAAAACCGAATTTAGCATGGAAGTTTGTGTTAATCAAGTTAAATTGTACGACAAGTTAAACAAATTTAACATTAATTATTGTTTATCTTGTATGACTAGATAAACAAAACAAACTTGTTATACAAAATATAATGTGTAACAAGTTGTACAAGTTTAACAAAATTTTGGAAATTCAAAGATGGGCCTAGAATTCATTCTGAGAAGACTTTTGAATTCAGTCGACAAATTATTCATTTGAATTCATACCCCCCTAAAAAGGCCCGTTTTAAGCGTCTGAGAGGGTAGGGAAGTTGGTGGAAAAAATTGTCAAAATTGTCATGCTGATTTTGTTTCAGCATCTAAAAAAAAATCCCGAAACGAGTTCGGGATGACGGTGACCTGTTTCGGGATCTTTTTATTTATTCTTAGATTGAATATTTCTTGATTATAATCTGCTGATCCAGCTGCTTAACGCGAAGTGCAAGTTCGTTGAGCTTCGCAATGAAACCTGCTGAAACTCTTGTGTTGGCTCTTTTGCTGTAGGCAAGGTATTTCTGGTACTGACCGAACACCTCTGCACGAGCTTCACAAAGTTTGATAAATTCTAGCATTTTTTAATTCCCTCCGAATAACACATTATTATTATTAAACTCTATAAATAATATAATCCTATTTTCGGCAAGGCTCAACATTTCTTAGAGTTTTCTTATCATTTATAACAAAAAGTTATTGTGTTACTTTCAAAGCAAAAAAAATCACCACAGCGATACAAACTGTAGTGATTTTTCATCAATCCGATATAAACTGTAGCAATATTTCTACTGTATTTCCAAAACCGCCTTTTCCAGGTCGATTTCGTCACAATTTGTTGAAATATCCTCTGTTTTACCGTGTCTAAGGTAGTAAAGCACACATCTTATGCTCTTTGGATCTTCAATATTCATCATTGAAGCCACCGCATGACGGTAACAGGCAAGCTGTTTGTAGTACAGTTCAGGAATCACTTCCTGATTTGTCTTAAAGTCGACGATAGTGCAATTTTTATCAGAATCTACGAACAAAAGGTCAATGATTCCCTTAACAATCTTGCTCTTAACGCGACTACGGAATTCATATTCGGCTTTATGCCACTGAGAACCGATTGCAGCCTTTCCAAGTTCGGACTTCTTGAAAGTTTCCTGCATCTGGGTGCAAACATTATGGATGGTTTCAACAGCTTTCTTGTCATCATCCAGGCCTGCAAGGTCTTTTGCGCTGATCTTAACGTCTTCTTCGTTGATGAGGGCTTCCATGTAGGCGTGGGCGATTGTACCGAAGTTCGTAAAGTCGAACTTTTCGTGGTGTCTGTTCACGATGTCTGTGATTTCTGGGAACGGACATCCGATAGAAACTGTAGTAATTTTTCCGTCCTTTGCTGTCTCGTCATCAGAACCGTGGAGCTGGCTTGGCTGAACGTATTTTGACTCAGGAACATCAGGTTCAAGAACTTCAGCTTTTTCAAAAAGCTTTGATTCTTCGATGGAATCGATGAGCTTTAGCTTTTCTTCGGCTTTGTTTCTTCTAACTTTCTTGTCTGAATCAAAATTGCGATTCTGAGGAGTGATTTCTTCAACATCAAACGGCATCTGGGCGATTTCAGAAGGTTCTGCATCCAGATAATGGTTTACAACCGGCTCCAGAATGTTCCAGATGGTTCTAGGGTTGCTTGAACCGTTTGGAGAATATTTGCCTTCTGCTTCATCTGTCTTGCTGTATTTGGCGTTTGTGATGTAAAGCTGGCTTTTGGCACGGGTAAGGGCAACGTAGGTAAGTCGTCTAAGCTCCGCAGAGGCCATCTTTGCGTTCTTTTCCTTTACAAGGGAATAGAAGTAGTTTGTTTTACCAGGAGTGTTCACGCTAAGACCGTATTCCTTGCTGCAGTAGGTCGGTTCAGCATTTGTGTCGTTTCGTCCAAGCTTCTGGGTACCGCACAGGAACACAACAGGGAACTCAAGGCCCTTACTCTTGTGGATTGTCATGATGTGAACGCCATTTACCTGTTCCATAGGAATGTTCAATCCTTCAAGACGGGCAGCCTGATCCTGGTATGTGTTCATTGAGTCTACAAACTGTGAAAGGCTCTGGTTTTCCTGTTCTGCCTGACGACAGAGCTCAAAAATCAGGTCGTACATCTTTCCGTAAAGCTCTACGGTCTGGTTCCACATGGTTTCGTAGCGATAGCCAAGGCTGTACCACAGCATTGTTACGGCTTTTGTGATGGAACCTTCCTTGACGGTCTGAACAAGCTGCTGGAAAGCGTCCTTAAGATGCTGATAGCGGCGCTGGCTGTCCTGAGAGAGAAGGGTAGTGTCTGCCTGGAAAACCGGAGCGTTCTGGCAAAGGATTGCCTGAGTTTCGGCATTTGAAAGGTTCATCAAAGGGCCCTTCAAAAGCTGGGCGTAAGGCATTGTGTCCTTTGGGTATACGCAGAGTCTCAGGAAGGCAAAGATGTCGTTTACAGGACCGTCGGCGAAAAAGCCCGAAACAGCGGCTGTATTGTAAGGAATGCCGTGGCTTAGGAGAGCTCTTTCGTAAAGGGCCTGGAATTTATAGTCCCTGAACAGAATGGCCATGTCTTCGGCCTTGTATTTTCCACTTTCGATAAGCTGGTTGATCTTTTCGGCAACCCAGTAGGCCTCCGCTTCTTCTTCCACCAGCTGGTCGTGTTCCGCTTTCTGATCCTTGTCGTAAAGGGCAATGTGGATGTGAGGCTGGAAGGTTTCTTGCAGTTCATCCTTGCTCATGGCAGAAAGATTTTTCTGGGTATCTTCCGGCATGGTTACCTCGTGGTAAACAGCCTCAAAGTCTGGGATCTCGATGTTTTCTGCACCAAGAGATTTTTCCTGCTTTTCGTTGTAGAAAACGGAGGTGTGGACTATCTGATTGTCGCCCTTTGCAGGAGGATATTCGTAGCCGCCGAAAATCGTGTTAAAGCAGGCGATAAGGGCAGGCTCTGAACGATAGTTTGTGGTCATGCTAAGGTTTCCCTTCTCAAAGTCCTTTGAAAGACCCCGGAATACGGAAACGTCGGCACCTCTAAAGCGGTAGATTGACTGTTTTTCGTCGCCTACAAAGAAAAGCTTGTCCGGACAAAGGTCCTGAACCTGTGGAATGCCCTTTTCGTGGCGGTCAAGGCGTTCAGAAAGCATAAAGAGAAGGTCTCTCTGCTCGCTGTTGTTGTCCTGGAATTCGTCGATCATGATGGCCTTGTACTTTTCCTTCTCGATTTGACGAAGTTCAGGGTAGTCCCTCAAAGTACAGGTCGCAAGGGAAGCGATGTCCTTGAAGGTAAGCTGGCCGGTCCTGCGTTTGTAGTCGTTCACCATTTGCTGGAATTGTTCCAGAAGCTTGATGAGTTCCTGGGCGGTCTTGCTGCTTGTAACAAAGTTCACGATGGATTCAAGGACGCCGGAAATGTTTCTGATTTCGTCTAAAACTTCCTTGATTTCGTCTGTGCCGTTGCCAGAAGGTTTACGGATTCCGGCAAGCTGATTGAAGTAGTCGCAGGTGGCAAGAAGGACAGTTGCTTCGCCGCTAAGGATTTCTTCGTAAGTAAGGTCATGTTCCGCAGGAAGCTCAAGGTTCTGGAAAGTTTCTGCTAATTTTGAGAAGGTTGCGGAACTTTTGTTTCCTTCAAAGCTCTGGATTGCGTTGCTCAGGGCAGAATTTATCTTGACCCCAAGACGATAGTTTTCTTTCCAGGCCTTGATGATGATTTCTGACTGAACCTTGAAGGCTTTCTTAAAGTCGATTGGTTCAGAAACAGTTGAATTCTCGAGAATTGGGCTTACAAAAATCTCGTAGGCCTTTTCTTCGTAGTTTTTTGTGTCTACGAAAGTCTTTATGGCCTGGTTGTCCCTGTGTTCAAGGATGAAGGGCAGTGCCATTGAATTGATCTTAGACTCGATGTCGTCGCTCTGGGCAAAATCCGGGCTTACTCCGTAAAGATGGGCACCGATTTTTGCCACGCTGTTACAGTAACTGTCGATTGTCTTGATGTTTGCCTTATAAAAGTTTGCCGCTTCCGGAGAGTTGTGGTCTCTGAGGGCACCGTAAATGCGGGAAGACATTTCAACTGTGGCTTCCTTTGTGAAGGTCAGAGTAAGGATCTGATCAACTGTGTAGCCTTTTTCAATTACAAGATGAGAAAATCTTTCTGAAAGAACTGTTGTCTTTCCTGAACCCGCACCGGCGCTTACAACAGCATTGATGTCAACGTCGATGGCTGCTTTCTGATATTTGTCTATTTTCTTTGCCATAATTCTAATCCTTAGTCCTGTCTGCTGATGTTGAAGGTTCTTCTACAGATTGCACGGTTGCTACAGCCGTTGCAGGTATCGAAATTCTGGTTAAAGCTGTTCACGCTAAAATCCTTCGCCTTGATCTGCTGATTGAAATATTCCAGACCTTTCTGGAACAGGTCCATTGTTGGAATGAAGTCAGAATCAGAAACCTGTTTTGTACGCTTTGAAGGATATTGGGCCTTGTAACGACTAAAAAGCTCTTCTCCCATTACGTATGCGATTTCTCCCTTTGAAACCTGGAAGAAACAGCTGTTTTCTACCACGATTGGCGACTTCTGATTTTTCATGAGGTACAGGTACATCGGAATCTGGAAGTCCGGAAGTTCCTGTTCCTGGATTGGAGTTGAAAGAGGAAGGTCTGGAGACGCATAGAATCTTTCGGGAATGGCAGAACTAAAGCTCTTGAAATCTACCAGGATCTTTGCGCCGCCCTGGGCTTCCTGTAAAAGACAGTCAATTATACCGGTACAGACAAAATCCTGGCCTTCTGGTTCAAATTTGAATTCCCGTTCTGTGTCCAGAACCTTGCAGCCTTCAAAGATGTTCATGAAGCTTTCTACAGACACCTTAAGGTCTTCCTTGAACTTCTCGCTGGTGGCCTTAAGCAGTTCTTTTGCAAGGAAGGTGTTCTTTTCTTCCAGCATTGCCCGTTCAAGACTTTCGTCGTAGATTTTCTGGTACTCTGCTTCCATTCCGTCTGGAGTTGTGTGGATAGGAAGATCCTTCTGCTTTAGGGTTCCGAAGAAAATCTCGAAGAATTTATGGTACAAAAGACCGATAGCCTGATGGTCAAAAAGTTCTGCCTCGTTGTTCTGTTCGTTAAGGTTGCAGAAGCGGGACATAAGCCATTCTCGTGGACAGTTCAGGAAGTTTCGTAGGCTTGTTGCGGAAATCTTAAGCTTTCCATTTTCAAAATATTTGGAGCCGTCAATCTTTTCAGCTATGAACTGTAATGATTTTGAATCTTCTGTGGCCTCTTTTTTCTGAGATTCTTTCCAGAAGTTAAAGCCTTGTACAACAGTTTTTGCAGTCTGTTTAGGGAAGTCCTGGGAATGCTCGGCAAACCATGCCTTTTCCTGGGCGAAGAAGTCCTTTTCAAAAAGGTCGCATTTCTTATCCCCCTTGGCATAGTTCACTTCTGTAATATAGCTGGATGCCTGAGCATATCCTTCAAAAGTCTTGTTTGCGGCAGAAAAGTAGAAATTTCCGCTGGTGGAATTCATCTGGTAAAGCTTGATAAACAGTTCTGTCACGTTTGGATCTTCGGCGTTGCCAAAAAGTGCCTTGCGCTTGTCTTCTCTAAGGAAACTGAGCTCCTTGTAGATTACGGAAAGTCCCTGCTGGCTGGAATCAACCACAACCTGAGCTGAATAAGGTGCTGTTGCGGAAAGCTTGTATGGAAGCAGGGCTACACCTGTCTTTTTTGTCTGTTCAAGGTAGTTCACCCCGTCCAGAACCTGCGTATAGAAACTGTAGCAATTTTTAAGGTTTAGATTGCCGTCTTTTTTGTTAAGTCCGAACTTTTCTTCTATATCAATAAGGGCTGCAAGTTCGGAAATACAGCGGCTAAGGATGCGGTCTGCCTTTTCTGAACATTTTTCCATGTCAAAGAACTCGCCGCGGAACTTGAAGTAAAGTTCACGTAATTCATGGAAAGAATTTGCCTTTACCAGGGCTGTTCCGTGATATTTAAGCTTTGTATAGAAAGTGTTTGCCAGTTCTTCGCCACGGGATTCTCTGAAAGATTCTTCCCATACGTCTACCTGCTTGTTTCCGTAAACGTAGCTGGTGATACAGTTGTTGTTCTGACCGAATTCAATGAGCTGACGGCACGCTTCCGGGGACTTCCATGGCAGGGAATCGTTCAAAAGCAGGTTCTTTACCGATTCAAAACTGAAGTTCTGGTTTACACAGTCCATCAGCTGGGCAAAAAAGTTACCTGCGCCGTTTGAAGAAAGAGGTTTTGCGTTTCGAGAGACGTAAGGAATCTGGAAAAGTTCCAGTTCCCGTTCAAGATATGGACCGTAGGTGTCCATGTCGGGCACGCTGAGGGCGATTTCGTCCCAGGAAATATTTTTTTCATCGTGAAGCTTTCTGAGATACAGGGCCACACTTTTGATTTCCACCCGGGAGTTACTGAAAAAGCTTACTTCTGCAGGTTCCTTAGAAAGAATTTCATGAGGAATGTTGATTACAGTAATGTCTGCAGGTGAGGAAGTAAGAATTTCCTTGTATTCCAGGTAGTCCGAAAGGATTTCTGGGAAAAATATGAAGTAATGTCGACCGTCAGCTTCAAAAGGAGGTGTTTCCCAGGCTGGGTCAAAAAGATTGAACTGTTTAAGGAAGTCTGAATAACGCTTGTACAGTTCCAGAAGATCCTTGTCTTCCGCATCTGGAGCGATTCCTGCGGCAGTAAAGCGGTTTTTCCAAAGAGAAAGCCCTGGAAGAAGAAATGCGATCCAGCTTGTAAAACCGTCGGCGCTTTTTGCGTATTCTGGAACGACGAGGCTGTTCAGAAAAGGTTTTTCTGCGTTCTGTCCGATACAAACTGTAGCAAAAATTTCTCGCATTACAGAAGGAACAGATTCTTTGTCCTGCTGCTTGCTTTTTATGGATTTGCTTTTAAAGTCATCCCAGGCCATAAAACGTTCCATTGCAACGGCGGAAACAGGGCCTGCGGTAATAGTTCTGTCTGCCCATAAATCAGCAGCAGTCTGGGTTGGAAAGACAAAAAAATTGTTATTGTCCTTGATGTTAGCGAATAAAGTCTCTTCAATAATGTTTTTCATGGGGTACCTATAATGGGATACTGAAATAAATTCAGCATGACGTTCTTTTTATGAATTCAAATTTAGCATTTAAATTTAGAATTTCAATTAATTTGAAGATTTTTTTTCTAGAAGGAACTGGATAAAGTCCTGTTCTGGGAGAGGTTTAGAGAAGTAAAAGCCCTGGATGTAAGTACTACCGGCATCGCGGATAAATTCGTACTGTTCCTGTGTTTCTACACCTTCAGAAACAACTTTTGAGCCCATTGTATGGATCATAGCCTGTAGGGTTTTGTAGACTTTCTTAAGCTGATCACCACTTGAAAGCTGCTGAGTCATCTGTTTGTCGAATTTGATGATGTGGAAGTCAGAATTAACCATACGCTGAAGGTTTCCGTAGCCGGTTCCAAAGTCATCAAGGGCTAGAATGTAACCTCTTTTGTTCAAAAGTCTAAGGTTTTCGGTAAAGATGGCAGGAGCCATGTTAGAAGCGGTTTCTGTAATTTCGAAGCACAGATATTTGCTTGGAACCTGATAAATTCCTGTGATTTCGTCGATGATTTCGATGAAATTTCGCTGCAGAACCTGAACAGTTGAAAGGTTCATTTCGATGTATTCCAGTCCCAACTCTTCCATGTTGTTGTTGCGGATAAAGCGGCACACAGATTCAAGTACGAGGTTACCAACCTTAATGATGGAACCGTTCTTTTCTGAGATTGGAATGAATTCTTCTGGAGAAATGTAGCCAAGTTCTGAATCGTAAAGTCGAAGGAGAGCTTCGGCGCTTACAAACTTCTTTTCTTTTGCTGTACAGATTGGCTGGTAGAAAACCTGGAAGTTTCCGTCCCGAAGACCATTTTCGATGGCAACTTCAATCTGTTTTTCGCGAACAGAGTCGTTCACCTGAAGTTCCTTGAACGGAATAATGCCAAAATGAGTGGAATTCATCTTGTCAAAATACTGAATACAGCCAAGAAGGGCTTCTTTTTTTTCAAAATGTTCTGGATAGGCCAAAGTTGTTACGTAGAACTCACAGAGGATTTCGATGTTGTTGATGATTGAAGGCTTTTTAAGGTCCTCGTAAATCATTTCCTGGAGTCCCTGATAGCCAGCCTTTGCGTTAAAGAGAAGGGCGTAACAGTTGTTGCTCAGCTTGAAAGAATTTCCGATTCCTGTGTATGAAACGAAAAGCTTTTCGTATTCTGTGAAAAGTTTTTCCATTGTTTCAAAGCCGTAATTAACCGAGTTGTGGTCGTAATCTACCATTCTGATCAGCATGAGCTGGAAAGGATGCTTGTTGTGAAGCTTCTTGTTAAAAACTGAATCAAGGAATTCTCGTTTTGCAACACCGGTAACAGGATTAACGACAAGTCCGTAGCGTTCAATCGAATGGAAAATCAAAAGTGTAGTGATAGAAAATGCCAAAGCAAGAATAAAGAAGTTTCCGCAGAAAAGTTGAACGATTTCGCTAGCCAGGTTTATGCCACAAACTGCATAAGTAACGGCTCTAAAACTAGAATTGAAGATCTTTCTGTGAACGATTACGTAGATTATGGTTCCAAAGAAGTAAAAATTGTTAAAAATGTTGATCAGAATGAACAAAGGTCCAAAACTGAAATTTCTGACGATTTTTTCTTCTTCAAAGCCCAATGTGTAATCAAAAACCCAGCCTGTAAGTGGGTTGATTGCAGTAAGCAACACAATTATGAAGATAGGAATTGCAAGACCAATTTTGTTCAAAAGGCTCATGTCGTTGGCTGATTCCATCATGGAAAGGATGTAGAGCATGAGACAGAAGGTACAGAATGCTCCTGCAAGAAAAAAGACTGTGCTGGAAGCAACTACAGGAAGCCATGGACTAGACTGATTGATCAGCAAGGCAGAAACAATGTCCATTATTGAGGTTAAAAGCCCAAAGCATACCATTCCCAGGAAGAATTTATTCTGAAGATTATTTACTCGTTTGATCTGAAAATACGAATTCAGAACAATGATATAGATGAGGATTGCGCAGATGTCAAAATCGAAATTTAAAAACTTCATTTATCTTCTTGGTCCTGTTCTACTATTTTATGATGAATTTGTTATTTTTCAAATTATTTTTGGTTATTATTTGTAGGGCAAAAAAATACCCCAGACCGAAAATTCGACCTGGAGCAAGAATGGATTTGAAGGTCAGTTTAGAATGTGTACTTCCAAGAGATTGGGAATTTTACAACATAGCTTCCGTCACAGCCGTCGATATCAACTTCTGCTTCGAAAAGTGAGTGTTCTGTAAGCTGGAGGCTTGCTGTTGCGGCACCTGCAACTACAGGTTTTGCAACTCCACCCTGGTCTTCTTCTGTTGAGAGGTCAAAGAGTGTCTTTCCTGTGAAAGTAAGTCCAAGCTTTTCTGTAAGGTTGAATGAGAAGCTTGCTGCAGCGTAGATATCCCATGGGCAGAGAGTTTCTGTGTCAGCATCTGCAAATGTGTCGTCTTCCTTGCAGTTTGTCAAAAATTCTGCTGTAAGGGATGAGTTTTCACCTTCGTAAGTGTAAACAGCGTTTATGATGTTGTTTCCGAGGATTCCGCCGAATTCTGTAAGGTCAGCAACTCCGGCTGCAGTTTCTGAGTGAGCGTAACCTGCGCTTAAAGTTGAGGCTTCTGAAAGGTTGAAGAGTTTTGGGAATGTTGCGTAAACACCGATCACTCTTTCATCGTTGTCGATGATATCCTGGAAAGTTACGCCAAGTTCAAAGAGATCAAGGTTAAGGATTGCACCAAGACCAAAGTCAAATGTCTTAGCTTCTACTTCTTCGCCATCTTCGTTTGTGTATTTCTTTGAGTAGAAGTAGTTGTAGTTGTCTGCAGAGAATGGAAGTGTTGCAGCAAGGCGAAGGTATCCGCCATCCCATGTTGGGCGAGCAACGAATGTAAAGCCGTCTGAACCGATGTTACCTGTCAAAAGGTCGTCATCGTAGATTGGAAGATTTGCGGCTGTTGGGAAAATGTTGTCGTGGAAGCCAAGTGTGATGAACTGAACTGGACGGATTTCTACGTACCAGTCCTTGATGATGTCATCCCAGGCAATGCCCCAGGAATAAACTGTGTCGCCATCTTCATCTTTATCTTCAAAACGAGTGATGTTAATGTCTGCCTTGATCATTGCGTCAACTTTGTCAGAAGTTACTTCTGCGAATACGCGGTTCTTGAAACCAGGGAAGTAATTGTCATCCTCGTCTTCTGAATCGTCGTGGCTGATGACAACTGTATCAGTAGAGATTTTATTGTAAGCGTTGAAAGTTACTTCTGCGAAAGCAGAAGCACCAAAAATAAGTGCAGTCATTGAAAGAACTGCATTCTTTATCATTTTTTTCATAGTTTTGCTCCTTTTTTTCAAACTTTTGCAAACCTTAGTTTTTTTTAGAAAAAAAAGCAATAAAAACAATTTGTTATGAGAATTTTTTTCATTAAAAATCATTATATTTGCATTAAAATTGCCCGGTTGAAACGGGGTTGCAAAATCAATATAATATTAAAACTTACGGTTTTCCGAGGTAAGGAGGTGACATTTTTATGGCAGCAACTATCATCGTTGAAGATTCAGAAAATCTTGAACGCGCTATTAAACGCTTTAAGCGTATGGTTGAACGGGAAGGTATTGTAAAAGAATTCAAAGACCGTCGCTATTTCGAAAAGCCTTCTGCTATCCTTCACCAGAAGAAAACTTCTCTTGAACGCAAACTTTTGAACAAGAGACGTAAGGCTGAAAACAAATTCTAGTTTAATCAAATAGCCGAAAGCTGCTTCGTTTAGAGGCAGCTTTTTTTATGCGAGGTAAAAATATGGAAAAATATCCTGAGACTCCTATCGAGGTTCTTTTGACTTCGTTGATGGACTACAGTCACGTTATTTCTGACACTGCAAAGGAATATCCAGAGGACAAGGATGTTCAGGAAATGAAGGCTCAGTACAACGAAGCCTTTGCGGAATTTGAAAAGGTTGTTAAGGGCGGCAAGTGGAAGGCCTGCGAAGATCCAGTTCAGAACATCATCAGCATGTTTGAAGCTATTTCTGACGATTCTTTGGCCTGCCTGCTTTCTGGAATTGGTTCATACATCGACATTGTTGGCCAGACTGTGAACGGCAACGAAAAGGTTGATGACGAGACTTTTAACTTCTACGAAAGCCTTGTAAATCTTTTTAATGATGTTGCGGCTATTTTCTGCCAGCTGGATCCAAACTATTCTTACCAGGACCTTCTTACAGACATGATCGCAGACGGTCTGGCTAGAAATTCCGAACACAAGGTGATCTTTGATTCGGTTCAGGAACAGCTTGCCGGTCTTAAGGTGGATTTTTCTGACATCAAGAGCATGGAAAAGTTCTACGCTGGTCTTAATCCTGTTGAAAAGAAGTATTTCAGCGAGATTTTGCTTCCTGAATACATTCAGAATACAGAAGCCGCTCTGGAACAGCTTGAGCAGTCCGGAGAAACTTCTGAAAACATGAACCGCATGATGAATTCTGTGGTTGCGGCAAAGAAGGTGAACCGTCAGTTTATGACTGGCGCTTTGCTTTAATTGTTGGATAAAGCTGGGAAATCACGATTGCTGTGAACATGATGCAGCAGCCGGCGATTTCCCGGCCTGTAAGCTTTTCTTTAAGGATGATTGCAGAAGAGATAACTGCGAACACCGATTCCATACACATGATGAGTGAGGCGATTGTGGCTTCACAATATTTCTGTCCTACCACCTGAAGTGTATATGCTACACCACAGCTTAAAAGTCCGGAGTAGAGCAATGCTCCTCCCGCAGACTTGATGGCGTGCCATTCAGGTTTTTCAAAAATCAACATAAGAATTGAAGTGATGATGCCGGCGGTGAAGAACTGTGCGCAGCTTAGGACGATTCCGTCACATTCCCGTGTGAATTTTTCGATGCAGAGAATCTGGCAGGTGAAGAAGATTGCACAGATCAAGGCAAGGATGTCGCCACGATTAACGGAGAAGCTGTCGCCGCCCTGGAAACAAAGGAAGTAAAGGCCGGCGAATCCAAGAAGTACACAGAGCCAGGTGATGAGCGGTTCCTTTTTTCTGAAGAAAAGGCCGGCTACAGGAATGAGAAACATATAGGTTGCCGTACAGAAGGCGATTTTTCCTGCTGTGGAATAGTTGAAGGCGAACTGCTGGAGGTTTGTTGCGATGCAGAGGAAAATTCCCATGATTGCACCGTTACGGATTGTCTTAAGGTCAACCTTTCGTTTTGTGATTGCGATGAATGGTACAAGAACAAGGGCGCCCATAAGGGTGCGGGTTCCCATGAATGTGAAGGGCTGTACGGATTCGGCGCCCACACTCTGCGATACAAATGATGCTCCCCAGATTAGGGCTGTGAGCAAAAGGATCAGAACTCCCTTGAAAGAAGTTTTTGGCTGATTTGGATTAAGTTCTTCTGACATAATAACAATATTTTGTCGAAAAACATTGCGAGTTGCAATCATATGGTTTACAATTTTCTTTCGAGGGGTCAAATGAACACATCTGAAATAATCAAATTTTTGTGCAAAGGGCAGGGCGTCAGCATGTCGGAACTTGCACGACGAATAGGTCAGACTCGCCAGAACCTGTGCAAGAAGCTGGAACGGGAAACATTGACGGTTGAAGAAATCAATCAGATTGCGGCAGTTCTTGGCGGCAAGTTTGAACAGGTTTTTACCCTTCCAAACGGGATGCATATTAATACAGACGTTGATGCAGAAAATAGTGTTCAGTCAAAATCAGAAACAATCATCAAGGCTCTGTGGAATTTTACGGAGATTCAGCAGAATAAGGATGTTTACGATTACAACGACATCCAGAGGCTCATTGAACTTTTTCGTTACGTGTATGAACTGGACGTTGTGTATGTAATTGAAATAAATCCTGACAATAACAGTTACATTTACAGGAATATAGCCTGTTCTGATTCCCGCTACAATATTTCCGGAATTGACCTTGATTTGAGCGAACAGGACTACGAGGAATGGAAAAATAATTACGATGAAGAAAAGCTTTGTTTTTCAACTCCTGTAAACGAAATCAGCGAAATGAAGTCAGTGATGCATTACGGCTGTTTCCGGGAAAATGAACTGGACGGATCAGTTGGTTTTATCGACTACCATAAAAAAAGAAAATGGACCCGGGAAGAAAAGGATAACCTTCTTCGTCTTGGAAGAACCCTGCATCACATCATCACTTCATCCCGCCTTGAAAAGCTTAACGTAGAGATTAACCGCAAGATGGATGTGCTAAAGGCAATGGCCAGCATCTATCTTACTGTTCACGTTCTTGATCTTGAAACTGACGAGTGCGAAGAATTTTCTTCCTGCTCTTACGTAACCCCTTATACTGGAAACCATTTGAGCGGAAGACAACAGCTTCATGACTCACTTTATTACAACTGTACTTTGAACGACCGTGACAATCTGATGGAATTTGCAGATGTTGATACTCTGGACGAACGCCTTAAGGACAAAAAGTCTGTTGCCTTTGAGTTCCGTGGACTTCACATGGGATGGACCCGTGCCAGATTTGTTGTTGTTGAACGAAATGAATTTGGTTCCGTTAAGCGAGTTGCCTTTACAACTCAGGTTATCGACGCAGAAAAGCGCAAGATGGCTGAACTGCTGCATAAGTCCAGCACAGACGAACTTACTCAGCTTAACAACCGCAATGCTTACGAAACTGACATCAAATCAATTGAAGTTGAAGGCATGTCTGACGACCTGATTGTTGTGGCTTTTGACGTGAATGGTCTTAAAACTGCAAACGATGATATTGGACACGAGGCGGGAGACGAGCTTATTCGAGGAACTGCTTTCTGTATTACCTGCATTTTTGGTATGGCGGGAAAAATCTACCGTACTGGCGGCGATGAATTTATGTGTATCATGAAGGGGTCTACGGATGAGCTTGCGGATATGATGCAGAATCTGAAGGACATTCAGAAGGACTGGAAGGGTACTCTGGTGAATGAGCTTTCTATTTCTGCGGGATATGCTTCTGTGGCGGAATTTCCCGGCAAATCATTTCATGAACTTTTGACAATCGCCGACAAGCGCATGTATGACGACAAGCGGGAATTCTACAGAACTTCAGGAAAAGACCGCCGTCGCCGCTAGACACCAGCTAGAAAATCATTTTTACAATCAGGGCTGCCAGCCAGGCAACGGAACACTGCCAGAAAACAAGACCGGTGGCCCATTTCCAACCCATTTCTCGCTTTACTGAGCTGATTGCCGCAACACAAGGTGTGTACAGCAGGCTGAAGGTCATCAGAGTAAGGGCTCCGTTTGTTGTAAGGGCCGAAGCGATGTTTCCTGCAAAGAGAATTTCCATTGTTGAAACAACTGACTCTTTTGCGATAAATCCCGAAATCAATGAAGTACAGATCTGCCAGCTGCCAAGTCCCAGAGGTGCGAAAACAGGGGCGATAAAGCCGGAAATCATGGCCAGTATGCTGTCTTTTGAGTCTTCTACCAGGTTCAGGTGGAAGTCAAAGCTCTGAAGGAACCAGACTGCGATTGTGGCGAAGAAAATTACTGTGAATGCCCGTGTAAGGAAGTCCTTTGCCTTTTCCCACAACAGCTGTGCCACGTTTTTTGCCCCTGGAAGGCGGTAGTTTGGAAGCTCCATTACGAAAGGTACGGCTTCACCCTTAAAAATTGTGATCTTGTAAAGCAGGGCGGCAAGAATTCCTACTGCGATTCCCAGAACGTAAAGGGCCAGCATGATGAATCCTCCGTGTTTTGGGAAAAATGCGTCTACAAAGAAGGCGTAGATCGGCAGTTTTGCGGTGCAGCTCATGAATGGAGTGAGCAGAATTGTCATGCGGCGGTCTCGTTCTGATGGCAGGGTGCGGGTAGACATGACTGCCGGTACGGTACAGCCGAAGCCGATGAGCAAAGGAACGATGCTGCGGCCGGAAAGTCCAATCTTTCGCAAAAGCTTGTCCATGAAGAAAGCGACTCTGGCAATGTAACCGGAGTCTTCCAGCATGGAAAGGAAGAAGAAGAGTACGATGATGATTGGAAGGAAGCTGAGTACTGAGCCGACTCCCGAAAATATTCCGTCGATTACAAGGCTGTGGATGGCGCTGTTTACGTTTGAGGCTGTGAGGATGCCGTCTACAAGATCTGTTAGGCCTTGAATGCCGCTTTCCAGAAGTGACTGGAGCCAGGCACCGATAACATTAAATGTAAGGAAGAACATAGCACCCATGATAAGGATAAAGGATGGAATTGCGGTCCATTTTCCGGTTAAAAGCTTGTCGATTTTTTCGGAGCGGAGGCGTTCTTTGCTTTCACGAGGTTTTGTGACTGTGGCGTCGCAAACCTTGAAGATGAACTTGTAGCGCATGTCGGCGATGGCGGCGCTGCGGTCCAGTCCGCTTTCTTTTTCCATCTGAACGATAAGATGCTCGATGGCTTCCAGTTCGTTCTGGTCCAGGTCCAGCTGGAAGGCGGTGATTTTGTCGCCTTCGACGATTTTGCTGGCGGCAAAGCGCACTGGCATGCCGATTTTTTCTGCGTGGTCCTGAATCAGGTGGCTGACTGCGTGAAGACAGCGATGAACGGCACCGTTGTGGTCATTTTCGTCACAGAAATCCTGACGCAGAGGTTTTTCCTGGTAATGGGCAACGTGGATTGCGTGATCTACAAGTTCGTTTACACCCTGATTCTTGAAGGCTGAGATTGGAACGACTGGGACTCCCAGCATGGCTTCCATCTGGTTGATGTCGATGGAGCCGCCGTTTCCTGCAACCTCGTCCATCATGTTGAGGGCAACAACCATCGGGATGTTCAGTTCGAGAAGCTGCATTGTAAGGTACAGATTGCGTTCGATATTTGTGGCATCTACGATGTTTATGAGGGCCTTTGGCTTTTCCTGAAGGATGAAGTTGCGGCTGATGATTTCTTCGCTGGTGTATGGCGACATGGAGTAGATGCCTGGCAGGTCAGTTACCAAAGTCTTTGGGTTTTCTTTGATTGGGCCGTCTTTGCGGTCTACGGTTACGCCCGGAAAGTTGCCTACGTGCTGGTTTGAGCCTGTAAGGCGGTTGAAAAGGGTTGTCTTACCGCAGTTCTGGTTACCGATGAGGGCGTAGGTAAGGATTGTGTCCTCTGGGAGAGGAGTTTCGTTCTTGTGGTCGTGATATTTGACGCCGCTTTCACCAAGACCTGGGTGTTCTGCGGATTTTTCCGGCTTAGGAGCTGATTTTGGCGCATTTGTGGCACTGGCTGGTTCTATTTCGATCTTTTCTGCATCGGCAAGTCGCAGTGTAAGCTCGTAGTCGTGGATTCTGAGCTCGATTGGGTCTCCCATTGGCGCAAATTTAACAAGAGTTACCTGCGCCCCCGGAATGAGTCCCATGTCCAGAAAGTGCTGCCTGAGTTCGTCCTTGCCACCAACGGCTTTAACTACAGCTGATTTGCCTTTTTCCAGTTCCTTTAAGGTCATGCGGTTCTCCAAAGCGGTTTGTTTATGAGTTGATTTTAATGAATTTGGGGGAGGTTGTCAGTTGGGGGGGGTGAAGCCTGGGACTGGTTGTGATGCGAGGGGGGTGGGTTGTGGTACGGGGAGCTGGTTGTGATACTTGGCAACCTGTTGTGGTACGGGCAGCCTGTTGTGGTACCTGGGGGCTGGTTGTGGTACGGGCAACCTGTTGTGGTACCTGGGGGCTGGTTGTGGTACGGGCAGCCTGTTGTGATGCGGGTAGCCTGTTGTGATGCGGGGAGCTGGTTGTGATACGGGTAGCCTGTTGTGATGCGGGTGGGCATATAAATAGCGGGTGCACTTGTGGATTTATATGTACTTTTTTGTGGGCAGAAGGATTTTTTTGGGTCAAGTCCAAAATTTGGTGTAAATTCCAATCCTGACAAAATATAAAGTTAGGCCGCTTCCAGAAATTGTTTCTGAGCTAAAGCAATTGTTTGTAGTTTTATCTTCACTTCAACAGTAATTTTCTCTGGTGTATTCCTG
>JAZLGB010000050.1:0-7317 GCA_045616085.1 Treponema sp.
AGGTGTTGCTCCGGAACGGGAACAGCTCTCATACTAAAGACTGGAGTAATGTATTAGTCAGTGAGGCAGAAGGGGAATTTAATCCGGAATTAATCCGTAATTCTGAATTTTCAGGTTTTGTTGTTCTTGGAAGATTGAAAGCAGCTTACCTTAAATTTCATGATCTGGAACTTGAAACTGGTATTTATAATTCAGTTCTTACTGATGTTGTTACCGGAAATGATGTTGCCATTAACAATGTTTCATATCTTAAAAATTATCGTATTGGAAACAATGTAATTCTTTTTAATATTCAGGAAATGAGCTGTACAACTCATTCAAAATTTGGAAACGGCTGGCTAAAGGACGGAGAATCAGAAAATGTTCGAGTCTGGATTGGTGTTGGTAATGAAAATGACAATCGTGCAGTACTTCCTTTTGAATCTCTTATTCCTGCAGATGCTTACATCTGGTCTAGAAAAAGGGCAGATAAAGAGCTTCAGAAAAGATTTGTTGAGCTTACAGAGTTCAATAACACAAAAGAAAGAAATACTTACGGTATCGTAGAAGACTGCGCTGTAATTAAAAATACCACACTTTTAAAAGATGCTAAAATTGGAAGCTGTGCTTATGTAAAAGGGGCTTTTAAGTTAAAGAATATTACAGTTCTTTCCAGTGCAGAAGAAGAAAGCCAGATTGGTGAAGGTGTTGAACTTGTAAATGGAATTATGGGCTATGGAAGCCGTATTTTTTATCAGGCAGTAGCTGTTAGATTTGTAATCGGAAGAAACTGTCAGTTAAAGTACGGGGCACGACTTCTTAATTCCATTTTAGGTGATAATTCAACTGTTTCCTGCTGTGAACTTTTGAATAACCTTATTTTCCCATTCCATGAACAGCATCACAACTCTTCATTCTTGATTGCTTCTACAGTGATGGGGCAGAGTAACATTGCAGCCGGAGCGACAATAGGTAGTAATCATAATTCACGCTCTCCGGATGGTGAAATTATTGCAGGCCGCGGCTTCTGGCCAGGACTTTGTTCTGACTTTAAGCATAACAGCAAATTTGCCAGCTTTGTTCTTGCTTCAAAGGGGTCGTACCAGCGGGAACTTGATGTAAAGTATCCGTTCTGTCTGCTGGCTCCAGGTGAAACTCCTGACAGTCCTGTGCATATTCTTCCAGCCTGGTGGTTTATGTACGATATGTTTGCGATTGTTCGCAATAAGTACAAATTTGCCAGCCGTGATAAGCGTTTTGTAAAGGTTCAGAATATCGAAATGAATCCTTTTGCTCCTGATACAATGCAGGAGGTTCTGGAAGCTTGCGGAAGAATTATTACCCTTACAGAAAATAATCTTTCTCAGCTGGATGTGCAGCTTGATGGCTTTGAATTAACTCCCGAAAAGCGTCGTCAGGCGGCGAAAGATTTCTTGCATCAGAATCCAGATTCAAAGATGACTCTTGTAGATATGCAGGCACAGAAAAAATTTGGTGCAGTAATCTATAAGCCGGTTCAGGGATATAAGACTTATCGAAAAATCTTGAAGTACTTTGCCTGTTCCGCTGTTCAGGAATACTGTTCTGCCCATAGTATTGAAAAGGTTGACGGTTCTCTTATACGTGAAATCCTTGGTAAAAATCTGTATACAAAATGGATGAATATTGGTGGTCAGATTATTCCTGCAGAAAAGGTTCAGGTTCTTTTTGATCACATCAAGGCAGGAAAAGTTAACAGCTGGAAAGAAGTTCACGCTTTCTATAATAAGTGTCAGGCTGAATATCTGGATGATAAGGTTCGTTTTGCTCTTTACGTTCTTGAAGTGTTGTATTCTAAGTCTATATGCGAATTTACAAAGGATATTTTCGACGACATTAAGAAGGATACCATAATTGTTGCGGAAGAAATGTATAACTCTTCTGTTTCAAGTCGTGAAAAGGATTTTACTGATTATTATCGGTGTATGACTTATAAAAATAAGGAAGAGATGACTGCTGTTTTGGGAACATTAAAAGACAACAGTTTCCTGAAAACTTTGAAATCTGATACCGATGATTTTATTGAATTTATCAATAATGTGTTAGGGGATTTGAGATAAAAAAAAGGATGTCTGGTAAGTTCAAATCATAGCGTCATTCTGAAATAAATTCAGCATGACGGAACTTGCTGGACATCCTTCTTTTTTTCGCTCGAAGGTAGGAAGAAGTTCTGAACGAACTTCTTCGATTTACACGTTCGCATGGAAAAGCTGCGCCGGCTCGCTTTTCTCGCTCACTCTTGCTCGCATTCTTCGCTCGAAGGTAGGAAGAAGTTCTGAACGAACTTCTTCGATTTACACGTTCGCATTGGAATGCTGCGCCACTGCTCGCATTCCTCGCTCACTCTTATTCTTGAGCTGTAAGTTCTTTGAAGTATTCGCAGATGTCTTTTCTCTGCTGAGCTGTGTATGCGATTGCTGTTCTTGGGTGCTGGTTGTAGAGACCTGTCAAAAGGTACTGGAGGTCGTATCCCCAAACAACTCCCTTTTCCTTCATTGGAACCATGTGTTTTTCAAGGAAGTCCAGAACAGGGTGAAGGTTATATTTAGGGTTCTTCAGGAAACCAAGAAGATTTTCCATAGCACAGTTACCTGCACCGCGTCCCATAGACATATATGTTGCATCAAGGAAGTCTACTCCGTCACCGGCACATTCAATTGTGTTGGCAAAAGCAAGCTTCTGGTTGTCGTGTGCGTGGATACCAAGCTTTTTGTTGTACTTAGCAGCAACTTCACCGAACATGTCACATACGCGAGCCATTTCTTCTGGGTAGATTGAACCGTAGCTGTCTACGATGTAGATTACGTCTACTGGAGACTTACCAGCCATTTCCAAAGCAGCCTTGATGTCGTTTTCCTGAGCTGTTGAAAGAGCCATGATGTTACAAGAAGTTTCGTAACCCTTCTTATGAGCATCTTCGATCATGTCGATAGCTGTTGGCATCTGGTGGATGTATGTTGCAACGCGGATCAAGTCCATGCAGGTTTCTTTTGAATCATGGATATCTTCCTTGTAGTTACAGCGGCCAACGTCAGCCATTACAGCAACCTTAACCTTTCTTTCGCCTTCACCAACGATGCCACGGATGTAGTCATCGTCACAGAACTTAGATGGACCGAACTTGTTTACATCAAACTGAGTCTTGTCTGCCTTGTAACCAAATTCCATGTAATCTACACCAGCTTTTACGTTTGCTTCGTAGAGAGACTTTGCGAAGTCATCTGCAAAGTAAAAGTCGTTTACAAGACCGCCATCGCGGAGTGTAGCATCTACTACCTTAATTGATTCGCGGTAGTTCATCATTTCGTTGATGTTTTTCATTTCAATCCTCTTTCTATCTGAATTACTTTTTTCCTGGCCACCAGAGATGTCCTTGAAAAGTTCATTTTTATCTTTGTAATAATGGTAGATGTTTGCGGCTGTGATTCCACATTTTGCTGCAATGTCACGCATACCAATTTCAGAAGGTTCTTTGTCTTTCAAAAGCTCTGCTGCGGCTTCTTTTATCTTTTCCAGGAGGGCAGTGTTTGGTTTTCGCAAGATGAATCTCCTTGTTTACTTTTGATATTCATAATTTAACACTGTTTACTTTTGAAGTCAATATGGTTAAAAGTAAACGTATGGTTGTAAAGAATTAAATTGAAGTATTGAAAAAAGATGATAAAATATTTTGTATATATGGATTCAAAAGAATTATTAAAGTCGATTTCTAGTGCGTTTTTCTCGAATGAAAATGAAAGAGTAATTTACTTTTCCCTGACCGGCGGATTGCTTTCAAGTCTTAGCAGTATTATGGAGAAGGGTGTACTTACAGTAGATCTTCTTGGTCTGAATGCGCCTTTAGCTCCTTTTTTGGATATTCTTAAGACTTATAAAATTCCAGAAGATCATTTGAAGGAATCCGTTTATCACTTACATTATAATGTATTTAATTCTTACTTAAACGGTAAATCCGTAGAAGAACGACCTGAACCACTTCTTCCTGAGGAGGTTGATTACGAAACCTCCAGATCTTGCGAAGCGGTCTGTAAGCTTTTTGCTGAAAATTTCGATGGGAAATTAGTAATCCTTAATGCTCATCTTATGAGTGGTGAAGCTTTGAGAATTCTTGAAAAGCTTGAGAAAGCTCTTGTGAAGGGTAAGATTCTTGTATGCTTTAACAGTGTAGAGGTCGAAAACTATACTGACGGTGTTCGAAAATATCTTGATAGAATCATTAATTCTAACAGTTATTATTCTTTTAACAGTAATGATGTTAATAACGGTAATGTGATTCCTTTTGCAGAAAATGACTCTGAAGATTCCGTAGATATTCTTATTGAAACCTGCCGTAGTCTTAGATTGTTCCTTGATCTCTCTAAAGCATATTCTTTTATGAAAGAAATTGATTCCTGCGGCATTTTAGAAGAATACGAACCTGATGAATTACGTAAGTTGAATTATGAAATGGGGCTTATTGCTTTCTTTAATAGAGATTATGATTTTGCCAGTTTCTGTTTTAACAAGATTATTGATACAGATATTAATGACGAGCTTGCCTGTTATACACTTTATATGCTTGCCCGTGTAGAAACTGTGAAAAATATGAATTCAGTTGCACACAAGCATATTAATCGTGGTCTGGTACTTGCAAAAAGCAAACCAAAGTCAGCGATTTATGCGTTGCTAACAATGATGGACTACATCATTACAGCCCATGATGAATCAGAATATTCTACAACAAAGTATTTTAATGCAATCAAACTGCTTGAAGACTGTAATCTGACTAACAATAAGATTCATACACTTCTGAACATTCCTTATGGCGTAATGTATGATGCTGAACTTCGTAAAGAAATGTTCCGCCAGATTGAAATTTCCCAGAAAGAAGCTGAAGCTATGGATAACAAGTTTGAGCTTTCTACTGTATGCCATTGGAAGGGTATTCTTTTAACTCATGAAGGAAAGAAGGAAGAAGCTGTTACCTGGTATCAAAAATGTTTTGCTTTGCGAGAAGAAATTGGAGATCTGGATTCCATTACAAAGATTCTAAACGGTCTTGCCTACGGAAACTTCCTTGATTCAAAATATAAAGCTGCCTATGAGCAGATTAATGGTGTTGTTGAACATCTTGGCGACATCAAGGATTATCCTGAAGTTGTAATCACATTGAACAATATGGCACGAACTTCTTTTTATGCCAAAAATTTTGACATAGCCGGATTGATTTATCATACAGTCTTAAATCTATTTAAAATTTTTGATGTGTCTGATCTTTCTGGTAATTCATTTATTCCTGAATATAATGATATTGCAATTTATGTTGCGAACATAGACTTCTATAAAAATGAAATTAACCGTGCCAAGATGAATCTTTATAACGTTATGAAT
Organism: Treponema sp.; assembly: GCA_045616085.1. Classification (GTDB taxonomy): domain Bacteria; phylum Spirochaetota; class Spirochaetia; order Treponematales; family Treponemataceae; genus Treponema_D. Next base: position 5,389 of record JAZLGB010000050.1, read on the forward strand.
AACGGTAAGAAAATCGGTGTAGTTGAACGTTATATGATTGATTATCTTAATGCCTGTCTTACTTTGGAGGATGGAAGCAAGGATAAGGCTGTAAAGATTCTTTGGGACAGTATTCATGATTTCCTTGATAAAAAGATTAATCAGTTCCATCAGCTGGTATTCTATATGTATGAATTTGCTTCGATGCTTAAAAAACACGGTTACAGCAAGGAATCTGATGAATTCTTTCAGGAAGGACTTAAGATTGCTAAGGAAAATAATCTTACTCATTACACAATGGGTAAGGAAAGCATTACTCTTGAGGAATATGAATCACAAAATCTTGATTTGGGTGATCTGAATATTTCTTTGCGAATGCTGGAAGAAAAGGCTGAAAAAGAAAAGCTTTTGAACAGAATTCACAAGCGTCTTAGAGATTCCCAGTTCTTGAACAAGCTTGTAAGTACTAATGTTGATATTCTTTCTGATTTGACTTACGCAAACAATGCAGTTCGGTCAATTTTTGACTATACAATGGCAGACGCTGTCTATATTGGGGAAAGAGATTCTGAGGATGGTCAGTGGAATTGTATCGCAAGTCTTGTTCGTGAAGGAAATTATAAATTCCCGGCCGACATTACCTGGTGGAAATATTCAAAAGAGAAGGGTGTTTTGAACACTTATGAATATGATGAAAACACTCTGGCTATCTTTATGAATCTTTCTAAGTTCAGCTTTGTAAGCGGAATTATCATCTTTATTCAGAAAAAGAATCAGCCTAGTGTAGAAGAAAAGAATATCCTTCATGTTGCAGCATCAAATATTCAGGCCCAGCTGATCATGTTAAAGCAGAATGAATATCTTTCTCAGATTTCTGTTACTGACCAGCTTTCTGCATTGAACAACAGACGAGCGCTTGAAGATCATCTTAGTGTGGAAAGCGAGCTTATTCGTCGTTACGAAAAGAAAAAGAATCTTCACATGAAGGAAGCAATCGCCTTTATGGATCTGGATAACTTTAAGTATTACAACGATACCTTTGGTCATGAAGCAGGTGATTTTTTGATTTCCTCTTTTGCCCGTCTGCTTAAGAGAATTTACCGTAAGGTTGATTTTATTGCCCGTTTCGGTGGTGATGAATTTGTTGTAATGCTTCCAAATACCAACTGTGACGAAGCGAAGCGTGCGGCAGAACGTCTTAAGGAAGGTCTTGAAGAAGAGCAAAACTTTGTTCCTGCTCTGGAAAAAATGCTGGGCAAGAATCTTGATATTCCAAAGGACAAGTATCTTAACTTTAGTATGGGTATCTGTTCTAACATTGACTGTGAAGATGCCTATAATCTTGAGAAGGTTATGCTTCGTGCGGATCAGGCTCTGTATTACTCAAAGGAACATCAGAAAGGTTCTGTAACAATTTGGGATGATGTAAAACATCTTCTTAAGGACAAAGCAAAATAAACTGCGGTATAAAAAAAAGAAAGCCCTGCGAAAAATCGCAGGGCTTTGTGCTTAACAGCGGCCTAAACCGCTGCACAAGCAAACTTATTTAGAAAGACGAGCTTCGAGGTCATCCAAACAAGCTGTAAGTTCTTTTGGAAGGTGTGAACCGAACTTAGGATAGTGGTTTTCACGGATATCCTTACATTCCTTCAACCAGCCTTCTGTATCAACTGTGAGGATCTGTGGAAGTGTCTTCTTGTAGTATTCTGGAAGACCTTCTGTATTGATAGCGCCTTCTTTTGGCATGAATCCGATTGGAGTTTCAACAGCGTTATCAACACCGTCACAGCGGTCGAAGATCCAAGCGAGAACGCGGCTGTTGTCACCGTAACCTGGCCACATGAATCCACCTGGGAGTTCAGCGTTGTTTTCGTCCTTGCGGAACCAGTTAACGTAGAAGATCTTAGGAAGTTTGTCCTGATCAGCTTTAGCACCTACGTTTACCCAGTG
>JAZLGB010000051.1:0-5545 GCA_045616085.1 Treponema sp.
CAGGAATACACCAGAGAAAATTACTGTTGAAGTGAAGATAAAACTACAAACAATTGCTTTAGCTCAGAAACAATTTCTGGAAGCGGCCTAACTTTATATTTTGTCAGGATTGGAATTTACACCAAATTTTGGACTTGACCATTTTCAGAGTGTTTTAACCCTGTTTTGCGATTTTTTTACGGATTAAATCATTCATATGCAAAAAGATCCGTAAAATTCGGAAAACAGATGAATTTGTACTCGAAACGCGTGAGGGATTGGAGGGGCGGCGGAGCCGTTGCCGCAGGCAATGGAGGTGAAAGCCGTAACCCCGGAAAGCCCGGCCCGAGCAAAGCGAGGGACACGCCCAAATCAAGGTTCTACCATAGAAACCACGCCCTTTTTATGCTACATTTAGAATATGGCAAAAACATTTGATGACAAGAAAATCATTTACACAATGGATCGTGTTACTCGTGCTTACGGAACAAAGGTTGTTCTTAAGGACGTTAGTATCTCTTACTACTACGGCGCAAAGATCGGCGTAATCGGACCTAACGGTTCGGGTAAATCTTCACTTTTTAAGATTCTTGCTGGAAAAGATACAGACTTTTCTGGTGAAACTTCATTGGCTCAAGGATATACAATCGGTTACCTTGAACAGGAACCTGAACTCACACCTGGAAAGACAGTTATGGAAACTGTAAAAGAAGGCGTTAAGGAAATCACAGACCTTCTTGAAGAATTCGACAAAATCAACGAAGCATTTGGTGACCCAGATGCAGATATCGACAAGCTCTGTGCCCGTCAGGGTGAAGTTCAGGAAAAACTTGATGCACTGGACGCATGGAACCTGGACAACAATCTTGAACTTGCTATGGACGCTCTTCGCTGTCCTCCAGCTGATCAGGTTGTAGACGTACTTTCGGGAGGTGAACGCCGCCGCGTTGCTTTGTGTCGCCTTCTTTTGCAGAAGCCAGACATCTTGCTTTTGGACGAACCTACTAACCACCTTGATGCAGAAACAGTTGCCTGGCTGGAAAAGCACCTCCACGACTATCCTGGAACAGTAATCGCCGTAACTCATGACCGTTACTTCCTTGATGAAGTTGCCGGCTGGATCCTGGAACTTGACCGCGGTGAAGGTTATCCGTTTAAGGGTAACTATTCTTCATGGCTTGAACAGAAGAATCAGCGTATGTCTATGGAAAGCAAGCACGAATCTGAACGCCAGAAGGAAATCCAGCGGGAATTGGAATGGATTCACATGGGCGCAAAGGGTCGTCAGGCTAAGCACAAGGAACACATTACCCGCTACAACGAATTGATGAGCCAGGGCTCAAAGGTTCAGCTTAAGGATACACAGATTTCTATTCCGGCAGGCCCTCGTCTTGGCGGACAGGTTATCGACTTTGAAGGAGTTTCTAAGTCATTTGGCGATAAGCTCCTGTTTGAAAATCTTGATCTTCACATTCCTGCCGGTGCCATTGTTGGTATCGTAGGTCCTAACGGTGCCGGTAAAACAACATTGTTCAAGATGATCGTAGATGCTGCAGGCCTTGAAGACGGCGAAAAGCCAGATGCTGGTTCAATCAAAATCGGTCAGACAGTTAAACTGGTTTACGTTGACCAGATGCGTTCCGGCCTTGATGAAAATAAAACTGTATACGAAACACTTGGCGGCGGTGCCGACATGATCAAGCTTGGTGCCGTAGACGAAAAAGGCCGTCCACTTGAAGGTGGTGTTCGCGAAGTAAACGCTCACGCATACTGTGGATGGTTCAACTTTGGTGGTGCCGACCAGAACAAAAAGGTTGGCGTACTTTCCGGTGGTGAAAAGAACCGCCTGAACCTGGGTATGATGCTCAAGGAAGCCGGAAACGTTCTCCTCTTCGACGAACCTACAAACGACCTTGACGTTCAGACAGTTCGCGCTTTGGAAGAAGCCCTGGAAGACTTCGCCGGCTGTGCAATGGTTGTAAGCCACGACCGCTGGTTCCTGGACCGCATCTGTACCCACATCCTCGCCTTCGAAAACAACTCAGAAGTTCGCTTCTACGAAGGCAACTGGTCAGAATACGCCGAATGGAAGAAAGAACAGTTCGGCGAAGACGCTTCTGTTCCTAAGCGTGTACAGTATAGAAAGTTGTCGAGATAGAATTGACGCAGTCAGCGCCGTGAAAGATGTCACGGCGCTTTTTTTTATTTTGGCTGAAAAATTTGACATTTTACATACATTGTCATACATTGTAGCAAAGAGGTAACACATTATGGCTACATTAAGTATACGAATGGATGATGAAACAAAGAATGAGTTCGATAAATTCTGCAATTCTGTTGGACTTTCTGTCTCTGCCGCAGTAAACATTTTTGCAAAACGTGTTGTTCGTGATAACAAAATACCTTTTGAAATCACAGGGGACCCAGAGCCTTCTGAACAGTTTTTAGCAGCAATAAAAGAAGCAGAAGAAATTGAAAAAAATCCTAACATTAAAGGTTTTAATAATATTAACGACTTTTTGAAGGATTTAAATTCATGAAATATCAAATTTTCCGAACATCTCAATTCAAGAAAAGTTTTAAATTATCTCAAAAAAGAGGCCTTCCTGTTGAAGAACTTATTGAGGTAATCACTAAACTTGCCGACGACATTCCCCTAGAAGAACGTTTTCACGATCATGAACTATCTGGAAAACTCAAAGGCATAAGAGAATGTCACATTCGCCCAGATTGGCTTTTGGAATATAAAAAAAATAGAAGAAAAACTTATACTAACATTGATTGATACCGGAACACATGCAGATTTGTTTAGTAAATAATTTTCTAGCTATAAATTTGACATATAGCTATTTCCCCACTATATTACCCTTGTAACAACTGTTGCAAGGAGTTTCTTATGAATTCTGTTCCTGTTTATGAAATGAAAAATAAGCTTTCGCAGTATCTTCACATGGTTGCAGAAGAAGGACCTGTTGGGATTAGTGTTCACGGGAAGCCTAGTTTTGTTATTCAGACTATTGAGGAGTTTGATGAAAAACGGGTTCCAAAGCAGTCGTTTTATTCTAAATCTCAAGAAATTAAAATGCTGTACACATTAAACGAAGATGATGATTTTGATTATACGGCTTATTTTGATTCTATAAGAGACCGCAATTATTTTGATCGTCCAGATGCAGATCACATTTTTGATGGAGTTTAATTATGGGCAAGCTTACATATCTTTTAGACACAAATATCGTTTCCGAAGTCATCAAAAAGAATCCGGATCCAAATGTATTATACATGCTGGCCCGACATGAAGCTCAATGCGCCATTTCTGTAACAACTTTAAACGAATTACTTGTTGGCGCACAAAAAAGAGAAGCTGGCTATCAAAAGGATATGCTTTTTAAATGGATAATTGATGCCGTTCAGGGAACATTCCCAATCCTTGATTACGACACCCACTGCGCCTGGATTCAGTCAGATATCGTAGCCCGACTTAACTCCAAAGGCACCCCCATCGACTTCAAAGACACCCAGATTGCTTCCATCGCCATCAGCAACAATCTGATTTTGGTAACCAGAAATAAAAAACACTTCCTGTCAATTCAGGAAGTGTCTAATGTGCTTTTTGTTGAAAACTGGTTTGAAGAAAATTAGTCTTCTGTAAAGATATCTTTGATATCTTTTGCAGCTTTCTTGATTTGCTTGTTGGCTTTTTTAAGCTCTTTCTTTGCTTTTTTGCCCTGCTTTTCAGCCTTTTTCTTCAGATCTGCACCTTTTTCTTTAGCCTTACCTTTTGTTTCTTCGGCATTTGCCTGAATCTGTTCTATTGTTTCATCCAGCACCTGGCCAATTGTCTTATCATTTTTGCTTGATTTGGCAAAAGCGGCTGCAGAAAATGCTGCCAGTACTGACATAACGATCAAAATCTTTTTCATAAGTACCTCTATAGGTCGATTATAGCACATTAGACTGGCAAAAAACAGAATTCCCTCTTTCATCCTTGACTATCTTTTTGAATTCTTCTATAAATAATTTATCAGACGAAGGCGTCTACCTAAGGGCACATAGTGTGCTTTTAGGTAGACGCCTTTTTTTGTTTGTAAAACTTTTATGGGGGTTATGGAGAAATTGGAAAAATTGTAAATCCTAAAAAATTGCTCCAAGTTTTCGCAATTTTTCTTAACGGATTTGCTATTGAACCGCTATTGAACGATGTAGGTTGAAATCTAAAATCGTTTCGCCGCGGACTCAACGATTTTTTAACGATTTCTTCGATAAGAGTATGTGTGGATTTGTAGGTGCATTTGATTTAAGTTCTGGCAGTCAGCCAATTGATGAAGGTCTTAAAGAACAGCTGCGTGCTCAGGTTCTTGAGATGTCTAAAAAGATTCGTCATCGCGGTCCGGACTGGAGCGGTGTTTACACAGGTGATAATGCTATTTTGAGTCACGAACGACTTTCTATCGTTGACCCGCTTTCTGGAAAGCAGCCACTTGTTTCTGATGACGAAAAGATCATTCTTGCTGCCAACGGTGAAATCTACAACCACAAGGAACTCCGTAAAGAATTTGAAGGCAAGTATCAGTTCCGCACAGGTTCTGACTGTGAAGTTATCCTTGCTTTGTACAAAAAATACCGCGACGAAAAGAAAGATTTTGGCGAAATGGTAGAAAAGCTTTCTGGTATTTTTGCCTTTGCTCTTTACGATTCAGAAAACGACGTTTACCTTATCGGCCGCGACGAAATCGGTGTAATTCCACTTTATCAGGGATGGGACAAGCAGGGCCGCTACTATGTTGGTTCAGAACTTAAATCTCTTGAAGGTGAATGTGTAACAATCGAAGAATTCCCTAACGGTCACTATTTCTATTCAAAAGATGAAAAACCAGTTCGCTGGTACAAGCGTGACTGGGAATCTTTTGACGCTGTAAAAAACAGTCCAAAAGCTACAGACGAAAAGGGCGATGTTATCAACCCTGCTGTTATAGAAAAAGTTAAGAACGGTCTTGAATCTGCTGTAAAAGCTCAGCTTATGTCTGACGTTCCATACGGTGTACTTCTTTCTGGAGGTTTGGATTCTTCTATTATTGCTGCTATCACACAGAAGTTCAGCAAAAAGCGTGTTGAATCTGATTCAAAAGAAGCTGCATGGTGGCCACAGCTCCATTCATTTGCAGTAGGTCTTGAAGGTTCACCTGACCTTATTGCTGCTCAGAAGGCTGCTGACTACATTGGAACAATCCATCACGAAGTTCACTTTACAATCCAGGAAGCTTTGGACGCTCTTCCAGATGTAATCTATCACATTGAAACATACGACATCACAACAGTTCGTGCTTCAACTCCAATGTATCTTCTTGCCCGCGTAATCAAATCAATGGGTATCAAGATGGTTCTTTCTGGCGAAGGCTCAGACGAATTGTTCGGTGGTTACCTTTACTTCCACAAGGCTCCAAACGCTCAGGAATTCCACGAAGAACTTGTTCGTAAAATGAGCAAGCTCCACCTTTATGACTGTCTTCGCGCTAATAAATCTTTGATGGCTTGGGGTGTTGAAGGTCGTGTTCCATTCCTTGAT
>JAZLGB010000052.1:0-30933 GCA_045616085.1 Treponema sp.
GCAATTCTTCCTGGTCTAAAGTAAGATTTAATTGAGTCATGATTCTTCTCCTTGTTAATGTTTGGTTTGGTCACTTAACATTATATCAGGATTTGAGTTCATGACTCTTTTGAATTTACACCATTATATGGACTCTATGAAGTTAGAAGTTTAGTATGTAATTGTTTTGAATAATTGTTCAGATTTAAGTCAGATGGATTTTGCATATAACGATTAAGGTCTTCTATTCGATTGCGTAGAGTTTCACGCATTACTGCATATTTGGCTGAACTCATATGATAGCTGCTGCACCATTCTTCAACTTTTGCGATTAAATCCTCCGAAGAGAAGTTTTTATATTGTTCGTAATTTTCTGAATCATGATCTATTCCTTCCATGTTTTCTGTAAAATGACTCGACACAGGTTGTTCCTCCCAAAAAACAATACAGCAAGCATGTTTCTGCTTCTGGTAATTAGTCAACATAATAAAACTGATGAATAAGAAGAGCATTAAAGTTTTACTTTAAATTGAGTTTTTTTGGGAGTGTTTTGAATGTGGGGGATTGTAGGTGTTTTTAAAAGAGAAAAGGGATGTCTAATAAGATTCGTCAGGATGACGTCACCCCCAAAAGTTCAGTATGACGTCATGCCTAGAACTAATTAGACAATCCCCTTTATTTATTTAATATATTCCAAAGCTGAATCTGCGGCGATTTTTCCGAAGACGCAGATGTCGGCTACTGCGTTTCCGCCGAGTCGGTTGCCGCCGTGAACGCCGCCTGTTACTTCGCCGGCTGCGTAAAGGCCTGGGACTGGTTCGTTCTTTGAGTTAAGAACCTGTGCCTTTGTGTCAATCTTGATTCCGCCCATTGTGTGGTGGATTGCAGGACCAACTTCTACGGCATAGTAAGGACCTTCGCTAAGGGCGCGAGGCATTTCGCTGGCTTTGCGTCCAAAGTCTGGATCTTCGCCGGCTGCCTGGTATTCGTTGTATTTAGCGATTGTGGCTGCAAAATCTGCCGGGTTAATTCCAAGTTTTTCGGCAAGGGCTTCTGGAGTTTCACCTTCTGTCAAAAGTCCCTTCTTTACATAGCCTTCAATGGCTTTAAGTGATTTTCTAACGCTCATGTCAAAAACAAGGTAAGCTGTTTTTCCAGTCTGGTTAAGGATGTCTTTGCTCATTACGTCGCGAGTTGCCATTTCTGAGCCAAAGCGTTTTCCTTCACGGTTGATCATGATTGCGCCGTTTCCGCGAACTGCTTCTGTAATCATAAGTCCGTTTCCAGGAACTACTGTTGGGTGAGTCTGGATTTCGTCCATCTGTGTAAGCTGTCCGTCGAACTTTTCAATCCATGCAAATGCATCACCTGTGGCACCCTTGTGATTTGTTGTTCCAAATCCCTTAAGTTCTGGCTTGTACTTTACAACCATTTCCGGGCTGGCACCAAAACCGCCAGTTGCGATGATTACAGCCTTTGCCTTGATTGTATATTTTCCGTTTTCTGCAGAAACTTTTACACCTGCAGCTTTTCCGTTTTCCTTGATGATGTCTGTAACTTTAGAGTTCTTTCTAAGGTCAACTCCACATTCCAAAGCGTACTTTTCCATAACTGGAATCATGTGGGCTCCGACTGCGGCGCCTCCCTTTGGACGATGTGTGCGGGAATTTGTTGAACCGGCCATCTTTCCTACGTCAGAAAGATCAACTCCAAAAGACATAAGCCATTCAACTGTTGCTGGAGCCATTTCTGTCATCTGGCGAACAAGTTTTTCATCGTTCTTGTTGTAACCGCCTTTCATTGTGTCGGCAAAGAACTGTTCCTTTGTGTCCTTGATTCCAAGCTTTTTCTGGATTGATGTTTCTGCGGCGTTAAGACCACCTGTTGCGCTTGTTGTGTTTCCACCTGCAACACCCATTTTTTCAAGTATGATTACGCTGGCACCGTTCTGTTTTGCTTCGATTCCGGCTGCAAGTCCTGCACCACCGGCACCGATGATTACGATGTCACATTCTGTATTTGCTGCCTTCTGCTTTGTTTCTTTTGTTCCAGATGCCTTGTTAAGGGCGTTCTGAACAGCTTCGGCAGTTGCTTTACTTGTGATTGTTGCTCCAGAAACTGCGTCATAAGACTTAACGTGATTCTGTCGGATTGCCTGATCCAGAATTGTACGGATTGCAGGCTTTGCAAAATCTGTTTCTGATTCAGAAATTACATCTGCTGACTGAATTTTTCCGTCTGCAAGGGTAAGTGTTATTTCAATTTTGCCGTTACGGCCGTTACCTGTTCCATTGAACTTTCCGTCAGAAAGTGGACCCTGGTTCTGATTTTTTGCGATTGGAATCAATGCGGCAATTGAAGCTACAGCAAAGACAACCAATGAAATCAAAAATCTTTTTTTCATGATGTTCTCCTTATTGTTTCTTGATTCAATTATAAGTGCAGTGCTTTTTTGCGTCTATTGAAGAATGGCCAAACAGAGACAAACTCTCAATAATTAAGTGATTAATGGCGATAATCTAAACATGAAAAAGTTTGCATCCGTTTTTATTCTGTTAATTTTTGCAGCGGGGGCGGTTTGTGCCCAGGAAAAGGTTGAAGATCTGCTTTTGCAGGTCATTCCAGAAGATTTTTGCTGCCGGGAATTCTTTGCGAAAAATCCATTGTGGGCTGATACAACTTTGAGCATCGAAAACCTTGATCATTTCAAGGGCAAAATCCTTCATACAAAAAACGAACGCTATACTCTTTCGGAAGACGGCACAAAAAGCTACGGAAACTGCGACGGATTCCCAACAGAAGACCGCTATCTGATTTTTGATTCTGATGGGGTGATAAGATTTAGCTGTAACATTGAGGTTCAGTCTGGTTGGGAAGCAGGAAAAAAGCGTCTTACCTATACTGAATACAAATACACGGAAGGCTGTTGCCAGACAATCGAGCATACTCCAAACGCGGAAACTGGTATTTACAGCGAACAATATATAGTAGAAAAGCACCAGGACGGCAGCGTGGTTCTTTTCGATGAGACTGCCGGTTTTGGAAAGCGACCGGTTTATTCCTTCCAGAATGAAAACGGAACTTTGGTTTACGTTGATTCCCGCTTTGAAAGTGAAACTCGAAAGCTGACATTTTCTAACGAATACATGAAAAAACGCGCTTCACGAAATGTTGAAACACCACGTCTTTCTATTAAGAACGATCAACTTGGTTTTCAGGCGGATTACTATTCGCATCCTGCCGAAATCGGCAAACCTGGCAACTATTGCCACCGCACAACCGAACTTTTAGACGCTCCTGATGATCTGCTTGCTGAAAGTTTTGGATTTTTGCTGAAAAATTAAGCTGTTTTTTCGATTTTTCAGACTATTTGCAGGATTTGTGCTGAATAGTCTGAAAATATTGGCAATTAGTTGAAGAAAAAAATCTCTATATTTTGAAAAGTTCAGATTATTCAGGTGATTTGATCAAATTAGTCTGAACTTTTATCGATGTAGCTGTTGTTTTTTAAGTAAGATTGTTTGGGCTGAAATAATTTTTCAGACTAATTTGTAGATTTAGTTCGAATAATCTGAAAAATCTGATAAACAGCGGTAATCCTCACGGCAACTCTTTCAAATTTCTTAAAAAAAACACTTTTTTATAATTTTTTTTGTTGACTTCTGGCAAATGTGAGTTATTCTAATAGTCGAAAGTTCAAATTGATAGTTAGACTATCAGTGAGAAATCAAAAAAGGGGAAATAGGTCAGGAGGAATGACTATGAAAAAGTTTTTAGGAACAGTTGCAGGACTTGCAGCTTTGTGTGGTGTTGCTTTCGCTCAGGAATATAAGGCTACTTCATTGCAGACACCAGTTGGAAAAATCAGTTTTGGTGCTTGGGGTCGCTCAACATTTGAGATTGGGCAGGAAAAACAGGACAGCCAGGTAAAGGCTAAGACTACTGCATTGGGGAAGGCTTGTGTTGCAGGTAAGGATGCTGCTCAGGCAGGTTGGGAAGCTGGTGTAACTGCAGCTTTAGCAAAAGATTCTTCTGTGGATACTAATAATGCATTGGCAGTTATTGAAAACGCTTCAAAATATGTATCAGAACAGACTTATGCCGGTTATATTGCAGCAGGAGCTTCTACAGAAGATGCAACTGCAGCCGCAACTGCAGCCGCAAAATCTACTGCAAATGATCTTCAGACAGCATATGAAGCTATTATGGGAAATGTTCTTATAGAAACTCTTTCTGGTCTCGAATCAGACTCCGACGACACAAACAACTTCATCCGTCTTAATCCAGACTGGTCTTACGGTTGTCGTGTAGGTTTCTGGATTATTGGTCGTACAGACGATGAACACTTCGGTTTTGACTTCAACCTTGATTCTGATGCACGCGCTTTGTTCGTTCACAAGCTTTATAATGCTGACGAAGATGAAGAAGACATCAACTACAATGAAAGTGGTAAATACGCTGTAGCAATCGGTGACCAGGCAAAGATCTGGGGATTGTTCGATGCTAATCCAATCAAAACACAGTTCAAAGTAGCTTTTGGTAAGATGCGCGAAAACGTACTTCGTGGTTCAATCGGTGACTTTGGTCAGCGTGAATCAAGCGAAGTTAAATCAGAAGACGATATCTTCAGCGAATTCTGGCCAAACACAGGTTTGTTCGTATCTGCTACAGGTATGAAAGACACATGTCTTGAAGGACTTTATGTTGCAGGTGCTGTTGATGTTGCAGGTAAGCTTGGTCTTTCTAACGGTGATAAAGATCGCAATGCAGCTGATGAAGCTAGTCTTGAAGACATCATCCACATGGGTCAGTATGGTATCGGTTACACAATTCCTGGTCTTATGCAGCTTAAGGCTCAGTACTGGGGAGACTCAATTAAGGAAACAAACTACAAATATTCATCTAGCAAATATGCTGCTGCTCGTGCTGCAGGATTCGACGGTGATGACTACTTCGGACGCATGGAATTCGGTGTTGACTTCCTTGGTTTGATGGGTGGTGCTTCTAGCATTGCTGAAGTTGACCTTGATAAGACTCCAAACGCTGCTCTTATCGAACTTGGTGTTAAAGTTCCTATCGTAACAGACAACGATCTTCGTGCTTACGATCCAGAAAAGTTCTACAACTTCTACTCATGTCTTGGTTTCATGGGTGTAATCCAGAAGGGATTCATCTTCTATAAGGGTCACCTCTGGGGTGGACAGGGTGTTTCTAACCTTGGTGCATACACAGATGTTACAGGATCTGGTGTAGGTCTTCTTACTATGAACAAGGGTGATGACGCTAACATCATCATGGCTGGTGGAGACTTCCTTGCAGAAGTTTGTGCTAACCCATTCGGTGCTCAGAACGTATTCATCGGTCTTTCTGGAAACTACAACATCACAACTGCAACAGCTGATGGTTCATGTACAGCAATGGGCACTCCTCTTACTGTAAAAGACCTTGCTCTCGCTCAGCATAAAGTTGGTGCCGAAGTTTACGTAAAGAAGACTTTCGGATCTAACAACTACATCTTTGGTGGAATCGCTTACCGCGGTACATTTGCAACAATGGATGGTGAAGTAAACGGACTTGTAGATCTTAGCTACGAATCAAACACTCACACAATCTACGCTCCAATCGGAATCGAAATGTTCTTCTAATGCGGTGTTACCAGAACATTTAAGATAAACTCCAATATGTGGGTTGCCCTGTCTTTATGGGCAGCCCCTTTTCTTTTTAATCACGGATTTTTATAATTCAATTATGAAAGCGGTTATTTTTGATATGTTCGAGACTTTGATTTCCCATTACACCTGCCCGGAATATTTCAGCGTGGAGATGGCTAGGGATGCGGGGATGCCGGCGGAAAAGTTTCAGGTGCTGTGGCATAGTCTTGAGCATGACAGAACTGTGGGAAAGATCACCTTTGACAATACAATAGAAAGAATATTAAAAGAAAACGACTGCTATTCGCCGGAAGTGCTTAAAAAGATCGTGGAAAAGCGCATTCAGACAAAATGGAACTGCTTTGACACAATGAATTCTGAAATCATTCCAATGCTTAAGGCCCTCAAGGAAAACGGATATAAGGTTGCCCTCATAAGCAACTGTTTTTCAGAAGAAGCCAAGGTAATAAAAGAAAGTCCTTTGATGCCATATTTTGACGTCTGCTGTCTTTCTTATGAGCTGGGGCTGGCAAAACCGGATCCTGCAATCTATAAGGAATGTCTTAAACGGCTTGAACTTTCCCCAACCGACTGCTTTTACGTGGGCGACGGTGGAAGTCATGAACTGGAAGGGGCGGAATCTTGTGGGCTTACTGCGGGGCAGGCCTTGTGGTACCGTGGTGACCATTTCCTTTCCTGCGAGATAAAATATCATTATATTCAGCTAGAAACCCCATCAGATGTGTTAAAATACGTGCAAAATCACTAAAAAATGATACAATGCTATCATGAAAAAGTCATTTTTAACTGCAATCTTATGGATTTTTATCCTTCTATCGGTTAGCGCCGAAACAAGAACCTTCTATTTTACCCGTCACGGGCAGCGTGGGGATCCTCGCTGGCAAAAGCACTTTAAATACCTGAACGAAGACGCCCTTATGCCAAACGGCGAAGAGCAGGCAAAACAGCTGGGGCTTTACCTTAAGAGCCTGGACTTTAAGGGACCGGTTTACGTTTCTCCATATTACAGGACTCTTCAGACTGCAACTTTTGCGGCAAATCAGTTTACAGACGAAAAACTCATACTGGAACCTCGTCTTCAGGAAATCGTTGGCCTTAAAGACACTTCGGGAAAAGTTCGTCATACAAAAAAATGTCTCACAAAAAAAGAAATCAAGGAAAACTTTCCAAACGTGCGCATTCCCAGAGGAACAAAATTCCCATGGCGTCTTGAAAACGAAAGTCAGGTTCAGCAGGACGGCCGCATTGACCAGATGGTAACAGATGTTCTTAAAAAGACTGAAGGTGACGTATTCTTTGTTTGCCACGGAGCCATCATGGCTTCGGTAATTCGGGTGATGAACAATCGTGGTGCAGACTTCCCAAGAAAGAAGGTCTACAACTGCTGCCTTTATTCCTTCACTTTTGATACAAAAACCGGCAAGGTTGTTGAATTCCGGGATCACACTCTGGAATTCCTTTCCGGGGATCTGATCACAGACAATCTTGCCTATATTCTTATTCCTCCGGTGAAGGAGTAGGTAATCTGTGATATAATTCCTGCATGGAAAAAATTGTTGTTACTAACCCTTTTATCGTTGTATTCCTTGCAGGAACTGTCCTTAGTTTTTTAATCAAGCATTTCTTAGAATTCATTGATTTTCGTGCCCGTGTAAAAAACGGCGGTAAGCTTCCGGAAGAGCTTGAGGCGGTTCCAGAAGCTTCTGTTTTTGATACAGAAAAGCTGGCAAAAATCAGCGCCTACGAAAACTCAAAATATTTTTTCTGGATTCCTTCCTCTGTGTGTGGAGTTGCCCTGGCAATCATTCTTGTGTGCACAGGTTTTTATCCATGGCTTTTTAATGTGGTGTGCCGATTTTCAGGCTTTCCAAACGGTTTCAGATCAACTTATTTCTGCGCAATGGGATTTTTCATCCTTGCGGGAGTTCCAGAAAGTCTTCTTTCGATTCCTTTTGATCTTGTAAGAGAATTTATTGTTGAAAAGAAGTTCGGTTTTTCGAATATGACTCTTAAGCTCTGGCTGCAGGATCAGATCAAGGGACTTTTGATGAGCCTTGTTCTGGCAGCGATCCTTCTTGCGGCAATGACAGGAGTTCTTATCGCATTCCCACACCGCTGGTGGATTCTGCTTACAGCCCTGATGTTTGTCTTTACTCTTGTGATGCAGGTGCTTTATCCTCTGGTGATCGCCCCAATGTTCAACAAGTTTACTCCTCTTGAAGAGGGCGAGCTTAAAGAAAGAATTACTGTCCTTATGACAAACCTTGGATTCAAGTCCACAGGCATTTTCATCATGGACGCCTCTAAGCGAAGCGGTCACAGCAACGCCTACTTTGGCGGCATGGGAAAGGCTAAGCGGGTTGTCCTTTACGATACTCTTGTAAAACAGCTTACAACTGTCGAACTGGAAGCGGTTCTTGGCCACGAGCTTGGTCACTACAAACTCAAGCACATCCTTAGACGGTTTATCGTCATGGTACCTTTTGAATTCCTGGTGATGTTCATACTGAACAAAATCGCTCTCACAACTTCAATTTACACAGGTTTTGGATTTACCGTTGCTGCTATACCTGTTGAATCAATTCAGTTCATAGGACTTTTCCTTGCCAGTCTTGTAGCAGGAAGCCTTGGTGAAATTCTTTCCCCTGTGCTCAATTTTTCCAGCCGCAGAGACGAATACCAGGCAGACGCTTTTGCCGCAAAGTTGACTGGCAATCCAGACGCCTTGATTTCGGGCCTTGTTAAGCTGAATAACGAAAATCTTAGCGAACTGTTACCACCAAAGCTTTACGTTTTGTGGAACTACAATCACCCAACTTTGGTGGAACGCATAAGAGCGTTGAACAAGTTCAAGAAATAGGCGGATTTTATGAAGAAACTTTTGACTGCCGTTGTTGGCTTTTTTGTATCAGCGTCAGCATTCTGTCAGGGCTCTTACATTCACCTTGAGCCAAAGGCTGTTCCAACAGACAAATCTTATGTCATGAACATCGGTGGGTACGATTGGGGGCCTGCCTGTGACTGGGTTCTTGTGAACTGCGGAGATGTTTTTCCTGCCAGTTATATGAACGCGGCTGATTTTACTGTTGATGTGGTGTACAAGACTGAGGAAGGTTACGGCATGGTTCGTGGTTCTAGAAATGTGAAAGCGGCCTACCTTACAGACGAAAACGGCAAACCTACAGAAAGGGATTCAAAATACTTAAGGCTTGAGCTGGAATACGGAAAGGACGTTGAATATTCTGATCCTTATGTCGGGTTGATCGCTTCCAAGGTTGTGCGGCCAATGTATGACCTTAGAATTCGCAACGAAAAGATGGCTGTGAACATCACTAAATGTTCCGGAAGAACAAGTCCTTTGGCGGGGCAGTTCAAGATTGATGAAGCACATCTGAATGAAATCACTTTGCGTTATGCCCACTGGGAACCGGCAGTTAAAAAAATGGGGACTCCGTTGATCGTGTGGTTCCACGGGGTGGCTGAAGGTGGCTCTAATCCTTACAAACCGCTTTTAGGCACAAAGGCGGCAAACCTTATCTCAAAGGACATACAGAAGTTTTTCCCGGATGGAGCCTGTGTGGTTGCGGCTCAGTGTCCTACTGCCTGGCTTGAAACAACAACTGTTGATATAAACGGTATGAGGGTCTGGGAGCCGGTGGACAGTCTGGACAACCATATTGAAAAGGTTACAAAACCAATTTCTAAGTTTCTGAACAAATTTTTTGTTGCCCCAGAAAGCTCTGTTTCGGAAGACGACGAGTCCGAACCTTACGCTGCGGTTTCATACTACACAGAAATCATGAAGAAGATTATCGACGACTATATTGCCGCTAATCCTTATATTGATCCAGATAAGATATATGCCGGCGGATGTTCTGCCGGAGGCTACATGACTTTGAACATGTGCATTCAGTACCCTGGATTTTTTGCGGCAGCTTTCCCAACCTGCGAAGCATATCTTGATTCAAAAATAACTTCGGAGCAGATGGAACAGCTTGCCAGACTGCCAATGTGGTTCACTTACGCTAAAAACGACACTGTGATGAATCCGGAAACTCATTGTGAACCGACAATCCGCCGCCTGAGGAATGCTGGTGCCAGAGACCTTCACGTTTCTGCCTGGGATGATGTGGGAGAATACGACGGTCACAGTTCCTGGATTTACGTTTTGAACGACCAGTGTACCGATGAAGGAATGACTTTGTTCCAGTGGCTGTCTACTAAGAAAAGATAAAATTTCTTTATTCCAATAGTTGTGTTAAAATTGTTGCGTCAACTATTGGTATAATATATGAAGAAAATAATCATTTTTGTTTCACTTATATTTGCAATTTTTCTGACCGCCGTTATGGTCATGGCTTCTGTTCAGCAGACTAAGGAAGAACTGAGCCTTATGAACAGACGTGTTGGCCTGATTCTCAATGGTTCAAAAAACGACATTAACTGGTGCCAGTCCCACTTAGAAGGGCTTTCAAAGGTTGCGGAAAAAAATCAGCTGGACCTGCTGGTTCGGGAAAAAGTTTCTGCGGCGGATTGTCCTTCTACTATTGAACAGCTGGTTTCTTCCGGCTGTGTCATGATTGTTGCCAATTCCTTTGAATTTGAAGCCCCTATGTTTGAAGCTTCAAAAAAATATCCTGAAGTTTACTTTTTGCAGGCAAACGGTGTAAAAGCCGGCCGTAATTATGCCAGTTTCTTTGGACGCATGTACCAGATGCGTTATCTTGCAGGAATCGTAGCGGCTAAAAAATCTGTTACAGGTGAGCTTGGTTTTGTTGCGGCAATGCCTAACAACGAAATTACCCGTGGAATCAATGCCTATACTCTGGGGGCTCAGAGCGTAAATCCTAATGCTAAAGTTCACGTCATCTTTACAGGTTCCTGGAACAGCGATAAGGATGCGGAAGCCTGCACAAAGCTTCTTCTAAGAAAACATCCTGGCATCGACGTTATTACCCCTCACACAAATTCCCAGAGAGTTCTTCAGATTGCGGAAGAACGTAAAATCTGGACCATCGGTTACAATTACGATGCCCGAGAATATTATCCTAACACTTATCTGACAGCTCCTGTCTGGAACTGGGAAGTTTTTTACAGTGACATGTACGAGGCGGTTTCCACAAAGAAATTTGTCGGTTCCCATAAATGGTATGGTGAAGATACTGGAATCCTTACAATGGTGCCTTTGGCCAGTTTTGCCGCGCCGGGTACAGAAGAAGCTGTCATGAATGCGGTTCATAAGATTGAAAAAGGAACTTTTGACGTTTTCTACGGCCCCATCTACGACAACAAAGGTCGGCTGCGGGTAGAAATGTATGAAAATATTTCTGACGATGTTCTGTTGAACGATTTTAAGTGGTATGTAAAAGGAGTGGATATTAATGAATAAAAAATATATTAAATTTTCACGGATGACTCCACTTTTTATGGCAGTTCTGATCGTTGTTGTTCTTATTACTATTTTTGTTTTTGATATCGGAAAAGCTTCTGGTTCAGATATGAACGTGGGCATGGTTTTGAACGCAGATGTTAACACTCCAGGCTGGAATTATCAGCATTACAGATCGCTGCAGAATGCCTGTAAGGCCAGGGATGTGAATCTGTATTTCGAAGATAAGGTTCCGGAAGAAGCCTCTGCCTTGTCGGAAGGTATCAAAAAGCTGGTCAATAAGAACTGCCATCTGATCTTTCTTGTTAGCGGAAACTATGCGGACATTGCAAAAGATATAATTGATGAATATAAGGGCGTTAGGTTCGTTGCCATTCATTCGATTTACGATTTGCCTAACCTTACGATTTATCTGATAAAAGATTATCAGGCCCTGTATCTGGCTGGTATTTTGGCTGGAAAGACTTCGGTGTCTGGAGAGGCTGCCTTTGTGGGAGTTTTCCCTAATACTGGAGCAATGTGGCAGCTGGATGCCTTTACTCTTGGTATGCAGAGCGTTAATCCAGAGGCAAAGGTTTGGGTCACCTGGACCTACGACTGGGCTAATCCTGAAAAAACAGGTGATGCGGTGGTTCAGCTTGCAAGAAATACAAAAGCTGATGTGATGCTGGCTCTCCAGAATCAGGAAAGCGTTCTTCATGCGGCAGAAGCTATGGGGATAAAATGCATTCTTGAAAATAAACCTTCGATTCAGGGATCTAAAAATCTTCTTGCTACCATCAACAAGAACTGGAATGCAGTTTATGACACTCTCCTGAAATTTGCTGTGCAGAAGAAGCTGGAAAATATTTCTCGTTTCTGGCTTGGAATTTCGGATGGTGTGGTAGGACTTGATGTGGTTTCTGATGATGTGGATGAAGCTACGCTTGAACTTATAAAATCAACTGAACAGGAAATCATTGACGGAAAGTACATTTTTTCCGGGACAATTTACGACAACGAAAACAATCTTATCTGTCGGGAAAATGAAACAATCAGTGATGAAACTTTGATGACAACTCAGGGTAAGCCTGTTAAGGGAGTCGTGCTGTATGAGTATAGATAAGAAGTTATTAATCAATATAGCCAGCCTTACTCTTTTTATTATGATTATGCTGGGGATAGGGCTTCTGGTTGGTCACAGACTGGATACTCTTTCTGCAAACTATACACGGGTTCAGCTAGAAAAGCAGTCTAAACTGATGGCTGGGGTTGTAAGGCAGCAGCTGGATTCTCATCTTAAGACTCTGTCTTTTGGCGCCCAGTATATGAGCAAGATGAACCTTAGCTGGGAACAGGTTGTGGCAGTCACAACCGGTCACGATGATGATTCAAGAGGAATTTTAAGACTGGACGGAGAGACTGTTTACGGAAGATCCTTCAATCCAAGGGAATATTCCGGAATCATCAAATCCTTTCACGGTAATAACGCCGTTTGTTACGTAAAGGACGAAGGGCTTTTGCTTACTGTTCCAGTTTTCAATAAAGGGAATGTTAGATACGTAGCGTACCGTTTTGTAGAAGAGTCTGCCATTCCAGGATACTTTAAGCTGGATTTTTATGACGGACAGGGTAATTTTGCGATTATCGACAAAAAAGAAAACTTCATCTATGCAGATTCCAAAATCGACACTTCTACAATTCTGGAAAAGGATGAAGTCAAGCCTGTAAGATACGCCCTTGAACGAAGAATCGCCAAGTCTGATACGGCTGCGGCTCTTGTAAAATATCGTGGGGAATATCAGTTTGTTCTGGCTGCAGAAATTCCGGATACAGAAATGTACATCGTTGGAATGATTCCTTACAAGGTTGTTTCTGAAGGAATCGGCAAAATCGGTACTCTGTTCCTTTGCGTGTTCGGACTTTTGTTCCTGCTGTTTATCGTTACATTGATTTTTATCTTCAAAGAAGAAAAGAAGATTCGCGATACCCACGAGCTGGAGGAAGAAAAACGTGCGGCAGAAAAGGCTAGCAGTGCAAAGAGCGACTTCCTTGCCAACATGTCCCACGAAATCCGTACTCCAATCAACTCAATTCTGGGTATGAATGAAATGATCCTGCGTGAATGTGAAGACGCAAACATCCGTAACTATGCCCAGGATATTTACAGTGCAGGTCACGGTTTGATTTCCATCATCAATGACATTCTGGACTTTTCTAAAATTGAAGCCGGAAAGATGGAAGTTGTTCCACAGGCTTACGAAGTTTGTTCTTTGCTGAACGACGTTACAAATATGGTTGGCAGTCGTGCAAAAACAAAGAATCTTGAATTCGTTGTTGATGTTGATACAAAAATTCCAACCCGACTTAAAGGGGACCAGGGACGTATTCAGCAAATTCTCATCAACCTTTTGAACAACGCGGTTAAATATACAAATGAAGGGTATGTCCGCCTAGCGGTAAAACAGACTTCATGGAATAAGGACATCATCAACCTTCAGATTGATGTAACTGATTCAGGTATCGGAATTAAAGACGAAGACAGAGTTAAGCTGTTCAACAGCTTCCAGCGTCTGGATCTTCAGAAAAACAGAAACATCGAAGGTACGGGGCTTGGTCTTGCGATCACAGAAAAGCTGGTTGCGGCTATGGGCGGTACAATCGACGTTCAGAGTAAATACGGTAAGGGGTCAACATTTACTGTTGTAATTCCTCAGCAGATTGTTGACTTCACACCAATCGGAAACTTCAAGGAACGCTTTGAAAAGTTCAAGCAGAGTCAGAACAAGTCAAACAAGACTTTTACGGCTCCAAACGCAAAGGTGCTTATCGTAGACGACAACGCCATGAACCTTCACGTTGCAAAAAGTCTTCTTAAACAGACAATGGTTCAGGTTACCCTTTGTTCCAGCGGTAAAGAATGTCTGGAAATGATTCAGAAAGAGCATTTTGACATCATTTTCCTGGATCACATGATGCCGGAAATGGACGGTCTGGAAACTCTCCGCAGAATAAAAGAAAAGGAGCACAACGTTAGTGCCGGTTCTCCAATAATCGCCCTTACAGCAAATGCCATCGTTGGTGTTCGCGAAATGTACCTTAAGGCTGGATTTGACGATTACATCAGTAAGCCGATCGAAGGAAAGGTTTTTGAAGCTCTGGTACGCCAGTATCTTCCAGAAGAAAAGGTTATCCCTGTTGACGGGGAAATTGCACGAAAGGCTATGGTTGAAAGCGCAGTACAGCAGGCGGCTCCAGAAATTGTTTCCCGAAAGGAAGAAAAGGAAGCTGTTTCTGTTGAAGAGTTGTCACCTGCAGAAAACCAGCAGGAAACACCTGCAGAACTGATTGTGGTGGAAAAAGGCATGGTTTACTGCGGCGACGACAAGGAAACCTACAAGGAAATCGTTCAGGTTTACATTGATGAGGCTGAAGAAAACATCAAGAAGCTGGAAGACTGTCTTGCTTCTGAAAACTGGAAAAACTATGTGATTACGGCTCATGCCATCAAGAGTACTTCCCTTACGATTGGTGCGGAGGGACTTTCGGCAAGGGCAAAGGCTCAGGAATTTGCAGGAAAAGAAGACCGCATCGAAGACCTTAAAAATGATCACGCTGATTTTATAGAACTGTACAGAAAGGTTGTGCAGGCTGCAGAAAAAGTTGTTCAGGAGGTTTAACCTATGTCTAAAATTATGATTCTTGATGATGACAAAGTTAATCTTTTGCTGGCAAAGAAATTTCTTGCTGATAAATATGAGGTTGAAACACAGTCGTCTCCCGTGGAAGCGTTACAGTTGCTTCAGACTCAGGTTCCAGACCTTTTGCTGCTGGACATTGAAATGCCGGAAATGACTGGTTTTCAGGTGATGGAAGAGCTGAGAAAAGTTCCTGCTACTGTAAATCTTCCTGTAATCTTTTTGACAGCGGATCGTTCCAGCGAAACGGAATGTGAATGCTTTAAGGCAGGAGCTGTGGATTACATCGCAAAGCCTTTTGTGCCGGATATCATGATGCAGAGAGTTGCCCGCATCCTGGAATTCCAGAAGTGCATGACAAAAATGACAGACATCAAGCAGCTTCTGGTTAAATACTGTGGCGATTTGAATCAGTCCTTTCTGGATGAGGCTTCTGAAATCTTGAAGTAGCTCAGGCTGTTCTGGGCTGCGGTTAAAACTGCCTTTACACGGGCGTAGCAAAGGTCGGCAATGTTCATGAACTTGCCGGCTTTTTTTATTTCTTCCGGCTTCTGGATCAGGATGCATTTTCTGGTTCCGCCGTCAAGCTGGTTCTGTTCAACTACCGCTTCCAGAGTGGAGCCGCTTCCGGCAAAAAAGTCCATTACAGTAATATCTTTTGCCATGTCGGTAATCTGGATAAGGTGCTGGATCAGGTCTACCGGTTTTGGATTATCAAAGCTGTTTTTTTCACCAAGCAGTTCATCCACGTGCTTTTGTGCGGCCCGGGTGCTTTCTGCTCCATCGATGATGTTTCTTGGGATGATTTCTTCGGTTTCGCCGTTGAACACTTTTTTGCGGGGAACGTTGGAATATTCTGGAGCTTTTCCCCAGTAGATTTTATCGTCGGCCAAAAGGCTCTGCATTTCTTTTTTTGTAATAAGCCACTGACGGCGCCATTTTACCCCGGAAGGAGAAACGATTTCGTAAAAGTTAGGATTCTTTGGGTTGGAACGTTTTTCATCAAAGCTTATGCTTCCCGAAAACCAGGCGCCTCTTTTGTCACCGTCTGGATTTGTCTTTGCCCATTCAGTTTCTTCTATATCTGTAAAGCTTTTAAGCTTCTTTTTATTCTTTGCGTAGCACAGGTTTGACTGCTGCATTGTACGGCTCCAGCTGTCTTTTTTGCCTTTGCCGTGAAGCCACATGAAATCGTTTACAAAATTGTTTGCACCAAAAATCTTGTCGCAGAGCATTCTGAGCAGATGAACCTGTTCCTGACCGATGGCGATAAAGATGCAGCCAGTTTCCTTAAGGAGTGTTCTTGCCAGCAAGAGTCGTCGTTCCATAAAGCTAAGCCACTGGTCGATTTCCATGTTGTCGTTGTAGGTAAAGCTTTTTCCTGTGTTGTATGGAGGATCAGTGTAGATAAGGTCAATTTTTTCTTCATGTTCAGAGGCTAAAAGCTTGAGGGCAGGGTAGTTGTCACCTTCAATGAACAGATGGGGAGAACTTTCCTTAAAATAAAGGTCTTTTTCGCTGCAGGAAGCAAGAAAATGTGTATTTGTGTAGTTAATATCGTCTGCGGGCTCAGAAACATCGTCCCATGAAATTGAAAGACTCATGGTTGTAGTATAATATATTTTATATGAAAAAAAAGGCGATTCTTTACACATCTAACTTTGAAAAACTTGCAACTCTTGCACAGTATCTTGTTCATGACGGCTGGGAAATTCTTTCTGCCGGAGCAACCGCAGAATTCCTTCAGGATAATAACATTCCTTTTACAATGACAAAAACTCTTGTGTCTAATGCCAACTCTGACGACAGCTTCATTCAAAGCATGCACATGATTCTTGCCGCCGGACGTAAGCTTCTTACATCAACCTTGTATACAGAAGAAGTAATCAACCTTGTCTGCATGAACCTTGAACCTAAATTCAGAAAGATCAACGAATTCAAGGAAGTGAACAAAACTGACAACTGTATCGACCTTCAGCACGTTACTTTGATTCGTGCTGCCGCTAAAAACTACATGAACGTTGTCATTCTTACAGATACTGCTGACTACGAAGAGGCCATCATTCAGATGAAAACCGAATCAATGTCAGACGACTATCGCCTTTATCTTGCTGGAAAAGCTCTTACTCTTTGTGCGGCTTATGATTCTGCAGATGCGGTTTCAATCACATCGTCTTTGGCTGCCCATGAATATCCTTCTTATTACCTTATGCCTTACAAATTTGCAGGAAAATTGAGCCACGGTCCAAACAACCATCAGGGAGCTGCACTTTACAGCCTGAATGACCATATTGGCTCTCTTAGCGGTATGGAAAGAATTCAGGGAAAAGAAATGAACACAAACCTTTACCTGAACTGTTTTGCTGCCTGGAGAGGTGTAAGTATTTTCACTCGTATTCTTAAAAAATCAATTCAGATTGAAAGTACAGACTGTAACGGTTATCCGTTCCTTACTCAGCTTACTCCTGCGGCTGGCTCGGTTTTTTCTGTAGCAATTAAGAATACAAATCCTATTGGAGCGGCTCTTGGATCAAATCTTATTGAGTCCTTTGAAAGAACTTATGCTACTGCTCCAGAATCCTTTAAGGGAGCAACCTTTGGCTGCAGCTGTGTTGTTGATGAAGAAGCAGCCCATCGTCTTATGCAGTGTGATTTCAGAGCAATCATCGCTCCTGATTTTACAAACGAAGCAAAACAGGTGTTCGCAGAAAATCCAGACCTTCGTCTTGTAATCAGTTCCCGTCTTACATCAAATCAGACATTCCCGACTTATGTTGACGGCGGACTTTTGCTGCAGCAGGAAGACATAAAGTTCCACAGAAATCTTACCGTTGTTACACAGAACCGTCCTACAAGAGAGCAGGTTGATGCAATGGCCCTTGGAGTCCTTATTGCCAGAATCGCAAAATCTGATGCGGCAGTTGTTCTGAACGGAACTTCAACAGTCGGTATTTCTGCGGGAAACACAAGCCGCTCCAGAGCAGTTCGTTTTGCGCTTCAGGATGCCTGTGAATATTTTGAAAAGAATAATCTAAGTTCTGAACAGAGAAATGCCGAAATTCTTGTAAGCGACTCTGTAATTTATTTTGATGAGCACGCTAAAAAAATAGCTGATGCAGGAATCAAGGCGATTATCCAGACCGGTGGTTCAGATACAGACGAAGAATTCATCCAGTACTGTAATGAACACGGGATTTCCATGGTATTTACCGGAATCCAGCATCTGTCGGTTTAATTTTCGAGGATTCTATGCTTTATAACTTAGGCGCATATCTGCAGAATTATTTTGGTCCAGCACGTTTGCTTCAGTCTTACACAGTATTGATTGCACTTGCTTTGTATTGTGGCTTTTTTATCACTTATAAATTGTTGCCAAAGTTTTACGATGTTCTTCCTCATGACCGTGGTCGTGAGTTTACTCTTACAGCAGAGGCTGCAAAGGGTAAGCCAACTGGAAGTGGCGTAGTTTTCATTACGATTTTTGCAATTCTTTGTCTGATTTTTGTTCCTATGGGATGGGTTCAGGCTGGAATTCTTTTGCTTACATGGATCACAATGCTTACAGGCTTCCTTGATGACCGCAGTGTTACAAGCTGGGGTGAATACCTTAAGGGCGCTTTGGACCTGGTGATTGCGGTTCTTGCTTCAATGTTGCTTTACTATTTTGCCAGCAAGGAATCTCCAGACGGAGTGGTTTATTACTGGCTTCCATTCGTTTCTCATCCTGTTGCAGTTCATCCTGTTGTTTACATTCTTATAGGAGTTGTAATGCTCTGGGCTTGTATCAACACTACAAACTGTACTGACGGTGTAGACGGTTTGAGCGGAACTCTGGTTCTTATCGCCCTCATCACAATGGGTACAATCTTCTACTTCATTCTGGGTCACATTGATATTTCTAAATACCTTCTGGTTCCTCATTTGAATGACGGTGCAAAGTGGGCTGTAATGACTTTCACACTTGCCGGTGTTCTTACCGGATATCTCTGGCACAACGCTTTCCCAAGTCATGTTCTGATGGGAGATGCCGGTAGCCGAGCTCTAGGTTTTTTCATCGGATGTGCAATTTTGATTTCCGGAAATCCATTGCTCTGTTTTGCAACATCAACAGTTATCTTCCTGAACGGGGGAATGGGCCTGGTAAAGGTTTTCCTTCTTCGTTTCTTCAAGATTAAGATTTTCGAAAACATCCGTTTCCCTTTGCACGACCACATGCGCAAAAATCGCGGCTGGTCTGCAACACAGGTTTTGCTCAAGTTCATGATCATGCAGCTGCTGATCACCGTAGCTGTTTTAGGATTGTTCTTTAAGATCCGCTAAACGCAAAATGCCCTTTTATGGACAAAGCATAAATCCAGCAGAAAAAATACTACCAGTCAGCCACAGGATGACAAAACCGCTAGCTAGCGTCGCTACATTCACAGGTCGGCATGGAAACTATCATTCCGACCTGTGGATGTTTTTGCCATCCTATGTCTTCCTTCCCGTATTTTTTAAGAATGTTTTGAGTAGTGTCCACAAAAGGTCATTCTGAACTTGTTTCAAAATCTCGGTTTATCTAAGGCAGTAAGACTCGATTAGATTCAGGTCGGCTGCCTTTATTGTTTTGCGGAAGGTTTCTGATTCGATGTGGCGTTTTTTGTTCAGGTACTGGACTTTTACGTCGTATGTGCCTGCCGGAAGGTCCAGTCCTGCAACGTACACATTGTTTGGGAAGTAGCGGCTGGTTCTAACGTCTGCCCGTTCGCTGGCAAACATGTTGACCTTTGAAACTAGTCCAGCAAGTGAGAACAGCAGTGAAAGCCCAGGGTCTTCAACATTATCGGCGGCAACATCCAGGGCGATTGTTGTTGTAAGGCGGGCAACCATTCGTCCAATTGTGCGGGCAGCGATTACAGAGTATTTTCCATTGTAAGTATCCATGGCAATGTTCTGGATGCTTTCCAGCTTTTCAGAATTTGTTGTGTATACAGCCCCGGTTTCAACATTTGTGGCAGTAATTTTCGCGCCAGAAACAACAGTCTCTCGTGGCAGCATTATTGGCATGGCGATTCGGTAAAATCCGTCTACGGCAAAAAGAGGCAGCATCTCTTCGTGCTTAAGTGGAGCCCGTCCCCCAAAACAGACAACGTTCAGGCGAGCTTCTGACGGCTTCTTGAAATCTTCGGCAATGCATTCTGGAACAGTAAAGTCATACAGACTGGCCTGAAGCTTGAAGGCCTGCTGAATGTATTTGTAATCGACTTCGGCGTTATCGTAATCACCTTCGCTTCTGTACATCAACATTGAAAGGTAACGGGCAAAAGCGCTGTTGTGAAATTTTATGTCCCCTTTTGGAACCGATGTTGAATTTTCTTTAAGGCTCAGCTTCTGCTTGTCGATTTCCTTTTTGTATTTTACGGAAAGTCCTTTAAGCTTGTTGTCCATGCGGCGGATTTCTACAAAGGCGTCCTCAAAGTTGTTCATCTGCATGTAGTTCAGTGCCATAAAGATGTTTGTGTAGATGTCTTCGTAAGGATCGCCGGCATAGTCCATTACAGTATCGTTTACCATCATGGAACCGATCGCCTGAGTGACACTGGCCGCATGGAATTTTTCCATCAGCTTTTCCGCTTTTTCCAGCTCCTGGTTTGAACGCTGGTATTCTCCTGCGTAATGGGAAATGATTCCCTTATCAAGATTTTCCAGCACAGAATCCTTTGAGGTATACAGAAGGCCGTTTGGGTTTTCCAGCTCAAAGTGAACGGATTCAAAATCGTTGATGCTGATAGCCTTGTCAATGTTGTGGAAGTTATAGTCCGCAACAGTAACACAGGAAGTGATGAGGAAAATTGAAATGACTGTAAGTTTGATCCGCTTAGTCTTCTGCAAAAAGTTCCACCAGAGTTAACGCATCTTTTACGATGTTTTCTATTATACAGTATTCGTTTGGCATGTGGGCGCATTCGTCCATCGTGCTCCAGACAACACAGTTCATGCCTTTCCGGCGCAGTTCAGCACCAACGGTTCCACCACCGATTCCGATTGTGCGGGCAGTTTTTCCGTGAACGGTTTTGATTGCTGCGGCAAGTTTTTTTACAACCGGCGCATCTACTGGAGTTGCTGGGCTTTCTGACTGCTGAGGGAATTCACAGCTTACCTTGACTCCATATTTTGCTTCACATTCCTTGCAGCAACGGTCAATTTCTGCCTTTACTTCCTCCAATGTGTAGCAAGGCAAAATGCGGCAGTCCATGCAGAATGTGTCTTCTCCTGGGATGATGTTGATTCCGGCAACGTTGGCAAGACGCATTGTTGGCTGGAAAGTAGAGTAGTCAGGTTCAAAAATAGGATCTTTTTTGTTGAAAACCTTTTCCAGTCCGTTCAATGCAAGGCTCAAATCGCAGGCCGCAAGACAGGCGTTGTTTCCCTGGTCCGGGCGGCTTCCGTGGCACTGCTTACCTTTTACGTTCACCTTTACCCACAAAAGATTTTTTTCCGCAACTTCGATAGTAACACCTTCCGGGTCACCACCGTCTGGAATAAGATAAATGTCGTTCTTTCCAAAAAGCTTTGTGTTGTGCAAAAGCCAGATCATCCCGTAGTGTGAACCAACTTCTTCGTCTGCCATGAACAGAAGCTTTACTGTATGGGCTGGTTTTTCGTTGTTAAGGATGAAGGAGAGGCCGGCAAAAGCTGCACTTACAAGGCCCTGCTGATTGTCTTCAACCCCTCGTCCGTAAAGCTTGCCGTCCTTTTCTTCTACCTTCCATGGATCTGTGTTCCACAATTTAAGGTCTCCAACAGGCACAACGTCCAGGTGGGCCATTACCCAGATATTAAAATCATCTTTCAAGCCAGGAATTGTAACGATCACGCTAGGACGCTTTCCGCTGGAAACACGACTGTCAGGAGCGTCGATCTCTTCAATCTGTTCAGGAGCGACTCCGTTAGCCTTAAGCCACTCAATCAATGCCTGGGCCTTCTTCAATTCTCCGTCTCCTCCATTTTCAGGAGCCAAAGCCGGAATAGAAGTAAGCAAACTTTCCAGTTCCACCATCTTCCTGGTAGAATTTTTAATGTATGTAAATAATTCAGTCTTAGTCTCTTTTGTCATACTTAAATTATAGCGTATTGGGTGGGTTTGGGCAAAAAAGTCAATCCCAAATAATTACTAATTTTTAAAGAAATATTACTCATCTAAAAAATAGACACGGTTTTTTCCATATATTATAATTATTTATATGAAGAGACTGCATACATTTCCTAAGGGAATTCATCCCGTTGAAATGAAGGAATTAAGCAATCAGTGTCCAATTACACCTGCTTTTCCTTCTACAAAGATGGTAACTATTCCTGTTACCATGGGTGGAGCGCCTAACACTCCAACCGTTAAAGTTGGCGACCAGGTTGCAAAAGGTCAGATTATTGCAACCGGCGACAAATTCATGAATTGTCCTGTACATTCGTCTGTTTCAGGTACAGTTAAGAAAATCCAGAACTGCCTTGTTACCGGAAACGGCATGGCACCTTGTATCATTATTCAGGCTGACGATGAGAACCGCACTGAATATATGGAACCTCTGGATCCGTTTACATGTTCCCATGAAGATGCTCTGGCTCGAATTAAGAATGCCGGTATTGTTGGTATGGGTGGTGCTTCTTTCCCAGCACATGTAAAACTCAATCCTCCTGAAGACAAAGACATTCAGTACGTTCTTGTAAATGCTGCTGAATGTGAACCATATCTTACCTGCGACGAACGCACAATGCAGGAAACTCCAGAAAAACTGATCGACGGTCTTGCCATCATCCTGAACATGGTAGGGGCAGCCGGAATTATTGCCCTTGAAGATAATAAGGCTTACATCAAGCCAATTCTTGAAGCTGAAATCGAAAAGAAAGGCTACGGCGATGATATTTCTATCTGTCTTGTAAAGACAAAGTACCCTCAGGGTTCAGAAAAGTTTATTGTAAAGGCTTGTCTTGGAGTTGAAATTCCAAGTGCTAAGCTTCCTGCTGATGCAGGCTGTATCATTTCTAACGTTGGTACAGTTTGTGCTATCAGCGACGCTTTCCGTCTTGGTATGCCTTTGATCGAACGTGCCCTTACTATCAGCGGTGGTGCTGTAGAAAAGCCTGTAAACGTTCGTGTTCCAGTAGGAACTTTGATCAGCGACCTTATGCCAGAAACTTTCACTTTGAAAGAAGGCCAGGCTGTTAAGTGCATCAGCGGTGGTCCAATGATGGGCTTTGCCATGAGCGATACAGCTTTCCCTGTTGCAAAGGGTACAAGCGGCGTTACATTCCTTACAGAAAAAGAAACTTACCTTACAGAAGAAGATCCTTGTATCAGCTGTGGTGCCTGTGCAAAAACTTGTGCCATGAGCCTTGCTCCTGTAATGATGCTTCGTTCATTGAAGGCTGGGGATATTGATAAAGCTAAGCGTTACGGTCTTATGGATTGTATTGAATGTGGTTGTTGTGCATTTGTTTGTCCTGCTCACATCCGCATCGTTCAGCGTGTTCGCCTCGGAAAGGGCCTTGTTCGTGCCAAGATGGCCGAAGAAAGAGCCAAAGCTGAAGCTGCAAAGGCTAAGGGAGGAAACTAATGGCAGAAAATAAATTTCACATTTCATCTAGTCCACATTTTACAGAAGGGCTTTCTACTCAGAAGATTATGATGGCAGTTTTGCTGGCATTGCTTCCAGAAGTGATTGCCGGTGTGATCGTGTTTGGCGTAAAGGCTCTGGTAACAGTTCTTGTTTCTGTTGCCGGCTGTTTCCTTTTTGAATTCCTTTTCCAGAAGGTTACAAGCCAAAAGATTCGTGTAAACGATCTTTCTTGTGCTGTTTCTGGTGTTATGCTTGCGCTGGTTCTTCCTTCAACAACTCCAGTATGGATGGTTCTTCTTGGGGACCTGGTTGCCATGGTAATCGCCAAGGGATTGTTCGGTGGAATCGGAAGCAACGTGTTCAACCCTGCTTTGACAGGACGTGCTGTTCTTTTCATCAGTTTCCCTGCTGCTATTGGTGCAAGCTGGGCTGTTCCTGGAATGGACGCAGTTTCTTCTGCTACAGTTTTGAGTCAGCTTAAGGCTGGTGCTGTAGAAAGTTTTGACTACATGTCTTACTTCCTTGGTAACCGCGCTGGTTGTATCGGTGAAACTTCAATTGTTCTGATTTTGCTTTCTTTTGCATTCCTTTTTGCAATTCACGTAATTGACTGGCGTGCTCCTGCAGGAATGGTTGGAACTGTTGTGGTTTGTACTTTCCTTGCCGGTATTGGAAACGGATTTACTTCTGCTTGTAACGATGTTTTGATCGCTCTTTTGACTGGTGGTCTTTTGTTCGGTGCTACATTCATGATTACTGACTACGCAACAGCTCCTGTAACAGGTCCTGGTCGTCTGGTATTCGGTGCAGGAGCTGGTTTGATCACATTCCTTATCCGTAAATTTGGTGGATATCCAGAAGGTGTTATGTTCAGTATTTTGATCATGAACGCTGTGGCTCCACATTTGAACAATCTTACAGAACGCATGTACGGTTACGGTAAAAAAGGTAACAAAAAGCCTGAAGCTGCAAAAATCAACATGGAATTTGATTTGA
This sequence comes from Treponema sp., assembly GCA_045616085.1. GTDB lineage: Bacteria > Spirochaetota > Spirochaetia > Treponematales > Treponemataceae > Treponema_D. The sequence continues at coordinate 24,308 of JAZLGB010000052.1, forward strand.
ACAGCGCAAAGGAACGCAAGGGGGTAAACAATGACTAAATCTGACGATTCAATTTTCAGCATGATTAAGCTTGGTCTTGTTCTTGCGGTTTATGCAGTAGTTTCTTGTACAGTTCTAGCAGTTGTAAACAATTTTACAGCTCCAAAAATTGCTCAGAATCAGGTAGAAAAAGTTAATGCTGCAATGCAGGCTTTCTTCCCTGGAGACGGTTATTCTTTTGAAGCAGTTTCTTCATATGAATCAAAAGCGACTGGAACCATTAAGATCGAACAGCTTATTGTGGCTAAAAAAGACGGCGCGATTGCTGGTGGTGCTGCTCAAGTTAGCGGTCCAACTTACGATCAGGCAACTATTCTTGTTGGTATGCAGGCTGATGGAACTGTAACTGGTCTTCAGTTCCTTAAAAATACTGACTCTCCTGGATTTGGTCTTAAGGCTAACGATCCAACTTTCAAGCTTGCTAACGGTCAGACATTCTATGGTCAGTTTGAAGGAAAGAATGCAAAGGACGGTTTTGTTATTGGCGAAACATTCGATGCTATTTCCGGGGCTACAATCACTTCTAACGGTGTAGCTGGTCTTCTTACTGCCGGAACTCAGACTCTCTTGAACTATCTTGGAGGCCAGAATGAATAAACAGCTTCAGATTTTTTCAAACGGATTCATCAAAGAAAATCCGCTTCTTGTTTTGAATATTGGTTTGTGTTCATCTTTGGGTGTAACAACAAGCATTTTCAACGGCCTTGGCATGGGTGCCGGTATGCTTTTCGTTCTTGTAATGAGTGAAATCGTAATTTCGATTTTCAGAAAGTTGATTCCTAGTGCGATTCGTCTTCCTGTTTTCATCATTGTAATTGCGGCTTTTACAACAATCGTTCAGCTGGTGCTTAATGCTTATGTTCCTGCTTTGTATGACGCTCTGGGGGTTTTCCTTCCTCTTATCGTTGTAAACTGTATCATCATGGGGCGTGTTGAAGCTTTTGCTTCTAAAAACAACATTGGTAACTCAATTCTAGACGGTCTTGGTATGGCTTTGGGTTACACTATCGTTCTTGTTCTTATCGCTTTCTTCCGTGAACTTCTTGGGGGCGGAACTTTGATGGCAGGAACTCCACTTATGGTAACAGTAATTCCAGAAGCTTACCGCATTGGTGTGTTCAACAGTGCTCCTGGTGGATTTATGGTATTCGGATTCCTTGCTGCTCTTGTTCAGTTTGGTAAGTTTGTTGCTGCTAAAAAGCAGGGCAAAAAGTGCGAAGAACCAGAAGCTCACGACTGTTCAGCTTGTAATGCTGCTTGTGGTGCTAAAACAGAAACAACTGAAGGAGGCAACAAATAATGGTAGACATGCTTCAGCTTTTATTAAAATCTGCAATTGTAGATAACGTTGTATTCATCCAGTATCTTGCTATTTGTCCTTTCATTGGTATGACCAGCGAAACAGACAAGGCTGCCGGAATGGGTATTGCAACTTCTTTTGTAATCATTCTTGCAACTGCCGTAACATGGCCTTTGTATCAGCTTGTAATGGTTCCACTTCACCTGGAATTCTTGCAGACATTGTTCTTCATTCTTGTAATTGCTTCTTTGGTTCAGCTTGTAGAATTCTTCCTTAAGAAATCAATTCCAGCTTTGTACAAATCAATGGGTGTTTACCTTGCTTTGATTACTACAAACTGTGCTGTTCTTGGTGTAACAATCAACTGTATCGGTAAGAACTTTAACTACGGTCAGAGCATCGTTTACGCTATCGGTTCTGCAGCCGGATTCCTTTTGAGTATGGTTGTAATGGCTGGTGTTCGTGAACGCATCAAGATCGCAAAGATTCCACAGAGCTTTAAGGGAACTCCAATCCTTTACGTTGCCGCAGGACTTTTGTCTTTGGCATTCCTTGGATTTAAGGGTCTTATTAAATAAGGGGGCAGAAAATGAATTTGATTATATATACAGTAGTTGTTGCCCTTGTAATTGGGTTTGCTCTTGGCGTTTTGCTTGGGCTTTTCAAGAAGATTTTTGCTGTAAAGGTTGATCCAAAAGTTGCTGAAGTTCGTGCTGCTTTGAGCGGTGCAAACTGTGGTGGTTGTGGATACGCTGGTTGTGATGCTTTTGCAGAAGCTGTTGTTGCAGGTGAAGCTCCTGTTACAGGTTGTGTTGCCGGTGGTGCTGCTTGTGCTGATCAGGTTGCTGCAGTTATGGGCGTAAGCGGCGGTTCGGCTGAACCAAAAATCGCTTTCCTTGCTTGTAACGGTACCCTTGAAAATGCCCTTAAAAAGGCTGAATACGAAGGGGTTAAGACTTGTGCTGCAGCCCAGCTTACAATGAACGGTACAAAGAAATGTGCCTTTGGTTGTGTTGGCTTTGGAGACTGTGTTGAAGTTTGTCCTTTTGGCGCTCTTTCTATGGGGAAGGATGGTCTTCCTAAGGTTGATGCTGAAAAATGTGTTGGTTGTGGAAAGTGTGTTAAGGCTTGTCCAAAGCATATCTTCAAGTTGATTGATAAGAGCACAAAGGGTGCAATTGCCCTCTGTTCCTGCCACAACGACAACAAGCCACAGATCAAAAAAGACTGTGCCGTTGGCTGTTTTAAGTGCGGTATTTGTGCAAAGAAATGTCCTGAACAGTGCATCGATGTAACAGGCGGTATTCCTGTTGTTGATTACTCAAAATGTACTAGCTGCGGAACATGTGTTTCGGCTTGTCCGGATAAAGTGCTTCATTTGATTGGATAATTTAATCTGGATAACTGGACGCTCCTCGTTGATGGGGAGCGTTTTTTTTGTTTACTGGGAATAACTGAAAAAGTTTTTGCAAAATGCTACACTTAAGGCATGTGGATTCTGTTGGTTCTTTTTTATTCCCTGCTGAAAGGCTCCAGAGAAATCGTAAAAAAACTGGCCATGACAAAAAATACTGTCATGGAAGTTCTTGTCGTTTATACGCTCATTTCCTTCATTTTTGTTGTTCCACTTGTTCCTGTTGCCTTTGGAATGGAGCCTAAGTTTTACTTTTTGATCGCCCTCAAGTCTTTTGCTATTTTTGTTGCCTGGATCTGCGGATTTTATTCACTTAAAAAACTTCCTGTTAGCGTTTACGGAATCCTTGATCTTAGCCGCGTAATTTTTGCCACTTTAAGCGGTGTAGTTTTTTTAGGTGAAGTTCTTAAATTGAATCAGATTGCAGGACTTGTCTGTGTTTGTGCCGGACTTTTGCTTCTTAGATTCAAGCCTGGATTTTTAAGAAAACTTTTTGGTGTGCAGGAAGAACAGCTGGTTGTTCATAACAGCAGCGACGGCCGTTCAACAGCATTTTTTGTTGTGCTGGCATTCATCAACTGTATTCTGAACGCTTTTTCAGGTCTGATGGATAAGATTCTGATGAAGGACATAACAGCCAGTCAGCTGCAGTTCTGGTTTGTATTCTTTCTGGCGGTTTATTATCTGATTTATATTGCTGTTACCAGAACGAAAATCAGCGGATCAACCTGGAAAAACGGTTGGGTGTGGCTTATGGCCATCATGCTGATTGTTGGTGACAAGGCTCTTTTCATCGCCAACGCAGATCCAGAAAGCCGCATCACCGTAATGACACTGGTTAAGCAGAGCGCTTGCCTGATTACCATTGTGGGCGGCCGTCTTGTGTTTAAAGAAAAAAATACCCCGTACAAACTGTTTTGTGCCGGGGTAATTATTGCAGGTATTCTGCTGGGAATTTTATTCCGCTAAACAGATTTAATTCTTAGCGCCCTGAATTGAGCCGCTCTGAACTGGGATTGGGCCGTAGTTGTTTGTTGGAACGTAGTGACCATCCCATTTTTCAATGCGGAGTCTTTCGTTTTCAAGTTCTTTAAGCTTGATTTCAACGTTAAGGTTCTGAGCCATTTTTGCGTTGGCATAAGCTGTTGCGTCAGCCTTTACTCGTTCTGCTTCAGCGTTGAGCTTTTCTGCCTGAAGATTTGCTTCGGCAACCTTTACCTGTTTCTGGGCGTTTGTTTCGGCAAGCTTAAGGTCCTGTTCAGCCTTTTTAACTTCCTGAGCGCGGTTTGCTGTTTCCTTGATCTGGCGGTCAAAGTCGTCTGACCAGTCCCAGTTTGTGATTGTTGTCTGACTGATGGAAATTGGGTAGTCAGTCATTCTTTCAAGTACAGCAGCGGCAACCTTTGTGGTAACTTCATTCTGTTTTTCTACAAGATCGTAGATTGAATAGCCGCCGACAGTTTCCTTAAGGCTGGCCTTTACGTTATCTTTCATTGCTGACTGAATCTGGCCGTCTGTGTAGCGTTTTACAATATCAACAATGCGGTTTTCATCATAAGAATAGCGGACAACAACTGTTGAACCTACAGTCTGCATATCGCGGGTAATTGCACCGTCGTTTCCACAGCTGAATGTAACTTCATAAGTTTTTGGAACGATAGAGTAAGTCCTAACCTGAGTGATAAATGGAGTATGTACAACAACTCCCGGTTGGATTGTGTCACCAACGACCTGGCCCAGCTTAACTTTTACGGCTCTTTCGTTTGCATTTACAATCGAACAAGAGTTTGCACAAAGCCAAACAAAAGCAGCAATAATAACACCTGCAATAACAAGTTTCATCTGGTATTTTTTCATAGCATTTCTCCTATAGAATAAATTTAGTGACGGAAAATAAAAATGGCAATAAAAATAAACTGCAAATTTAATGAAATGTGTGTAAGGAGATGATAAAATTGTATTTGAAAATACGGGAAGGAAGGCAGATACTGGCAAAAACACTTGCAGGTAGGAAAGATAGATTCCTTGCCGACCTGCACGTGTAGATATAAATCGCTGTGAAACAGCGTCCTTAAAGGGGGGCTGGGGGCCTCCCCAGAGCCTCGGTTTTGTCAGTAGCTGACTGACTGGTAGTATTTTCAAATACAATTTTTCTATGGACAGATTAGTTTTACACGATTCAATAACTAAATTCTCTCAGATGACCTTTGCCAGAAGTGGGGGCAATGGGGGGCAGAATGTTAACAAAGTGAACACTAAGGTTCATCTTACTATGGATGTCAATCTGCTTGAGGGGATTTCTGAGGAAGAACGAAGTCGGCTTAAGGTGAAGTTGCAGGCGATTATTAACAAGGACGGATTTTTGTTTCTGGATGTTGATGATGAAAGATTTCAAGAACGCAACCGAATGATTGCACTATCTAGACTGGAAAATCGAATCCTTCAGGCTCTTGTGATTCCTAAAAAGCGGGTAAAAACAAAACCTACAAAGGCCAGCAAAGAGCGTAAGCTTAAATTAAAGAAAATCCGCAGCGAAATCAAAAAGAACCGCAGCAAATTGTGGTAGAATAGCCCATGGACATTTTTTCAAAGGAACAGCGGCACAAGGTGATGTCTCACATTCGGGGAAAGGACACTTCGATTGAAAAAAAGATTCGTTCTGCCTTGCATCGCGCAGGTTTTAGGTTCAGGGTATGTGACCGACGCTATCCCGGAAGTCCGGACCTGGTACTTCCCCGTTATTACGCAGTAATTTTTGTAAACGGCTGTTTCTGGCACGCCCACGAAAACTGCGACTACTATCGTATTCCTAAATCCAACATCGAATTCTGGCAGAAAAAGTTCACCCGCAACCGCCAGCGTGATCAGCAAAACCGCCAGCTTTACCACGACCGTTGCTGGCGAGTATGCACCGTCTGGGAATGCGCCATCCGCGGCAAAGACTCCAAAAAGAAAATCGAAAAAGTCACCGAAGAAATAATCCAGTGGCTGGATGAGTCCGTGGAAGTAGAGATGGAGATAAGGGGATAAAAAAAGGGCAATATGTATGAATATATAATAAGTAGACTTTTAATCTATTTATAATTTAAGATGTAAAAGATATTAAAGTATTGACAAGGAGTGTTTATGCCTGATAATAATCAGCAATCAGCAATCAGCAATCAGCAATCAGCAATCAGCAATCAGCAATCAGCAATCAGCAATCAGCAATCAGCAATCAGTTTAAAAAAGTAAGATATTCAAGTTTTGAGTTGATGAGAATTTTTGCTATGTTTCTCATCATTTTTCACCATTTATGTCTGCATGGATTATGGTTTAATCCAAATGAACCTTACCCTCAAAACTATTTAATTTTAAAGTGTTTTGTAAACTGGCCAGGGATGATCGGTAACTGGTTGTTTATTCTGGTTTCCGGCTATTTTGTTTCATTATCTACATTTTCATGGAAAAAAGTTTTTAAATTATGGCTCCAGATTTTTTCAATTTCAGCAATAATTGGGATTGTTTTATATTTTTATAAAGTTCCCCTTATTGGTTTTAAAAATGAAAATTATCCTGCGCTAGGTTTTTTCGAAGCTGCTAAACCAATGACATTAAAAGATTTGGCAAGATCTCTGATGCCAACGTTGTTTGCAGATAATTGGTATGGGGCGGTTTATTTGGGATTTTATCTTTTTGTTCCGTTTCTGAATCTTTCATTAAAATATTTGGATAAAAAAACACATAGAAAGTTAGTGAGTATAATGATTGTTTTAGGATTAGGCTTTAATTTTATTTGGTTTCAATCATTATTTGAATTTTCTAATTTATATTATTTCATCCTAGGTTTTTACATTGCAACATATATCAGATTATACAATCCATCATGTCTAA
>JAZLGB010000053.1:0-66966 GCA_045616085.1 Treponema sp.
TGTACTGCCAGCCAGAGCAAGAAACCCAGTCTTAGTTACGGGGAAAGCCCCAAGGAGGAGACGGGTTATCGGGTCATATGTCACGGGTATACTATCCCAAATCGAATAAGATAATTCAATTACATTAATATACGAGGAGGAAATCGATGAATACTGGAACAGTCACTTTAGAAAATAAAATGTCACAACTTTCTGGAATTACCCAGCTTGGGATTTGGCTATTGTCTGATGGAAAAGATTTTTTCATTAATTTTTCTGATTTTCCTGAGTTCAAAAATGCAACTATTGTTCAGATAGAAAATTTCATAACCGACAACAATGGGGATTTTCATTGGCCAGACCTAGATATTGAAATCGAAAAAGATTCTTTAGTTACGCCTAAAAAATACCCTTTAAAATTTCATCCATAAAATTGCCCACCCTCTCTCAATTGTAAAAACTCCAAAAAATCGCTATATTTTCTGCATGAACGAATTCTCTCTTAAATACGGATGCAACCCTAACCAGAAACCTGCTAGGGTATTTATGGAAAACGGCGCAGATTTGCCTTTCGAAGTTTTGAACGGTAAACCTGGATTCATCAATCTTCTTGACGCTTTTAACGGCTACCAGCTTGTAAAGGAACTTAAGGAAGCAACAGGACTTCCAGCTGCTACTTCTTTCAAGCACGTTTCACCTGCAGGTGCTGCTGTTGGAAAACCTCTTTCTGACACACTTAAGAAGATTTACTTCACAGACGGCGTTGAACTTACACCAATGGCTTGTGCTTACGCTCGTGCTCGCGGTGCAGACCGTATGTCTTCATTCGGCGACTTCATTTCTCTTTCTGACGAATGTGACGAAGCAACTGCTCTTCTTATCAAAAAGGAAGTTTCAGACGGTATCGTTGCTCCTTCTTATTCAGAAAAGGCTCTTGAAATTCTTAAGGCTAAGAAAAACGGTAACTACTGTGTTATCAAAATCGATCCTAACTATGTTCCAGCTGAACTCGAAAAGAAACAGGTTTTCGGCGTAACTTTTGAACAGGGACACAACTTCCTTAAGATCGACAATTCATGTCTTGAAAACATCGTTACAAAGAACAAGAACATGAGCGAAGAAGACAAGATGAACCTTGTAATTTCTTTGATCGTTCTTAAATACACTCAGTCAAACTCAGTTTGTTACGTTAAAGACGGACAGGCTATTGGTATTGGTGCCGGACAGCAGAGCCGCGTTCACTGTACACGCCTTGCTGGTCAGAAAGCTGACAACTGGTGGCTCCGCCAGAGCCCACAGGTTCTTGGCCTTGATTTCGTAGACGGAATCAAACGTGCAGACCGCGACAACACAATCGATGTTTACATCGGAGACGAATACGAAGATGTTCTTGCTGAAGGTAAATGGCAGAAGCTCTTTAAGACAAAGCCAGCTGTTTTCACACGTGAAGAAAAACGCGCATGGCTGGACAAGAACACAGACGTTGCTATCGGTTCAGATGCGTTCTTCCCATTCGGCGACAACATCGAACGCGCCAGAAAGTCTGGTGTTACAGTTGTAGCACAGCCAGGAGGATCAGTTCGCGACGATCAGGTTATCGAAACAGCTGATAACTACAACATGGTGATGTGCTTCAACGGTATCCGTTTGTTCCATCACTAATAGATTGCGAGTTTCCGACAGGAAACTCGGTAAGTGAGCGAAGCGAACGACGCATTTACTGGAATCAGATTGTTCCATCATTAATAATTGTTAAAGGAAAAAAGCGCGAGTTTGAGAACTCGCGCTTTTTTTTATTGTATTCATTCTTGAGATTTTTCAAAAAGTATGCAAAAAATATTTGTAATCATGCGTAGAAAAGATAGAGAAATAAAAGATTTTGATGAAATTATTGCCGTGCTGGAAAAATGCAGGGTGCTTCATCTTGCAATGATCAGCGAAGGAAAGCCTTATTCTGTTCCTGTGAATTTTGGTTACATTGTAGAAGAAAATGAGGGAGCAAAAAAGCTTTCGATTTACATTCACGGAGCCGGGGAAGGAAAGAAAGTAAGTGCGCTTAAGGAAAATCCTTCTGTCAGCTTTAGCTGTGAATGTAATGTGGAAGTTGATTCCCTGGGTGATAAGAGTGAGGCCTGCCTCTGGACCTGTTATTACGAAAGTGTGATTGGTTTTGGAAAAGCCCGTTTCCTTGAAAAATCTCCTGAAAAAACAGCGGGACTTGATTCAATTATGCTTCACAACGGTTACAAAATTCCTTGCGGGCTTAAAACAATCGCCTACAATATGATGAAGCTGGCAAACACTATGGTCTGCTGCATTGAAGTTGAAGAAGTGACTGGCAAGCGGCACTCCAGAAAGTAGAACAGAGGGAAATTACGGCAAAGCTTATACCTGTTTTATTTTTTGTATTTTTCTACAAGCTGGTCTGCAATGTCTACACAAACCTGGCATGGAGTTTTTGATTCTGCCTTGATCTGTCTGCAGGTTGAAGCACCACAAGCTTTTACAAAATCGGCTTCGATTTCCTGTGCATGCTGAGGAACTGCTTCTTTTGCTGCAAAAAGTGCGCCGCATAATCCGCCTGGAGCCCTTCCGCCAACATAAGGTGCATAGCTTTTTACGATTTCTTTGTCTGAATAAAGAGCCTGATATTTGTTTGCTACTGCTTGTGCGCAGTTGTGTCCATACTCTGGATTTCTAAATGTATCTGTTGCTTTCATATTTAATAATATACTACGAATTTGATTGATTTTGTATTGTCCCGGCTTGAAATAATAACCAGGCCCGGAATGCAGGATGAAGAAAAGCTTGTTTCAAGAACCGGCTATATTCATCTGGCATTTTCTGCTGGCAGCAAGGAAAAAGTTGAGGCCCTGAGCTTGTCGAGGGGCGAAACCACCAGAACGAAGGAATGGAGCGGCCAGCGGAATGGAAGTGAACGCCCATAAATTATTTCTTGACTATAAATACCCTGCGGGGGTATATTGAAAATATGGAAACAATCGAGGAAAACTGTTCCTGCTGTTCTGGAAAGCATAAAGAGCGGGATGATAAAGAATACAAAGATTTAATGAACCGGCTGAAACGAATTGAAGGTCAGGTTCGTGGCATTGAAAATATGCTGGAAAATGACGCTTACTGTACGGATATCCTGATTCAGGTTTCGGCTGTTACTTCTGCGTTGAACAGTTTTAACAAAGTTCTGCTGGGGAATCACATGAAGACCTGCGTTGCTGAAAATATCAGGAACGGAAACGATGAGATTATTGATGAACTTTTGAGTACTCTTCAGAAAATGATGAAATAAAATGAGGCGCTGAAAATGGAACAATATAATGTAACTGGCATGAGCTGTGCGGCCTGTGTGGCCAGAGTTGAAAAAGCTGTAAATTCTGTTGAAGGCGTTACCTCCTGCGCTGTAAATCTTCTGACAAATTCTATGGGTGTGGAAGGTTGTGCAAGTTCTCAGGATATTATTCTGGCTGTAACAAATGCCGGTTATGGTGCCAGCTTGAAAAATGCCGGGGGAAAAACTTTTCAGAGGAATTCTGAAGATTCTTTGAAAGACACAGAAACTCCTAAGATGAACAAAAGGCTGATTGCCTCTACCCTGCTTCTTATTCCTTTGATGTATGTTTCTATGGGAAATATGCTCTGGAACTGGCCGCTTCCTCCTTTTCTGCAGGAAAATCATGTTGCCATGGGAATTTATGAGCTTTTAATTTCTGCAATGATAATGGTTATTAATCAGAAGTTTTTTATCAGCGGATTTAAGGGGCTTTTTCACGGGGCTCCAAATATGGACAGTCTTGTTGCTCTGGGGGCAAGCGCTTCTTTTGGGTACAGCGTTTACGCGCTTTTTGCCATGACTGGTGCTGTTTTGCAAGGTAACCACCAGCTGGTTATGCATTTTATGGATCAGTTTTATTTTGAATCTGCGGCTACCATTTTGACTTTAATCACTATTGGAAAAACTCTGGAAGCTTATTCAAAAGGAAAGACAACCAGTGCGTTGAAGTCTTTGATGAAGCTTACTCCAAAAACTGCGGTTATTCTGAAAGATGGAAAAGAAATTCTGGTTGAAATAGAAAAAGTTCAGGTTGGAGACAAGTTTGTTGTTCGGCCTGGTGACAATATTCCAGTTGATGGAGTTGTTCTGGAAGGCGAAAGTGCTGTGGATGAATCTGCCCTTACAGGCGAAAGCATCCCTGTTGAAAAAAATCCCGGCCAGCAGGTTTCTGCAAGTACCATCAATACTTCGGGATTCCTTGTGTGCAAGGCCACTCGGGTTGGCGAAGATACTACTCTGGCTGGAATTATCCGCATGGTAAGTGAATCTGCGGGAACAAAAGCTCCAATCGCAAAAATTGCAGATAAGGTTTCTGGAGTTTTTGTTCCAGCGGTTATTTCTATTGCAATCATCACTTTTACAGTCTGGCTTCTTACAGGTCAGTCAGCTGGATACGCTTTGAGCCGCGCAGTTTCTGTTCTGGTAATCAGCTGTCCCTGCGCATTGGGACTTGCTACTCCTGTTGCCATTATGGTTGGAAACGGAACCGGTGCCAGAAACGGAATCCTCTTTAAAACTTCAGAAAGCCTTGAGCAGACGGGGAAAGCAAAGTTTGTTGTTCTGGATAAAACCGGTACCATCACCCGGGGAAAACCTTTTGTTACTGGCATAAATCCTGATGGCAAAGTAAGCTCTCTGGATCTTCTAAAAACTGCCTGCGTTCTGGAAAATCAGTCTGAACATCCCCTGGCAAAAGCTGTTGTGGAATACGGAAAAACACAGGGAATCCAAATCCAGGCTGCTGAAAAATTTGAAGCAATTTCCGGAAAGGGGGTAAAAGCCCTTGTTAACGGAATCTGGACTTACGGTGGAAACAAAAACTTTATACTGGCTAATTGTCCTAAAATTGGTCCGGAAAAAATTGATGCAGCTTCCAGTGCTGTTCCTCAGGGAGTAACCCCATTATTTTTTGCCACAGAAAATGCTTTCCTTGGAACTATTCTGACTGCTGATTCTATAAAATCAGATTCTGCCCAGGCAATTTTCGAACTTAAAAACATGGGCCTTGAAGTATTCATGCTTACTGGCGACAACCAGCAGACTGCCGCCTATATTGCAAAACAGGCAGGAATAAAAACTGAAAATATCATTTCAGAAGTTCTGCCTGGTGACAAAGCCAGCCACATACAAAAACTGCAGGAAAAAGGCAAAGTTATTATGGTTGGTGACGGCATAAACGATGCCCCAGCCCTTACGCAGGCAGACTCAGGAATTGCAATCGGGGACGGAACTGATATCGCCATTGATGCCGCAGAAGTTGTTCTTATGAAAAACAGTTTGATGAAAGTATGCGATGCAGTAAAACTAAGCCGTGCTACCATAAGAAACATCCATGAAAATCTTTTCTGGGCATTTATATACAACGCCATTGGAATTCCACTGGCAGCAGGATGCTTCATAAAACTTTTTGGCTGGACATTGAATCCTATGTTTGGAGCCGCAGCCATGGGACTTTCAAGCTTCTGTGTTGTTTCAAATGCCCTGCGCCTGAACTTTGTAAAACTTCACAAAGAAGAAATAAAAAAATCCACAAAGGAGAAAACTATGAAAATTACAGTAAAAGGTATGATGTGCTCTCACTGCGAAGGTCACGTAAAAAAAGCTCTTGAAGCAATCGAAGGAATTGAATCCGCAGTGCCTTCTCACAAAGAAAATCTTGTAACAATTACTACTTCAAAAGATGTTGATGAAGTGCTTATAAAGGCTACCGTAATTGATGCGGGATATGAATACGAAGGGATTATTGAGTAAAAACTTTTATTTGGAAAAGCTTTGAATTCGAAAAAGTTGAGGAGGGGAAAGCTTTCCCCTCTCTTGGCAATTCCCACTGCAGACCATATAACATTCGTATACGAAATGTAAAGAACAAATCAGAAAAAATAATGGAATTATGTATGATCCAGACATTGCCTCAAAGGTATTGGAACACTGGGACATGGTCCTTGGTAGCAGAGAGAATGAATCCAATCATTGTATGAGTTAATGAAAAATCCCATGAATTGTGGGTTGTAATACTGTTCAATGCCAACATCAATTTTTGTTTCTTAGGCTAATACTCCAAACCCGTTTCCTTTCCCAGGTTGCACCAAAACTCTTGTAATCGTAATTCGTTCTGAATTATTCCTTTTCCTTCATAAACTTCAAAACAATCAGGAAAACCACCAGAACAACCGGGAAAATTCCTCCAAAGAAAAGCCCGTACTGAAGATTGTCCCCAGCCTGCTGGGAAATCAGCCCAACTGCACTTGGCCCGATTGAACCGCCCAAATCACCGGCCATGGCCAGAAGCGCAAACATGGCTGTTCCTCCAGCAGGAATCTTTTTTGAAGAAATGCTCAAAGTTCCCGGCCACATAATACCAACAGAAAAACCGCACATAACGCAGCCGGCCAAAGCAACAACAGGATTCTTTGAAAGCGAAGCCATCACATAACAGATAAGACAGATCACCCCTGAGCCAATCATAAACCTTGTAAGTTCAACCTTTTCTCCGAACTTTCCGTAGAACACACGGCAGATTCCCATTGTAACCGCAAACAGACAAGGTCCAGCAAGATCGCAGACAGTTTTACTGAACCCAAGACCAGATTCAACAAAGGCCGAAGCCCACTGAGCCATAGAAAGTTCGCTGGCCCCGGAACAAATCATCAGCACAACGGCAATCCAGAAAAGCGGTGACTTAAAAAGCTGAAGGATTGTCATGCCCTTTCCGTCTTCAACAATCTTTTCGATTGGACAGGTAGCAAAATTGTAGATGTTATACAAAGGAACAATGGCCCAGAAACAGGCAACGTATTTCCAGTTATCAATTCCAAAAGTTGTGAATAATATAGTAGAAATCAGAGTAACACCAAGCCAGCCCCAGCAGTAAAAACTGTGCAAAAGACTCATAGTTGCTTCTTTATTTTCAAAAGGACAGGCTTCAACAATTGGCGAACAAAGCACTTCAATCAAACCGCTACCAATTGCATAAACCACAACACTGATCATAATTCCAGCATAAGCCCATGGAAGAATTTCCGGAAGAAAAGCCAGAGCAATCAACCCAAGTGCAGAAAAAGCTTCGGAAGCCACAATGCTAACCCGGTAACCGATTTTATCAACAAACTTAGCACAGAAAATATCTACCACCAGCTGAGTAAAAAAAAAGGCAGTTGGAATAAGCGCAATAAGCCCCAATGGAATCTGATAATCCTTGTGCAGTTTAAGAAACAACAAAGGCGCAAAATTGGCAGCAATCGCCTGAGTAATAAAGCCCAAATAGCAGGCACGTAAAGTTTTCTTGTAATTAGGTTTAATTGTTGTGTTCATGATTATAATATATAAAACATAATATAATCTGTACAACAGTTGAACTTGGAGTTGCCAGAGACAAAAGGAAAATTGAATCCGGATAAAAATGATGGATTACAAAGGAAAGCGGAACTCTTACACAGAAGGCACAAAAGATTCCCGTGGAAAAGTCCAAAATAGGAAATAAAAATTGCCACCGCAAAGGAACTTCCAATACCACAAATAAGCGCATTTTTTCTCCTGTTTTTCCACCTAAAATATAATTCCACCTAATTCAAAATACTTACAAAAAGTTCTATACTTCAAGGCATGAACAAAATTGCAAGTTTTACAGTAAACCATATTGATTTGCTTACCGGGATTTATGTTTCCCGAAAGGATTATCTTGATTCTGATACAGTAACAACTTTTGACCTTCGCTTTACCCGACCAAATGTTGAACCTGTAATGGATACAGCTGCGATTCACGCCCTGGAACACCTTGGAGCTACATTCCTTCGCAACGATGCAGAATGGGCTTCAAAGACAATTTACTTTGGACCAATGGGTTGCCGCACAGGTTTTTATGCTATTTTCAAGGGTGATCTTAAATCAGAAGATATCGTAGATGTTCTTCGCCGCATGATTGATTTTATCCTGAATTTTGAAGGCACAATTCCTGGCGCTTCTGCCCGTGACTGCGGAAACTATCTTGATTTGAATCTTTCAATGGCAAAATATTTTGCAAAAAAATATAAAACAGAAGTTCTGGACAATCTTTCAAAAGAAAGAATGAACTATCCAGAGTAGGAGCATCTATGGCAGTTAAAGTTTTTATCGACGGAAAAGAAGGAACAACAGGTCTTAAGATTTTTGAACGCTTTGCAAACCGCAGCGACCTTGAAATTCTTGAAATCAGCGAAGAAAAACGCAAGGATCCTGTAGAAAAGGCAAAGATGATTAACGCTTCTGACTACACATTCCTTTGTCTTCCTGATGCAGCCGCTGTTGAATCTGCACAGCTTTGCACAAATCCAAATACAGTTATTATCGACGCATCTACTGCCCACAGAACAAATCCTGCATGGGCTTACGGTTTTCCAGAACTGGATAAAAGCTTCCGCGAAAAGATTGCAACTTCTAAGCGCATTGCAAACCCTGGTTGTTATGCCAGCGGCTCAATCGCTATTTTGTATCCTTTGGTTCAGTCTGGTATTTTACCAAAGGACTACCCAGTTGTAATTCACGCTGTTTCCGGTTATTCAGGAGCCGGAAAAAAGGCAATTGCACAGTACGAAGCAGAAGGCCGCGACAGTGGCTTGGACACACCTCGCCTTTACGCTTTGACTCAGCAGCACAAACACCTTCCAGAAATCAAGATCATCAGCGGCCTTGATTTTGAACCGGTTTTCAACCCTTATGTTTGTGACTACTACCAGGGAATGACTGTAACAGTTGGCCTTCATGCCCGTCTTCTTGGAAAAAAGGTTACAGCAAAAGATGTTTGGGAAATGTTCTGCAAGCACTACGAAGGCTCTCGCTTTGTAAAGGTTTGCGGCTTCATGGGTGAAGGAACATTGCCAGAACAGTTCATTCCTGCAAATACCCTTGCAAATACAAACAACATGGAAATCTTCGTATACGGAAACGACGACCGCATCATGGTAACAACAAGATTCGACAATCTTGGAAAGGGTGCCAGCGGAGCCGCAGTTCAGTGTTTTAATATTTCTATGGGAATTGATGAAGGAACTGGTTTGTAAGACTGGTTCAGAACAAAAAAAATCCTCGGTTGTCCGAGGATTTTTTTTACTAAAGTACTGCGTTCAGGAACTGCTGCAAGCGTGGGCTCTTTGGAGTATCAAAAATCTCTGCAGGAGTACCTTCTTCCGCAATCACGCCGCCATCCATGAACATTACACGGGTTGCAACTTCCCGGGCAAAACCCATTTCGTGAGTTACGCAAACCATTGTCATGCCTTCGTCAGCAAGCTCCTTCATAAGCTGAAGAACTTCACCAACCATTTCAGGGTCCAATGCAGAAGTTGGTTCGTCAAAAAGAATAACATCTGGATCCATTGCCAAAGAACGAACGATGGCAATACGCTGCTTCTGTCCACCACTTAAGCTGTTTGGGTAAGCATCAGCCTTGTCTGCAAGTCCGATTCGTTCCAAAAGTTTGCGGGCCTGAGCTTCAGCTTCTTCCTTTGTCTTTTTTTTAAGAGTTACAGGAGCCAATGTAATGTTCTGCAAAACAGTAAGATGAGGAAACAGATTAAAATGCTGAAAAACCATACACATTTTCTGACGGATTGCATTAATGTCAGTTTTTTTATCAGTAATGTCTGTACCTTCAAAAATGATGCTTCCAGAATCTGGAGTTTCAAGAAGATTCAGACAGCGCAAAAAAGTTGATTTACCAGAACCACTTGGTCCAATGATTACAACCTTTTCACCCTTTTCAATTTTTGTGGAAATTCCTTTAAGGATGTGCAGTTTTCCGTTCAAGAACGATTTTTCAAGATTATTAACGACGATCACTTTTTGCCATCCTTTTTTCAAGAATTGAGAAGAGTTTTGTAAGTCCCAAAGTGAGACAAAGATATATCAAAGCACATGTCAAAAGAGGAATCCATGCGTTGTAGGTTTCGTTTCTGATTTTGTCGCAGGAACGCTGAAGATCAACAACAGCAATAAAGCTTGCAACAGAAGTTTCCTTGATCAAAGTGATAAATTCACTTGTGTATGTAGGTAAAGAAGTTCTGACAGCCTGAGGAAGCACAATCTTCACCAGAGTCTGGCTCCAGGAAAGGCCCAAAGAACGGCCTGCTTCCATCTGCCCCTTATCTACGCCCTGAATACCGGCGCGGAAAATTTCAGTACAGTAAGCTCCGGAATTGATACCGAAAGCAATGATTGCAACCACAACAGGATTGCTCATTCCCATTGGGGAAAAAATAACAAAGTAAAAAATCATCAGCTGGGTAGCCATTGGAATACCGCGGATGATAGTAGTGTAAACAGCAGAAATACAGTTCAACACCTTGCTTTTAGAAATCTTAAAGAGTGCAAAAATACACCCCAGCACAGAGCCTATTAAAATTGCACAGAAGGCAATTAAAAGTGTAGTACCAAGTCCCTGGGGAATAATCATCCAGCGACCCTTATTCAACATTACATCATAAAAACTCTGAAACATGGGGTGTCCTTTTTAATTATTTCAAATCTTCCAAAGAAGGAATTGAGATTTCACCTTCAAGAGGCATAAACGCATTGAACATTTTTTCGTATGTTCCGTTTTCCTTAATGCGGGCAATAGTCTTGTTGATAGAATCAAGAAGTTCCTTGTTACCTTTTTTTACAGCAATAGCGTAAACATCAGTAAGGAATTCATCATCAACAATCTTAAGGTCGCTGTTGCGTTTTACAATTTCTTTAGAAGGAAGTTCATCAAGAACGATAGCATCAATAGCACCATTCTTAAGAGCAAGAGCAGCATCAATACCATTCTTGAAAGACTTAAGCTTAGCACCTTCAATTTCATCACCAACATAAGCTTCACCAGTAGTACCAGCCTGAGCACCAACAGTAAGTCCCTTAAGGTCACTAACAGTCTTTACTCTGCCATCAGAAGCCTTAACGATGATAACCTGCTTTGAAGAATAATAAGGTTCAGAAAAATCAACATTCTTGCGGCGTTCTTCTGTTGCAGTCATACCAGCCGCAACAAAATCAATAGCCCCAGACTGAAGAGCAGCAATAAGACCGTCGAAATCCATATCAACAACCTTAAGAGCCTTACCATAATCGTTAGCAATAAGATTACTCATTGTTACGTCAAAACCAACAACTTCAGTTCCCTGAACATATTCAAAAGGAGGGAAAGCAGCGTTTGTACCCATCTTTACAACATCAGCAGTTTTTTTAGAACAGCCAGTTGCAACCAGTGCAGCCAAAGTCAAAGCAACAGCAGTGATTTTTTTCATTTTTATACCTCGTATATATATAGAAAAAAGATTGAATATTATACCACGAAAAAAAAGGTTTCGGAACTACATGCCCCGAAACCTTTTCTGCAAAAATAAATTATTTTAGATTAGTTGATTTTAGCATCAAACTGTTCAACAATCTTTCCGCTCAAACCAGTGTAAGTAAGAGGAGTTGCAGCAAGGAGTCTGGCCTTAACTTCGTCGCTTACATCAAGATTTTTTGCAAGATTGTGGAAGTCTTCGATAGTAACTTTCTTACCACGAGTGATTTCCTTAAGACGTTCGTAAGGCTTATCAACATTGCTCATGCGAAGAAGGTTCTGGTAAGCTTCAGCAAGAACTTCTGGAGTTGTTTCCAAAGCTTCAGTAATCTTGTCTGCATTTACTTCGATTTTGCCGAGGCCTTTCTGGAGACTAGCGTAACCGATCATTGAATGAGCAAAAGCACAACCCATGTTGCGTTCTACAGTAGAATCTGTAAGGTCACGCTGCAAACGGCTGATACAAAGCTTGCGTACAAAGAATTCAAACATTGCATTAGCCATACCAAAGTTACCTTCAGCATTTTCAAAGTCGATTGGATTTACTTTGTGTGGCATAGCAGAAGAACCGATTTCCCCTGCAACAGCACGCTGCTTGATCCAGCCGTCAGAAATGTAGCGCCATGTATCCATAGCAAAGTCTGTAAGGATGTTGTTGATTCTCTTTACCCCATCAAATACGCGGAGATATGAATCATGAGGTTCAATCTGAGCTGTGATTGGATTAAAGCGAACCTTCAAAGGTTTTGTGTGCATGTATTCATTATCAAGAGGAGTAATTTCATCGTTGAAAGAATTGATAAGTTCGTGGCTGAAGTTGATCCAGTCAAATTCTGGGAATACAAAGTTGTGAGCATTGAATCCACCAGTAGCACCATTAAGCTTAAGAAGAATATCGATGTTACCAAGCTGGCAAAGTTCTTCCTTGATGCGGTTTACAAATACCAGAACTTCCTTACCGAAGGTTGTAGGAGTTGCAGGCTGACCGTGAGTGCGGGCAAGCATAGAAAGATCCTTGTGCTGAGCAGCAAGAGAATAAAGCTTACCGTAGATAGAAAGGATTTCTGGAACAACAACATTGTTTACAGCGTCGCGAATCATAAGACCGTAGCTGATGTTGTTGATATCTTCAGAAGTCAAAGCAAAGTGAACGTATTCCAGGATTTCGTCCATCTTCATTTCTTTGATCTTGCGTTTAATGAAATATTCGATAGCTTTTACATCGTGGTTAGTAGCTGGAGTTCCATCGTAACCAGTTGTTTCAAAAGCCTTGATGATCTTTGCATCTTCTTCAGTAATTTCGATAATTGAACGAAGTTTTGCAGTATCAACAGCCGATTTTACGCGGCCCTTAAGCATTGGTGTTTCAAGAAGTTTAATAAGATAATTGATTTCAGTGTAAATGCGGTATCTCATAAGAGCCATTTCGCTGAAATATCCCTGAAGACACTTAGTCTTTCCTTCATAGCGACCGTCAATTGGTGAAACGCTAGTCAATGCCATAGTTACCTCGTAATTGATAAAAAAAGTATTTATATGGAAGTTATTATAATGATTTTTAATAAAAATGTCACAGGAAAAGCGGGTGTTCCGACTTCGCCGTCGCTGGTTGTTTTCAAATGTTACTATTGACAGTAACAAAAACTGGTTGTATTATGTTACTGTTAATAGTAACAGAGGTGTCTATGATTTATGAGATTTTACCAGCAGACCGTTTTACTCCATTTGGTCTTGCAAAAAAGTTTGGAGCTAAGGCTATTCTTGAATCAGCCAATTTTTCTACAGGAAAAGACAGATATTCTATGATCATGCTGGACGAAGCATTCCGCGTTATCCAGGATGATGCCGGCATTGCTATCGTTATAAACGGTGAACGCCGTCCAGTTTATGCAATGAACCAGGGAGACATTCTTGATGTACTGAACGACATTGCAGCTCAGAATCCTGCAGAACCAGGAATCGACTTTCCGCTTCCAGCTGCCGGTATGGGGTACCTTAGCTACGAATTCTGTGCCCGTTGTGACACAATTCACCTTGCAAAACAGGAAGATCAGCTTGGCATTCCAGAAAGCGCATTCATCATCGGTCACACATTCCTTGTTTTTGACCACTTCTGCGAAAAGCTTTACATCTGTGCCCAGAACTACAAAGAACACGAAATTGACCTTCAGGCTGCCATCGACAAAATCAAGGTTCGTCTGAACGACCTGGATTTTTCTTACCTTGCTGAACCTCAGACTGAATACACAACAGAAGTTATTACAGACGAAGAACAGAGCAAAATCGAATATTGCGAAAAGGTTGAAGCTCTTAAAAAACATATTTTTGACGGTAACATTGTTCAGGCAGTTCCTAGCCGCCGTCTTCAGATTAAAAGCGAAGTTCCTGCCATTGAAATTTACCGCCGCCTTCGTTCAGTAAACCCAAGTCCATACATGTTCCTTCTTGATTTTGGTGAATACCAGCTTACTGGTGCCAGCCCTGAATCTCTGGTTCGTGTTCGCGACGGAGAAGCAATGATTCACCCAATCGCAGGAACAAGACGCCGCGGTAAGGATGCTCTTGAAGACAAGGCCCTTATGGATGAACTTTTGAACGATCCAAAAGAAAGAGCAGAACACCTTATGCTGGTAGACCTTGCAAGAAACGACCTGGGCCGTGTTTGTGAAACAGGTACAGTTGAAGTTACCCGCTACATGTTCACAGAACTTTACAGCCACGTAATTCACCTTGTTTCAGAAGTAATCGGAAAAATCAGCGAAAAGACACCTGCAATCAAAGTTCTTCGCGCTTCATTCCCAGCCGGAACAGTTTCTGGTGCACCAAAAACCAGCGCCATCGAAATCTTGAGCGGCCTTGAAAAACACAAGCGCAACTTCTACGCCGGTGCCGTAGGTTACATCGGTAACAAAAACAACCTGGACTTCTGTATCGCAATCCGCTGCGCCCTCAAACAGGGCAACATCTGGTCACTCCAGGCAGGCGGCGGCATAGTCCACGCCTCAAACGCCGAACGCGAGTACACCGAAACCTGCGAAAAACTCGGCGCTATGAGAGCAGTAATCGAGATGCCAATAATCGAAAAACCGTTAAAAAATTAGCCACTAGGGTAATTTTAGGTTTATCAAAAAATCGGCTCGAGAGGGCTATGCCCGAGCGTAAAAAAATAAGACGAGGGAGCCGCAAAGCGGCGACCAATGTCCCATCCCCTCCCCCAGGACGAGGGAGCGAAAGCGACCAATGTCCCGCCAGGTTCTTAGGGGCGGGCCCCTAAGCGGTGCAAGGAAAGAGGGGTGGTTTGGAGGGGAGAAAACCCACGCTTCCGAGTAGCGGGTTTTCTCCCCTCCAAAGATAGCGCAACCCATATGCAATATGGAAAAAAACTCGGGGTTTTAGGGGTGAAACCCCTAGGCGAAGGGGTAGGCACCAACGCAGTGGGGCCGAGGGGGAGACTTCCCCCTTAAAAAAGCAGATTAAACATGCCAATGTTTAGGAGATAAAAATGATTTTGATCATCGATAACTACGACAGTTTTACATACAACGTTTACCAGTCTATGGCTAAACTTACAAAAGAAGAAATCAAGGTTGTTCGCAGCAAGGAAGTTACTTTGCAGGAACTTATTGATATGAATCCTTCAAAGGTGGTTGTTTCACCGGGACCAGGACGCCCAGAGGACGCTGGGGTTTCTGTTGAAGCAATCAAATATTTTGCAGGAAAGGTTCCTTTGCTGGGTGTTTGTCTTGGACATCAGGCTATCGGTTATGCTTTTGGCGCTAACATTGTTGGTGCAAAGTTCATCAAGCACGGTATTGCAGAAGAAATCAACGTTGACCAGAAGGGGCTTTTCCGTTTGATGGGTAAGCGTGAAGTGTTTACCCGCTACCATTCTCTTGTAATCGAAGAAGCTTCCCTTCCAGAAGATTTTGAAGTTACTGCCCGGGCAGACGACGGCGACATCATGGGTATCCGCCACAAGACATTGCCAATCGAAGGTGTTCAGTTCCACCCGGAATCAATTGCTACTCCTAAAACTAAGGAATTTTTCAGCGCATTCCTGAACTACCGCCTTGAACCATTCAATGTTTCTGAAACTTTAAACCAGCTTATTGCGGGAAAGGATCTTACAGAAGATCAGGCATCTTTGTTCATGGAAAATGTTGCGGAAGGCACAATGGACGAACGCCAGATGGCTGCTATTCTTGTTGCCATGGCTGCAAAGGGTCCTGTTGCCGCAGAAATGGCTGGTTGTGCAAAGGCTCTTCTTAAGGTTAAGACTCCATTCCCTTGCAATAAAAAAGGCCTTGCCGAAATCGTAGGTACTGGCGGTGACGGAAAAGGTTCCTTCAACATTTCTTCTATGTCTGCTTTGGTTGCTGCCAGCTGTGGTCAGCCAATGGCAAAACACGGAAACCGCGCCGTATCTTCTAAATCAGGTGCAGCTGACTTCTTTGAAAACTTTGGAATCAACATTATGGCCAGCCCAGAAAAGACAGCTCAGCTTGTTGAAAAAACAAACTTTGGCTTCTTGATGGCTCCTGTTTACCATTCGGCTATGCACTTTGCGGCTCCTGTCCGCAAGGCACTTGGCATTAAGACAATCATGAACATTCTTGGTCCTCTTTTGAATCCTGCCGGAGCAGAATACGAAGTTCTTGGTGTTTATTCAAAGGATCTTCTTGAAGATTACGCACACGCTGCAAAAACTCTTGGAGCAAAGCGTGTACTTGTACTTTGTTCCCGAGACGGTTACGATGAAATCAGTCCAATCGTTCCTACAGACTGTTTCCTTATTGATGATAAGGGAACTGAAACAAAGTTCGTTATCAATCCTGAAAAGTTCGGCATTTCCGGCTGTTCTGAAGATGAACTTATGGGTGGTGACGGAAAAGAAAATGTCAGCCTTGCAATGGATGTTTTGAACGGCAACGGCCGCAAGACAATCAAGGCAGCAGTTTGTTTGAACACAGCGGCAGTTTTGTACCTTGCAGGAAAAGCAAAGAACTTGCAGGAAGGCTACAAAATGGCTCAGGACGCAATTGATTCTGGAAAGACTTTGGCTAAGATCAAGGAAATCCAGGAAGTCAGCCAGTCAATGTAGTGTGAGGCGCCTGCCCCTGCGGCCGCACTTTGTTGCGTCCTACCCCCTCTAGCGGGGACACCCCGCAACGCCCCGTACAGGTGTTGCTTAAATAATGAGGTTCGTAAAATATAATGGACATTCTTACAAAAATATGTGAAAAACGCCGTGCAGACATTAAGGCAAAGGGCTTTTCTTTTGGGCACAAAATCCCGGAAACAAGAAAACGCCCTGTAGTTCCTTTTTTGCCTGAACCTGGCACAATTCTTGAAATAAAAAGAGCTTCCCCTTCAAAAGGCTGGATTGCTCCAGAGCTGAACGCTGCTAAAACTGCAAAGACTTATGTTAAAGCAGGAACCAGCGCCATCAGCTGTTTAACAGAAGAAAACTATTTTCACGGTACTTTGGAAGATCTTCAGGCAGCCTGCAAAGCCGCCGGCACAAAAGCTGCTGTTTTAAGAAAAGACTTCCTTCTTGAACCGGAAGAAATCGAAATCGCTTACCTTTGTGGTGCCGACGCAGTTCTTTTAATTGGCCGTATTCTTGACCAGGAAAAAATTGTTCAGATGGCAAAAAAAGCCTTTGAGCTTGGAATTTCCGTGCTTCTTGAAATCCGTGAAGACAGCGACATCGAAAAAGCATTCTTTGTCCTTCAGCTTGCAAACGAAATGGGCTGTAACGACAAAATCGTCCTTGGAATCAATTCCCGGGATCTTTCAAACTTTACAATCGACCTTTTGATTCCTCTTAAATTGAAGGAAAAAATCGGCAAGATTTATCAGGCTAAGGGAGTTGATCTTCCATTCCCAAGAATCATTTCTGAATCGGGAGTAACAACTCCAGCCGCCGCAGACTTTGTTGGAAACCTTGGATTCCACGCAGTTCTTATTGGTGAAGCTGCAGCAAGAAATCCAAAAGCCGCAAAACTTCTGGTAACAGCATTTACAACTGCTGCAAGAAAAACTGAACTTGACTATCAGTATTTCTTCTGGAAAAAGCTGGCAGTCCGCCTTGCTGACCGTGACGCAAACAGTTCAAACCGGCCGCTGGTTAAGATCTGCGGTCTTACAACAAAAGAAGATGCAATCAAGGCAACTGAACTTGGTGCTGACATCCTGGGCTTTATTTTTGCTTCAAAGTCACCAAGAACAAACAGAGCCGACGATTCTTACAAGATGCAGCTTATTCGGGGTGAACTTCAGAACCTTTACGCAGAAGGAAAGATCAAAAAGATGCCGCTTATGGTTGGCGTTATTGTTGATCCTTCCAGCGACGAAGGAAATGCAGTTTACGAAATGTGCTACATGGGTGTTCTTGACGGAATCCAGTATCACGGCTGCCCAGAAATGGCCCAGGGAGAACTTGGCTACACTGCCCTTCCTGTTGCCGAAGAAACCGACCTTGAAACCCTTAAGCTTTTGCAGTCAGTAGGATTCCCAAGAGTCCTGATTGATGCTAAAAATTTAAGCAAAGACAATGCCGGCGGTGACCAGCGCTACGGCGGAACTGGAAAAGCGGTTCCTTCTGAACTGGTTGAAAAAGTAAAAAAACAGACAGCTCTATGGCTTAGCGGTGGAATTACTGCAGAAAACGCAGCAGAACTTGTTACAAAGTTCCAGCCAGAACTAATTGATGTTTCTAGCGGCATAGAAAGCCAGCCAGGAAAGAAAGATTATAATAAAATGGAAGCGCTGTTTAAGGCGTTAAAATAAAATGGCAGAAACATGTGAAAACCTTGAACAAGTTAGGGCAAACATAGACCGGATTGACGATAACATCATCAAACTGATCGCCGAACGGAGTCAGTATGTCCTTCAGGCTTCAAAGTTCAAAAAGAACGAAGAAGCCGTAAAAGACAATTCCCGTGTTGAAAAAGTGATTCAAAAATCCAGGGAAAAAGCCACCACTTACGGCGCCAACCCGGATATGATAGAATCCTTATACCGCGAAATGATCACGCGCCTCATCAACATGGAAATGACCGAGTTCAAAAAATAACCCCGGACAAGCGCGAGTAAGCCCAAACCCGGACGAGGGAGCCAACGGCGACCAATGTCCCGGCAGGATTTTTAAGGGTGCAACCCTTAAAGCGTGCTGGGGGAAGTGAGGGGTTTGGGGAGAGGAACCCCCCGCTTCGCAGTAGATAGGGAGCGACGGCGTAGCCGGCAAAACGCGAGTGACGCAGCGTTTTGAGCGAGTCTCGGTTGAGCTCCTGCGAAACCGGGGGTTCCTTTCCCCAAAAACACGGGGCGTTGCGGGCCCTCCCGCAGAGAGGGTGGCGTAAAACCCGCCCAGGGTTTGAAGACAGGGGGAGACTTCCCCCTTCTTAAATAGCAGTTTAAGCATGCAATGCTTAGGAGATATATTACATGGCATATTCAGACAATGGATTTTTTGACAATTTTGGCGGTAAGTATGTTGCAGAAGTTCTGCGCCGCCCTTTGGATGAACTGGAAGTTGCTTTTAAGAAAGCGATGAAGGATAAAAAGTTCCTTAAGGAATTTGAAACTATTCAGCGTGACTATATTGGTCGCGAAACACCACTTTTGTTTGCAGAAACAGCTACAAAGCTTTTAGGTGGAGCAAAAATCTACATCAAGCTTGAAGGTCTTGCAAATACTGGTGCCCACAAAATCAACAACGCAATCGGACAGTGCCTTCTGGCTAAGTATATGGGCAAAAAGCGAATCATCGCCGAAACTGGTGCCGGTCAGCACGGTCTTGCTACTGCTGCAGCCTGCGCTAAGCTTGGTCTTGAATGTACTGTGTACATGGGTGAAGTTGATGTTCGCCGCCAGCAGCCAAATGTTGCCGCTATGGAAATGTACGGTGCAAAGGTTCACGCTGTAACTAGCGGCAGCCGTACTCTTAAAGATGCTGTAAACGAAGCTATGCGTGACTGGGCTGCTAATCCAGATACAACTCACTATGTTCTTGGTTCGGCTCTTGGTCCGGCTCCATTCCCTGATATCGTTCGCGAATTCCAGTCTGTAATCGGCAAGGAAATTAAAAAGCAGTGCAAGGAACGCAAGATTAAGCCAACAGCTATTATCGCCTGCTGTGGTGGCGGTTCTAACTCGATCGGTTGTTTCGCTCCATTTGTAGACGAAAAATCTCCTCGCCTTATTGCAGTTGAGGCCGGCGGAATCGGTCCTAATGTTGGTGAAAATGCCAGCCGCATGACAGGAAACGCCAGCCGCGAAGGAATCATGCAGGGTTACAAATCCCGCTTCCTTTTAGACGAAGACGGACAGGCTTTGCCAACCCGTTCAATTTCTGCAGGTCTTGACTATTGTGGAATCGGACCTCAGCTTGCAGCCCTTGGAGCCAGCGGCCGCGTTGAATTTACAAGCGCACTGGACAGAGAAGCATTGGATGCCCTTAAGTTCTTTGCAAAGAACGAAGGTGTTCTTTTTGCTATGGAAAGTTCCCACGCAGGTGCCGAAGCAATTCGCCTTGCTCCAAAACTTTCAAAAGACGACGTTATCGTTGTAAACATGTCAGGCCGCGGCGACAAAGACATCTTCATCACCAGCCCAGTATTCCGCCCAGAATCCTGGAAACAGTTCCTGGGTGCCGAACTGGAACGCCTGAACGACGCAAAAGACATCCACGATGCGAAAGTAATGAATAATTAATAATTGAAAATGAATAATTTATAATTATTTTTTGTTTATCCTGATAAAAGTTGCAGATAGCCTGCAACAAGGCACACGATGTTTTATTTGTGTGCTGAAAAGACTGAGGTGATAAAGCACGGAGTCGGGGTTCCGAGATCGAAAAAATTCTGCACAAGCGAAGCGCGGAAGCCTTTTTCGAGCTCGGGTTCCCGACGGGAGTACTTTAGCACCGTTCTTTGGAGAAAAACTTATATGTCAAAAATAAAACTGATGAGTCACCTTGTTGCGGGATATCCAACTGACGAACTTGCACTTACTGCTGCCCGCGCCCTTGTTGCCGGCGGTGCTGACATTCTTGAAATCCAGCTTCCATTCAGCGACCCAAGTGCCGACGGTCCTGCAATCCAGGGAGCATGTACAGAAGTACTTGAACGCAAATACCGCACAGCAGACGGTCTTAAGTTCATCGAAACACTTCACAAGGAATTCCCGGACACTCAGATTTACATCATGAGTTACGGAAGTCTTATCTACACTCCTGGTGTAAAAGAATTCTGTAAAAAAGCTGCCAGCGTTGGAGTAAAGGGAATGATCATCCCTGACCTTCCATTCGACTTTGATGAAGGCCTTACAGAAGCCTGCAAAGAAAACGGCATGGTGAACATTCCTGTTGCAGCTCCAAGTATGAGCCCTGAACGCCTTGAAAAAATGGCAAAAGCTGGTTTCCCATACATCTACGCTGCCCTTCGCACAGGTATTACTGGAACTGACACAAAAATCGACGACGCAACACTGGAATTCCTTTCAAAGGTAAGCGCCGGCGGTTCAAAGATTTACGGTGGTTTTGGTATTTCTAACGGAGTTCAGTCAGCTGCCCTTGCAGATTCTGTTGAAGCAGTTGTTGCAGGTTCGGTTTTTGTTCGAATCATCACAGAAAACAAAGGCGACAAAGACAAGCTGTTTGAAGCTGTAAAGGCTAAAGCAGCTGAGATTACACACTCGTAAACAAACTGCCACGTTGATGCGCCCCCTGCAATAACGTGGTAGTGACTGGATCCCCGCATAGTCGGGGATTTTTTTGCTCCTCATATTTTTCTAGCGTTTTATAAAATCAATGATAGAATAGTACATATATTATATGGATAAACTGTTCAATCTTCTTATTATCAATGAAACGCCTCTAATTGAATTGTTCTCCCGAGAAGAATTTACAAGTTTATTCAACGTCAGATATGTTGATTCAGTTACAGAAATCCTGAAAATTCTTGAACTGGAAGAAATTCCTGACACAATCATCCTTGGTGAAAAAACTGCCCTTGCCAGCGGTGGTGTAATTTTTACACAGATTAAAGAACAGATTGTCCTCCGTAATGCATTGAACGATTCGGTTGGTCTTACAAATCCCGTAATCGTACTTCAAAACGACAGCAACGATATCGAAACTCAGGAACTGTTCTACAAATGCGGAGCCTTTGATTCATATCCAATCAACATTAACCCGACTCGCCTGGCTTCTAAAATCCGTCATCTTTCTGAGCATTTCCACGAAGAGCAAAAGCGTATCACTTCATCTTCTGTTCAGCAGCGCAACACTATCAAAAATCTTGTTCAGATTCATAAGAAGACCGGTGTTTACAATAAGTCAACTTTCATCAATAAAACAAGAGAGCTTTTAAAGAATAACCCTGATACAAAATATGTACTTACAGTGCTTAATTTTGACCGTTTCAAGGTTTTTAACGATATGTTTGGTTTTGACTCAGGTGACAAAGTTCTGGAAAAAATCGGTTCTTACATGAATAAGATTTTTACTGAAAAATCTATTGTCGGACACATTTACGCAGATCATTTTGTGTTCTGCACGCCAGAATCTTACCTTACACCGGAAATTTTAGATTATCACTCTGAAAATTTTGTAAAAAAGCTTCATCCTAATTTTGACTTTATCGTTCGATTTGGTATCTATAAGATCAAATCTGAGAACGAAGACATTTCCCTTGCCTGCGACCGTGCTGAACTTGCCCTGAACACAATCAAACAGAGCTTTACAGACCGTTACGTTTATTATGACGACTCTATGATTCAGAATCTTAAGCAGGAACAGGAACTGATTACTGATATGGTTGCCGGAATCCAGAACAGAGAATTCAAGGTTTACCTGCAGCCACAGTACGATTACACAACAGATAGTCTTGTAGGCGCAGAAGCTCTTGTTCGATGGCAGCATCCTAAAAAAGGACTTATTTCACCGGCATTGTTCATTCCAGTTTTTGAACGAAACGGTTTTATCACCCAGCTGGATGAATATGTTTGGGAAGAAGCCTGTCGTCTTATGCGCGAATGGATCGACAAGGGCCTTAACCCGGTTCCTGTAAGCGTAAACATTTCCCGTCGGGACATTTACACTCTGGATCTTAAATCAATCTTTGACTCACTATTAAAGAAATATAATCTTACCTCAAGAAATCTTCGTCTGGAAATTACAGAATCCAGCTACATGGACAATCCTGAGCAGCTGATCCAGGTAGTTGAAGACTTGCGAAAGCAGGGCTTCTGTATGGAAATGGATGATTTTGGAAGCGGTTATTCATCTTTGAATACTCTTAAGGAAGTTCCAGTTGATATTCTTAAGCTGGACATGAAGTTCATTGCGGCAGGCACATCCAAATCTGATAATCCTGAAGAGGATGCCAAAGGCGGCAGCATCTTGAGTTCCGTTGTCCGCATGGCAAACTGGCTTCATATTCCTGTTATTGCCGAAGGTATTGAGTCAAAGGAACAGGCCGACTACCTCAAGAGCATCGGTTGTTTCCACATGCAGGGATACTATTTCGCAAAGCCAATGCCTTCTGATCAGTATGAAACTCTTTTGACAGAGCTTCCACCTGCTAACTTAGACGCCATTGATTCAAACGAAATTAACGAAGCTGCAAAATTTCTGGACGCTTCAACTCAGGCAACTTTGATTTTTAACAGCTTTGTTGGAGGTGCCGCAATTATCGAATGGACTGGTGAAAACATTGAAGTCCTTCGACTTAACGATCAATATCTTGAAGAAATTGGAACCTCAATGGATGCTTATGCTTCGGCAATGAAAAATTTTCTAGCTTCAATCGATGAAAACAGCAGAAGCGTATTTATGACTACACTTTCTACTGTTACTAGAAGCAGCAAACCAGCTTTCTGCGAAGTATTGCTTAAACCTGTTAATGACATGGACCTTCCTTTCTGGGTACGAATTCACCTTCGTCATCTAGGTAAAACAATCACCAGCAACATCTACTATATGAGTGTTGAAAATATCGATTTCCGAATGCAGCTGCTTCAGCTGAACACCAATCTTTCGGAACAGCTTTCTAATATCATGGAAACAGTTCCCTGTGGTATCGTTAACATGAACTATTCCAGCAATCGTTTCAACATTTCGTACATCAATGAAACAGCAGCCCGACTTTTGGGCTATACAGTTAATGATTTCAGAAACTACGTTGAGGATAATCCTTTTATCATCTGCCATCCGGAAGACCGGCATGATGTAATGCGAAAGATTACAGATTCAATTAACACCGGTGAAAAAACTTTTAACGACCGTATCAGAATTATTTGCAAAGACGGAAGTGTAATGAAAGTTCAGTGCGCAGGAACTGTCCTTAAACAGTCAGACGGAACTGTTTTAACAAGCATCGTATTTGTAAACATCAGCGACCAGGAAGAAAAACTGATCAAAAACTACGAAGAAATCTTCTTCTCTCTTTTCAACGAAGTATTTGAAATCGATTTTGAGAAAAATACAAGCCGTACAGTCAAGGCAGACTACATAAGTGACTCCAATCAACCAGTTCGTCAGCTTGATACAACTGTTGAAAAATGGATTGAACTCAGTGTTGAAAACAGGGATAAAGACGCTGTCAGAAACTTCTTATCTCAGAAAAACATCGAAAATCGCTTTAAGCAGGGTGAAAAAGTACCAGTTCTGGAATTTGACAGCAAATCAAAAGATGGCAGCTTAAAACGACTGAGCACTTCCATCATCCGCATTCCAATGGAAAAAAACACATACCTCTTGTGCAACAAAATTCTTTCCAGTAACTAGAACGGAGCCTTGCAGTTAAACTCCATTCTTTTCCCCGTAACAGGATGTGTAAAGCTCAAATATTCTGCGTGAAGCAAAAGCCGTTCGCCGTCATCGCATTTTCCGTACAAAGTATCTCCAATAATAGGCACGCCAAAGCCGTGTTCGCTGGCAGCAGCAAGCCTTAGCTGATGGGTTCGACCGGTATGAGGAATAAAGCTGATTCTTGTGACAAGGCGCTTTGAACCGTCAGGAGCGGTGTAATCTTCTTCACCAATCCAGTTCCATTCAGTTATGGCATTTTTTCCGTAAACTTCATCCCACATCTGGTGTGGACGGTTATCAAGATCTACCCGGAAAAACAGTTCCATTGTTCCATGCTTTGGGAATTTTTCCGGCAGTTTGCCGTCGATTACCGCAACATAGCGTTTGTTTACTTCTTTGTGTTCAAACTGGCGGTTAAGTTCCCGGTGAGCACCATCCGTAAGCCCAAGAACCAGAATGCCGCTGGTTTCCATATCAAGCCTATGAACGGAAGGCTGCTGTATGCAGTCCGGATAAAGGCGGCGAACCCGGTTCACTATGCAGTCCTGCTTATCTGGACCGCGGCCTGGAACACTTAAAAGACCGCTTTGTTTGTTTACCACAACAATGTCTTTATCCAGGTAAAGGATTTCCAGGCCCAGCATTGCAGGTAAAATCAAACCGCAGCGTTCATCACAGGGACCGTAAAGCTGACCGCTTTTCTTTGTTTCTGTATCCTTTCCGTAAAAAACTTCAGCCATGCTGGTAACAGTAAGTCCCCTGCTGAATGCATAGTTCAAAAGTTTTGGAGCACAGCAGTCCCCGGTGCCTGTTGGAGGAAGTTTTTTGCCGCAGATGTCATTCAAAGTACGAACCTTGCCATCTATGCAGCAAAATGAGTACAGTTCATATACGTTTTTAAGGGATTCGTTACAAAGCATTCCCCGTTCTTCAACCAGGGCTTTTTCTTCATCACTCTGATTTTCGTAACGTCCGTCTGGGCGTTTACGGCTTTCTTTTAACTGTTTGATTTTGTCTGTAAGCTGATGGATTTTAAGGTCGTTCTTGGAAAGAGCTTTTTCTATTTCAGACGCAGAAACAACCGGTTCCACAAAGGTACATTCAGGAACTACCAGCCGTTTACTGATACCGCTTACAGTATTTAAAACTACAAAACGGCCAGACTCATCCCGGCACACTGCTGCACCGATCATGATTCCCTGACCGTTTCGTTCCGCGCTTACTGCGCCAATCTGCTCCATTTCCACAGAACCATTTTCGAGGCCTTCAATGATTTTACGGCACACAGAAAGTGCTTCTTCAACAGGAAATGGAGAAAACATATTTTACAAACCGCGAACTTCTACAGTTCCGTCTTCTTTTGCAATGAAAGCAGCCGGCTTATTCTGAGTAAAGAAACCAACTTCTACAACACCAGTAATGTCATCGATTACCTGTTCCATTTTTACAGGATCAACCGGCTTTTCCCAAAGACAGTCCACAATCTGATTACCGTTATCTGTGATAACTGGACCGCACTTGCGAACCCCTTCGCGGATCACAACTTTTGCACCAAGCTTTTCCAAAGCCTTCTTAACAGGAACATAAGCTTCGGCAATGATTTCTACCGGCAAAGCGAACTTTGTTCCCAAAGTTTCTACAGCCTTAGAAGAATCTGCAACGATTACAAATTTCTTTGCGTTGTATGCAACGATCTTTTCGCGAAGCAAAGCTGCTCCACCACCCTTGATACAGTTACAGTCAGGGTCAATTTCATCAGCACCGTCAATTGCAAGATCAAGTTCACCGTCGATTGCACGGTCCTTGAAAGAATAAACCGGAATACCCCAGTCAATACATGCGTTTTCTGTCTGGAAAGAAGTTGCTACCGCCTTTACATCTTTCAATGTGCCGTCAGCAATGTATTCAGAAAGACGCTTAACTGCAGGGAGAGCTGTTGAACCAGTTCCCAAACCGATCTTCATTCCGCTAAAAATTAAACCCTTCTCTACAAGTGTTTCAACAGCTGTGCGTGCTGCCAGAACCTTCTGTTCACTCTGACTGAGACTCATAATCAACTCCTGTAAAATATTTAAACTGTCTGTAACCCTGATACTTCAACATGTTATAACCATTGCAAACCTTACAACCGGCAGCAGCGGCAACCTTCATGATTGCTGTTTCTGTAGGATCATAGACAATATCAAAAACCTTTTCATGGCCCTTAAAATTGTAGAACCAGACTGGATTATTTTCTTTATTTGGTTCTTCCTCTGAGTTCATTCCAACATTTGTAGTCTGAATGATCAGATCGGAATATTTTTCAAGTTTTCCAATACTTTCTGGACTAAGCTCCGCATAGCTGAATCCAAAATCTTCCGCAATCGCTTTAGCATTGGCAACAGTACGGTTGAAAACACAGGCCTTTCCGCCCATCTGCTTGATGGCATAAGCAATGGCACGGCTTGCTCCACCAGCTCCGATGATAGCGACTTTTGAATGATGAAGCTTTTTAGTTTCAAGGAATTCTTCCAGAGCCCGCTGAAAGCCCATGGCATCAGTGTTGTGGCCAACCCACTGACTGAAGTCCCGAACCAATGTATTGCAGGCACCAATTTCACTAACTTCAACACCGATTTCATCAGCCTGTTCCATTGCGTCATGCTTGTATGGAACTGTTACCGCCATACCTTTAATTCCAAGATAGTTGGCAAATTCCAAAGTTTCGTGCATTGATGTTGAGCAGAGAGGAATGAACACATTGTTCAACTGGTGCTTCTGATATCCCTGATTGTGAATCAAAGGACTAGATGTAACCTTCAAAGGCCATCCTGTAACACCATAAATGCGTGTATGTTCATCCAGATCTCTAAACCGGTACATTTCGTTCAAAGTTATTGGATCAATATGACCGATGCCAGCTGTATTACCGGCAGTTTCGAGTGGAGATGTGAATGTGAGATAAGAATTCAGTTTAGACGCAAGAATACGGCTTGGAACACCAAGATTTCCCATTGCAACAAAGATGTGAGGAAAATCTGTAATACCAGCAGATTCCTTAAAAAGACGGGTAACGTCAGCCATTGTCTTTGGCATGAAAGCGATTTTAGGGATTTCGTATTCTGTACGGCGCATGCTCAAACACTTTTCGCGAAGGTTTGTAACAGGACCGTCAAAGTTATGATAAGAACGAATAATCTTGATTCCGAAAGCCTGTGCAGAATCCATCAACCCTGGCACATGGAAATCTTCTTCAAAATCAACGTAAGCAAAGTTCTTGGTAGGATTCTGATCAGCAAAAGCAAGGGCTCGGCCGAACAAAGCTGTTCTTGAAAATTCACCACTGTCGTACAAACCGCCGTCTTCTACACGACGAATTGTAAGGATACATGGAACGTTGATCATCGAAGGGAACTTTCGAACATTCAAACGTTCGTCTTCTGTAAGATGGTCAACTCTGAGCTCCGCTACATCAATATGCTGACTGTATTTTTTTACAAGGTCAGCATCCTCCTGCAAAGTTTTTCCTGTAAGGGTTAAACAAATCAGTGGTTTATTCATTTTTTACTCCAGCAGAAATCCTAGTTAGTGGCTCTCATTATTAGTGGATGGAAAGTTTCTTCTGTTCTTTGTCTACAACGTACAAAGAGAGAACTGTATCTCTTGGTACAGCATAAGGAATAGACAAGCTGGAACCTGTATGGAGGAAATCAACAAGAGTATATGTATTTCCGTCAGAAGTTGTTGCGTCAAGGCGCATTGCAACAGGATATGGATATTCTGTAAGTTCAGCAGTAAAGATTCCATAAACGTTGTCTTCGTAAACACCAGCTGGCATTGCCATTTCTACTGTCATACGAGAATAGTTTGGAATGAATTCTTCTTCAAATTCCTGCTGAGCAACTACAGTTCCGGCCTTTTCACCGGCAGCTGCAGGATGAGATGTAAAGTCGAAAATTACACGGCTGCGGGCAATAGTCTGAAGAATATCGTTTACTGACTGACCAACAAGCTTTGGAACACGAGTATTTTCGAAAGTTGCACCACGGCTTACAACCAGCTGCAAAGTAACTGGTTCAGAAATATCTGTTCCTTCTGGAGGATTCTGTTCAAGAATTGTTCCAGCAGGAGTTGTATCTGGCTTGAATTCAGGTTCTGCAAGAACGATAAGTGGCTGAGCCTGTCCTGCGAACAATGTCTGAAGGTTCATCTTAAGTTCATCAAGGTTCTGGCCAACATAGTTTCCAACCTTATCAACAACTGAACCACGGCTTACAACCAAAGAAACGCGGCTGTAACCCTTTACGATTGAACCGGCAGATGGGCTCTGATCAAGAATTGTACCCTTGTCTCCAGTTTCATCTGAATAACGAAGGCTGATTTTTGGATAAAGTTCCTTTTTCTGCATTTCAAGAAGTGCTTCAGTAAGCTCTTTTCCGCGAACATCAGGAACCATTACTTCTTCCGGACCCTTAACGTGAATAAAGAAAACAACAAGACAGAAGAAAACCATCACGATTACCGCTGCAATTACAGTGAGAATCAAGTTTTTTCCGTTAGCCTGGAGACTTTCAAAATATGAATTAACTCCCACACGGGAAGGTCTGTAGTCTTTTACTTTTTTACCAGTTTCAATGGCTTTTTTTCCGGCTGTCTTTCCAGCAGATTTGATTTTGTCAAAAAATTCTTCTTTACTCATAATTAAAATAATACCGTTTTTTTATATATTTGTTTAGAGACCCAGAGTTTTTCCAATGAAATCTCTTGCTCCGTTCATGAAGCTTTTATAGTCCATTACTGATTTACCCTGACGCTGAAGCTTGGTGACAGCGTAAAAGCTTCCACCACAGCGAATCAGGATTCCTTTTGGCTTAGCGAAAATCGCTACAGTTCCTGGTGTTGAGGAAAGATCAGCTCCCAAAGCAACCGCCTCATCATCAGAAAGAGGAACACCGCTCATGATCTTGAGAGGAGCACCGTTTTCCAAAGTCCAGGCATTTGGATCAGGGAAATAACCGCGAACAGCCCGATCGATTTCCACTGCAGATTTGTTCCAGTCGATTTTTGCATCGTCCTTTGTGATAAAACCAGTGTAGCTGGCAGAACCAGACTGAGGAGTACCTTCGGCAATGTCGCCTGCAGCAGATGTTTCCGAAAGCACTTTTGCAATAAGATCAGCCCCTGCAACAGCGGCGTCGTTCAAAAGTGAGCCTGCTGTTTCGTTTCCGGAAAGAGTTACTTTCTGCTGGGCAAGGATATTTCCTTCGTCCATGGCTTTTGAAACCTTTTGGATTGTAAAGGCAGTTTCTGTATCGCCGTTAAGAATGGCGGCGTTTACTGGAGTGCATCCCCGGTAAACAGGAAGTGCGCTTGGATGAAGATTGATTCCACCAAACTTAAAAAGCCCCATAAATTTAGGTCCAAAAATGTGACCGTAAGCGAACACCACCATGATGTCTGCATTTACCTGGGCAACCGCTTCACGGGCTGGTGTATCAAGATGTTCTGGTTCAAAAACAGGAAGATTCAATTCTCTGGCAGCAAGCCCAACAGGAGTTGGAACCAGCTCCTTATGACGACCTTTTGCTGTTGGAGCGTTAGTGAGTACGCCAACAATCTCAAAACCGTTAGCAGCCGCCTTTTCAGCAAGCAGCTTAAGTGTAACAGCAGACGCCTCAGGGCTTCCGGCATATAATACTCGTAACACGTTGTTTCCTCCTGTATCAAAAAAAAGGCTGATAAAAATAACCTTTTTCAAAAGACTTTTGTTCAGCCTGCAATGAAAGCGGGACATCAAACTCACTTGCAAACTTTTTGGCGCTTAGCCATAAAAAAAATCAGAGGATTTACGAAGTAAACCGCAGGATTTTTTCAAAAAAAAGTGCGCACCGTGAATGTTTGTATGGACCGCTGCAATGGAAGGCTGAACAAACCTCTGGCATTAATTACTTATTTTTAGCAGCCTTTTTTGCTGCGATCTTGCGTTCTTTTGCTTCGCGGGCAAGGCGCTTCTGTTCGGCTTTTTCGGCACGCTTCTTGAACTGAGCAATTGTCTGTTCTGCGAAGGCTGGGTCGCCGCGGTCGATGAAAAGGTGACCGTCAAGGTGATCGTTTTCGTGCTGGATGATGCGGGCAAGGAAACCGTCGGCTTCGATTGTGAATGGACGGCCCTTTTCGTTGAATGCCTGAACAGTCACTTTTGCAGGACGCTGGATGTTTTCGTAAACACCAGGAACGCTCAAACAGCCTTCTTCGTAGTCACACATTTCTGCAGATGTAGAAATAATCTGTGGATTGATGAATACGCGGCGAACATCGTCATCAGCAATGATTACGAAAATACGCTTTGAAATTCCGGCCTGTGGACCTGCAAGTCCAACCCCGTCAGCCTCAATCATGGCTTCAAACATTTCATCAATAAAAGCACGAAGCTCGTCATTAATTTCCTCAGGAGCAAATGGCTCTGCAACCTGACGCAAGATATCTTCACCTAATTTTGTAATTCTCATTTTATAACCCCTAACAATTAAAGACGTATTCTCGCAGCGGCGGCGTGGGCGGCAAGGCCTTCGGCGTCGCCCAGGAAACCGGCGGCTGTGGCTGATTTGATCATGCCTTCGGAACCTTCTTTTGCACGCAAAGTTGTAACTGTTTTAAGGAAAACTCGTACGCTCAGACCGCCAGAGTAGCGGGCTGAACCGCTGGTTGGCAATGTGTGGTTCAAGCCGGCAGCGTAATCGCCGAAAACTTCTGCGGCGTGGTGACCGATAAACAAAGAACCGTAGTTTCTTACCATGTTCTGAAGTTTATCTCTTAAAGCGCCAGCTTCCATGGCAAGTTCCAGGTGTTCTGGAGCCTTAAGGTTTGCAAGCTCAGCAGCCTGTTCAAGGTCGTCACAAATAATGATGCGGCCGTAGTTATCGATACTTTCACGGGCGGTAGCCTTTGTAGAAAGAGTTTCCAGCTGCTTTTCAATTTCTGCGCTAACCTTCTCTGCAAGTTCAGCATCAGCAACCGCAAGAACCGGCTGGGCAACAACATCGTGTTCAGCCTGTGCAAGAAGATCAGCGGCAACCCATGCAGGATCAGCAGATTCATCAGCGATGATGAAAACTTCTGTAGGACCGGCAACCATGTCGATTCCAACCTTTCCGTAAACCATCTTCTTTGCAGCGGCAACAAACTTGTTTCCAGGACCAACAATTACATCAACAGCAGGAACAGTTTCTGTACCGTAAGCCATTGCGGCAATCGCCTGAGAACCACCACAAGCGTAACATTTCTTTACGCCACAGATGTAAGCGGCAGCAAGGATTCCTTCATCGGCATAAGGTTTTCCGCCAACAAAAGGCTTTCCTGGAACACCAAGACCAGCCTTTTCTGCGGCAGCCTTGTCTTCCGGGTGAACTCTTGGAGGAGTACACAAAACGATTTCTTCAACTCCGGCGGCGATTGCAGGAGTAACAGTCATTACAACAGTTGAAACCAGTGGGAAACGGCCCGCAGGAACATAAACGCCGGCTCTTTCAACAGGAATTGTTTTCTGACCAGTAAACATTCCAGGAGTCAATTCAATTTCAAAATCATCAAAAGAATCTTTCTGGCGCAAAGCAAACTTCAAAGCCAGTTCATGTGAATAGCAAATTGCATTATAAGTATCAGGATGTTCCTTCTGAAGCTTTTCTGCCGCAGCCTTAAGCTCTGCTTCATCAATTAAAAGTGACGCAGGAGCGGAAACATCAAATCTTTCACCATACTTTTTAAGAGCAGAATCGCCGTTTTCAACAACATCTGCAATTACAGCCTGAACAGTTTCGTTTGTAGTACCAAAAGTACGACCGTCAAACCATTCGCCTTCAACTTCATTTGCCTTAAGAATCTTAATCATAATAGGAAGATTTTACCGTTTTTTTCTATTATCTACAATAAATTGCGAATTTATCATATACTTTCCCCATGAACGAAAAGCTGGATACAAAGCACACTGCCGCTGGAATTTTATGCGGCGCATTTTCTGTTTTTGTTTGGGGAATCACCTTCATCTGCACAAAAACTTTGCTGATTGATTTTTCACCTCTTGAAATATTGTTTTACCGCTTTGCCGCAGCCTATCTTTTTCTATGGATTTTATATCCTAAGATGGACAGGATCCCTTTAAAGGACAACCTTTTCTTTGCCCTAGCAGGACTTTCCGGCGTCGTAGTGTATCAGTTCAGCGAAAACATCGCCTGCAATTTGACTTCTGCCTCAAACGTCAGCGTAATCGTTTCAATCTGCCCCATGTTTACCGCAATCATCACCCAGATTGCCTTCAAAGAAAAACACTTAACACCATTTTTTGTACTGGGATTTGTAATCGCCATTACGGGAATCGCTTTGGTCAGCCTGAACGGCAGCACAGACGTGCACTTAAGCCCAAAAGGCGACCTCCTTGCCCTTTGTTCCGCAGCCTGCTGGGGATTTTACTGCCTTTTCGTTTCGATTTTGAACAGAAAATCCCACAACACTATCGGCAGCACCCGAAGAATCTTCTTTTTCGCCGTAATTTTCATGATTCCACTGGTTCTTGCCGGCATCCACACCCCGGACGGCTCATTCATGCACGTAACCTTTGCACAGGAAATCAACAAAATCCGACTTTTTAAGCCATTGAACGTAATTTATCTACTTTTCCTTGGAGTTGTGGCTTCCGGATTGTGCTTTTACACCTGGAACAAAGCCTGCCAGATCGTCGGAACCGTAAAAATCTCTGCCGGAATCTATCTTATTCCCGTGGTAACAATCATCTTCGCATTTTTTATGCTTGGGGAAAAAATCACGCTGATGGGACTTTTCGGCGCTGCCCTTACAATCGCAGGTCTTTTTATCTCCGGATTTAAGAAGAAGGACAACACCGACTCCTGGTCGTCTAGCACTCGCGGCCAAGCCGACTGAACATTTCCTTGTCCTGGGCAATCGTTGCGCCAGTTGTGGTAAGCATGTTGCCAGTAATTGTGGCACTGGCGCCGCTTTCAAAAACAATTTCTCCCATACCTGGCATCAGTTTTCGCCCCGCAGCAAGCCGCACGTCGGCACAAGGATTCAGGTAACGGAACATTGCTATTGTACGAAGAATCTCTTCCTGACTTAAAGGCTTAAGGTTTTCAAAAGGAGTTCCAGGCACAGGCATCAGCACATTCACCGGAATGGAATCTGCCCCAGCTTCTCTTAAAGTCAGGGCCATATCCAGACGATCGGCAAAAGTTTCTCCCATACCAATAATTCCACCAGAACAGATTCTGAGACCAAGAGCCTTTACGTTTTTCAAAGTTTCCAGCTTCATTTCAAAAGTGTGGCTTGTGCAAATGTTTGGAAAGTTTCGGCGACTGGTTTCAATGTTGTGGTGAATGCCGCTAACCCCGGCCTGTTTTAGGGCAACCAGCTGCTCCTTTGTGATAAACCCCATGCTGGCGCAGGTCTTAATCTTCAGGTTCTGGTTTATCATGCGAAAAGCTTCCAGCGCTTTTTCAAAATCTGCGCCAGAGAGCGCCTTACCGCTAGTTACAATGCTAAAACGATGAACACCTTCTTCTGCCAGAGCCTTCGCCTGAGCAAAAATCTTTTCCGGCTCCAGAAAATCGTATTCCTGACACCCGGTCTTATTAAAGACGCTCTGAGCACAGAACTTACAGTTTTCACCGCAGCGCCCGCTTTTAGCGTTTATGATTGAACATAAATCAATGTGCTCTCCCATAAAGTGCTTACGAATCCTGTCAGCCCCGACCCTCAGTTCTTCAAGATCACATTTTTCAAAAAAAGAAAGGTCATCCCCCCTGCCGAGGCGACGACCTTTTATAATTTCTTCTGCTA
This sequence comes from Treponema sp., assembly GCA_045616085.1. GTDB lineage: Bacteria > Spirochaetota > Spirochaetia > Treponematales > Treponemataceae > Treponema_D. The sequence goes on from JAZLGB010000053.1 coordinate 33,997, forward strand.
AGTTTTCCAATTCAATTTCCATAGGGAAAATATATCGGAATTCAGTTTAATTGTAAACCTAAAACAGATTTTATAGTTTACAATTTACCTTAATTCAAGAATCAAGAAGTTTCTAGAATCGTCGTCCCCACCATAATATTTTGAAGGAAATAAAGCAGAATCTACCAGTTCTTTAGCACCAATCCATTCCTCAACAGTTGTACTAAATTTAAATCCGTACCAGCCGCCAAGATTATTTACTGCCAATGTATACAGTCCAGATTCTTCGTCTCTTTTCATTTTATATTCTGGGTTATCACCCCAGCCACTTCCGTCACAACGAACATATACATCACCTGTATATCCTGAACAATTCGTAAAAAGTGAAGGATTGAAGGTAATATCAAACATGTTTGTTTCTGTATTATATTTATAAGGAAGCACGTCATTCGATACCCATCTGGCATAAACAATCATTGGATCTGATGCATATTCAATATAATCATCTCCATCAAGGGTAATTGTCCAACCTACAAAACAATACCCATCTTTTGAACAATCATATCCATAATTATTTAAGTAATCTTTAGAACACAATTCTTTAGAAAATGTCGAACTTTCCATGTCGAAAAACTTTCCGCCGTTTAAATCAAAAATAATCTTAAAGCATTCTTCCCATTTAGCTACCAAAGTAGTATCTGAAGTAAGTCTTGTATTACCATTTACGACCTGTTCGTTTAGAATCCAGTCTCCACCAAAACGATAATTCTTACCATTTTCAGAAGCTTCACCCCAGAAATCAATGTTTCCAATGATTTCGCTAAGCTTTTTTCCTGAGTTGAATTTGATTTCATAATCATCAACCTTGCCCTCAGAACCAGTATCATAATTATGATAATAAATCTCTCCAATTCCAGGATCAAAAGTAAGCTTGCACTCTACTTCAGCAGAAGGATTTATGGCGTAATTAATTTTTTCCTGTCTGATTCTGAAATAGTTATCTTCTCCATCCGAAAGAAGCTTATATGGATAATAAGGAGTACCCCAATAAGCTGGCTCATCCTCAAACTTATCAGTTGTATCTTTCCAAGCAAGCTTACATTCTCCGGTATACTTATCTGCGGCAATATAATTTGAAATCATTGATTGCCATTTGTTTATTTTTTTAGAAGCATTTGAATAATCAAAACCACTGCTCTTTCCCGAATACTGAAGAAGATATTTTTTATAAAGCTCTACATATTCAGGAACTTTCATAGCTTTCTGAATCAATGGTTTGGATCCATCATTAAGGCTTCCCCATTCCAAAGGATTCTGATAAGCAGCATCAACACTACAACCATTTGTTCCCAATGTATTGTCATAATCATAAGGAATGAAATAAGCCTTTCCATCCTTATCAAAATAGAAGTAGTAGTTGTTCTGATTTACCCAGTAATCATCCCACATTCCAAGGATTACATTAATAGCATATGTCTTAAGGAAAAGGTCCATATCCATTTTAGAGTCATACCAGGCCTTGATTGATTCCGGATCAGAATCATTCAGAGCATTAAGTTCTGAAATAAACTGCTGGATTTCTGTTTTAGCCTTGGAAAGCTTGTCCTTGTTTGTTTTAAGATCATAGCTGAATTCAGAAGCAGGACCTTCAAGAGGCACATTTTCTACACCAAAATCAGAATCATAGTAATCAGTTGTAAATTTTGGTCCGTTTCCTGACTTCCATGTACATTTCCAAAGATTTCCCTTATTTCCATTAAAGTCGCCACCTTTTTCTTCTGCTGTACGAGCCTTAAGGAACTGCTTGTCTGTATTTTCAATCATTTCGTAAACACCAAAGTCTACTTTTTCTACAGAGCCATCCTCTTCTTCAATATCAAGCAAAAGTCGTGTATAACCTGCACGAGGAGATGTCCATACACCACATTCACGGAAATAGTTGTAACAGAAAACTTCACGGATATAAGTACCGTCATCTTTACAGCGCTTAAGAATAACGCCCTTCATAACGCCACCCATTTTTTCATCTCTTTCCTGTTCTTCACCATCAACAATAATCGGGAACTCTTCAAAATCGACTTTAAAATGTGCCTGCTGATAAGAACCATCCTCTACCTGAGGACGACGACGGCTTGTATTACCACGGATTCTGATACCTACATCCTTAATACTCCAGTCATAATCACCTTTTACGAAAGCATAGTCCGCATGCACACAAGTTTCATTCTTAGGATTTTTATCATAATTCGAAAGAAGAGTATTCCATTCAGAACGTTTGATTGTGATTTTTGTTTCACCAAGTTTGTCAGTTCCAAAAATCGTATCAAGACCTTTTACTCTTGAATCAAAAACAATATTTGATCCTGTAATTTCTTCGTTATCACCTGCTTCTCCACCACAGGAAATAAATCCCGCCATCACAAATACGCTCATAAGAGTCAAACTTAAAAGCTTAAAAAAATTCTTCAAAACGCGCCTCCAAAAAAAAACTATCACTATGATAGCACAGTATTTTCATAAGGCAAAAAAAAAGCGATCCATACAGGACCGCCTGTCGTTTCATTCTATTTTACAGCACCTTAAATCCTTCACTCTTAACCATCTTAAAGTTTTCTGTTCTCAAGCTGAAGATCTGCCACTTAAAGGCCTGATCTCTCCAGATGTCGTAGTGCCAGCGTTTTGCACTTACAAGTGGTGGATCAAGGTAAATCTGCAAATCAACACCAACAGTTGCCTGAACGTTCATTGCAGCTTCTGAAACGAACAACAAATCACCATTTCCAACATTGTAGTTTACTCCAATGTAACCGCTGATTGGGGCAGCAACTGTGAACTTAACACCGGCAGTTGCATCTGCTTCAAGAATTACAATGTCTGTACCAATTCCAACACCACCACGAACCTGTACTACTGGAATAATCTGAGCCATTACACCACCGCCAACTTTTACCTGGTTTTTGTCATTTGTTTTCATACCACAGTAAGAAGCACTTTCGTTGATTACACTTGCTTTTCCGAAAGGATCAAAGTGGAAAGTCCAAACCTTAGGAGCAATCTTTACACCGAAAATCTTAAACCATTCACGGAATCCCCAGTCTACACCAAAGTTCAATTCAACACCGTACATTCCAACACCACCAACATAAAGGTTGTTGAACTCAGCAACTGCATTCATCTTGAACAGGAGGTCGAACTGACCGTCAAAAGTGAACACTACTGGAAGAACCTTTACAGGAGCAAAGCTTTTGTGGAAAGACTTTGCGCTGGCAGAAGGATAAATGTAACCCAAAGTGTTTACTGTTTCGCCTTCATTTGACCAGTTGAAGTACCATTTGTCGATTCCCCATTCTTTCTTTGTTTCCTTTTCATCAAACATGAAGATCTTTTTGATTTCTTTTTCATCTGTGAAAGATGAGTTTGGATACATCTTCTTGTAGTCTTCTACAGACTTAATCTTTGGTTCTTCTTTTTCAAAAAGTGATGTTCCAGCGATGTTGAATGTAAGTCTGTCCTGAACATCTACTGCAGTAAGGATACAAAGCTTTACGCCGATATGAAGGTCACCATTTGCAGTAGAAAGATATCCGCCTACACCGATCTTAAGCTGAACTTTTGTCTGGTTCATAAGGGCTGCAAGTCTTGCGTTTCCGATGATTCCGCCAAGAAGTGGTGCTACGTCGTAGCTTGTAAGTTCATCAAACTTCTTTTCGATTGCCTTACGTTTTGCAAGATATTCTGTGTATTCCTTCACTTCAGATGATGAAGCAACTGCACCACGAGCCATGATCTGGCGGGCTTCTTCTTCGATTTCATCTGCTGTGGCAACCTTACCAAAGTCTACAGAAAGCCATGGGAATACTACGCTGATTGAAGTTGAAGCCATGCTGAAGTCTGGACAAAGTTCTGGATAAAGCAATGCGATTGAGTGTCTGTTGAAAAGAACACGTTCTGCGTCAGAAGAAATTGGGCTCATTGCAAGCTGATTTCTGATTTCATCAGCAACATCCCCTGACTTTCCATCTACAAGCTTACCGATGAAGTCGTCTCTCATAATAAGGTCGTTAAGGTAATCTGTTGCATCTGCAATTGTCATTCCAGAATAAGATTTTGTTACGATAGAAGCTGGAAGTGAAGCAAGAAGTTCCTGGATTGAATAGTTTTCTGCAAATTCCTGTGGTTTGAAAAGGAAGTCTGTATAGTCGTCTGCGTTGCACATCTGAACTGTTTCAAGTTCGCTGTCGTTCAATGCTCTGGCACCACGGGCTTTGATTCCTGAACCAACGTACATTGAACAAGTGTTTGTTTCTGAGTCGATTACGTAGTCACCATAAGAAATGTTTGCAACACAGGCACGACTGTTATTTGCAACGTTGTACTTTGTTACGATTGAACGTCCGTCAGAGTTTACGCCAACAAGACCTGCTGGATAAGCTTTTTCCTCGTACTGTTCTGGAATTACAGCAAAAAGAACTGATGTGTCTCTGTCTTCCATGTCGTTTACGAATGTGAGCCAGCGGCTGTTTTTTACGCCATTCTTTGCAACTTCGTACTTAACATCAATTTTTGAGTCCCCGTTAAGGTCGCAGCCTTCACCAAGTCTGATTGAATATGAACCCATGTTGTCGTAAGCATCGCTGTCATTTCTGAACTTGTTATAAGTGAATGTGATTCCGTCTTTATCTACAACGTTGATTTCAAAAAATCCAAGGTCAAAATCTGTTTCTGAGTTTTTGCAAGCGTAAGAGCCGTCACCCAAAGCAGTCTTTTCAACTTTACCAAAACGAACTGCAAGCACTACGTTTTCTGCAAGCTGAGAAATTGATTCATCTGAACCGTTATAAACTGCAGAACCACCCATGTAAGCAAGCTTTGCTACTGCAGAGCGGTTTTTAATAGATTCTGTGTCTCCGATTGATGCACTTCCAGTATTTAATTCTGAACAGCCAGTAAACATACCTGCTGCAAGAACTGCAGCCAAGATTGTGTTTCCTAAAAGATTGATTTTCATATTTGCCTCCAAAAGTCTTTAAGACTTTGTTTCTTGATTACGTGGACAGTATAGAAAACCTGTGTTGCCACATGTAGGACAAAATCCTGGCAACATTTGTCTTTTATAAATTTCTGTTATCAGAGTATAATCAGACCATGAGCAAAGTTTTAATTTCAGAAGAAAAATCCAGAACTTCAAAATTGATCGAAGGATTTTTCCTGGCCCTTGGAACAGCACTTTTTATTACAGGCATCATTTTGTGCCGTCACTTTCATTTCTTTTCGCTTTTTCCAAACGGATCAGTAAAAGATAATGTAGAAGCCGGAGCCAACATTTCTATGGAGCTTACCGGCATGCTGGTGTGCTGCCTTTTGTATCTGTCTGTAATGCTGAACAACCGCCGCAACAAATTCCGAACCCTTTTCCTAAAGCTGATTTTCTGCGAAAACCTTGTACTGTTTACCGATGCTTTCAGCTGGCTCATTGGGGGCAAACCAGAGCTGAATACCCTTCTGATTGCAACAAACTGCGTTTTTTATATTTGCGCAGGAATGATTCAGCTTTTGTTCTGGGGTACCGAAATGGAAGTCATGAATCTTGAACATTCCATTCCAAAGACCCTGCTCTACGGAATTCGAGTTGCAGCCGTGATCTATTTTGCCAGCGTATTTCTGAACCTTAAATTTGGTTTTTACTACGTTATCCAGGACGGAATGTACATCCGCACATCAAGCTACACCGTTGAATACCTTTTTCCTCTATTAATTTGCGCAGTTCTTCTGTTCTACGCACTTACTGTAAAGAATGTCTGGAAAATCAAGGTTGCCTATATCGTAATCGCAGTCGTTCCAATCCTGGTCATCCTTTTGCAGACCTTCGCATATTCACTTTCCATGATGTACATGTCAATTCTGGCAGCCATCATCATCCTTTACATCAACGTTCATGTAAGTCTTGGAATGGAAATTGAAGAATTCCGCAATAAGGTAATGATAAGTCAGATTCAGCCACACTTCATGTACAACACCCTTACAACAATCAAGGCACTTTGCAAGGTTGAACCGGAGCTGGCCGCAAAAACAATCACCAATTTTGCAGACTACCTTCGGGGAAACATGGATTTTGCCAGTCTTGAAACCACCATACCCTTGGAAAAAGAACTTAGCCACACAAAAATCTACACAGAAATTGAAGCCCTTAGATTTGACAACATAACCTTTGAATTCAAAATTGAGGATACAGATTTTGATGTTCCAGCCCTTTGCATCCAGCCAATGGTAGAAAATGCCGTTCGCCACGGAGTAAGAAGCCGTAAAGACGGACACATCCTTATCCACACATTCCAGGACCAGAAGTACCACAACATCGTGATCCAAGACAACGGCAAAGGCTTTGACAACGCCCAGTTTAACGGCAGCCGAACCCACATCGGACTTTTGAACACCCGCCTAAGAATCGAACGACTTGTTCACGGCTTTTTTGAAGTTGAAAGCGTTCCAGAAAAAGGCGTAAAAATCACAATGAGGATCCCAAAATGAAAGTAATTTGTGTTGATGATGAAAAATTCGTTCTTGCAGATATCATTGAAACAATAAAAGAAATTCCCGAAATTCAGGAAGCCACCGGCTTTAGAGATGTTCAGGAAGCATTGAAATTTCTGGAAACAAACTCCATACAGATTGCCTTTCTGGACATAGACATGCCGGAAATGACAGGACTGGAGCTTTGCCAGAAAATCCACGAAGTTTCGCCAATGACCCAGGTTATTTTTACAACCGGTTACCCTCAGTACGCTCTTGAAGCCTTCAAAAATCACGCCATCGGCTACCTATTAAAACCTATCAAAAAAGAAGCTATTGAAACAGAGCTTGAAAACTATAAAAAACTGCAGAAAACCGCCTTTGCAGAAGACAGTCAGAAACCACGCTTTTACGCAAAAACTTTCGGAAGCTTTGATTTTTTTGTAGACGGTCAGCCACTAAAATTTGGCCGTTCCAAAGCAAAAGAGTTTTTGGCATTCCTGATTGACCGTCAGGGCTCTGCCTGCAGCCGAAAGGACATAGCATCAACGGTTTTTGAAGACACCGTGTATGACAGAAACACCCAGTCCTACATGACAAAAATACTTGCCGACTTAAAGAAAACCCTGGAAGCATCCGGCGCTGAAAGTGTGATAAAACATTCCGGGGATTCTTATTCCGCCGATTTTACCCAGTTCGGCTGCGACTTCATCGATTACCTTAATGGTAAGCCCATGAATGAATCCGACCAGTACCACGGCGAATACATGACCCAATACAGCTGGGCAGAAGAAAGCGTGTATAAATTCGAATAATGAGACGCTCATCTGAAAGGCGAGCAGTGCGCAGCATTTTCTATAGCTTGATAAAATAAAAGGGCTTCGTTCAGAAGCCCTTCCAATTATTTTTCCTTATGTCGTCTGTCCAGCTCATCGTAAACGTCCTGCCAGTTTACGCCTTCCTTGTACATCAAAACGCTTACAAAGTACAACAAATCCGCAGCTTCCCAGATAACTTCATCCTTTCCGTCAGCTTCGCAGATTTCTTCTGCTTCTTCTTCAACCTTTTCGCGGACACGCTTGCCGTCCAGAGTAGCAGTGTAAGAACCTGGACGAGGATTTGCAAAACGTTCTTCAATAGTACCGTAAAGGCGTTCCAAAGTTGAACGTTCATCAGGATCTGCGCAAAAGCAAGTCCAGCTGCCAGTGTGACAAACACCGCCGTGTGGAATTACAGTAGCAAGAATAGTATCACGGTCGCAATCAACCCTAAGCTTTACAACTTCAAGGAAGTGACCGCTTGTTTCGCCCTTAGTCCACAAAACATTGCGTGTGCGGCTAAAGAAAGTCAATTTTCCTGTATTGAATGTTTTTTCAAGAGCTTCCTTGTTTGCGTAGCCCATCATCAAAACCTGACTGCTTCTTGCATCCTGAGCGATAACAGGCATCATGCCATCAACCTTTTCCCAGTCAAGACAACGCATAAAGCTGTTCTTCAAAGAAACCTTTTCTGTGTACAAAGCCATTCCAAGCTGAACATCACAGTGCATTTTTTCAAGTTCAGCAACTTCATCTTCAGTAGAAACGCCACCGGCAACAACAACGCGGCACTTAACAGCCTCACGAAGTTCCTTAGCCATTTCCATGTTTGTTCCCTGCATGCAGCCTTCTTTTTCAACACAAGTAAAAAGAAGTTCAGAACAATATTTTTCAGCCATCTTAGCGCCTTCAACCATTGAAACATCAATAGTTTCAGCCCAACCCTTAACGGCAATTTTTCCATTCAAAGCGTCAACGCCAATAATTACGCGGTCCTTACCGATAGCAGCAACAAGTTCTTCAAGAAATTCCGTATTCAAAACATTGTTGTTATTTTCAGGATCCTTTTTCCAAGCCGACGACCCGATGATAACCTTTTCAGCTCCAAGAGAAATCAATTCACGGGCTCGCTTAACCGAACGAACGCCGCCCCCAGTACGAACATTTCCCTTTCTCAAAAGACTCTTAAGCAAAGGAGTGTTCACAGTGTCACCCTTAGGATTTGTATGCCCCATTGCCGCATCAAGATCAATAACAGCAACTTCGCCATATTTATTAAATTCCGCAATCAAAGCGTCTGCATCATCACGAGCAAGCACCAGATCCTTACCATTTTTCAACTGAACAACGTGACCATCTTTCAGGTCGATAGAACTAATTACCATATCACCATTTTACCGAATTTCTCAATGATAAACAATTAAGCCCTCTTTCCGGCGGCTGCCAGCAAGCTGTCACCGGGCTTTCCATGGCTCCGGCATCCGCCTCCGACCCGCTCCGCGGTTTTGCTCCGCAACCATTCCAATCCCTGCCGCGTCCCCAAACCGAAAATTTCTTCCACAATTCTTTCCACCTGCTGTTCACCCAGCGGGCTGGAACTGCTTTCAAAAGTTACAATCAGGTTCTTTCCTGGAATCCAGCCGTTTCTGGCATAGGCCGCTATTTTCTTAATCGCCCGCTCAGCGTATTCAGGATCATCCATCATGCCAAAATGCTCCCAGCAAAACTCCTGTCTGTCCTTTATCCGCAGCACATAAAAATCCGGGTGCACAGTACCCATCTTTTTAAGCTCCACCGGAAACTCATATCGGTAAGAAATTCCTAGCCTGTCCAATGTATCCGCAATAATTATCTCCGACTTAGACCTAACCCGAAGGCCCTTCCCGGTATAATATTCCGCATCCCCAACCCAGAAGGGCTTTTTGTAATACTCTACACTGCTCCACAATTCAGCATACTGCTCATCGGTTAGTATTAGCGGTTCCACAAAGGCTTTTCGCACATCTGCCATGTTTTCGTAAACCAGATCCGGTACCAGGGCCTTGTACTGGGCACAAAAACTCTTAATCAAGCATTCCAGCTTTGTCATCTTAGAAACAACCCGCTTATCATAAGATTTTTGTGCCAGCTGTTTTACCAGTTTTTTGTTGCCACTGGGAATATATCGTCCATTCGTATCACCTTTTTCCAGAATCTGGTAAAACTGGTTCATTCCATGACTGGAACTTATGCGTAACCGTCCTTCTACCGCCTTGGAAAGGGCTATTTTCTTAAATCCAATCACCTTTTTCAGGTTATTGCCGTACTTTTCCAGCGCATCAATGTTTACGCAAGGGCCTAATGCCTCCAATTCGCTGTCTTTTGCCATTCGTTTTTCCTTTTTTACGGATCAAAACGCACATTTCCAGTTTAGTCCGTAATTTTATAAGATCTCGAACTCGCCTTTTCATCTGTTTTTGATTTTTTACGGACTAAATCATTATTTACATTTTTAGTCCGTAAAATTTTTGTAAACCACAACACTTTATCGCAAGAAATCTTCACCTACCCCGAATTCCTTACGGACTACCCCCCCCATACCCAATTTAATCCGTAATTTTTCCAAAACAGATGAAATCTCTCCTGCCACACTCAACAATTTTACGGATCATTTCCCCCACCACCAATTTAGTCCGTAAATTTCGCAAAACAGATAAAATTCCACAGGTTCTATACTTATATATCGCAGCCAGACTATAAAAAAATGCATTTTTTTTATACATAACAACCTATTTTTCTTTCCTACAACCTTTTACCCAAACCAGCACCGAAAGTCCTGCAAAAACAACAGCGGCTCCCAGCATAATCCAAAGAACAGGCACTCCCACAACAGAAGAATTTTCTCCCGCAGAAAGGGTTTCCCCTAACATACAAAGACCTTCGTGCAAAGTAACAAAACCAAACACACCAAAAAGCACAAAAGCCAGAAAATGCATAAAAAGTTCAGGAATATTCTTCTTAAGGAAAAGTCCAACCAGCATGCCAATAATATCTGCAGCAAAAAGACCGGCAGAACAGGCTAACCAGATCACAACAGCATTTGAAATCCCGCCGTTGGCACCAAAAGTAATTGCCGAAAGCTGAGTCTTATCTCCAAGTTCTGCAATAAAGAAGGAACAAAATACTGCAAGCGGAGCAAATTTTAGAATACTGTTACCAGACTCCTCCTCATCGTCCTCATCAGAAGCCAAAGATGTAATGCTAAAATAAAAGAACGCTGCAGCCGCAACAAACTTAATCAGCCAGTCAGGAATCAGCACGCTGACAAGGCCTCCTGCAAGTACAGCAATTCCATTCAAAACAAGAATTGCAAAGGCTGTTCCTGCAACAATATCACGGATTTTGTATTTTGAAGTCAATCCAACAAGCAAAAGCTGAGTCTTATCACCCATTTCGGCAATAAAAACGGTCAGCGCTACCTGAAAAAATAACGCAGTCATTTCATTCATGCAAAAAATTATAAAGAAAACAGTCAGTTAGCGTTAGGTATCAGAGCCAAAAAAACTGAAAGAATTACCCTGCTGCTTTTTGCACTTATACATTTCTATATCAGCTTTCTGGTAAAGGCCGTCAAAAGTTTCTTCAACAAAACTATGACCTGTGGCATCACGCACAACATTTCCGTCGGCGTCCAGTTTTTCCTGGCAGAAAACGGCACCCAGGCTAACAGTAACCTTTCGGTCCCCCAGCTCGGCAATGTTAATCTTATTAATATTATTGTAGAAACGCTGCAAACAAAGCTCACCAACATTTTTGTCCACAACGCCTTGGGCAAATACAGCAAATTCATCGCCACCAAGACGCATCACAATATCGTTGTCGCGGAACGACCGTTTAAGAGCCTTCGCAATCTCAACAAGAACCGCATCACCACAGCCATGGCCGTAGTTATCGTTAATCGACTTAAACTTATCCACGTCAAACAGACAGAACATGCCGGCCTGACCGTCCTTAAGACAACGTTCAATACGCTTTTCACCGCTGGCACGATTGTTGATTTTTGTAAGGCCGTCAGTCTGACTGATAAGCACAAGCTCACGTTCCATCTTCTTAATCTTTGTGATATTTGTAAACGAACAAATTACGATTTCATCCTGATTAGAAAGCAGAACAACCTTTGTGTGCCCCAGAACAAAAATGTAGTTAGACTCGTCGCGTTTTATGGCAAACTCGTAACTGATTTCGTCGTCCATCAGAGTAAGAGAATTTATGCGCTGAATAATTGCATCTTTTTTAGGCGACTGCATCTTTTCCAGAATGTAGTCAATCTTGCTGTTACCAACACAATCCCATCCAAAAATCGAGAGAGCGGCGGCATTCATCATCTGGATCTGCTTTGTCTTAAGATTATAAGCAATCACACCAGCACTCTGATTCTGAAGCATCTCGTTATACATTTCGCTCTGGTCTTTAAGAGCCTGCTTCAATCGTTCCTCAGAATCAATCTGGTTTTTCTTTTCTTCATCAATGCGGGTAATTGCAAGAACAACAGCCTTCAAGCTGCCGTTTTCATCCCGGCCAGCAGGAATAAAACTTCCCCGGCACCAGTGACCGTCCTTGGCCAAAAATTCATGACGAACAGGACTGCGAACGGAAAGTCTTTCTTCAACTGTAAAAATATCGAAAAATTTAAGGGCAGGAAGAATGTAATCCTCTGCGATAAGCTTTCTGGCAACCTTTTTAATCTGAACGGAAGCATCCTCTTCTTCATTTAGCAAAGGCTGAATAAAAGCGGCAGGTTTAATAGTCTTGAACGTATTCTTTTCCAGATCAATTAGATGCATGGAAACATATACACTGGAAAGAGAAGCTAACACCTGTTTCTGAAAATCCAAGTCTACAACCTGGTCTACTTCGTCGTACATGGCTGTAATTTTAACACGGAATTTTGAACCTAGCAAAAGAAAAGGCTTTCAGAAAACGATCCGAAAGCCTCTTTTTGTCAGATTATTTCTGCCCCCCAATGGCACGTTCGTTCAAAGTACCGCGGGTGTCCACGATGCGTTTCATGTCGGCGATGTTAGCAACAAGAATACGGTCGTCATAAATCTCAATCTTACGCTTTTCTACAAACTTGTTGATTTCGTCCCGGGTAACTTCCGGCGAAAGCCCAGCCCAGCGGGCAATATCGCTTACAGTTACATTAAAGTTTCTGGATCGTTCATTTGGATTTACAGGAGGGTTCATCTCATCAAGAAGCATGAATACGTCAGCAAGCTTAGCCTGCATATCCTTGATTACAAGAATCTTAAAACGGCGCTTCTGATCGTAAATTCGCTTACAGAAAAGCTTAAGCAGGTTCAACGCCAGCTGAGCATTTCCTGTTACAATAGATTCAAAATTTTCTTTACTGAACTCAAGACACTTAACCGAAGACTTAGCCATACATGTTGCCGATCTTGGAGAATTATCAAGGATCGCCATTTCGCCAAAGAATTCGCCTGCCTTAAGAATATCCAGATTTTTTGTAGAACCGTTGGCATATTTTACAAGCTGAACGGCACCTCTCTGAATAAGATAGAAAGTGTCGCCTGGCTCAAATTCAGAAATGATAATCTGACCAGGAGCATATTTTTTAGCAAAACGTTCAAATGCAGGAAGTTCAAACTGCTTTAATGCACCAATACTTTCATCAACAGGATCGATGTATGGCTCAGCACCTCTTTTTTCCAAAATCACGCGACATTTGTCGAAAAGAACCTTAACTTCATCAACATAAGGTGACTGAGGAAAACGCTTCAGATATTTAAGACAAACATCGTAACAAGAACGGAACATGTCATCTTCATAAAAACACTTTGCAACAGCAAGCATTCCTGTCTGAGAGCTTTCTGGATTTGACTGAAGAATCTGTTCTGTGCGTTTATGAATCTGACGGAGCTGACCAGAAAATACACGAAGCATTTTCATGATGATCTGCTTGTTAGAGCTGAAATTCTGTTCAAATTCTGGAACTGTTAGACAGATTACCTGGCTGTCAGACAAAACAGTTGCTGTCTCTTCTCTTGGGAAATGACCTAATGCTGATTTAACACCAAAAAATTCACCTGGCTTTACCTGATTTGTAACAGAAACGTTAGTCTCAGGGTCAATATTTGTAAGGATAACAACGCCACGCTGAAGAATGAAAATCTTTTCTTCTTTGTCGCCTTCAAAATATACAACTGATCCTTTTGTAAAATTGACTAATTTTGGCATCATTTTCTCCAAGACAAGACTTTTTTGAGATTGTACCATAAGTGAGGTTTTTGTGCTATGCTCAAGATATGATAGATTTGCACATGCACACAACAGCCTCTGATGGACAGTATTCACCAAAAGACTTAGTTTACAAAGTTGCAGAAAAAGGCATGAAGGTTATGGCCATCACAGACCACGACACAGTTGCCGGCCTTAAAGAAGGCGCTGCCGCATGTGCCGAAAAGGAAGTGATTTTTGTTCCTGGAATTGAGCTGAACATCCAGCGTCCAAACTGCGAGTTCCATTTGCTAGGACACGGACTTGATATAGACAACATTTCTCCAAGCCTCAACAAGGTGATTCAGGATTTGATTGACAGCCGACAGGAGCGCAACGAATTCATCGTTTCAAAAATGGCGACACTGGGAATCAATACTTCAGTTGAAGAAATCCAGGCTGAGTTTCCAGGACAGGTGTTGGGCCGACCACATTTTGCAGAATGGCTTGAATCTCATCATTATGTAAAAAACCGACAGGCCGCCTTCGATAAATTCCTTGCCCGTGGACGTCCTTGGTATGTTGAAAGGACCGGTGCTGATCTGGACGAATCAATCAAAGCGATTTATGAATCTGGAGGAGTTCCAGTTCTTGCCCATCCAATGTCGCTTTACCTTTCCTGGACAAAGCTTGAGCCAGCCTTAGTTGATTTTAAGGAACGAGGAATTGTGGGCATGGAATGTTTTCATCCAGGAGCAAGAGTGACTGAATGTCTGCGTTTACAGGAACTTGCCCGCAAGCTGGGATTTTTTGTAACTGCCGGAAGTGACTTCCACGGTGAAAAGATCCGTTCTGACCGCAAACCTGGTCATACCTGCGGTGGCAAAACCATCGAAGATCAGTTCTATTTTGAAGAATTGATGCCTTTCCTGGAAAAAAATCGTTCAAAAAACAAATAATTTTTTTCATTTTTTTGCATTTTTTGCACCAAAACCTCTAATTAATAATTAGAGGTTTTTTTATGCAGATTTATTCATTTTCACCTTTTGGATACGAAGGCTCTCTGGTAACAGTAGAAGTTGATTTACGCAGAGGTATTCCCGCCATCGACCTGGTTGGTCTTGCAGACGGTGCCGTCAAGGAAGCACGAGAGCGAATGCAGGCAGCAATTCGTAACTCCGGCTTTGATTTTCCCCCTGAAAGAATCTTAATAAGTCTTTCACCGGCGGATCTGAAGAAAGAAGGAGCAGGATTTGACTTGCCTATTGCGCTGGGTGTTTTGTGCGCTAAAAAGAATTCCGAAGAACAGAGCGGATTTTCTGACGAAGGACCGATATTGATCATGGGAGAACTGGAGCTTAGTGGAAAAGTTCGAAATGTTCGAGGCGTTCATGCAGCGGCGGCTACGGCAGCAAGTGGTGGAATCATGCGATGCATCGTTCCACGGGCGAATGCAGACGAAGCACGAGAAGTTCCCGGAATGAGAGTGTTTGGAGCAGACAGTCTGGAAGAAGCGTTTGCAGCCTTGTCCAACCCGGATGTTTTTACACAGAGAAAAGCAGGTTCAGTAAAGCGAGAAGACGAAATCCCAGAGGACTGCGAAGTCGTTGATGGCGTCATCTTTCCGAAAGTCACTCCTGATACAGAGTTCAAGGACGTGAAAGGTCAGCGTAAACTTATTCGGGCATTGCAGATTGCGGCAGCAGGAGGTCACAACCTGATTGCGGTTGGTGCACCTGGTTGCGGAAAGACTATGTGTTTGCAGAAATTTCCAGGGCTGTTACCGATACTTACAGTCGAAGAGGCGCAGCCTGTAACCAGAATAATGTCGTTGGCAGGACTTCTTTCACCAGACCAGCCTATGGTCAGACACCCGCCTTTCAGAATGCCTCATCAGACGGCAAGTATTGAAGGTATTTGCGGCGGCGGACCTAATTGCAGGCCTGGAGAGATTTCTTTGGCTCACAATGGCGTTTTGTTCCTGGATGAAGCGGCAGAATTTAAGACCAGCGTTTTGCAGATGCTTAGAGTCCCTTTGGAATCAGGAAGAGTTTCCATCTCCAGAGCAGGAAGATCAACGGTTTTTCCGGCGAACTTTCAGCTTATGATGGCATCAAATCCTTGTCCTTGCGGAAACTTTGGGTCAGAAACAAAGCTTTGCTTGTGCAGCGCTAGAGCGATCGAAATGTATTGGAAAAAGTTTTCAGCTCCTTTACTGGACAGAGTAGACCTTAGAGTATCAGTCAGCAACGAAAGTGGAATTTCTGCAGAAAAAACCTCTTCTTTAAGCACATCGGAACTCCGTGCCGAAATCGCAAAAGCGGTTATAACACAACGAACCCGACAAGCAAAGAAAAACGCCAGCCTGACCGCCAACGAAATCGCCCAGTTCTGCAATACAGACGAAGAAAGCAGAACCTTTCTGGACAAGGCTGCAGAACGGTACGGCTTTTCTCCAAGAGGAATCGCCAGCTGCCTAAAAACAGCCCGAACCATCGCCGACATGGCCGGCAGTAAAGACATCCTTCTGGACCACATAAAAGAAGCAGTAGAGTTCAGAAAAGCCTTTAACAATTTTATGGAAGGAGAATAGCGGCCCGAGTCCAAGTCTGTAGTGGCACCGGAGAAGAGACCGCCGCTCGCTATCGGTTAAATAAAAAAGGCTTTCAGTTTAACTGAAAGCCCTGTTTACCGGAGAAGAGACTTGAACTCTTACGCCATCGCTGACAAAAGATTTTGAGTCTTTCGTGTCTACCATTCCACCACTCCGGCAGGTGAATTTAATATACCAAAATCAAATGTCTTTTTCAAGTGGGGAAGTGTTTGATATACTAAATTTCAAGGAAATTTTATGGACGAAATTACAAAATGTGCTGAAGAAATACTTAAAACCGTTTTTGGATACGATTCCTTCAGACCTCTTCAGCTGGATATCATCAGAAATGTTCTTGCCGGAAAGGACACTCTTGCCATAATGCCTACAGGCGGCGGTAAGTCTATGTGTTATCAGATTCCTGCCATAATGTTTCCAGGCATCACAATTGTAGTTTCACCATTGATTTCTCTTATGCAGGACCAGGTTTCTTCGCTGCAGGAAAACGGCGTCCCTGCGGTTTATCTGAACTCCTCACTTCAAAAAGAAGATTATTTTGAAACTGTAAAGGAACTTAAATCCGGCAAAATAAAACTGGTTTATGTTTCACCAGAAGGTCTGGCTACCGACAGAATGCTCAGCATTTTGCATGAGTGCGCCGTACCAGTAAACTGCATCACAATTGACGAAGCTCACTGTGTAAGCGAATGGGGACACGACTTTCGCCCGGATTATCTTTCCATCAGCAACGTAAGAAATCACTTTCCAAACGCCGTGTGTCTTGCCCTTACTGCAACCGCAACGGTTCACGTACGCCAGGACATAATCAAAAATCTCAGGCTTAGGGAACCTTCAACTTTTGTCGCAAGCTTTAACCGCGAAAACATTTTCCTTGAAGTAAAACCAAAAAAGAATGCTTTTGCACAGGTCATCGACTGCATCGAGAAACACAAGGATGAAAGCGGCATCATTTACTGCTTTAGCCGCAAACAGGTTGATGAACTGACTGAAAAACTGCTTTCCGAAAATTATTCTGTCCTGAACTACCACGCAGGACTTTCCGACAAAGAACGTGCCTCAAACCAGGATCTTTTCATCAAAGACAAGGTGCGTATCATGGTGGCAACCGTAGCTTTCGGAATGGGAATCAACAAGCCAAACGTTCGATTTGTAATTCACTACGACATGCCAAAATCTCTGGAAGAGTACTATCAGGAAATTGGTAGAGCTGGCCGAGATGGGCTTCCAAGCCATGCATTGCTTTTGTACAGCGCCGGAGACATTCACAAGATTAGGTTCTTCTTTGAAGAAGCTGCGGATCCAGAAAAGTCCGAGATGCTCCTGCAAGGAATGATCAATTACGGAAAAGCAAGAAACTGCCGCAGAAAGATTCTGCTTTCTTATTTCGGTGAACAGCTTACCTCCTCTGGCCTTGCCCCAGAAGATTGCTGTGACATTTGTGCCGCAGGTCCAACAGGACTTACAGATGTGACAATTCCTGCCCAGAAACTTATGTGCTGTGTATTCAGAACTCAACAGCGTTATGGAACTCAGTATGTAGTTGACGTATTGATGGGTTCAAAAAAGGAAAGGATCCTTGAAAATCATCATGACCAGCTTTCAACTTATGGAATCGGAAAAGAACTTTCAAAAGAGGAATGGTACGAACTTGCAGACATGATGATTGAAGCAGGCTATCTTATGAAGGTGGGCGACTACAATCTTTTGTGCGTAACAAAGACAGGAAGTCTGGCACTTACAAACAGAACGCAAATCAAGCTGCCTGTAATGTTCAAAGCAAAGAAGCTGCTTAACGCTGTGGAACCAAAACCTTCTTTTGTTCTCCACAAAAAAGGAGCCTTCTTCAGGACTTTGGATGAACAGGATCAGAATCTGTACAACGCAATCAAGGACTGGCGAAAGAATACCGCCGACAAGGAAAATGTTCCTCCATACGTCATTTTTGGCGACAAGACCCTGGAAGAGCTGGTTGAAAAAAAACCTTCCAACGAAAAAGAACTGCTTAACGTTTTTGGTATCGGCGAAGTAAAAGCAGAAAAGATCGGAAGCCAGGTGTTGAGAATTATCGGGGAATACAGGTAGGAAGTTGGAAGAAAATCTGAACTAGACGGTTGTGAAATTGGAAGTTGGAAGAAAATCTGAACGATTTTCTTTTGTTAAATCAAAAAGTATTAGAAAGCAGTGCTTTCTAAGGCCTTTCTCTATATATATAAAATCAGACTGCGGCTTGGCCAAGACCAGTCTGGAAGGGTTTACCGGTAGAAACTACCGATAAAAAAAGGATTGCCTTTTGAGCAATCCTTAGAGGTGTGGATAGGAGTTGAACCTACCAATCGCGGTTTTGCAGACCGATCCCTTACCGCTTGGGTACCACACCGAGTGAATGTAATATACCAAACTAAAAAACTTTTGTCTAGCGTGCAAGCCCAGGATTTAACGATAAAAGACCTTTTTCAATCAAATCTTTTTCTTCAGGAGAAGAATATATGAAGTTTACAGTTCCTTTTTTATCTGTTGTTACCATAAGAACCCTTGGATCCAAAGCTTCCTGCTCTTCTTTTGAATAAGACAATGCAGGTAAGGCAAAGATTTCTGCCAAAGGTAAAAAGTGACCGTTTCCAATGATGCCTTTTTCATACAAACCACATTTATCGTTCAAGGCAACCTCTTCAGAACCCATCGCCACACCAAGAATCGCAACCAGACTTATGACAATGTCCGTCATAAGCCCCAGCTCTCTAATCAACAGCACACCAATCAAAAGTCCTGCAAAAACAATGATCAGCACCTGAAGCAGAATGTTCTTCTTTTCTACAGAAACAAGCTTTTTACCAGTTCTGTTCATGATGTATTTTATTCGCAGAGGTATCGAAAAAAGAATAAGAAAATATACGACGGCACTTGCAATCACTAAAAATAATCGCTGATTAGAAATTGGCATACAAACCCCTTTTTATATATTTTTATTCTAATCCCGTCTAAGCCAAACCGTCAAAGCCTTTTTTGCAGATTCAAAAGCAGCCGGTAACTTTTCGATATCCTCAACACTTTTAATCTGAACACACTTAAAGCCAGACACTTCGCTTTCCTGACCATTCAGTTTTGTTATCAATTCTGGAATTGAACCAGCCCCACAAGGGATTTCTGCATTAAAGAACAAATCACAGGTTTTATAAGCGATGCCTTTGTACTGATAATCATTTGGAAAGCTGCACAGGTATTTAACAGACTCAGGACTTACCCCAATCTCTTCCTGACATTCTCGAACCACAGCCTGTTCCGCTGTTTCATCCTGATCAGTAAAGCCCCCCGGCAATGCAAGAAAACCCTTTCTAGGCTCTTTTGCCCGAATTTCAAAAAGCACATTGTTTTCCTTGTCAGAAATGATGGCTCCTACCGCGCTGGCAACATTATTATAAAGATCAAAGCCACAATCTGGACAGAACCACTGCTTGTTCTTTCTATATTCTATTTTTTGGCTTCCACATTCTGGACAAAGATTAAAATTATTTCCGTTCATACTAAAAGTGAATAACTTGTGGATAACTTTTAGTCAATATGTTTTTAAAAATTTTTTTGTTATTTTTTGAATGAATTTGTATACACTAAACATCCTAATTCTTTATATTATAATGAATTAAACTAAGTTTACTATACATTTTCCTAACTCTCGATAATATATGAAGTTACAAAACCACTATATTTGTGTCTCATAAAATGTGGATAACTTGTGTACAATTCGTGAATAGTTCGTTAATAACGTGTGCAAAAGTCTTTTTGACATAAAAAAAGGCTTCCTTTTAGAAGGAAGCCTTGTAAGCTCTAGATTAATTATTAGCCTAAAGAAACAACACCCTGTTCGTTGATTGCAAGAATTGACTTACATTCAGAACAGCGGAAACGACCTGCACGTGTAGCACGCAAGTGTTTGTTACACATAGGACAAGCGAATACCTTAGGGAATACGCTTTCTACAGCTGGAGCACCCTGCTGGAAGAAGTTGATTGCATCTTCTGTAGAATCCTTGATATTAAAGAACTGAGAGAATCCCAACAACTGGAATACTTCGTATACTTTAGGCTGGATTTCAAGAAGAACGATGTCTCCACCCTTTGGTTTAAGCATCTTAAGGAAAGATGTGAAAGATCCGATACCTGTTGAAGATACGTAGTTCAAAGCAGAACAATTGAAAATCAAATTGATAAATCCAGCTTCTACAACCTTTGTAATCTTTTTCTGAAAGAAACTTGAGTTATATGTATCAATATATCCGTTCAAATAAATACGCAAACCGTTCTGGATTGAATCAATTCTTTCCAAAGAAATTTTCAGGCTGTCGTCTTTTTCGTCATCAAAACCTGGAACAATATTATTATTATTAGTCATATCCTCAGACTCCGTTTTTAAAAGTACATTGCTAGATATAGTATATTACTACAATATATTTAATAGGTCAAATTAGCAATTCCTTATTTTTTCTTCTGTTGCTATAATTTCGGCATGGATTTAAGCAAGGTTTACATAATTTTAGACCATCCCGACGAATGCAGAAACATCGGTTCCGCATGTCGCGCCATGGCAAACAACGATATCACTCATCTTAGAATTGTAGGAAAAAGAGAAGACTACGATACAGAAAAAGTTCACATTCTGGCCATCCACGCTGCCTATATTTACGACAATGCAGAGTTTTTTGATTCAATTACAGAAGCAACAAAAGACTGTTCCATTGCAGCTGGCACCACAAGACGCCGCGGCCAGAACAGAAAAGGTAAGCTTTTACTACCAGAAGAATTTGCTGACATAGCAAAAACTCATACTGGAGAAGAAAAAAAAGACGGTGCGAACATTGCCATCGTTTTTGGAAATGAACGCACCGGTCTAACCGACGAACAGCTTAAGGAATGTACTCTGGGTGTAACAATTCCATCAAGCGACAACTTTGGCTCGCTGAACCTTTCTCATGCTGTCCAGATTCTTTGCTACCACTTATTCCGAAAAAAGAACGAAGGACTTTCTGGTTACACACCGCTCAACTTGGAACGATTGGACCAGACTGTTACAGTCATCGCCGACAATCTTCAGAAAATCGGATTTTTCAGCATTACTGGCCGTCCAGACATGGAAGCTTTCTGGAGAGGAATTCTTTCCAGAGCCGCCCTTTCTGAAAGCGAAGCTCAGTATATAGAGAAAGTTTTCTGCAAAGCTGCAGGTTTAGCTGGCAAAAATTAAGTCTTCTGGACCTATAACCTTTTTATCAGTAACGGAGCAAGTTAACTCCAAACAATAATGGAGCTCCCTTACATTCCCTGACCAGTCTCTTTGCTGCAAGGCAGAGATTGCTTCAGGGGTAAAGGTTATATTTGAATAACCATTTTCCAAAAGATAATCTTGAACCAATGATTCTATATCTTCTTTATGAGAATTCAATGAGGGCAAAGAGATAACCTTTCCCTTTAACCGTTCATACAAATCCTTCCTGAAAAGTTTTTTTTCAACCATTTCTTCAAGATTTACATTCGTTGCAGAAATAATTCGTACATCAGCGTGATTTTCTTGATTTGAACCAACCCTGTTAAAACTTCCGGAATCCAGGAACTTCAATAATTTGGCCTGAAAACGCAACGGAATTTCTGAAATTTCATCAAATAAAATTGTGCCACCATTAACATCTTCCAGAATTCCTTTTTTGTTAACCGCACCAGTAAAAGCACCCGGTACAGTTCCAAAAAATTCTGATTCAACGATTTCTTCTTGAATACATGGCATGTTTATTCGTCTGAACTTTTTGCCACTCCGACCTGAAATCGAATGAATCAATTCAGCTGCAAAGGTTTTTCCCGTACCTGTTTCCCCTTGAAGAAGGATTGGTAAATCTGTTTTCCCAAAAGTAAAAAAGCTAGAACGTAAAGATTCAACAACAAAAGAATTTCCAGCAAAACGTTTTAGGGGTGCAGGTACATCCTGCTTTTCAGATGGTTCGGTTTTAACAAGATCCAGTGCCGCATTTAGCTTTATCTGACTTTTAATAGACGCAAAATCACATGGAAAAGGAATCAGATTTGCTTTTTTAAACTCAAAACCGCATAACACATCATTTTTTAGCAGTGAAGGTTCGATTATAAAAACTTTATTAAATGAAAAGACTTTCCCCAGCCTGAAAAAATCTTCTTCATCAGCATTGATTACTGAGCAAGAATCAATAATAACCAACGCATTTCGATATTGTTCTCTCTGTCCTAGGCTGCAGAGGAACAAACCCAACTCTGGATAAACACATACAGAACAATAATCCTGCAATGACTTTCTCCAGAAACCAATAACATCTCTTCTGAGAGTTATCAAATAAACTCTTGTACATTTGTTAGAAAACAAATGAGCCTCCCCCAGCATTTGTTTCCCCAGATAAACAAAAACTTACTCACTATTTTTTAAATATTTTGTAGCAAAGTAAGGTTAATACATATTTTAAGTAAATGAACAAAAGGAAAATCTTAAACGGATTTCTGAGCACTTCATGATAAATTTCATGACCTCGCTCAAAAGTTTTTTCATCAACACGTTTGATACGCTTTGAAAAAATTCCAAGACAATCACGATAATAAAGGAAGATACTTGATGAAAATTTGTCTCTACGCTTGTAAGCCCAACAGTTTTTATCTTTAATGCCTTCGCTGATCAAAACCAAGGATGGAGAAGTTTTATAAATTGAAGCAACGATGTCATTTTCCATTGTCTTTGGATAATAACCAACGTAACGGCCAACAATCTTAAGACTTGGGAATGTATCACGAACATTGCGTTCTGCAGTATGAAGAGTCTGGCCGCGGGAACCAAGCAAATAAACTGACTTGAAATGAGAATCCAGCACAGACAGCACGTTGATTACAACAGAAAACGGATTATAGCGAACTGGGATTTCTTTTTTAAGAAAGTTTGCACCACGGATGATGCTTTTAGAAACAGGGATGATGAGATCAGCATTATTGATACAATCCTGGAATTCTCCACGGCGACGAGCCTTCATAAGATCCCAGATCGAAAGGAATACAATCTGCTTAGTACCAGGTTTTGCAAGAAGCTCCAAAACTTCCATTTCCAGATCTTCCGGACGCAAAATATCCACTGGAACGCCTAAAACTTTAATTCTCTGAACACCCATTCTTTTCCCCTAAAACAATTATAACAATTTTTTATATTTATACTCAACACGATTTTATTGAGTTATCGTACTCTGTACCGCCGCAATTCCATATAAAGCCGCAGTTTCACACCGAAGAATATTTCCCGGAAAGTGAATTGTAGCAAAAGCCCCGGAACCCAATTCCGAAACCTCGTTTGGACTAATTCCGCCTTCACAGCCAACAGCTATGGCAACCTTTGTTATTTTCCTATTTTCGCCCTGCGAAAGGATTTCCTTGAGGGATCTCGTATTTTCGTTACGTTCCCAAAGGACTACGGCCTCAGCCTTTTCTCCTTCTCCGCAGGAATCGCATGCCTTTTTCCATAATGAAATTGCATCTGCTGTAGAAACCGGCTCCAAAACCTCTGTTTCCACAGGTGAACCGCTCTGCTGACGGGCTTCACGAATGATGCGTTCGATCCTGTCTTTTTTGGAAGACTGCATGGCTAACACAGAAGACTTCTGGGAATATTCTCCGATTACAGGAACGATGTACTTTACCCCACATTCCACTGCCTGTCGGATAATCTGTTCCATCTTAACAGGCTTTGCAATGTACTGAAAAAGATAATATTCAACACCAAGGGCCGCAGCTTCAACCTCTGAGGCCTGAGTCCCTCGTGTTACCGACGCATTTTCCGACGAAGTTTCCGAATCTCCACAAACCTGCAAAATCACACAACGGCTGGATTCTTCAACCGAGCACACAGTTGTGTTCTGCAAAGTGCCGTCAGGCAAGCGAACCGCCAGCATATCGCCAGACTTAAGCCGCAAAACCTGCTTGAGATACCGATAATCTTTTCCAGAAATTTTCAAGAGTCCCTTTCCATCAGGGGCCGACGAAGAAATAAACTGACGCATTAGTTTTCAGCCTTTGATTCAGCTTCTTCTTTTGCCTTTGCGGCTTCAGCTTCTTCCTGGAGCTCCTTCAAGGTCTTTGTATTTTTTACCAGAGCCTTAAAGTCCTTTGTGTTTTTAAGCAAATCCAGGGCAGCATTAAGCTGAATGTCGTAATCCAAATCGTAAAGAGCAGTTGGCTTTGTGCGGGTAGCCTGAATGCGAACAAGACGGCGCAAAAGACGAAGATCAAGGTTGTACTTTGCCTTAAGTTCCTGAGCGTAGGAAGCAATCTGTTCTTCTGTCATATCTGGATGTTCCTCAACATAAGTTGAAATCACGTTGTCTTCGATAAGACGGGAATAAGCCTTTTCATCCTCTTCTGTAAGCTTTGGATATGAAACTTCCAGATCAGGTGGAATACCAATTTTGTCGATGTTTGTGTCGCTTGGAGTGTAGTAGCGGGCCATTGTCATCTTGATTTCCTCATCCTGACCAAGAGGAATTACCTGCTGAACAGAGCCCTTTCCGTAACTGCGCTGTCCAACCAGATAAGCAAGGTGATTGTCCTTGAGAGCACCGGAAACGATTTCCGAAGCACTGGCACTACCCTGGTTAATAAGTACAACGATTGGAAGGTCACGAACCTGAGTTGCGGCTGTTGTTGCGCTGAAAGTTGAATTCTGGAATGAAAGACGGCTCTTTGTAGAAACGATAGGGCCTTCATCGATGAACTTGTCCGAAATGCTGACGGCAGAAGTAATAAGTCCGCCAGGATTGTCTCTAAGGTCGATGATGAGGTTCTTGAAGTTCTGATCCTTCTTGAATGCATCCAAAGCTTCCTGAACGCGAACCGGTGTATCCGGAGTAAACTGAATAAGACGCATGTAACCAGTATTATCGATCATTCCGTACTTAACTGTAGGAACTTCGATCAGGGCACGAACAAGGTCAACGCTGAAAGTAAGGTTCTTACCGCGAAGAACTTTTACTGTTACAGGAGTTCCAACTTCTCCACGAAGATTTGCAAGAACGTCCTGCATTGTCATTGGCGCTGTTGGCTTACCGTTGATTTCGATAAGGTAGTCGCCGGCAAGGATTCCAGCCTTTGCACCAGGAGTGTCTTCCATTGGGGAAGAAACTTCAACGTAAGCAGGCTTGTTTGGCTTAGATTCAACAGGCTTGGAAATATAAAGCCCTACTCCACCAAAGTTACCGTTTGTTGTATCGCTTAAATCCCGGATTGTAGATTCATCAAGATAAGAAGTGTATGGATCACCAAGAGAATTCATCAGCCCCTTCATGGCGCCTTCATAAAGCACCTCAGGATCAACTTCGTCAACGTAATTCTGCTGAACAAAATCAAACACAGAATTCAATTTTTTAAGATACTGAAAGTTTGAAGTTTTATCTGTTGAAGCTGAAGACTGAGCAAAACACTGGGATGCACAGATCGAAAGTACAAAAAAAGAAATAGCGGAACTCAAAGTCCGACCGAGATGCATAGTTTTTTTCATACTTATATTATACCACATATCTCTTACTTTTTATAATAACTACTCTGTGTTATAATTGAGGTTATGCAGATACTTCCTATAGCAAGCGGTAAAGGCGGTGTTGGAAAAAGCCTTTTATCAGCAAACCTTGCAATTGCTCTTGGGCAGGCAGGTAAAAAAGTAGTTTTGGCCGATTTGGACCTTGGAGCTTCAAACCTTCACCTTGCAATCGGACATAATGTAAAAAACAACAGTATTGGTACTTACATCACAGACAAGAGCGACTTCAAGAGTATCATCGAACCAACTGAATACGAAAACGTAAGCTTTATTGCCGGAGACAGCCAGATTCCAGGCCTTACATCCCTTAAGGCAGTTCAGAAGGCTAAGCTTTTGCGCAATTTCCACAGCCTGGATTGTGACTATCTCATCCTGGACCTTGGAGCCGGAACTCACCAGATCATCCTGGACTTCTTCCTTCAGTCGCCACAGGGAATTCTTGTAACAGCTCCTACTGTAACAGCAACTTTGGACGGTTACCTGTTCTTAAAGAACTGTGTGTTCCGCCTTATGTATACGACTTTCAAGAAAGGCACAAAGGGACACGAATTCCTTGACCAGATCAAAAAAGACTCTCAGCGTATGAAGAGCCTTTACATTCCTCAGATCACACAGGCCCTGGAACAGATCGATCCTGAAAACACAAAGCTTTTCAAATCACGAATGGCTCAGTTCTGTCCACGTCTTATCCTGAACATGATCTCTGATCCAAAGGAAGCTGCAAACGCTACCCGCGTACGCAACTCCTGCAAGCAGTACCTTGGTCTTGATATCGACTACCTTGGCCTTATGTACCGCGACCAGTTCCAGGAAAAGGCACTTTCTTCTCGCCTTCCTGTAACAATCTACAAGCCACAGAGCGTTCTTTCACAGGGCATCTACCGCATTGCAGAAAAGGTCATCGCAACAGAACCTCGCTATTTCGACAGAGACTTTACCCAGGCCATCGACACAGACGGTTCATTCGACAAGGTTGATGAAGAAGCAGCTGACGATTATGCACTTAAACTTTCTGGAATCGACGATCTTGTTGGCTCAGGTCAGCTTTCTACCGGAGAATTGATTGAAATGATTAAAACTCAGGCTTACGAGCTTACTCAGCTTAAAAAAGAAAATATTCTGCTTAAATCAAAAATTGTAAAAGCCGCTAAACAGGGCTTTAAACTCTAACTTAGGAATTAAAAATGTTCTTGTTCGTAAACTACCCATCCTTCATCCATCCTGAAATCTTCCCAGGACTTCCAATCCTTGGACTTTTAAGATGGTATGGTTTGATGTACATCTTTGCTTTTGGTACCGCCTGGTACGTTCTTAAAAAACAGCTTAAGGAAGGCGTTCTTGATACTGCTGGCTACAAAGCTTCGGAAGATGATATTTTCAGCTTCATTTTTACTGGAATCATTTTCCTCATCATCGGAGCCAGAGTTCTTTCAACTCTGGTTTACGATACTTCCGGGCTTTACCGGCATAAGCCATGGCTCATTTTCTGGCCTTTTGACAACCGGGGAAACTTTACCGGTCTTGCAGGAATGAGCTACCACGGCGGCGTTATCGGTGGTTTGCTTGGAATGATCATCTGGTGTATCTGGAAAAAGAAAAATTTTCCAAAATGGTGTGATGCAATGGGCGTTGCAATTCCTTTCGGCTATACTTTTGGAAGACTTGGAAATTTCCTTAACGGAGAACTTTACGGACGTATTACAACCGCACCATGGGGAATGATTTTTCCTGGAGCAGAACGTTTCAGCGGTTCTTTGGAATGGGTTCAGAACTTTGCCGCTAACTGTGGTCTTGCAATCAACTCAACTCTGGTAAACCTTCCTCGTCACCCAAGCCAGTTGTACGAAGCTTTCTTTGAAGGTATTGTACTTGGACTGATTTTGTGGTTCCTTCACAATCACAAAAAATGGGACGGAATGCTTTCTATGATTTACATTTCTGGATACGGTGTTTTCAGATTCTTCATCGAATATTTCCGTGAACCGGATGCAGACATAGGATACAAGTTTGCAGCTAATCCTGATGCACCAATTTACACAAATTCATCGCTTTTGAATTTTTCAACCGGACAGTTCTTCTGCTTCATCATGATCTTGGGCGGAATCGCTTTCGGTGCTGTAACATACATTCTTTCTAAAAAAAGAAAAGAGGCTGAATAATGGCTTATGAGGTAACGGCTACCCGCCGCCGTCCGCAGCATTTTGAAGACCTTGCAGGTCAGGAATTTGTTGCCGACACACTTAAAAACTCAATCAAAACCGGTCAGATTGCCCACGCATACCTGTTTACCGGTCCTCGTGGTTGTGGAAAAACATCTACAGCCCGAATTTTAGCAAAATCCCTGAACTGTCAGGCTTCTTCAGGACCAACCTGCACTCCTTGTGGTCAGTGTGAATCTTGTAAGGCCATCACAAACAGTTCCAGCATGGACGTAATTGAAATCGACGGTGCATCAACAAACTCTGTAAACGATGTTCGCCAGATCAAAGATGAAGTAATGTTCCCGCCAACAAGCGGACGTTACAAGATCTACATCATCGATGAAGTCCACATGCTTAGTACCGGTGCCTTTAACGCATTGCTTAAGACAATCGAAGAGCCACCTGCACACGTAATCTTCATTTTTGCCACAACTGAGCTTCAGAAGGTTCCTGCAACTATCAAGTCACGCTGTCAGCAGTACAACTTCAGACTGGTTGCCGGAGAACGCCTCAAATCACTTCTTTCAGAAGCATGCCAGGAAATGAATATCCAGGCCGACGACGAAGCACTTTACTGGGTTGCAAAAGAATCTGGCGGTTCAGTTCGTGACTGCTACACTTTGTTCGACCAGGTTGCAGCTTTCAGCGAAGGTTACATCACTTACGACAAAATCCGCGACAAGCTTGGACTTTTGGGCGTTGACCGTCTTAACTCGATTTTTGAAGGTTGTGCCCGAGGTGAATCTGAAAGCGTTCTTAATCAGCTGGATGACTTCCTTCAATCTGGTATTTCAATTGAACAGTTGATTTCAAACAGCTCGGAATATCTTCGCAGCCTGCTTTTAATCAAAAACGGAATCAAAAAGGAAGGTCTTTTAGGTCAGTCCGCAGAACGATACAGCGCAGAAGTTCTTTCAACCTGGAATCCAATCCAAACAGAACGGGCTCTTTCGATTTTCCTGCAGCTTTACCGTGACATTCGATATTCCCTTTCACCTAGATATGAACTGGAACTTGCGTTCAGCCGTTTGTGCTGGCTCAAGCAGTACGTTTCTCCAAGTGAAGTAAAACAGGCTATCGACCAGGCTCACGCATTGCTGGCAGGAGCTCCTGTTCAGCCAGCTCAGAACACGCCTAAACCGGCAGCCGCTCCCGCAACTGGCGCCGCACCTCAAAGTGCCCCAGTACAGACACAGGCTCCAACCGGCAGTTTTAACGCAGCTCCCGTAGCCGCACCAGACTCGGCGCCTGCAGCCAATACAGCTCCGGCTAGCACATCCGCTCCAAACGGAATGCGCCTTTTCTCTGGTCTTACACAAATGGCTTCTCAGGAAAACACCCCTGAGACCCAGGAGAATACAAACCCTTTTTCTAATGGCGGTGCCCTGCCGCCTAAAACAACAGCGGCAACAACTTCAGTAAGTTCTTTTGACGGTGATTATTACGACGATATGGGCACACCAGAAGGTGAAGCTGTCCCTGATGATGACTGGTCAAACGAAGCAGCCCCAAGCGAAGAAGACATTGCAAATGCCTACGAGGATCAGGTGGAAGCCGCTCAGGCAGCCAGCGAAGTTCCTTCTCCTGCAGAAGTTCATCAGAGCGATGTGCTTTTTACTGCACCAGACGGTTTTTCCATCACATTGGGAAAAATCTACGGCATTGTTGTTTCCGGACTTGCCCCAAACAACGCCATGCTTAGTTCCGCATTGATGCAGACAGGACCTTGGACATTGACTGGAAATAAAATCACTACCACCATCGGTTCGGAGTTTCAGAAAAATACCATCAACCAGGGACTCAGACAGATCACCGAAGTTTTGTGCGGTTGCTGTCACGCCCAGATGGAATTTGAGGTTTCTGTTAAAAGTGAAGAAATCGTCCAGGAAACTGTAGAAATTCCGCAGCATGTACAGATTCTTGTAAATGCCTTTAAAGGTCAGGTAGTGGGAGGGAAAAAATGATGAATCCTTTTGAATTGCTTAAAAACTCTGCCGCAATTAAAGAACAGGCAGAAAAACTTCAGGAAGAAATGGCTGCAATCACAGCAGAAGGCTCTTCCGGCGGCCGCATGGTAACTGTAAAACTTAACGGAAAGTTCGAGATGCAAGAAATCCACCTGGATCCACTTTGCGTAGACAACCGCGACGTAAAAATGCTTGAAGATTTGATTGTTGCAGCTCACCGTGACGCAATCGAAAAAGTTCAGGAACAGATCAAGATCAAGTCTTCTTCTTTGCTTGGCGGACTTAACATTCCTGGCATGGGACTTTAATCAATGAGCGTAATTGATGAACTTACAGGAAGCTTTTCCAGACTTCCTGGCATCGGTAAAAAAAGCGCCGCTCGAATCGTAAACCATCTGCTTAAGTCGGATCCGGTTTACATGAAGAATTTTGCCCGCCAGATCACTGAGCTTCAGGAAAAGATCAAGCCTTGCTCGGTTTGTGGTTCCTGGACAGAAAATGATCCTTGCCCAATCTGCTCAAATCCTTTGCGGGATTCAAGCCTTATCTGTGTTGTAGAACAACCTCAGGACGTTAGCACAATCGAAAGCGCCGGCGGTTACACAGGCCTTTACCACGTTTTGGGTGGAGTTATCGCTCCTTTGGAGGGCGTTGGCCCAGATCAGCTGAACATTGCAAGTCTTGTAGAAAGAGTTAAAAAAGGCGGAGTTGCAGAAATCATCCTGGCCACAAACCCAACTTTCGAAGGTGACTCAACCGCCATGTACCTGCAGCGCCTTCTTGCAGAACAGAGCACCGTAAAAGTGACCCGCCTTGCCACAGGCATCCCTGTAGGCGGCGATTTGGAATACGCAGATAAGCTTACACTGGCAAGATCTTTTAGAGGGCGAACAACGCTTTAGTGGGACAGGTTTTATTAAAAATACTACCAGTCAGTCTGAGTCTGACAAAACCGCTAGCTAGCGTCGCGGTTTTGTCATCAGCTTTCTGACTGGTAGTATTTTCATGTATCACAATGCAC
The DNA here is from genome assembly GCA_045616085.1 of Treponema sp. Taxonomy (GTDB): domain Bacteria; phylum Spirochaetota; class Spirochaetia; order Treponematales; family Treponemataceae; genus Treponema_D. Next base: position 64,899 of record JAZLGB010000053.1, read on the forward strand.
TTATCTCAAACAATATTCAACGCTTGTGACAACGCGCACGGTTTTGCGTTCTTCAAGACCAACAGCTGCATCTTCGATTGAGAAGAGCCCCTGTGTTGCCTTTTTGATTTTTCCTACCTTTGAATTTGAATCCTTTGCGAACTGCTCTGCGGCAGCGTGGGCATTTTTTGTGGCTTCGGCAATCATTTCTGGTTTGATTGCGTTCAAGCCTGTGAATTCGTAACTGATTTTGGAATCATATTCCTGAGCTACGGCAATTCCCTTTCCAGCCAGCTGAAGCGAATCAGAAAGCGCAGATTTTACCTGTTCAATTTTTGACGAACGGATAAGCACAGTCTGTTTTGCGATGTACTTAAAGCTCTGAGCATCGTGATTCATATAAACGTTTGTTGTTGTATCTGTAATATTTGCCGCCTGAACTGTAAAATCACTTTCTTCAAGTCCATGAGCCAAAAGGAACTTAGAAACTTCCCCTGTTTTACCCGCAACCTGAGCCTGAAGTTCAGCCAAAGTATTGCTTCCAACGTTAAAAGTCAAAGGCCAGACCGCCATATCCGCAGCCACTTCCCGCTCAGAAAGCCCCCGAACTGTAACAGAACGATCCTGGTGAATGATGTTGAACATCCCAAAAGACAAAATGCAAGAACAGGCAATCGAAACTGCCGATAAAATGATGTTTTTCATAGACGTTACTCCTTTATGCTTAAAATATAATATTAAAAGGTTGCCAGATGTAGGACAAAATTTTTTTGATCATCCTTTCACGGATGCCGCACGATGATTTCATGAAAATACGGGAAGGAAGAAAGGTGATGGCAAAAACATCCACAGGTCGGAATGATAGATTCTTTGCCGACCTGTGCATGTAGCGACGAAAGTCGCGGTTTTGTCATCAGCTTTCTGACTGGTAGTATTTTCATGGTTTCACAATCATCTGATCCGTGAAAGGATGATCAGGAATTACTTTAGTTTGCGGATAATCTTTTTAAGAAGCCCCACTTTTCCCAGAAGGAGCCAGTACAGCAATGCCAAAACTGCAAGCACTGGGATTCCAAAGATGAAAATGTAAAGCACAACTGCCACAAAACCGCCAAAGAAACCTACTACAGTTTCCGCAAAGTGGCGTACTCCATAGCCAAAGTCTGGCAGGTCAAAATGGTGGCCCTGACTTGAGTTGTATGGAAGTTCAAGGTTTACGTTGATTGTTGAAAAATCAATCTGGGAACTTAGGCGTTTAAGACGGCCTTCCATGGATTCAATTTCTGACTGCACGGAATTAAGTTCCCGTTCAATTTTAAGAAGGTCCTGCATGTTGGAAGCCTGTTTAAGGTAGCCTTCCAGCTTCTGCTTAAGAACTTTGCGGGTTTCAAGACGGCCCTGAAGGTCGTAGAACTGCTCGCTTACATCCTGAGTGGAAACGTCCTTGTTTTTTACAGTGCCAAATTCCCCAACAGATTCCATTGCCTGATCAAACTTTTCCGCAGGAATCCTAACTGTAACCCCAGCATTACGCTGATTTGTGTATGACGAAGAAACGTAACCGCCAAAGCTTTTGCACCAGGCTTCAACTTTTTCCTGGGCAGTCAAAAGGTCTGTAACTTCCAGACTGATGCTTCCGTTACGGATAAGTTTTCGCTCGAAAGAACCTTCTGTCTGAGCAACATCTTCTGCCACAATACTTTCTGCGGCAAAACCGTTCACTGCATTGTCTGCAACAGCTCTTTTAGCCATCATCATAGGCTTTGCGTTCATCACAGCCGATTCTTCATAAACTTCTGATTCAAATTTGCGGTTTGCACCACAAGAAATAAGGCTTATAGCAACTAAGCCTGCCAATAATACTGATAATCTTTTCATATAATTAAAACTAATACCGATTTGTGAAGGTTACAACGGAAAATTCATCTGTTTTTAAGATTTTACGGATCATTTTGTTATCTTAAAAAATAGTCCGTAAATTTTGGCTTTCTAACAGAATGAAAGTATGCTGTTTTTGGTCAAGTCCAAAATTTGGTGTAAATTCCAATCCTGACAAAATATAAAGTTAGGCCGCTTCCAGAAATTGTTT
>JAZLGB010000054.1:0-3516 GCA_045616085.1 Treponema sp.
ATGATTGCTACTGTCAGAAGGATATAAATAATACCCATGTTGAAGCTCATGTAGTCGGCAGAACGTGCTGCGGCAACAACAAGAGGAACAGTCCAGTGATCCTTTTCAAGAATCAGCGATGGAATGAAGTAGTTGTTCCAAGAAGAAACGAAACTGAAGATTGCCTGAACGGCGATTGCAGGTTTCATCATTGGAAGAACGATTGCGTTGAATGTAAGGAATTCATTACAGCCGTCAACGCGGGAAGCTTCAACAATGGAGAACGGAAGTGTTGCTTCCATTGCCTGATACATATAGAAGAAAACTGCAGGAGCCGCTATTGCCGGAACAATAAGCGCCGCATAGTTATTCATCAGATTAAGGCGAATCAGGAGTTTATAGAAACCAAGTGTTGAAACCTGAGTTGGAACCATCATAACTGCCAGGATGAAGCGGAAAGCTGCCTTCTTCAGTTTGAAGTTGTACATGTACAAACCGTAAGATGTCATGGCACTGAAGTATGTTGTAACAAGAGCACAAAGTGTTGCTACAAATAAACTGCGGAGAAGACCTTTTACGATTGGATAGTTTGTACCAAAAGCTTTAATAACTTCACCGTTTGGACCACGCCATTCTTTTGCACGAACAAGCTGCAGGAAGTTCATTCCAAGATTTTTTCCAGGAAGAGCCGAGAATCCACTCTGAATCTGGAAGTGTGTACGTGTTGAGTTGATAATCAGAATATAGAATGGGAACAGCGAAAGGAAAGCCAGAAGAATGAGAACAAGATAGCAGAAGAATCTGCGGATAGTAAGTGATCTGGACTGACTTGCGTATTTAATTTCTGTCATTTTTCAGCCTCCTTATTTAGATCTGTACTGCTGCATTGTCATTTTATAAACAAGACCAGACAGCACGCCTGTTACAGCGAAGATAAGAATAGACATACAACCGGCGTTCCCGAAGTTTTTACTGATTGTAAGGTAGTTATTAAGTTTCATGATGATTGTCATTGTAGTACGGTTCGGAGCACCACTACCCTTTGTAAGAATCTGTGGAACGTCGAACATCTGAATACCACCGATAAGTGATGTAATCATTACGTATACGAAAATTGGGAGCAGCAGTGGAACTGTTACTTTGAAGAATGTCTGGAGTGGAGAAGCACCGTCGATACGTGAAGCTTCGAACAGACTGTTATCAATACCCATAATACCAGCCATAAGCAGGATTGTTGTATTTCCGTACCACATAAGGAAGTTCATGATACCAATAAGTACACGAGTCCAGCCTGGTCTTGTAAAGAAGCGGATTGGGTCGCCTGCTTCACGAAGTCCCATCTGCTGGATAAGAAGTTCGATTGGACCGTTTGGTGAGAACAGTGTAAAGAAGAGCATGGCAAAAGCAGATGCCATGATCAGGTTCGGCATATAAATTACAGTTTTGAAGAACTGCTGGAATTTCAGTTTAAGTTCTGTGTTTGTGAACCAAACAGCAAGAATAAGTGAAATCAGAATCTGTGGGATAAATCCGATAGCCCACATAATGAGTGTATTAAGGAAGTAACGGGCAACGTTATCACCTGATGCAAAAACGTTCTGAATATTACGTATGAAAGATGCCTGTTTCTTTGGAAGTTCATCTTTAATCTGGTTTAAAACATCAACGGCAGGAAGTTCCTTTTTTATACCGTTATCAACCAGTTTTGAAACTTTAGCAGCAAAAGCAGCTCTTCTGAAGTTTGAGTCTGTGTAAACTTCAAAATTTGGATCTTCTGAATCTGAAGGAGACAAGAATTCTACAACTTTGTCTGCCAGATCAGGAGTTGTTGCTTCTCCTTTATAAGTTGCGATCAGTTCATTCATTCCGTCCTGTGAACTGTCCAGCTGCCATTCATAAATATCACGGGTACCGTTGAAATATTTCTGAACAGAAATGTTTGGACCAATCTGTGTAAGACCGTCACGATAGTTCTCAAAAAATGAATAAACAAATGTTGTTACAAGTGGAATAAGAGAGAAGATTGTAAAAATCAGAAAGAACGGAGCGATGAAGAAGTATCCCCATCTGTCATACTGAACTGTCTTTTTTCTCTTCTGTTTTTTTTCTTTTTTAGATTCAGACATGAGTTCCTCGCAGGAAAGTGGTTTTTTATTTGGATTTGTACGAAAACGTTTTCGATTTCAATACACAAAAAGAGCTGCTATTGCTAACAGCCCTTTTTGATTAGTTCAAAAAACTATTTTGTAAGGTTAGGGTAAACTTCCATAACTGATGTGTAGAAGTTAGCCCAAGCTTCGTCCAGAGTTACGTTTCCGTTGTAGTAGTCAGACATTGCAGACTGAATCTTTTCGTTCATACCCTGGTCGTATTTTGACATTGCTGATTTGTCAATCTTCTTTGCATTTTCAAGGAAGAATGCCATGTGGTTCTGTCCGCCAAGGAATGGGTTACCGTAGTCAGAGTTAGCAACTGCTGTCATTGCTACTTCGTTGTTTGCGAAGTCTCCAGCTCCCTTTGCCAGGTCTGTCATGTTTGCTGAATCACATGTAAGCATGAGCATTACGTCTTTGATAAGATCCATGTTGTCTGATCCTGTTGCACCACAGATCCATGTTCCACCCCATGAGAATCCCTGTGGTCCCTTACAGAATGCCCAGTCTCCTGATGCTGATGTATCCATACAGAAGTCAATGAACCATGCTGGTCCGAAATATCCGAATACTTTTCCGTCTTTTGTCATTCCCTGTGTTGATTCTGCTGACCACAGGTTTGCTTTGTTGTTGTATCCCTTGTCTGTGTATTCTTTTGTCATTTTGATCCAGCGTTCAATCTGTGGATCAATTACAATTTTATTTCCTTTTACCCATGGTGATTTTGCGTTGTCTGAGAATACGCGGAATGCATCATCAAAACCTGAAAGCATGAAGTATCCCTTTGCCTTTGCTTTTGCTGCTACTGCATCGAATTTGTCCCAGTCTGCAAGTGCTTCACCTACTTTTACTGGATCGTCTGTTCCAAGAACATCGATTGCATATGAACGGCGGTATACGAATCCACCTGGACATGCCTGCCAAGAAACACCTTTAAGGTTTCCTTTTGAGTCTGTCATGATGTCCTGTGTGTATTTGTACTGATTTTTAAGATCTGCATCTGTGATTCCCAGATCTTTTTTAACATCCATTGTGTATGGTGTATCAACATATTTGAGGGCGTAGTCTGCTTCTACCAGGAACATATCTACGAGTTTGTCACCCTTTGCTTTTTCCTGTGCGAGAAGTACTTCGTCCAGTTTGTTCTGGTAAGCGTTGTCAGCGTTTGGTGTCTGAACAAAGTTTACTGTGATTCCTGCTGGTACTTTGCCTTTTGCTTCAAAATAATCCTTGAAGCGTGATGGGAATTCGTCATTCCATACGTAAACATTGAATACTTTACCGGCATTTGCTTTTTTACCTTTAAGGTTTTTTGGTGCAGCAAATGCCAGTGAAGTAACTGTGGCGGCAGCGAGAGCAGCTGCGATTACTTTTTTCATACAAT
>JAZLGB010000055.1:0-95899 GCA_045616085.1 Treponema sp.
CTGTTGAAGTGAAGATAAAACTACAAACAATTGCTTTAGCTCAGAAACAATTTCTGGAAGCGGCCTAACTTTATATTTTGTCAGGATTGGAATTTACACCAAATTTTGGACTTGACCAAGAATTTCTTAGAAAATAGATGAAAAAGACAAATTTGTTCAAAAATTTACGGACTAAAACTTATATTACCTAAATAGTCCGTAAATTTTCAAAAACAGATGAATTTTCTCATCAGTTTTCCTCGAAATACCCCCGTTTCCCGAAAAAAAAGGGATCCCGCTGCCGTAACGGAATCCCAATGTTTATCAATTAATATTGATGTGGAGGCTATTTGTTTTTCTGGGCTTCAGCTTTGAGGTAAACTTTCCATGTTGTATCAACAAGTGTGTCTACGTCGCTGTATTTTGGTTCCCAGCCGAGAAGTTCTTTTGCAAGCTTGCTTGTTGTGAAGAGGCTTGCAGGATCACCTGGGCGGCGTGGTGCTTCGTCTGCAGGAATTGCCTTTCCTGTGATTTTGCGAGCTGCGTCGATGATTTCTTTTACTGTTGTGCCGTTTGCTGTTCCAAGGTTCAGCTTAAGGCTCTTTTCGTTCTTAGCAATGTAATCCAAAGCCATAACGTGAGCGCGGGCAAGGTCAGTTACATGAACATAGTCGCGGATACATGTTCCGTCACGAGTTTCGTAGTCTGTACCGAAAATCTTAAGTGTGCGCTGACCCAAAGCTGCTTCCATTACCCGTGGAAGAAGGTTTTCTGGCTTCTGTTCAAGTCCGCAAACAACACCTTCTGGATCGTATCCTGCTGCGTTGAAGTAGCGGAGTGCTGCAAACTTCATTCCTTTAAGCTGGTCATACCAGTCCATGAATTCTTCAATCTTAAGCTTTGTGAAACCGTAGTAGTTGATTGGCTTCTGAGGGTGCTTTTCGTCCATAGGAAGATATTCTGGTTCACCGAATGTTGCTGCAGAAGAACTGAAGATCATCTTGAGACAGTTGTGTTTTACAGCCGCGTTCATGATGTTCAAAGTTCCTGTGATATTGTTTACAGAGTATTTTTCAGGTTTAATCATAGATTCACCGGCTGCCTTGAATGCTGCAAGGTGAACAAAAGCGTCAAAGCCCTGTGCGAAGGCTGCGTCCAGGTCGTCCTGAATAAGGATGTTGCCGTAGATGAAGTCGTTTTCTGGGAAAAGATTCTGTCTAAGACCGCTGGAAAGGTTATCGAAAACTGTTACCTTATGACCAGCTTTCATCATTTCTTTTACAACATGACTACCGATGTATCCGGCTCCACCAATAACTAAAACTTTCATATAAACTCCTTTTAGGGGGAAGTCTCCCCCTGGCTCACACTTCGTTGTTCGCCACCCCCTCTGCGGGGAGGTCCCCGCAACGCCCCCTTAAGGGCATTGCGAGGCATATTTAATTCGCTTTCTAAAAATAGTATAAGGCACTAACTTTGATAGTGCAAGTATTATTTTGATAGTTATACTATCATTTTTATTACTACAATATTTTTTAGCCCAGCTTTTCCATGGCAGCTTCCCAATCAAGGTTAAGCTGGTCGATTCTTGCGGCAAGCACATCAATTTTGCCCTGAACTTCTTTGGCCTTTGCACCGTTGGAATAAACTTCTGGCTGACTCATCTTTGCTTCAAGGGCGGATTTTTCTTCTTCAGCCTTGGCGATTTCATCTTCGATACGGGCAACTTCTTTTTCGTTCTTGCGTTTTTCGGCTTCAAGCTTTTTCTGTTCTTCCCAGCTAAGCTTTCCGGCAGATTTTTCTTCTACCTTGACTTCAACCTTGTTGGTAGAAACTGTAGTCTTTGTGGCAACACCAGTTCCTGATTCATACTGACCAACGATTCCTGCAGCTTCCGCTTCCATGCGTTCCATGTAGTATTTGTAGTCACCTGGGAATTCTCTGTGGCAGCCGTTCTTAAGTTCAAGAACCTTTGTAGCAAGGCCTTCGATAAATCCTCGGTCATGGGAAACGAAGATTACAGTTCCGCCAAAATCCTTAAGGGCATTCATCAGAACATCTTTTGAGTGCATGTCCAAGTGGTTTGTAGGTTCGTCCAGAATGAGAAGGTTGTTTGGACTGAGCAAAAGCTGCAGCAAAGCGATTCTGGATTTTTCACCACCACTCAAAACATTCAGTGATTTGAAAACATCGTCACCGCGGAAAAGGAATGAACCCAGCATGTCGCGAACTTTTGGAATCAGTTCGGTTGGGGCCCGGCTTTCAACATATTCAAGGATTGTTTCAGAACCTTTGATTGTTTCGGCGTTATCCTGACTGAAGTAGCCGACCTTTACGCCGGCACCAGGAATTATTTCTCCGGCAGAAAGTGGATCAACACCGGCCAGCATTCTGAGCAAAGTAGATTTACCGGCTCCGTTTCGTCCTGCAACAACAAGCAGTTCGCCGTTTTCTACAGTAAGATTCAGGTTATCGATTACATTGTGGCTTCCGTCGTAGCTTTTTGAAAGACCCTTTGTGCGGAGCACCAGCTGACCGGAATGTGGTGCCTGTGGGAATTTAAAATGAATCTTTTTGAGGGATTCAGGAATTTCGATTTTCTGTGCAAGAATTTTATCAAGCTGCTTCTGGCGTTCCTGTGCCTGGGCAGCCTTTGTGGCCTGTACTCCAAAGCGACGGATAAAATCTTCAAGCTTGGCAATTTCGTCCTGCTGTTTTTCGTATTCGGCGATGAGAGTCTTAAGTTCAACTTCACGGATTCTTTCGTAGTTGGAAAAGTTTCCCTTGTAGCGCTTAAGGTCGCCGCCAAAAAGTTCGTAAACTTCGTTTACAGTTACATCAAGGAAGTAGCGGTCATGACTTACAAGAAGGAAAGCGCCTTTGTAGTTCACAAGGAATTTTTCCAGCCAGTCACGGGCTTCGATATCAAGATAGTTTGTAGGTTCGTCCAGAAGAAGGATGTCTGGATTCTGCATCAGGGCTTTTGCCAGGGCAATACGCATCTGCCAACCGCCGGAAAACTCTTCTGTCTGGCGGCTAAGGTCGTCGTGACTGAATCCAAGACCAAGCAGAACGCTTTCTGCGGTAGCTTCACGGCGATGCCATCCGCTTTCTTCCAGCTGGGCAATCAATTCTGACTGACGGATAAGAAGATTGTCTGTGTTGCCTTCGCCTTTTGCCAGCTGTTCGCCGATCTGGTCGATCTGTTGCTGAAGGTCGTAGCCAAACTGAAATGCACGGTCAGCTTCTTCCTTAAGGGAACAGCCGTGGTGAGTAAGTCCGCTCTGTGGAAGGTAGGCGATTCGTGTATCTTTCTGACAGATTCTGGAACCGCTGTCCGGCTGAACCAGTCCCGCCATAACTTTGATTAATGTTGATTTTCCGGCACCGTTTGCACCAGTAAGGGCAGCCTTTGTGCCTGTCATAAGGTTTACGCTAACGTTTTTAAGAATGTCTCTGTCGCCAAAGGCCAATGAAACCTGACTGAATTGTACAAATGCCATATAAAAATCCTAAAAAAAAATTATTGTGATGCCCGCAAAAAAAAATCAGGCTCTCCGTTCCGCAGCTTTTGCAAGCCACATGTGTTCCTTTACAGGGTAATTTTTTCCTTCGCGTTGCTCAGTCAAAAATCTTGATACCCTGCAGGAACAGATGTGTTTGCAAAATCTGCGTCACTGCGTTCCTGATTTTTTTTTGCTCTATCAGGCGTTGTTATTCGCTCTTGTTAAAGAACACGATAAGAGGTGACATGCCTCTTTCTTTGAATACGCTGTTGTCTTTTACGGCGCCTGTTGCGTCTTCAAAGCGGAGACCGGTTTCTTCCATTTTGTAGAAGAAGTTCACTTCCTTGTTCATGCCGTCAAACTGGAATGTAATAACTCCGTCGTAGGCCTGGGCAAGAGAGCGTACCAGGAAGTATTTAATCTGAACTGTACCCTTGTTCTGTGCGCCAGAAGTCAAAACGCCTGGTACCAGAAGGTTTTTGTTCATCCAAGTAAATGTGTGATCTTCGTTAAGCTTGAGGTTACCGTAACTAGCAGACTTGAAGTTTGGTCCGAACATATAAACCTGTTCGTATTCTGTTTCACGGCGTTCTCGTTCTGCGGCAACAAGTTCGTTGATGTCGGCATCGATTGTAACAAGGTTGAAGTCTTCTGGCTTTCCGCTTTCGCCTGTGTAGCGAACAACGATGTAGTTTGAACGGCGAATTGTTACAACGATTGGGATGTTGTTCAACTTGTAGGCAGTTGATGTGGCGATTGTCTTGTCTTCTTCTGCGCCTGTGTAATCCCATTCATTTTTAGCTTCTGGCATGTTGAATGTAAGCTTCTGAGTTTCTTCGTCCAGGTGGAAGTTGTAGGCTGTGTTGATGCGGGCTGGATCAACGTGGCCTGAATCAATCATAACCTTGTAAGATTCTGGATACCAGGTGCGCTTGAGCATTTCTGTGAGAGCTGCATCAACTGTATTTTCTTCTTCAACAACTTCACCAGCGATGCGTTCACCAGTAATGTCTGTTTCGTAAGGACGAAGGTTGTAGCTGAAACACCAGCCTTCTGTTCCGTCTGCTGTAAGGATGCGGAGCCAGTCACCTTCAAGTGGATTTTTTCCGGCGTAAACTGCCTGTCCTTTTCCCTTGAAAAGAAGCTTTACGTTTTCACCTTTGCGAAGACGGTAAACCTGTTTTGCTGTGTTTACAGGTTCTGCGCGCATTGGAAGTCCGTCCAGAGCAACCGATGCGTACTTGTGCTTATATTCAGCGTATTTCTGAGCTGATTTCTTTGCCTTGAATTTATTCTGTGGTTCTGTAAGCTGCCACAAAGGAACTTCGATTTTTCCGTTGGCAGTTCCCATAACGTAAACCTGGGAAATGTTTGAGCGGATGTATACAGGAACAAGATCTCCGTCCTGGAGCTGATGTTCTGGAAGGTTCCACAAAAGAACACTGTAGCCTTTAACGCGGCTTCCGCAGGAAATAAAGAGGCTCAAAAAGAGAGTCATAATAGAAAGTGTAGCAATTCTTTTCATAATAGTAGAGTTTAATGAATTTATGGGGTTGCGTCATCCTGGAAAGAAGGGCGTTGTGATGCGGGTAAAAAATCAGTCACTCCGTTCCGCAGCTTTTGCAAGCCACATGTGTTCCTTTACAGGGTAATTTTTTCCTTCGCTGTGCTCAGTCAAAAATCTTGATACCCTGCAGGAACAGATGTGTTTGCAAAATCTGCGTCACTGCGTGACTGATTTTTTACCAGCTTTTCCTAGGCGGATGTCATCCTGAACTTGTTTCAGGATCTATGACTGTACGCTTCATTCCCCAAACCCCGGTTCGTCTTCGGCTGCAAGGCTGGCCTGTCCTAAAGCCAGGGATGCAAGGTCGTCGATGTACTGGGCGTCGGCGGCTTTTTGCCAGGTGGTGCCGGCGGATTTCAGGGACTGCATTTGTTCTTCTTTGCGGGCGTTGCGTTTTTTTAGGAGCTGGCGGGCGGCTATGATGATTTCGGTGGCTTCATCGGCTCGGACGTGCAATGTCTGGGCGATGGCGCTTTCTTCGGCGGCGCACATGTTTTCCAGAGTTGTGAACTGTTTTGTAAGTGCTTTTGCCCGTTTTTCTCCGATTCCAGGAATTTCCAGGAAGATTGAGACAACGTTTTCTTTTGTTCTGAGCCGCTGGTTACGGCTTGTGGCAAAGCGGTGGGTTTCGTCCCGGACTCTCTGCAACAGTCGCAAAGCGTCGCTTCGTTTTGGGAGGCATACAGGATGGTCCGCATAAGGAAGCCAGATTTCTTCGTCACGTTTTGCAAGCCCTGCAATCGGAATGTCCAGATCAAGAGATTTAAGAACCTGATCAACTGCGTTTACCTGACCGATACCACCATCAATCAAAATCAAATCAGGAAGATCAGCCTGTTCATTTACCAGACGTGTGTAGCGGCGGCTGGTGGCTTCCCGCATGGACTGGAAGTCGTCAATGTAACCGTCAGTAGTTTTCAGGCGGAAATAGCGGTAGTTCTTTTTGTCAGGGTTTCCGTTGTAAAAGCTGATAAGTGGAGCCACCGGAAACTTTCCCCCCATGTGGGCAATATCAAAACCTTCGATTCTGACAGGAAGCCGTTTAAGCCCCAGAAGTTCCCGGAGCTCTTCAAGGGCAGGCATATCTCCCCGTTCCCGCATTCGCCGGATAATATCTTCTTTTGCATTCTGCTGCGCCATGTTGATGGCAGCCAGGTGACGACTCCCCCCGTCATTGCGAGGAGCGTCAGCGACGTGGCAACCTCCCACCGGTTCCACAACCGAATTTTCAACCTTCAGTTCTTCTGTAATCCATTTTGTCAGCAGTTCCACGCCTTCCTGGGTTGGAACGTAGATTTTTGGAGGCACTTCTTCCGGACTGTTGTAGTAGGCGCTGATAAATTCCGCCATAAGTTCGTCGTCTTCGTTTACGCTGATAACCCGGTGGTTGTCCCGGCCCAAAAGTTTTCCGCCACGGATTTTAAGAACCGTAAAGCTGACAAGTTCTCCTTCCCGGTACCAGGCGATGTAATCCCGGTCTTCGGCATCAAAGCTTTCAACAACATTCTGATTCTGCATGACCATAAGAGCCCTGAGTCCGTCCCTCAGTCTGGCAGCTTTTTCAAAATTCAAGGCGGCTGCTGCTTCCTTCATTATTGTTGTCAGCTTTCTGGTGGTCTCGTCACCATTTTCCTTAAGAAGGTCACAAATTTCGCCGAAAAATTCATTGTAGGACTCTTTGGAAATTTTTCCGCAGCAGGGAGCCTTGCACTGACCCATGTGGTAGTAAAGGCAGGGCGCATCCCGTTTCACGAACTTTTTGCAGTGACGGAGAGGATAGATTTCGTAAAGGGTTTCAATAAAGGTATCAAGGGCAGCCGCATCTGGGTACGGACCAAAATATGTAGAACCATCGTGAAGCACGTTACGGGTCTTAAAAAGCCGGGGAAATTCTTCCTTTGTAATGCGCAGAACCGGATAGGATTTTCCATCCTTAAGGTTGATGTTATATTTTGGTGAATACTTTTTGATAAGGTTGTTTTCCAGCAGAAATGCTTCGTATTCGTTTGCAGTTGTTATGTATTCAATCCGGGCAGCGCTGGAAATCAGAAGACGAGTCTTGATGTCTTTTTTACCGGAAAAATACGAGGAAAGGCGATTCTTTAAGTTTTTGGCTTTTCCAACATAAATAACAGTGTCCTGTGGGTCACGCCACATGTAGACGCCGCTAGAGGAAGGTGCTTTCAATGCAGTTTCATGAAGAATCTCTCGAAAAGACATGCCGTAAGTATAACGCAATTCTTTGCTTAGTCCTATTGATTTGTGGTGGGATTGCCCAGGCCGAAGTTCACACTTTTGGTGGAAAAACTGGATGGGGGCAGGTGCCTGTTCGTAATGGCGTAACAATTGGAAAAGGTCGTTTTGGTTTTGAAAGCCTTGAACTGGAATCAAATGCCAGCCAGGTGATGGAAAACACAGACTGTCTCATTAACTTTGAGGACGGCGCGGTTTATGATCATGCAGGTCACTATCAGGTTGTAAAAAACAGCACTTTTGCGTCAAAAAAAGCCAATATCGGAAAAGGTTCTGTAATGAGCCGAGGCCGTGGTGGAATCGAGCTTAAAGGTGACGACACAAGCTTTTTTGGCTACGAAGGTCCTGCCGGTTCCTTTGTAATTGATTTCTGGATCAATCCTTCTACAGTTGAAAACGGCGAGACAATCTTAAGCTGGCGTTCTTCAAAAAGCATCGCAGGGCAGGTTGTATATCAGTTGATTTCAACTTCTTTCTATAAAAATAAGGTTCTTACACTTTTCAGCAACATTTTCGAAGGCTGGTCTGAAAACCACGGAGACGTTACCCTTACATCTTCTCGTTCCATCATCCCAAACAAATGGTCTCATCACGTAATTTATTTTGAAGACGAAACTGGAATTCTTGAATACAGAATTGACGGAGTTCTGGAAGACATTAAATTCCTTACAGATACAGGTCACGAAGGCGGTTCTGTTTATCCTGCAGTAATGGGAGTTGGTGCAAATCTTCACATTTGCCCTTCTTACACAGGTCTTATCGATGACTTTATGATTTTAAGAAGTTATGCAAACCTCAACCTGGAAGAAAAGGCAGAAAACAGTCTCATCAGCGCACCTGAACACTATCGCCCAACCGGCGGTCGCTTTGAATCTATTCCTGTTCTTGTAAAGGAAGGAACAATCATCAACCGCGTTAAGGCAGAAGTCAGCGAACCATCTCAGACAGACGTTAAGCTTTTTGTCCGCGTCGGTGACAACTACTTCAACTGGACTTCAGATTATCCGGAATGGTTCCCGGTAAAGAACGGCGAGCAGATTCAGGGACTTTCGGGAATGTATTTCCAGGTGGCAGGAGAGCTTTACCCAGATGGTGGTGCTGCTTCAACTCCAAGCGTTACTCAGATTGACGTTGAATATACAGAATTGCCTGAGCCACTTCCACCTTACAAGGTTCACGTAGAAAAGGGTGACGGCAAAGTTACTTTGACCTGGAGCTATTCAGTGGATGACACTGCAGGCGGTTACTATATATATTATGGTAACAGACCTGGAGAATATCTTGGAAGAATCGCTGCGGAAGGTCCGTCACCAATTAATGCCGGCAACGTAACAAGCTATACTTTGACTGGGCTTAAGAACGGTGCGATCTATTACTTTGCGATTTCAACATATTCAAAACTGGACAGCAGAATCTGTGGACCACTTTCAAAAGAAGTGTTTGCCCGACCTGAACATACAAGATAAAATTGGATAGAGGATTAAAAATGGAAGATAAGGAAGTTGTATTAAGAAGAGCAAAAAATGCGGTTATCGCCCGGGATTTTAACCTGGCTATCCGTTTGTACAAGTCGCTTCTTCAGGAAGATGTAAAAAATCTTAGCTATCTGAATGCCCTTGGAAACCTTTACATGAAGGCCAACGACGATCAGAAGGCTCTTCTTTATTTCCAGCAGATCCTTACTTTCTATCCAGATAATTTTGAAGCAATGAACGCCTGCGGTGGTATCTATCGCCGCATGGAAAAATACAATGATTCCATCACAATCCTTCAGAGAGCCTTGGACACAGGAATCAATCCTGCCCAGGTAAATTACAACCTTGGTTTTACTTACAAGTTGATGGGAAACGACGAAGACGCAATCGAATGTTTTGAAAACGTAATCGCTGCAAACCCAACTGATGTTCTTGCCTACAACCACCTTGGCTCAATTTATGCCGGTAAAAACGACAATGCCAAGGCTGTTGCCACATACAAACGTGGGCTTCAGATTGATCCTAATCATCCTATTCTTCAATTTAATATGGCAAAAAGCCTGCAGGCTATGCACGATGACGGTTCTGCAATCCAGGCTTACGAATGTGCTTTGAGAGCTCGTCCGGGGTGGCAGGATGCCATCATCGCTTATTCTGAAATGCTTCTTGCCCACAGAAAGACTAAGGCTGCCGGGGAACTGGTTCAGAACGGACTGGGACTTCATCCTCAGGATGCGGGACTTTACGTTCAGCTTGGCCGCGTTCTTATGCGCCAGAACAATTTTGACAAGGCTACATACGCTTTTGAAACAGCTAACCGTCTTGCCGCAAAAAATGCTGATACTTTAAGAGAACTTGCTTCGGCTTACGAAAAACTTGAGAAAAACGACCAGGCTAAGGCATCAATTAAAGAAGCTCAGCTGATTAAGGGCGACGATCTTGCGATTCAGAAAACTGCCATCTCAATTTTGCTCAGTTCAAAGGATTTTGGCGAAGCAAAGGATGCCATTAAGGAAGTTTCCGAAAAGAATCAGAATGATCCTGAAGTGTTTGATCTTGCGGGGCAGTACAGCATTCTTGTTGGTCAGGACGATTCTGCAAAAAGCTACGAAGAAAAAATCAAAAAAATCGCACCGGAATATATCGCTCACCTTTACTCTTATGCAACACGTTATGCACAGAAGGGTAATTATGTTGAAGCTAAGGCCCGCATCAAGTCATTTATCGATGAAGACATGAAAAATGTTCCTGCCTGGATTCTTTTGGGACAGATTGATGAAGCTTTGGGTAATCCTACAGACGCTTTGGACGATTACACTACTGCGGTTGCATTTGATCCAAACAATCACCTTGCAGGCCAGCTTGCAAAGAAGCTTGGTGAAAAGATTGATTCGGAAGTCAATTCCATGGAAAGTCAGCGTGAAGCCAGTGCAAGTGCAGAGCTTGCCGGAACAGAAGAAATTTCACTTGATGAATTTGATCTTGGAAGTGACGAGGATGCAGCAATTGTTCCGGATGAAGAGCTTTCTGAAGAATTTGCAAGTACTGACGGATTAAAAGAAGAAAACGATGCTGATATTCTTGGCATGGATGATGTGACTTCTCTGTTTGAAAGCGGAGATGATGAGATGCAGATTCATGATCCGGATGAAGCGCAGGCAGAAACTGCAGATGAATCTGAAGAAACCGAAGAGCCTGAGGAAGAGGCTGTTGAGGAAACCGAAGAAGAAACTGAGGAAATTCCTGAGCCTTTTGAAGACAATTCAAATGTTGATCTGGACCTTGGTTCATTAGGTGATTCTGATGATGATCAGTTCTCGGACTGGTCTTCGATTGACCCTGAATCTGAGGACGAGGAAACTCTTCCTGCAATGGATGTTCCACTTTCAGAGCCAGCAACAACTGATCCAGAAGACTCGATGAATGAAGAAGATGTTGATCTTGATTCAATGTTAGGCGGTGACGATGAGCCTGTTGCTGATCAGGAGCCTCAGTTGCCACCACAGCCTCAGGTTCAGCCACAGCCGGAAGTAGCTCCACAGCCAGCATCGGTACCAGAACAGACTCCAGCTTTTGAATCACAACCACAGCCAGCTCCTGCACCTGCTTCAAATCCGGTTCAGGACACAGAAGCAATCAACAGAGCTGTTTCTCAGGCAATGGCAGAAGAAGCCGCTAAAAATGCAAAGATCATCGAACAGGCAACTGCCCAGGCAGAACACGCCGCTCAGGCTGCACAGGAAGCCATGTCTTCTGCAGAACGCTCTTGGATGGCCGCTCAGAATGCTGCCGATATGATGCAGGGCGCAGAACAGATGGAAAAGCATCTTGAAGATAAGGCAAATGAGGCTGTCGAACAGATTCAGAATGCTGCAGAAAACCAGTATTCAAAGCTGATGGATCAGGTTACTTCGATTCTTCCTCGTCTTACAGTTGCTCTGGAAGATCCTGCAGAAATCGAAAAATTCCGCAAAGAAATAGAACTTTTCAAGAGATTGAGACAGTTAGGTGAATGCCTTCCTTTGGAACAGCGCAACAAGTTCCTTACAAGCCGTGTGCGAATTCTGCTGGATTATATCATCGCCCGTCTTTCTGGCCGTCCAGGACTTTTAAGAACTGCAGTCGATTATCGAAGAAAGAACTCTTTGCCAGAGATTGTAACAAATCCGGTTGAAGCAGCTCTTTCCAGAGATGAGATTGTGGAAGTGCTCAAGAGTCTTACCGGCCTTACAAGCTTCCTTCAGGATCAGAATCTTGCAAAGGCTTTGATTGTAAGCGTGGAAGAAGTAATAGAAAAGTTGTAATTTCTAAATCCTGATAATCTTAGACTTAGTGATTACTTCGTTTCCTTCCTCAGTAATCAGAACATCGTTTTCAAGACGAACACCGCCCAGTTTTTCATCGTAAAGGCCAGGTTCAAGAGTTACAATCATTCCTGGTCTGAATGTTACGTTGGCCGGCATTTTTGTGCTTACCCGTGGATATTCGTGGATTTCAAGACCGATTCCGTGTCCCAGAGTGTGAGGCATCTTTCGTTTTGCCTTTGCAAAAATCTTTTCTGCCAGTTCGCAGGCATCTTTTACCGGAACATCCTTTTTGTAAAGACGCAGACATTCGTCAGCGGCGTGCTGAACCAGTTCAAGAAGCTCTTCCTGTTCTGGGGAAAGTTCACCCTTTGCAACTGTCAAAGTTGTATCGCTTGTATAGCCGTTGAAAACAACACCAAAATCAAGAATTGAAAGACCGTTTCCAGGCCATTCACCCTGTGTGTATCCTGGGAAAGCGTGGATTGCCCAGCTGCGGTCTGGTCCTGCAGCCAGTGTGTCAAAACCTGTGCGTTCACAACCGTTCAGACGAAGTTCTTTTTCAATCAGAAGGGCAACGTCCATTTCAGTTTTGATTTCTCCAGTCTTAATCTGCTGCTGGATTTTTTCGATGATAAGGTCACCAACACGAGCGGCTTCCTTTGTACATTCGATTTCGTATTCGTCCTTTACCATGCGAAGTTCAACCGCAAACTGGTGAACTCCGTCGTTCTTACAGCGAACGTCAAAGTCTGGAAGTGCGTCTACAAATTCCAGGAACTTAGGGTAAGAAATGTAAGGTGGAACTTCAACCTTAAGCTCAGAAAGCCCCTTTGCGCCACCAACCAGAGCCTTTACGGCATCAATGTCGCTGTTCTTATACTTTGTGTAAGGAACAACCTTGTCGCAGTGAGCGATTTTCTTTGCAAGGATCTCATCCCAAGGAACAAGAACAGAATTGCCTGTTTCAAAGATGATAAGAACCGCGTCACTTGTGTGGCCAGTAAAGTAACGGATTGCAGGATCACGATGCGCTTCGCTGTCAATAAAAACGGCAGCCCCAAGGTTGTGATCAATAAGATATTCTGTAACGCGGGCCCGTCGTTCCCCGTAGATTTTTTTTAGTTCGATAGATGTATATTCTTTCACGTATAAGCTCCTTGTAAAGATGGATAAAAAAAGAATGTTGTGAAGCAAAAAAAATATACTCCGCTCCCGCGAAAAAGCCTGGCTCCGTCTAGGGTGCGCACTTTTTTTTGAAAAAATCCTGCGGGTAATCGTTGCAAGCAACGATTCGTCCTCGGATTTTTTTTTATGGCTAAGCACCAAAAAGTTTGCAATTACGCCGGACCAGTCTTTTTCGCTACGCTACGTATATTTTTTTTTAGCTTTTCGACGGCCTATTTTTTTATCCGTCTTTTCAACTTAGCGGCAATTGAAACTGCCACTTCATCTTTAAATATAATCAGTAACAGGATTCCAATCAAACCAAAAAACACCGCGCATCCGCAGACTGGGATTCCGTAGCTGATGATTCTTGAGTGACCGGCGAAAGCTGTTACCAGAAAGTTTCTTAGGAACCAGGTTGGGCATGCAGCGATTACGCTGAAGGCTGCCATTCTGATTACAAAGATGATCATCTTGATGGCGATTTCTTTTGCGTTCATTCCTTTCATCTTTTTCATGAAGGCAAAAAGACAGATTGTGTTTACTGCGCTGGCTGCTGTAAGGGCAAGGGCAATTCCGTTTCCTTTCATCGGGAAGGCCAAAGCGATTGCCATAGCGATGTTCACTCCAAAGCAGATGATTCCCGCAAGAGTTGGAAGCTTTGTGTTTCCCTGGGCGTAGAAAGCTGGGGAAATGATTCTGTTTACGGCGATGAAGAAAAGTCCGATGATGTGAAATCGGAATACATTCAAAGTCATGGCAACGGATTCGTCGTCGAAGCTTTTAGTTTTGTAAACAAGGGAGATCAAATCTTCTCCACAAACCAAAGAATAGAAAGTAACTGGCACACAAATAAGTGCGATGATTTTGATGGCCTGTGTGAGCATGTCGTTGAATTCAGTCCACATTTCTTTTTTTGCAAGACCTGAAAGATCTGGAAGTATTACTGTTCCAATTGAAACCGCAAAAATTCCAAGGATAAGCTCCTGCAAGCGAAGGGAATACTGAAGTGAAGCAACTGTACCTGTTCCAACGTTGCCGGCAAGGGCTGTGGAAACAACATCGTTCAGCTGGTAGGCTGCCATACCGATGATTGTTGGAACGATAAGAGCGATAACCTTTCGGGTTCCAGGATTTGTAAAGGCATTCTTAAGTCCTGTAAGGGTTGTCTTCCAGCCGGTTTTCTTTACGAATGGCCACTGGAAAAGTGCCTGCATACAGCCGCCGGTAATTACACCAAAGCTCATGGCTCTGGCGGCAAGGGCTTCCTGCGGAAGGTTGTTAGGATTGTCCAGAACTGGTGTAAGCATGTATGTAACAAGAACAACAATTCCGTTAAAAAGAACCGGTGTAAATCCGCTTGGTGCAAAAACGTTGCAGCCGTTCAAGATTCCCTGGAAGAAAGCCGCAATTGAAATTACGAACAGGTAAGGGAACATGATCTTTGTAAGAAGGCTGGCTTCTGCAAGGATTGCGGCATCTGTGTCTCCGCTAAAAAAGAATGGAACAATAAATCTTGAGAGAAGTATGCCGATTACTGTTACCACAGCTGTCAAAAAGGAAACCAGAGTCAAAGTTGAAGAAACAAAAAGCTGGGTTTCTGCGTGTTTTGCTTCGTCAGAAGCATCTTCGATGTAGCCGCGGAAAGTAGGAATGAAGGCTACCGAAATTGCGTTTTCCGCAAACAGTCGGCGGAAAAGGTTTGGAATCATGAATGCGATTCCGAAAGCATCTGCGTAAGCGCTGGTTCCAAGGAAAGCAGCTTTGGTCATTTCCCGAACCAATCCCATGATTCGAGAAGCAAAAGTCATAAGTGAAAGTACAAGCCCTGATTTAAGAAGGGACTTTTTTTTAATCTGTGCCATTTGTAAAATAGTAACTAAGTTGTTAGTTTTGTTCAATTAAAGTATGATTTTGGTATGTCCAAATCGAAAAAAGAAGTAAAGGTTGGAGGCACAAAGGTTGTTCCAATCTCTCACAAGATACTGGCAGTTTTTATCGTTCTTCTTTTACTTACAACAATTGCCACAAACGTAATCTCAACAATGCTCTCTCAGCGAAAAATCATCGAGCTTTCCACAACAATTCTTTCTGATCAGTTAAAGCAGGTTTTCATGACCGCTACAAACCAGTATCAGGTCTATCAGTATTCTCAGGACAAGGATGCCTCGATCAACACAATCAAAAAAGTTGCCAATAGCGGCCTTCAATATAAACAGAGCGTTTCCTGTGCCTTTGATACAAAAGGTGAGCTGCTCTACATCGTCAGCGACGAAATCGACTGGAACTGTTTTCCTGATGCCAAAATGTTGAATTACTTGAACGACCAGCTGGTCATCGGAAACAGTAGCGGACTAATCAGCTTTGATTCTGTTGAAGGAGAATTCCAGGGCGTCTACAAATATCAGAAGGACTGGAACCTTTATTTCCTTCGATGTGACAGGGCCTACGACATCCGTAAGTCAATCTACATCAACTTTGTCATCATTTCCGGTGTTGCGGTTGTCCTGCTTCTTGTATTCCTTTGGGTAGGATTAAAGCTCTTCAACAAGATCCTTAAAAACGTAGAGAACTTCAGCCGTCAGATTTACGACATGCAGCAGCGTCAGGTCATGAGCACAATCGACATTTCCAGCGCTCCTAACGATGACGTTACTTACTTTGCCGCATCTTTCAATTCACTTTCAGCTTCGGTAAACAGTCTTCTTTCAACATTCCAGAAGTACGTTCCACAGGATATCGTAGAACAGGCTTATTCAAAGCAGGAAATCACTCTGGAAGGCAAGCAGAAAGAGCTTACCATCATGTTCAGCGACATCAAGAGCTTTACTTACAGAACAGAAGTTCTTGGCAACGAAATCATCGATCTTTTAAACGTTCATTACGACAAGGTTATTCATCTGGTTCATGAAAATAACGGAATCATCGGTTCCATCATCGGGGACGCAATTCTTGGTATTTACGGACTTGAAGCGAAGGGTAAAAAGTCACTGGATGCGGTTACTGCTGCCTGGGAAATGACCCGTACCACAAAAGAACTTCGTGGTGCCATTATTGAGCGCCGCGCAGAAATCGAAAAAAAGCGCAAGCTTACTCTGGCAGAAGAACGTGTCTACAAGGCATGTCTTATTGATATTGGAATCGGACTTGACGGGGGAAAGGTTTTCTACGGAAACATCGGTTCCAACGAGCATATGGCAAATACTGTTATCGGTGATGACGTAAACAGCGCAAGCCGCATGGAAGGACTTACACGCATCTACTACCTTCCAATCCTCGCATCTGAATACATCAAGAAGGAAGTGGAAAAGGTTAGCGACCGTTATGAGTTTATCGAAATTGATACAGTTCAGGTAAAAGGAAAGACAGAAGGTTCAAAGGTTTACTTCCCTCTGGACACAGAACACGAGCCTGATGGAACTAGTCTTTCTTTCGAAAAATATACCTCTGCACTTAAAGATTATTATTCAGGGGACTGGGTTTCTGCCCGCAAGCAGTTCAAGGAATTCAAAAAGAATATGACAAAGCTTGGAACCGGTTACGATGTTCTGGCAGATGTTTTCCTGCACAGAATCGGTCTTAAGAGCGCACCTGAAAACTGGAGTGGAATATGGTCAATGACAACAAAATAATCCGGGAAGGTCGCGACAGTACAGATACTCAGGAAGTTGAACTGGAACAGCTTCGTCTGGAAAAAGAGCAGGCTGAAAAGGAAAAAGAAAAGGCTGAAAAAAAAGGCAAGAAGTCCGAAAAGAAAAGCGGCTCCCAGAAAGCCTCGGTTTCCCTCTTCTTGAAGAAAGAGCTTAATAACCTGAAGAATAGACATTCAGAAAAGCCTTACGATTTTGAAGAAGAATACTCAAAGACAAAGAAAAATAAGACCTCGTTTATTCCTGTTACTCTGGTGCTCTGTTCTCTGGGGATTGCAGGTTTGATTTACGGAACTTATTCGGTTCTGGAAAGAATTGATCTGAACGTGGATCTTAGTGACGGACTTCTGGAAGAAGTAAACGTTGAAGATCTTGCAGATGAAGTAACCAGAACAACCGTAATGTACGAAAACAGCCTTAAGAATATCAAGGTACTTCAGCAGAATCTTGAAGCAAAGCTTACAGAAGCAAAAAAGCAGTACGATTTCAATCTTTATGTAATTGATTCAATGAATATAGAAGATAAACGTGAAATCAAGAATCGAAAGGCTTCTGCAAAGGCTGATTACAAAAAAGCTGTGGATGAAATCAATCAGGAAGCTTATCCAAGAATTGAGGCTGCCAGAAAAGAATCTGAAGGCTACAAGAAGCGTCTTGAAGATTACGAGCAGCAGCAGGTTAAAAATCTTTCCCAGGACGAAGAAACTGATGAAAAGACAGTTCTTGCCCGTCTTGAAAGAGAAAGAATCATCCGTGATTACGAAACTCAGCTGGCAGAACTAAGAACCGAGCTGAACAATGTACGTTCAGAAAGTCAGGCAGACAAGGAACAGGCAATTAATACCCTGTCTAAAAAATATCAGGATGAAATTGCGGGGCTTGATCCAGAATTGAATGACAAGGAAGCCCGTTCGATTATTGCAAGTGCGGCTTCTCTAAAAGCTGGAACAATCAACATCGGAAAATTTACAGACAAGGCTGAAAAAATCCGGGATATTCATCTCAGGGCAGAAATCCGTAACGCCCAGTCAAAATACGAAAACTACGAATACCTTAATGGAGCAGTAAAATCCCTTCCACAGAAACATTCCATTCCGGAATACGTAAAGGCCAGCAACAAGCTGGTGGTTTCTGCTACCAACGAGATTGTAGAAGCGGCAGTTGAAAGCGTAAACAACCTTTCCGATAAACTGGAAGCTGAACGCTCGGAAAAGGAAGTTATGGAAAACGCTGTAAGTTCACTTCTGATTTCTCAGGGGAAAAAGGCGGTTGTAATAAAAGGTTTTGACGACAAGCTGCGACTTTACGTTACACAGGAAGTCCTTCGCCGCATCCAGAAGGATGACGTAAAAGGTTTTGTAATGCTTGGGGATAAAAAGATAGAAGGTTCAATAGTATTGAAGTCAGGAATCATCTATTTTATGCCTGATGCCGTAGATTTGTCAGAGGAGATAGAAAATTTTACTCTCATTTCGATAGGAACAGAAGTAGAAATTCTCTAATTTTTGTACCTCATTGCAAATTTACTCTTTCACGTTTATATTCTATAACGATAGTTTTTTAACTTATTAAATACACTTAATAGGAATAATTTAATGGAAACAACAACTAAAGCAGCTAATGAAATCCTTCCAATTCGTATTGGTATTGATATTGGTTCAACAACTGTAAAGATTGCCATTCTTGATGATAACGACAAGCTTATCTATGGAGATTATCAGCGTCACCGCGCAGATATCCGCAATACAATCATTACTGTTGTAACACAGGCTTTTGACAAGGTTGCATCACAGTTTGCACTTGGCGAAGATCAGCCTTTGACTGTAAAGGTTACTGGTTCTGGTGGTCTTTCAGTTTCGCAGTGGCTCAATGTTCCATTCATCCAGGAAGTAGTTGCCGCTACAACTTCAGTTAAAAAACTTATTCCTCAGACAGACGTTGTAATCGAACTTGGTGGTGAAGATGCCAAGATTACATATTTTACCGGCGGTGTAGAACAGCGCATGAACGGTACTTGTGCCGGTGGTACAGGTGCCTTTATTGACCAGATGGCAGCTTTGCTTGAAACAGATGCTGCAGGTCTTAACGTTCTTGCAAAAGATTACCAGACAATCTATCCGATTGCTGCCCGCTGTGGTGTATTTGCCAAGACAGATATTCAGCCACTTATCAATGAAGGTGCCCGCCGCGAAGATATTGCTGCTTCTATCTACCAGGCTGTTGTAAACCAGACAATCTCTGGTCTTGCCTGCGGTAAGCCGATTCGTGGTCACGTTGCATTCCTTGGTGGACCTCTTCACTTTATGGATCAGCTCCGCCAGCGTTTTATTGAAACTCTTAAACTTAAAGATGACGAAATCATCGTTCCAGAAGATTCTCAGCTTTTCGTAGCTTCTGGCTGTGCTTTCAGTGCTGAACGTGTGTTCAACGGAGAAGGTGCAGAAAACTTTAAATTCCCGACTGTAAAAGAATTCCGCGAAGGTCTTAAAAATCTTGTTGGTGCAGAACTTTCTGAAGTTCAGCGCCTTGAACCTTTGTTCACAAATGCCAACGAACTTGAAGCATTCCGCAAGCGTCACGCAGAAGAAAAAGCTATGCGCGGTCGCCTTGAAGAAGCTACAGGTCCGGTTTTCCTTGGTCTGGACTCTGGTTCTACAACTACAAAGGCCGTTCTTATCAACCAGAAGGGTGAAATCATCTGGGATTTCTACTCACACAACATGGGTAATCCGGTTGATCTTGCCGTTAAGGTTCTTAAAGATCTTTACAAAAAGCTTCCAAAGGACGTTTACATTGCCCGTGCAGTTTCTACTGGTTACGGTGAAGCTTTGTTCCAGGCAGCCTTCGGTGTTGATGCCGGTGAAGTTGAAACAATTGCTCACTTCCGTGCCGCTGACTTCTTTGTTCCTGGCGTTGAATTCCTTCTTGATATTGGTGGTCAGGACATGAAGTGTCTCCGCATGAAAGACGGTGCCATCACTTCAATCCAGTTGAACGAAGCCTGTTCTGCAGGTTGTGGTTCCTTCCTTGATAACTTTGCCAATACAATGGGTATGGATGTTAAGGAATTCGGTAAGATTGCCCTTATGGCAGAAAAGCCGGTTGATCTTGGTTCCCGCTGTACAGTATTCATGAACAGCCGCGTTAAGCAGGCTCAGAAGGAAGGTGCTTCGGTAGCAGATATTGCTGCAGGTCTTTCATATTCAGTAATCAAAAATGCTTTGTTCAAGGTTATTAAGCTTCGCAAGGCAAGTGATATCGGTACAAAGGTTGTTGTTCAGGGTGGTACATTCTTTAACGACGCTATCCTTCGTGCCTTTGAAAAAATCGCCGGTGTAGACGTATTCCGTCCAGATGTTGCCGGTTTGATGGGTGCTTACGGTTCTGCTCTTATCGCTTACGACCAGTGGGTTGATCTTACAACTGCTAAGCCAGGTGAACCAGCTGTTGATCCAAGCAAGGTACGTTCAAGCATCGCAACTCTTGAGGCTCTTGAAGGCTTTAAGGTTGAACTTGAAAGCCGCCGCTGTGGAAAATGTCAGAACAACTGTCTTCTTACAATCAACCGCTTTACAACAGGAAACGAAACCCGTGTATTCATTACCGGTAACCGTTGTGAAAAGGGTGCAGAACTTGAAGGCAATGTAATCGATGCTTCAAATAAAAAGAATACAAAAGTAGATGATGTTGGCGAAAAGATGCCGAACCTCTTTGAATGGAAATACAAGAGACTTTTCAACTACGTTCCTCTTAAAGCAGAAGATGCTCCAATGGGCGATGTTGGTATTCCACGCGTACTTAATATGTACGAAAACTATCCATTGTGGTTCACATTCTTTACAAAACTTGGTTTCCGCGTATTGCTGAGCCAGCGTTCTTCAAAGAATGTATACGAAAAGGGTATCGAAACAATTCCTTCTGAATCAGTTTGTTACCCAGGAAAAATCAGCCACGGTCATGTAGTTTCACTTTTGCAGAGGGGAATCAAATTTATCTTCTATCCTTGTGCTCCTTATGAAAAGCAGGAAGACAGCGGTGCAGGAAACCACTACAACTGTCCGATTGTAACAAGTTATCCGGAAGTTTTGCGTAACAACGTTGATGAACTCCGTCAGGATTCTTCAATCACATACATGAATCCATTCCTTCCAATTTACGACAAGGTTCGCCTTGCAGAACGTCTTGTGGAAGAAATGCTTCCTAAGTTCCCTCAGCTTACAGAAAAGCAGATTAAAGATGCTGTAGACGCAGCCTGGAAGGAACAGGAAAAGTTCCGCACAGATTGTCAGCAGGCCGGTGAAGACGCCCTTGAACAGATGATCCGTGCCGGTGGTAACGGTATCGTTCTTGCAGGACGTCCATATCACCTTGATCCAGAAATCAACCACGGTATCCCGGAAATGATCAATGCTCTTGGACTTGCCGTATTTACTGAAGATTCCCTGGCTCACCTTGGATCTATCGAACGTCCACTTCGCATTATCGACCAGTGGGTTTACCACAACCGTCTTTACCGTGCAGGTGCTTTCGTAAGCGAAATGCCAGACCTTGAACTTGTTCAGCTTACATCATTTGGATGTGGTCTTGATGCCGTAACAGCAGATCAGGTTGACGAAATCATGCGTTCAAAGAACCGTATGTACACTCTTATCAAGATTGATGAAGGTGCAAATCTTGGTGCGGTTCGTATCCGTATCCGCTCACTTATTGCCGCAGTTAAGGAACGTCAGCGTCATCACCGTAAGATGGCTCCAAAGATTTCTGCCGCTTACCAGAGACAGGTATTCACAAAGGAAATGAAATACACTCACACAATCATTGGTCCGCAGATGTCGCCAATTCATTTCCGTATCCTTAAGGAAGCTTTCCGTGCAGAAGGCTACAACTTTGTAGTTCTTGATGCCGTTGATCCAAAGGCTGTAGAAGCTGGTCTTAAATATGTAAACAATGATGCTTGTTATCCTTCAATTCTTGTAGCAGGTCAGATGATCGCTGCTCTTGAATCAGGAAAATATGATTTGAATCACGTTTCACTCATCATCACACAGACTGGTGGTGGTTGTCGTGCTACAAACTACATCGGATTTATCCGTCGTGCTTTGAACGATGCTGGCTGGGGACAGATCCCTGTTCTTTCTTTGAGTGCTCAGGGTTTTGAAAAGAATCCTGGTTTCAAGGTAACACCAACATTGCTCCACCGTCTGCTTATTGCAATCCTTACAGGTGACGTTTTGATGCGCGTACTTTACCGCACACGTCCTTACGAACTTGTACCAGGCAGCGCAAACGCTTTGTACGAAAAGTGGTCGGCTTATGCAGAAAAGCAGGTTCGCTCACTTTCTGTTCACGGATACCACAAGATGCTTAAGAAGATCGTTAAGGAATTTGATGAACTTCCATTGCGTCCAATCAAAAAGCCACGTGTTGGTGTTGTAGGTGAAATTCTTGTTAAGTTCCATCCTACTGCTAACAACGACATCGTAGGTGTAATCGAACGTGAAGGTGCAGAATGTGTAATGCCAGACTTGTGTGACTTCTTCTTCTATACATTCGCAACAGGTATCTTCCGTCACCAGGAACTTGCGTTCCCTAAGAAAACAGAACGTAACGCTCGTCTTTTGGTATGGTTCCTTGAACTGTACCGCAACAAGATGAAGAAATATCTTAACAAGAGCCGCCGTTTTGAAGCGCCTGCTTCAATCTACAAGTTGATGGAAGGTGTTGATGACATCGTTCAGCTTGGAAACATTACAGGTGAAGGTTGGTTCCTTACTGCCGAAATGGTTGAACTTATCCATTCTGGTGCTCCAAGCATCGCATGTGTACAGCCATTCGCTTGTCTGCCAAACCATGTAACTGGTAAGGGTATGATCAAGGAACTTCGCCGTCGTTTCCCAGGTGCAAACATTTCTGCCATCGACTACGATCCAGGTAGCTCTGAAGTTAACCAGTTGAACCGTCTTAAGCTTTTGCTTTCAAACGCACCAGCTGGAAAACATCCTGATGAAGCTGAAGATGGCGTGATCCATAATCCAGATGGAACAACAACACGCCCAGTTGTAAAACTCCCAGAAGGAGCCCAGTCACTTACAGATACAGAACCTGTAAATGCGGCAGAAGCTCCTGTTGAACAGAATGGAGTTGAACAGCCGGAAATCAAGATGTAACCAAAGGGTCGTGGGAGAATTTATATAGTATGAAGAAATTGATATTTGGAGTCTTATTCACCCTTTTTGTAATGCCAGTTTTTGCGCTTTACAACAAATACGGGGTTCCAGATTCATCAGAAATCCGCAGGGATCTGGTTGAAACCTGGTTCGAGGCTCCATTGTCAGTTGTTCGTATGAATCGCCCGGAAATCCGTACTAACAGCGTTGGCCAGAAGTTCCAGATTCGTCTTGAAGAAACAGAAGATTCCTTCAACATTTTTGTAGCTCCTTATGCAAGAATTGAAGTTGATGTTTACAACGATAAAGGCAAGTCCACAGAAACTCAGGATATTTATCCAGGTGACGCTCCAGGCAGCTGGCTTTTGGTTCGTGATAAGAAGACTGGAAAGCCAGTAAGAATCCGCTACTATTTTGCCGGTGACAGCGAAGTTTACGTTCAGTTTACTCCTGTTGGAAAAACCGCTTACAGTGATTTTGTAATTTTTAACTGTTATGCTTCTAAAGGTGTTCCAACCGGACTTCCTTACAGCAGATTTTATTCAGCTTCATTTGACCAGGTAGTTCGCTGGACAGAATCCATGCTGCCATGGAAATACACTCGAATTCACACAGACAGCTATCACGCAACTTTGCAGATGATCAACATGATCAAGGAACGCAACCAGAACATCGTCATGACAGAAGATGCCATGTACGATGAAAACGGTGAACCAGTATACATTTCCAGCGGTAAACCTCGCAAAATTGACCTTCAGGATGAGGGAAGAATTACAGTTTCTGGCCAGGGCTACATCAAGTGGATCGCTGACGGAATTATTGAACCTCTTGTAGGTGGTCGTCTTAA
Organism: Treponema sp.; assembly: GCA_045616085.1. Taxonomy (GTDB): domain Bacteria; phylum Spirochaetota; class Spirochaetia; order Treponematales; family Treponemataceae; genus Treponema_D. The sequence continues at coordinate 23,416 of JAZLGB010000055.1, forward strand.
GAGAGAGCCTTTGCTGGAATCTACAGTTCAGTTCAAGGAAACTGGATTTCAGGGAATCCTTTCAGAAAAATACGCAATCTCTTTTGGTTTGGACTGGATCCGTAACATTGCCAGCGCAGTGGTTTCAGTTCGTTCCGGAAGAAAATACATGTTTGACAACTCAGGTGTAGACGTAACAATCGAACCTTTCTGTGCTGAGTTCACAGAAAAAGGTATCAGAAATTCTAACGGCTACATTGAAAATACAGGTTATTCGGTTCAGACACTTAAAGCTCTTTTGTACGTGCTTGCGTCGTCTAATCCAGATACCTTCTACTTTGCAGCAATTCGTGAAACAGACCGTCGCTCTCCAGAAGTAAAGGTCTTTAATGAATGCTGTGCAATCTTCCCATATTTCGACAACAAGGGACGCTTTCACACAACAATCTACAAGGACGGTGCAGAAATCGGAATAGATGAATTCTACAGCCGCTACTGTCTGGATTTTGTTTCCCTTGTAAAAGTCCAGACCACAGAAGAATTCTATCCCGCTCAATAATAAAGGATAAAAATTATGAAAAAGCTAACACTTTCTATTCTTGCAGCGGTTTCGGCAGGAGCGCTTTTTGCAGCCAGTCTTGAAACCGATGTTTCTGTTTTTAACGAACTTTCATCAGCTTTTAACAGCGGCTTCTATCCAGGAACTGTTCAATATGCAGAAAAGCTTTTGGAAGAATTTCCAGAATCTGCTTACATTGGATCAGCTCTTGTAATGGAAGGGGAAAGTCTTGTTCGATTAGGCCAGTACGATGATGCTTTTGAAGTTCTGACAAAGGCAGAAAAGTTGGATAATGATTCAGAGCTTAAGAACAACTGTAAATACTGGCTTGGCCGTGTCTATGATTACAAAAAAGACTATCAGACTGCATTGGCTTATTACTACGATTATTGTGGAAGCGCAAAGGAAAAGGGCAGACTCTATCCTAACGCAGTTCTGAACGCCGGCGAAGTTTACTATAAGACTTCAGAATATAAGAAGGCAGTAAAGAACTTTGAGTACACAGTAACTCACGGTGACAGATACAATCAGTCTGATTATTACGGAGCTCTTCTTAAGCTTGCTGATTCTTACAACAACAGCGGAGATGCAAAGAAAACAGTTGCGCTGTATGAAAATGTAAAAGAAGATGCCGTTCCTGCTGTGGTTTACCTTGCCATGACAGAATATACAGGTGACGCATATCTTAAGCTTGGCAGCTACAAAAAGGCCTACGATTATTACTGTAAGGTTCTTTCCAGCGGAGAAAAATCACTTGCGGCAAATGCGCTTAAAAAAGCCTACAATGTCTCCGCTGAGCACAGAAAGGAAGTTGGGGCTGAACCTGGAGCTGTACTTCAGAATGCCCAGAATACTTTGAGCGAATCTCCAGAGCTTCTTGCTGAATTCTGGACTCGTCTTGGAACCGATGCATTTTTTGACGGCGACTTTGCCAGAGCTTCATCTTATTTTGATGAAGCTGAAAAGCACATAACTCCAGAGCTTTATGAACTGGTTCAGATGTACCGTGCAGAAATTACTGCCGGCAAAAAAGTTACACTTGCCTCTGCTAAACAGGCAGAAAAGCAGCTTCTTGCGGCACAGAAGATTCAGCAGGGAATGGAAAATCCCCGTTACACAGAAGATTACAACAACCTTCTTTCTAAATATGCTGCATATCAGAACAACTGGGACAACGTAAAAAAATACGCCGGATCAAAAAAATCAAACAACGATCGCACAAACTTTTATCTGGCTCTTGCCAACTATAAGACTGGAAACTATTCAGAAAGCTCAAAGCTTCTGGAAGATTCAGACCATGAACTTTATGCTTTGTCATTGGCACGTCAGCAGAAGCTTAAAGAATCAGCTTCCGTTTACAATGTTTCTGACAGCGCAGGAAAAATGACACCAGAAGAACGCCTTAATTATTCAAAGGTGCTTATCCTTTCTGGGCGCTATAAAGAATCTCAGATTCAGGCTGCAAAATGTGGCTTGAACGAAGGTAAATACATTCTGGGACTTGCTCAGTTCAATACCCGCAGCTGGTCTTATGCAGAAGAATCTTTCGCATCATTCATCAGAAATGCTGACAAAAAGGATCCTGGTCAGGCTCAGGAAGTTTCTTACGCTTTGTTCTACCAGGGTTATGCTCAGTACCGTCAGAATAAGTGCAAGGACGCTTATGCAAATCTTTCAAGCTTTGTTTCTCAGTATCCAAGTCACGAACTGATCTGGAATGCTGAAATGTCTGCGTCAAATGCTGCTGTTCAGCTTGGAAAATACGATGACGCTATGACCATGGCAGAAAAGGCGGTTGACAGCGCTTCAACTCAGGAAAACAAAGAAGAGTCTGTGCTTTTGTGTGCAGAAATCTATTCCGATTCAGGAAAATACGACAAAGCCCTTGAGCTTCTTGGAAGCTATGCACGTCAGAAGAATGATTTTGGCATGAAGAGTATGTATCAGATGGCTCAGGTTTACGAAAAGATGGGCAATGTGGCTCAGGCTGATTTGAAATACAAGGAAACTGCAGATAAGTATTCTGGAAATCGTGTTGGAGAAGAGGCCATGTATCGCCGTGGAGAAATTTTCTACGGAAAAGAAGACTTCAAGTCAGCACTTACCCGTTTTAATGATTACAAAGCTAAGTATCCAAACGGTCAGTTTATCGATGCCAGTTGGTATTATGCAGCTGACTGTATGGCAAAAACTGGCAATGAAAGCACAGCAATTCTTCAGAACAAAGCTCTTATTTCAAAGTTCCCTGAAAGCACTTACGTTTACAGTGCCACAAAAAATCTGATCGAACTTCAGCGTGATGCCGGGGAATATGCAGATGCCCTTGAAAATGCCCGCTTCCTGTTAAGAAAATATGGTGATCAGGCTAGAAACGATGGTGTGGCAGAATCAGCAAGTCAGCTTGAAAAGCTTTGCGGTGGTAAAAACGAAGCCATCGTTCAGAAAGAAAGCGAATATAAAAAGGCAGGCGGTCTGAATACTCCAGAAGGACGTAAGGCTGGTACAGAGCTGGTTATGCTTTATGCCAGAAGCGAAGATACCGCCCGGGATGCTGTAAAGCTTGCCGAACAGCTGCTTCCTTTGCAGGAAAAATTCAACAAAGACCGTTCAGAAACTTTGTATGCAGCTCAGAATGCGGATATCCTTGGTCAGGCATACAGAAATCAGCAGAAAAACAAGACTTCTGCAGAAATGAATCTTAAGGCTGCCCAGTATTACCGTGAATGCGGTAGAAGTGAGGAAGCTGCGGCAACAATGTATAATGCTTATGACGCTTTTATCGCGGCAGGTTTACGTGCAGATGCAAACGCTACAGCGGTAGAACTTAAAAAGCTTTATCCATCAACAAAACAGGCTAAGGCTGTAAAAACTGATAACTAAGGTGAGAAAAAATATGATGAAGTGCAAAAAAATATTCTTGATGACAGCTGCGGCTATGGCCTGCGGTTTTATCTGGGCTCAGTCAGAAGAGGTTGAAGAAATCTCCTTGCCTGATGTTTCTACGGTAATTTCAGGTGGTGCTCCAAAGGTTGGAAAATCCGCTATCTCTGATTTTACAGATGTTCTGCCATCGGCTGATGCAAAGATTGAAAACGTAATGCCAAAACTGCCAGAATCATCTGAAGCCGGAAGCATCAACAGCGATAGTGTTGTGACTGTTGCTCCAGAAAAGACAATTTATGTTGAAGGGCTTGCTGGAGGCGGTTTCCCAAGTCTTATTACAGGTAATTTCAAGATTTACCGTCAGACAGGATACAGTCCTTTCAAGGTTGAGTTCGGCCATGATTCTGCTAACGGTTACGCTGGAAAGTCTGTAACTTCCGGCTACTCTGACAGAGACACTTACATTGCTGCCGACAAGCTTTTCAAGACAAAAAAGACAAAGCTTTCGATGAACGGCAAGTTTGAATCAATCGACAACGGCCTGCAGAACCAGTTCGACAACATCAGTAACGTAACACAGGAATTTTTGGGTGGAGCTGTAAACTTTGACTGGACAATTCCAAACGGTTTTGCGTTGAATGTTGGACTGGACGGGGACTGGTATAACCGTCACGCAACAGTTACAGGAACTCCTGTTTCTCCAATTGAAGATTATGCTAAAAATGTCAGCGTGCTTTCACTTTCTCCTGCATTAAAGTTTTCCTGGGGCACAAAGGGATTCTATTCTTCAATCGGTGCGGCTTACACTTTGGAATCAGACGTAAAGAATTCTTTTGATGGAACAGAAAATGCGAACCGCGGTGATTTCAGCGTGAATGTTGGCTGGAAGAATGATGTGGTTCATGTTTACGGCGAAGCAGCTGCAGTTGTTGGCAATCTGATTGGTGACAATGATGTTGTGGTGCCATTTACTTGTGGTGTTGATTTTGGCTTCAGTTCTTCAATTTCATCAAGAAAGATTCTTATGAGCCTTTCCGGCGGTATCGATTCAGTTATGCCGGAAGTTAGTCAGATTGAAAAACAGTATAAGTTTTCTGCACTTTCAGCTCTTCCTAACGAAACAAGTGACTGGTATGGCCGCGCTTTGATGAGTCTTCCTATTAAGGATCGTTTTACTTTGAATGTTGACGGTGAATTCCGCACAACAGCCTACGGAAACGGTAACTGTCATCCTGTATACGAAGCTTCTGCTTTTGCTTTTGGTCAGTACGGATATGAAGTTGAAGATATGACTCAGTTCAACACAGACGTGAACTTCAGTGCCCGCATCGGAATTGCCAATTTCTCTGCCGGCTGGAAGGTTCACTGGGTTGATGTTCCTGCTGCCGAAGATGCTGATACAGTTGATTTCAGCGTTTCCCTTCAGGATAAGGATGGACGTGTTGGCTTTGACGGTTGTTTTGCCATGGCAATCGATTCTGGTGCGGATCACGTGCCTGTAATTGACCTTAGCGTATTCTGGCGCCTAACAAATGCAGTTCGACTTGCGATTTCAACAAATGATGTTGTAAAATTAGTAATTGGAGAAGAACGTGATTACGCTGGCGAATATATCAGCCGAGGCGGATCTGTTACAGCTTTGGTAAAATTCTTCTTCTAATGAATAGAAAAAAACAAAATAAAGAGGATTAAAGAGAATGTTTGGAGCTTTAAGAGCCGGCGGTATTTTGATGCTGCCAATCGTATTATGTGGAATCATTGCAACTTTCATCATTATTGAACGCTGCTACTATTTTTATGTTACAAAAAAGCGTGACATCAAATTGATGTACGATTTGAACAACTCCCTTGATGGGGAAAATTTTGAGGCTGCTGCAGTTAGCTGTGCCGAAGCAGACACTCCAACTGCACAGGTTGTTAAGAAGGCATTGGATTGCCGTCACTGGGAAGAACGGGATATGCGTGATGCAGTTGAAGCAGAAATGGACGCAGTTATTCCCCGCTATGAACATCTTCTTACTGCCCTCAGTACAATTGCCAGCATCGCGACACTTCTTGGTTTGCTTGGTACTGTAACTGGTAACATCAAGGCTTTTGGTGTTCTTTCTACAAACAGCGGTGCCATGGGTGATCCAACTCAGCTTGCCGGTTCAATTGGTGAAGCCCTTACAACAACTGTTGCAGGTCTTGTGGTTTCAATTCCTTCTTTGATTTTTACAAACTACTTCCAGAGCCGTGTTAACCGCCGCATCGTAGAAATGGAAGCTAACATTACAAATATCGTAATCAGACTTACAGGAAGAGTTAAATAATGAGATTAAGAGCACGACGCAGAAACGTTAATGCTTCAGTAGATATGACTCCTATGCTGGATGTTGTTTTCCAGCTGATCATCTTCTTCCTTGTTTCCACAACTTTTGCTGTGCTGCCTGGAATCAACTTGAATCTTCCAGAAAGCACAACTGCTGAAGCTACATCAAATTTGGGCATCACAATTACTGCCGACAAAAACGGCGGTTTGTGGTTCAACGATAAGCAGGTTTCTTTTAAGACTTTGGGTACAGAGCTTGTAAAGTTCGATACTAAAAAGACTAAGAAGTCTGAATTCCCAATTACAATTGAAGCTGACGATCAGGTTACAAACGGAACAATCGTAAAGTTGTTCGACGTAATCCGTCAGAGCGGTTATGCCGCAATCAATTTGAGAACTACAGAAAAGAAATAATGCAGAAAATAAGACACCAGGTAGAAAAATATATCGATCAATACGCAACTGATGAAACTCAGGCTAAGGCCATGCGACTTGCTGTGGTTGGTACTGGTATTTTGTGGTTCATTCTTTTGATTTTGCTGGCCATTTCTCCAGGATTTCACAAGAAGAAGTACAAGACTGTACGAATCACTCTTGCTCCTGTAGTTGAACAGAAGTCAGACAAACAGGTTTCGTCTGCGGCTGCCGCTTCTGCACCAGCACCTGCTGCTCAGGAAAAGGCAGAAAAGGCTGTCCAGAAAAAGCAGGAATCCAGCGAGACTCCTAAGGCTGCACCAAAAACTGCAGAGCAGCCGAAGGCTGCGGCTCCTAAACCGGCTGCTTCAAAGCCTGCAGAGGCACCAAAACAGACAACACCGGCACCACAGAAGGCTGCCATCAAATACAAGAAGTCTGTTGAAGAACTTATGGCAGAACAGTCTACCAGCTCTTCAAAGAAAAGCCCTGATTGGGAAAACATGAACTTTACGGAAAACAGTTCCAGTTCAAGTACAAGTTCCAGCAGCAGTTCTTCTTCGGCAAAGTCCATTGATAACGGTGCTGCCTTAAGCGGTACTGCGGGAACAGCAACTTCTGCTAACAAGGCAGTTACAAGCCAGAGCGCAAAATCCTCTGCGGGAACAACAGCATCTTCTTCAACTGCCAGCGCTTTGAGCAATATTTCCAGCACAAGCTATTCAATGAGTGCGGCAAATGGCTTGAAGTCTACAGCTTCAGTTGGTGTAAGTACAAACTCTGACGGAAAACTTGCTTTGGCAATGACAGATGGTTCTGCCAGAGTTCTTCTGGATCCATCAAAACCATGTATCGAAATTTCAGACGAAAACGCAAAGCTTATCGACAGCACTCGTAATGTTGTCATTACTTTCCGTATTCTTGCAGAAGGAAACGTTCCTTTGGCAGGTATTACTATTACGCCTTCATCTGCTCTTCCTATGGCAATTCAGTCAGAAATTAAGGAGCAGATCTCAAAATGGCGTTTTGCGCGGGCCTTAAACGATGGACAGGCTCGCTTTGACTATAGTATCATTAAACGCTAATACATTTATTTGGAGGAAATGTGAACGTAAAGAATTTAGGCGACATTGAAGCAATCGCATTTGACATCGACGGGACATTATACGCTCAATGGAGAATCCATTTGATTTCATGGGTTCATTACGTTCATCATGCAATTTTCTTCCTTCATTATGGCCTTGTAAGAAACGAGCTTCATGGTATGGAACCAAATCCAGAGTTCCGCCGTATCCAGGCAGAAAAGATGGCTAAACATCTTCATTGTTCTGTTGAAAAGGCAGAAGAAAAACTGGAAAAGATCGTCTACAAGGGACTGGAAAAGTATTTCAAGATTATTCCTTGCTACAAGGAATGTGTAGAAACAATCAAAGCATTCAAGGATGCAGGCTTTAAGATTGCATTGCTGTCTGACTTTCCACCGGAACAGAAAGGGGAAATCTGGGGTGTTAAGCAGTATTGTGATGTGGTTTTGGGAACAGAAGCTCTGGGAGCCCTTAAGCCGGATCCATATTCTTTCATAAAGATGGCTGAGCAGCTTAATATTGCGCCAGAAAAGATTCTTTATGTAGGAAACAGCCGCAAGTACGACGTGAAAGGTTCAAAGGCTGCCGGTATGAAGAGCGCTTATCTTCTTGCCTGGAGATACAGAATCTTCAAGTTCCTTAAGGTAAAGAATGCAGACGTTACTTTCTCTAAGTATCGTCAATTGCGTGAATTTGTACTAAACTAACTATATAACTAACAGTTTAAATGGGTGGGATTAAAAAATGTCAGTTGTAACTATTCTTATTGCTGCTGCAATTGCGGCAGCAGTGTCTTATTTTCTTCATACTTTAGATAAAGACAACAATTCACTTGAAAAAGTTAAGAGTTACATCAATAAACGTCAGGCTGATTTTGAAGCGGTTTTAATCGAACGGGAAAAGCAGATCAATTCCAGCGCGGCTGCTCTTAAGACAGAACAGATGCAGGCTGCGGCAGCCGTAAAAGTTCTGGAAGGCAAGGTGGAAGAATTCAAGAAGATGGCAGAACGTCTTTCCGGAGATTCCGCTGCAGTTCAGAATATAGAAGAAAAGATCTCATCTTATGACGAAGTTTTAAACGATCTCATCAACATGACTGCAAAGGTTGAAGAAAACCTTCAGCTGGTAAAGAAAGAATCAATTGTAGTAGATAAATTGAACAGCCGTCTGGACGCTCAGGACAAGAATCTTTCTGAAATAGAAAAGAAAATCCCACAGGTTACAAAAGAATTCTCTGAATTGAACCAGAACCAGCTGCGTCTTCTTGGCAACGAACTCCTTAAACAGTATGACAGCCATGGTGAAAAGCTTAAGGCTGACATCACTCAGATTGAAGGAAGTGCTCAGAAGGCATTGGCTTCGTTCCAGAAAGAAATTTCTGCCGTATATGAAGAAGCAAGCCTTAAGGCCAACAAGCTGGAAGATGAAGCATTTGAACATCTTAGCCAGAAAGCTCAGGAACGCAGCGATGCTTACATTCAGGAAATGAACCAGAGTGTTGCTCAGCTGGATGAAAATCTTAAGGCTTCTGTTCAGCAGCTTCAGGATAAGTTCAACGCAAAGCTTGCGGAAGTTCAGGGGCTCATCGACGAACGTTCAACAAAGATCAGCACTGCCGCAGAATCAAAGACTGTGGAATTGGACAAAAAATACAACGAATTCTACATGGAACTTTCTGCAAGATTAAAGCAGAAGACTTCAGAAATGGAAGAAGAGCTTGAAGTTAAATCGGCAGAAGTTCAGCAGACATACAAGACAACTACAGAAACAGTTGTTGCTAACATGAAAAAGAATCTTACAGATTTGGATGCAAAGTGTAAGGCTCATATTGATGAAATTGCCGCTAAGTATGATGAACGTATGAACATTCTTAGCGAAAAATACTCAAAGCAGCTGGAAGGAGCTGGTGGCAAGAGCGATGCCCGTATTGCGGACCTTGTTACCAAAATGCAGGCTGCTGAAGAAAAGTCAAAGGCTTACATCGACGCCCTTACTGCTAAATACCAGGCTGCAGTTAATACAATCAAGGAACGCTACGAAGCTTCCCTTGAATCAATTGACGGTAAGAATAACAAGCGCATTCTTGAACTTGAACAGCAGTACGATCAGGCTTATGAGGTTGTGAACAAGAAGGTTATGGATTCCAACGCAGCCTTTGAAGCTCAGTCTAAGGCAGATGCAGAAAAGATCAGGGCTTCTTATGAAAACCTTCTCCGTGAAGTTCAGACTGATTATTCTACAAGAATGGGTCAGTTCAACGCTGAATACGAACAGGCTTTCCAGAGCTTTAACGACAACTACAACAAGAATCTGGAAGATTTCAATTCAAAGTACGGAAATACTTTTGAAAATCTTAGAAATCAGTATGAAGTTTCTGCACAGAGCTTTAAATCTGAATGTGATGCCTCTTTCCAGGAATTGGACAACAAATATTCTGAAGCAACAGCTTCTCTTAGAAGAGAGCTGGACGATTTAACAAGCCGTATGGAAGGTTCCATTGCAACCTATGATGAGCTTGCTAAAAAGGCAGAAAGCGAAATCGATGCATGTAATGAAAAGATTGACGCTAAAATCGAAACCGTTAAGAGTCAGCTGGCAGATACACTTCAGGCAATCAGCACAAACGTTGCTGAGTCTGTTCAGACCGCAGAAAACACTGTTGCCCGGGTAAAAGAAGAATGTGCAACAGCCCTTAAAAAGGTTGATGAAGTTGAACCTGAGCTTAACGAAAAGGTTCAGGCAATTGATGCTCAGATCGAAAAGTTCCGTGAACAGTCAAACGAAAAGATTGCACAGCTTAGCGAAATGCTTAAGAACTCTGGTGCTAAAATCCAGCAGATGTGCGAAGAGCAGCAGACAGTTGCTCTTGCTGATGTTGATAAATCTCTGGCTGCTTACAAGAAGGACTTGGAATACCGTCTTTCTAAAATTGAAGCCAGCGGTAGTGAAATTGACTTCCTTGAAAGCAACCTTAAGGCTGCCATGGAAGAAGTCAGCAAAAAGACACTGGCTGTATTCGACAGTTTTGCGTCGGAACAGCAGCAGAAGCACGCTCAGTTTGCAGCTTCAATCAAGCAGAACAGCGATCAGCTTGAAAACGATCTTAATATCATTGAAAACAAGATCGAAGACCTTAAGAATACTGCAATCGGCAGCATGGCTGAAAAGCTTGCCGGATTTGAAGAAAACTTTGACCGGGATCTGAAAACTCGTGGTGACAAGATCAATGATGAGCTTGCAACATGGAAAAACGATTTCGACGGAAAGATTACCCGATTCACAACTGAATACGAAAATCAGCGCCGTGAACTTGAATCTGAATACAATGATAACCTTAAGGAAAAGCTTGCTGCCGTTCAGAGCAGAAGTGATGAGCAGGCTGCCCGTATTGCTAATGGTATCGCCGGGGCTGAAGCTTCTGCCAACGATCACATCAACGAGATCAAGCAGCTTATCTCTAACTTTGCCTCAGAAATGCAGACAAAGGTAAACAAGGTTGATGAAAGCTCAGACGAAGCCCTTAAAAACGCTATCGAAAGAAACCAGAAGAATATTGGTGATGAAATCAACAAGCTCCAGGGACAAATGCTGGAAGAACTCAAGAACTTCCAGGAATCGATCCAGACTCGTCAGGAAAACAGCATTTCTTCTGTAGACTCGACAATCAGCGAATTCAACGCATGGAAAGCTCAGCTTAAGCATCAGCTGGATGAATCTAAGCAGATCTTCAACTCAGAGCTTGAAGGTCTTAAAGAAGCTGCTCTCCACAAGGTTAATGACGCAAAAGAATACGTTGATAACGAATACTCTCAGATTTTTGATCAGAACACCCGTAAAATTGAAGATCTTTCCCAGAAGGCAGATGAGTCTGTTGCTGAATACGAAAATCGTTCCAAGGCAATCCTTGAACAGCTCAAGAAGATGTACGAACAGATGCTTAGGGACACAGAAGAAAGAGTCCGTGATCAGAATGCAGATGCCAGCCGTAAGATTCAGGATCTTAACTCAGAAATCCAGACTGCTTACGAAACAAATAAGGCTCATCAGAGTGAACTTGTAATGAACATGCAGGGGTACTCTAACACAATGCAGACTCAGATGAGCGAGTTGGCTAAGGAACTTCAGGCTGTTCGCTCACAGATCTCTGTATATGAAAAAGCTGATCAGCTTAAGAAAGCCCTTGATGATAAAATCGCTTCTCTTGAAGGTGACTTTGAAAGAATTGAAGGCTTTAAGGATATCGCCGCAGATCTTAACGCTCAGTTTAACCAGATTGTTAAGATGAAGAACGAAACTGAAAGTCAGATTGACGCTTTTGAAGTGCAGAAAACAAAGATTGATTCAATCGCTCAGCGTTATGAAAGAATGATCAGCCTCAGCGGTCAGATTGACGAAAAAATCAGAACCCTTACAACTACTTACGATGACCTTCAGACAATGGAAGTACAGGTTCGTGATTTCCAGGACACTCTTTCTGCCATCGCAGGTCGTTACGACCGCCTTGAACAGAAGAACGAAGTAATCGACCGCGTTCTTAAAGATGTTGATACTTCTTTTGAAAATCTTAAGGCCTTGGAAGACCGTCTTAGAGCATGTGCCCGTCAGTCAGAAAGTCTGCCAGCAGAAATCCGCGATGTTCAGCACAATGTTGATGAACTTCTTAAGCACGGTCCAAAGATTGGAGAAGCCGTTGCAAAACTTAACAGTCTTCAGGAAATCCTTTCTGATACAGAAAGCCGTCTGGACAGCATCAATTCTGCCCGCCAGGGAGTTGGCCGTATTGAACAGCGTCTCCAGGAAATGAACAACGAAGTTGACGGCAAGTTCAAATTGCTCCAGTCAATTGCAAAGGCTGACATTGCAAAGAATCCAGCAAAACCTGATTCTCATATCACTCCACAGGAAAGAGAGCAGGTTAAGCAGCTTAAGCGACAGGGATGGACAGTTGCAGAAATTGCTAAATCCCTTAAACGAACACAGAACGAAATTGAACTTCTGCTGGAATTACCTAGTGATTAATAATTTCTATCAGAATGATAGTAAAATCGGAAAAATCTATCAGATTCTTCCGATTTTTTTTGTCTATTTGAAAATTCCATTTTATAATCAAATGCATGAAAAGAATTATTGCATTTACAACAATTTTTGCTTGTAGTCTTAGCCTTTATGCTCAGACTAAACAGTCGATTAAAGATGGAGCCATTCTTCACGCTTGGTGCTGGTCTTTTAAAACTATTGAAAAAAACATGGATAAGATTGCTGCCGCAGGATTTACTGCTGTTCAGACATCGCCTGCAAACGAGTGTCTGGTTGGTGATTACGGTGGACTGGATTTGATGGGAGCAGATCTTACAGGTAAATGGTATTATCACTACCAGCCTACAGACTGGAAAATCGGAAACTACCAGCTTGGTACCCGGGAAGATTTTATTGCCATGAACAAAAAGGCCGAAGAATACGGCATTGGCGTTATTGTAGACGTTCTTCCAAACCATACAACTCCAAGAACTAAAGAAATTAGCAAGGATTTGCTGGATGCTGTTGGCGGAATGGAAAAGCTTTTCCACAAAAATGCTGAACGGGGTATTACAAACTACGGTGATCGTTATCAGGTAACTACACACTCTATGGGTGGCCTTCCTGATGTTAATACAGAAAATCCTGATTTTCAGGCATACTACATGAAGTATGTAAATGACTGTATTGACTGTGGTGCAGACGGATTCCGTTATGATACTGCAAAGCACATCGGCCTTCCTGATGACCAGAAAGATCCTTATGCAAAGGAAAATGACTTCTGGCCAATCTTTACTGGTCGTAAGTCTATTAAAGGTGAATCACTTCATCGTGCAGATGAACTCTTCATTTATGGTGAAGTTTTGCAGGGTGGTGCAAGCCGTGAAGAAGCTTATGCTGAATACCTGTCTGAAACTGCCAGCAATTACGGTGGTGTAATCAGAAGTTCATTGTGGTCAAATAAACTGAATGCAAAGGGACTTGTAAACTGGAAGCATCCTGTTGCTGCAGACAAGCTTGTAACCTGGGTAGAAAGCCATGATACTTATGCAAATCAGGGGGAATCAGCAGGACTTAAGCACGCTCAGCTTAGAATGGGTTGGGCTATAATTGCTGCCCGTGCTGGTGGAACACCATTGTTCTTTAATCGTCCTAAAGGAGCAGAAGGGGTACAGTTCCCTGGAGTTTCTCAGATTGGAGATGCAGGAAACGATGAATACTTCCATCCAGAAGTTGTTGCTGTAAACAAATTCCGCACAGCAATGGTTGGTGAACCAGAAGAACTTTTGAACGGCGAAGATACAACTTTGCTTGCCATTAAACGTGGTGACAAGGGTGTTGTTCTTGTAAACATCAATCCAACAAAAAAGGCCAAGGTTTCTATCCCTGTGGCCTTTGCTGATGGTGTTTATGTTGATAAGGCAAACGGCGTTAAGTTCACTGTAAAAGGTGGAATCCTTACAGGTTCTATGAAGAAAGAATCTGTAGCCGTTATCTACTAATCAGTTATTTTGAAAGGAGGCATGTAACCCATGCCTCTATTGCATTGCCAGAACCGACGGAATCTAGTTTTTCGCCGGTTTTTGCTTTAACGAACACTCTGTTATTTTCTACACCAAGGGCTTTTGCAATGGAATCAATTACTTCCTGGCGACGTGGCAGGAACTTTGGTTTTTCAAGCTTTACAACACAGTCCAGGTTTTCCAGCTTCCAGCCTGCAGCCTTTACTTTTTCCCAAACAGTCTGCAAAAGCATTACAGAGTTTGCATCCTTCCATTTTGCTTCTTCTGGAGGGAAGAAAGATCCGATGTCACCCATGCCGCTGGCACCAAGCAGTGCGTCTGTAATTGCGTGAAGCAATGCGTCTCCGTCGGAATGTCCGTCTTCGCCTTTTTCAAATGGGAACTCAATTCCACCGATTATAAGCTTGCGTCCTTCTACAAGACGATGAATGTCGTAGCCAAGTCCTGTTCTGATTGTATTCATTTTGTTTTCCTGTTTTTCGTAATCGCTGGCAAAAGTGATTTTTTTGTTGCAAACATCACCTTGAACAGCTTTTACCGGACCAACGTATTTTCCCCAGATTTCTGTATCATCTGTGTATACCTTTCCGTCTTTTTTTGCTTTAAAGTGAGCGTCCAGCAATTCCTTTAGCTTAAAGCCCTGAGGTGTCTGAACGGCGCTCATGAGGGAACGGGTCAAATGCTGGATGATAAAGCCTTCGTTGTCCAAGAGCTTTTGAGTGTCCACGGGAGTTGTGCCAGGACAGGCCGCTCCGTGCTGGATAGTTGCCTGAACTGTGTCACAAATGATCTGTTCTGTCACAAAAGGTCTTGCGCCGTCATGGATGAGCACGTATTCAGGAGCATCTGCTGATTCAGAAAGCAATTTTATAGCATTAAAAACGCTTTCCTGGCGGGTGCTTCCACCTTCTGTAAAGAGTACGTTATTTTTTTCTAATTCTGATTTGATGGAGGTGTCGTTAAATAAAGCTGCTTTGGCAGCTTCCTGTCCGTTTTTAGGAACAGTAATTACCAAAGCAGTTATATTAAGTGATTTAATGAATTTTTTAGCGCAAGTTGAAAGAACAGTTCCAGTTTCAAGTGGAAGATATTCCTTTTTTGTTGAACTGCCGAATCTTGTTGAAGAACCGGCAGCACAGATAACAACACCAACCTTGCAGTCTGTATTATTCATCATCTTCGTCGTTAAAATCGTCTCCAGAGTCCATGTCGTCTGTTGAATCATCGTCGGAATCATCATCATCGTCATCGTCACTCTTCTTCTTCTTTGATGAAACATCGTCCATCAAGTCATCATCTTCGTCGTCAAAGTCTTCGATGATGTGCTTAACCTTTGGAGTAGATCCTGGTGGTTCAAGTTTAAGGTGGATCATTGATTCAACTTCTTTTGCTGAAATGCCCATAGCGATAGAGATTTCGTCTTCAAGAAGTTTCTTTGCCTGATCGTAAAGTTTGCGTTCAAGGATTGGGAGTTCCTTTACCTTTGAACGGTTATAAAGACAGCGTACGATTGCTGCAATGTCTGCGATTGTTCCCTTCTTAAGAAGGTCAAGGTTCATCTGGTAACGGAGTTTCCAGTCTGAAGTAATTGGTTCAAAATCATCTGCAAGAGAGTTAAGAGCTTTTTCAGCTTCTGCAGCGTCAACGATTGCACGAATTCCAAGGTCTTCTGCCTTTTCAACTGGAACCATGACGATCATGTCTGAAGCTTCAATATAAATCTTGTAGTACTGCATGTCAGTACCGCGGAAATTCTTTGTAAAGATTTCTGTAATTAAGCCAACGCCCTGGCTAGGGTAAACGATTTTCTGATCGATGTTAAACTTTGTGTCACTCATATTTAAATATTTTAGCACGTTTTTCCAAAATTTTCAATTTTCTTCAATTACATTGTAAAGAAGTGCGTAATAATCTATTATAAGCAACTACCTTTTTTAATTATTATATTTTTGGATTTTTAATGAGTAAAGAAAACGAAATTTTGGACGATGAAATCGTTCCTATGGATTCACAGATTGAAAATGCTGATGAATCAGACGCTGATATTTCTTTCGAAGATTTAGGTTTAGACGAAGATACTCTTGCAGCAATTGAAAAGAAAGGATTTAAGGTACCATCACCAATTCAGGTATTGGCTATTCCAAGACTTTTGACAGGAGACGCAAATATCATTGCCCGTGCCAGAACTGGTACAGGTAAGACTGCAGCTTTTGGTCTTCCAATCGTACAGAAGCTCCGTGGAACAATGGGTACAGTAAAGGCTCTTGTTCTTGAGCCAACTCGCGAACTTGCAATTCAGACTTGTACAGAAATGCAGTCCTTTACAGAAGGAAAATCACCAAGAAGCTGCGTGCTTTACGGTGGTGCTTCTTATTCTACACAGATCAAGGATCTTAAAAGAGGTGTAGAAGTTGTTGTTGGTACTCCTGGTCGTATTCAGGATCACCTTGAACGCGGAACTTTGGACATCAGCAAGATTGAATACTTCATCCTTGATGAAGGTGACGAAATGCTGGACATGGGATTTATCGATGATATCGAAAAAATCTTCCAGCAGGCTAATCCTGATGCCCGCATTTTGATTTTTAGTGCCACAATGCCAGAACCAATCCTTAAGATTGCCGGCGAATTTATGGGTGACTACGAAATCGTTGAAGAAGAAGGAGTTGTTGATGAACCTCTTCTTATCGATCAGAAATTCTGGGTTGTTCGTGAAGGTGACAAGACAGAAGCTCTTGTTCGTTTGATCGACTACGCTGACGATTTCTACGGAATCGTATTTACACAGACAAAGCATGATGCTGATACAGTAACCCGTTCCCTTGACGAAAAAGGTTACGAAGTTGCGGCTCTTCACGGAGATATTGCACAGGCTCAGCGCGAAAAGATCATTGCCCGCTTTAAGACAAAGAAAACCCGCATCCTGGTAGCTACAGACGTTGCTGCCCGCGGTATCGACATTAAGGATCTGAACTACGTTGTAAACTATTCTCTTCCTTTTGACGGTGCTACTTACGTTCACCGTATTGGTCGTACAGGACGAGCCGGAAAAGAAGGTGTTGCAGTTACATTCGTTGCTCCACAGGAAACCCGCAAGCTTGGATTCCTGCAGCGGGCAGTTCGCAAGGCTTCTAAGGGCGAAATGAAGGAAGAACAGATTCCTACAATCGACGAAGTTCTTGAAAGAAAGCGTGGCCGCATTTTTGGTCAGCTTAAGAGCAAGCTTGGTCTTGGAGAATATGTTGCCAGCCTTGAAAAGGGGGCCGGTGACGAAGATGATGTAACAGAAGAAGAAATCAAGGCAGCTAACGAAAACGCTTACATTCTTGCAGGTGAAGGCGAAAACTCAGAAGCTGCAGAAGCTCCTGTTGCAGAAGAAAAACATTACGAACTTATCAAAGCCAGCGAAGAATTTGAAAAGATGGCTGCTGAACTTACAGAAAACAACGATCCACAGGCAGTTCTTGCTTCGGTTCTTTCTGTTTTGTATGGCGAAAAGTTGAACAAATCACGTTACGGACGCATTGCCCAGCACGGCGCTTTGGCTGATCAGGTTCGCCTTTACATCCAGCTTGGTCGCAAGGACGGTTACAATCCTCGCACAATCGCTGACTACTTTAGCAAAATGCTTCATATTCCAGGAAGACTTGTTGACCGTATCGACATTTCTTCTAACTTCTCTCTTGTTAGTCTTCCAAAGGATGCGGCTCGCCGTGCCCTTGAACTTTGCAAGAACGGAAGAAACGTTCCACACATGCATGTAGACGTAAAAGAATCTGCTGAAAGCTTTGAAGGCGGTCGCGGAAGAACTCGTCGTGGAGGCCGCGGAAGAGGCGGCTTTGGCGGCGGAGACTTTGGTGAACGCAGAGAAGGTGGCGGACACCGTGGTGGAAGAAGAAACCGTGATTTTGGCGGAAAGCCGGAAGGCCGCGGCGAAAGAAACTTTGATCGTAAGGGAAAGTCTAGCCGTCCAAACGTACACACTCAGACAGAACGGGCAACTCGTGCAGGTTCTGCCGGTCTGTACAAACAGAAAAAAGGCAAAGCTGAACGCTTTTAGGTTAAAATAATAAACCACGAAAAACACGAAACAACACGAAATGGTTTTTATTGTTTCGTGTATTTAGTGTGGTTCGTGGTTTGAAAAATCTAATTCTTGTAATTCGAGAGCCAGTTGAACAGCGGTTGCTGCCACAGCTGGCTTTTTTTATTTTCTTCCAGAAGGTTGTTGTACATCTCTTTCATGTAGTTACGAATTTCCACAACATCCTGTGGGAAAACATCATCAGCATCTTCAAAAAGCTTGTCCAGGTAAGATTCTGCGTCATCCTTTGTCCAGAGACCTTCATCAAATCCCGCAGAAAGCATATACATGGCACCTGCCACACAGTTGATGCTGTGCTGTTTAACATAAAGGACTGATTCGGTGATTTTCAAAGACCAGAAATAGATGTCCTTAAGAATCTGAGCCTTTTCTTCATCAGAGAAAGATGTTTTATCAAGAATTGAGCGGATGTAGCCGTAAGTTCCCGCAACGATTGCAACGTGAAGACTTGGTACGCACAAAAGGTGAGGATCGAAGGTGTGGATGATGATGAATCTTGGTGACCCGTAGTACTTAGGTCTGTCTGTTGTTGTAAGGGTTGTTGAGTAAACCGAACCTGCTTTTGCATAAAGGTCTGCAATAAAGTTCACAAAACCTGCGCACAAAGGAATTGCTTCCTTTACACCTAATTTTTTTATCAGCATGGCAATGATGCGGCAGAAGAACCAGACGAAGTCCAGATAGATCTTAACTTTTGAAGGTGTGAAATGAATCTGCTGGTCCAGTCTGTGATCAACGTGAACTACTGGTATGTGGGTGATGCCGTATTTCTGTTTCTGCTGGATAAGAACAAAGCTTTTCCAGGCATTTTTAACAAGGTTGAATACCGCAGCTCTGGATTCTTTGTGGGCAGGCAACTTAAGGAAAGGCACAAAGGCAGAATATTCAGAGAATGGCTTTTGAAGCTTGCTGTTTTTTTTAGTTTTCATATTTCATTTTCCTGTCGTATAGAATCCAGTCTGGCAAGTCGATCCTTATCCGGTTCTATGCAAAGATTTTTTTCGTGAGTTGGAAGAACAAGTCCTTTTGGTCCATTTTTGGCACGGCGAAGGTATTTGACGAAGGTGTAGTAAAGGTCAGTCTTACCTGCGTTACGAGCCTTTGAGTAGTAAACAGCAAGATTTGCCGCATCAAGAAGGATGTCTAATGGGACAGTCTTTCCAGGTCGGTTTTTAATGAATACGTAGCCCCCGGGAAAATCTCTTACATGAAGCCACATGTCGGAACCTCTAACGTGATGGCGCAAAAGTTCGTCGTTTTCGTTGGCATCACGGCCTACCAGGATGTACCAGCCGTTGACTGTGTAATCCAGGCCAGGATGCTCCTTCTTCTTTTGCTGTTTAGGAGTTGTATCTTTTCGCAAAAGCTGTTCGATGCGCACAGGATTCTGTTCATTCAGCATTTCCTGGTACATTTTTTCAACTTTTTCAATTTTTTTCTGAGCAATTTCAATGTCGTGAACAAGGCTTTCACCACCAGACTGGGCTTTTTTGTAGCGCTCGTAATATTCTCCGGCATTAGACTGGGCGTTCTTGTCTGGATCGATCTGAATGCGGACAGTTTTTCCTGTGTCATAATCTTCGCATTCAAGGAATCTGGAGCTGCCGTCAATCAAATAGCTGTAGGAAAGGATCAGGTCCCCGTAGTGCTTAAGCTGGTCGCAGTTAGAAAACTCCAGCTGCTTTGCCTTAAGCTTTTCCAGAGCATTCACCATGCGGGAGTGGGTTGTGTTGTACCATTTTTCTGCTTGTTCCAGCAAAGCTTCCCGGGAAAGTGTCTGGGCGTGTTCGCTGTACCAAATATCAACCTTCTGGTTAAAGCTGAGGTCTGGATAGTCTGGGTGAGCTGCGGCATATTCTTCTGCGATTTCTGCAAAATCTCTTACAGGCCATACCTTGTGGTTGCCGTTGTCTTCCGGTACCACAAATTTTCCTCCTGTCACTTCGCCTTTTGCAGGACGGCGGAACATTGTGTCCAGAATATTGTTTTCGGTGTCACAAAGGATAAGGTTTGCGGCATTTGACCAAAGTCTTAAGTAAAGGATGAACTGTTCGTCTCCGTGTATCAGGTCCATCTTGATGATGCGCTGCTGGCCGATCTGTTTTGCCTGGACGATTCTAGAACCCTTGATTTTAGAGCGAAGGAATTCCATAAAGCGGAGAGGTTTGTCATTTTTGCTGATCTTGCGGCGTGTTTCGTTTATACGGCAGGAGTTCTGGGCTGTGCACACAAGAACGGTTTTAGCTTCACCGTTGGCATAGGTATAGAATGCGATTGTGTCATAACCCGGCTGGATGATGTCCTGTATGAAGTAGCCGTCTATTTTCAGTTCTTCGAGAATTTTATCGATTTCGTTGCAATTTAGTGACATGTTCTACTATTATAGCGATTTTTTTTCTTAGTTACATTATGAAAAAAAAGTATTTTCTTAGAATTCTCTAATTTTGTGTTATAAAAAATAGGATTGTTATAAAATAAAATGTGATTATTTTAAAAATAGGAGAATATGCGTATGAGTTTTCTTAAGCGTATATTGGTTAATGCAACAGCATTAATTTCAGTTTTGATTTTTGCAGGTTGTACTTTTGATGGTGGAAGTTCAAAGAATGATCCTGTTTCACTTTATGGATCTCTTATTGTTTCACAGGGTGGGGCAAGAAGTTTAGATAAAGATACCATTACAGCTTGTGATATTACTGTGCTTGGTGATGATATTGAACCTATTGTTAAAACAGATGTTGTGTTGAATTCTGGATATGGTGAAGGAATTAAAATCAAAAATATCAGGACCGGTAAAAATCGTGTTGTTGTAGTTCAGGCAAAAGAAACTATCGAAAACGTTTATACAAAAATGGCCGGCGTTTCAATGTCTGCTGTTACAGATATCAATCCCGGTAACAATTCAGTTCTGGTAAACTGGGAATCTACAAAAGTAGGTGAAGTTTTCAACAAACTTATTGAATTGAAATACGATGGAATTGATTCCCTGTCTGTTGAAACAGTAAAAAGCTATCTTCCAGAAAATATTCATGCCGCTTTAATTGATGCAGATGGACTTGCAAACGATATCAAAAATAATTGTGTAAAGAGTGGTGATAGCTATAAAATTGATTCTGCTACAGTAACTTTCACTTCAGACTCAGCAATTAGCAATGTTGAGATCATGGTTTGTGATCCTGTTTCTGAAAAAGTTACATCACTGGTTGCAGGGAAAAACACAATTTCAAACGTAGCTCCTGGAACATGGAAAGTTTACGGTCTTTTGAATGGTTCAACAGTAATCTTTAATGAAACAATTACAGTTGGAGCAGGCGAAGAAATTGATCTTGGCTTATTAAGTTTAAAAGTACCTTCTCCTCGTTTGGAAGATTCAACAGGAAAACAAATCAGTCAGTTTATTACTGGTAGTACAAAAGTATATTTGAAAGCTAGATCTATGGATGATGAATCTCAGGATCCTGGCATTTCTATTTATTACACACTCGATGGAACCGAACCTACTGCTTCAAGTAATGAATACACAGATTCAGGAATTACTGTAAATGTTGGTTCTATATTGAAGGCTGTTGCCATTGATTCAGGCTTCGGAAAATCAGAAGTTGTTTCATGGACATTTAAAAGACCTACTCTTGGAGAACAGCATCCTTCGACTGGAGATTATTCAGTTGCTTCAACTTCTGGTTCTGCTGCGACAGGTGCAACAATTTCTGGCGATAAAACATCTTTCGTTCTTTATTCAAAGAATGCTACAAAGGTTCTTCTTGAAATTTATGAAAATGCATATGGGGATGCGACTCCGCTTCATGATTACTGGATGACAAAGGACAGCAACAATTACTGGCGTGTAACTGTAAACGGAAACCTTAAGAATGCAATTTACGCTTTCCGTTGCTGGGGTCCAAACTGGACTTACTCTGATTCATGGACACGTGGTGGTTCATCAGCTGGTTTCAAGAGCGACTGTGACTCTAACGGTAACCGTTTTAATCCTAACAAAGTTTTGTTCGACCCTTACGCAAAGGAAATGACTCACGATAAGTCTAATCCAGCAGTACTTGGTACAAAAACAGCTGCCATTTATACATCTGGTGCAACAAACCGCAATATTGATACAGCAGCTTATGCTCCAAAAGCTTATGTAGTTTCTGACAGCACTGATTTTGGTGTAAAGCCTGGCATTTCTTCTGCAGCTGCCCGTGTTTACGAAGCTCATGTTCGGGGACTTACAAAACATACTTCGGCATCAAATCTTACTTCAATCTTAAGTGGAATCGAAGGTTTTGAAGGGGTTGAAAACGTTCCTGAAGCATATCGTGGTACATACAAAGGTGCCGGATACATGGCTAATTACCTTAAGGGATTGGGAATCAACACAATCGAATTCCTTCCAGTTCACGAATCAGACAACGACTGTAACCCTGATGATAAAGCCGGCGGTAACTACTGGGCTTACATGACATACGGCTTCTTTGCTCCAGACCGCCGCTATGCTTACGATAAATCTGCCGGTGGTCCTACCCGCGAATTCAAGGAAATGGTAAAGGCATTCCACGATGCGGGAATTGAAGTATATCTTGATGTCGTTTATAACCACACTGGTGAAGGTGGAACTTATAACGGTTCAAAAGATTCATACCAGCAGGCTGAAATCACTTTCATGCGCGGTATTGATAACTCAACATATTATGAACTTGGTTCAAGCGGTCTTAATTACTGGGAAACTTCTGGTTGTGGAAACAACATGCACTGTGATAATTCAACAGTTAGAAAGCTGATTATTGATTCTCTTTCTTACTGGATTACAGATATGGGTGTTGACGGTTTCCGTTTTGACCTGGCACCTGTTCTTGGTCGTGTAGAAAACAATCATGACTGGGGAACATTCAGTTCTTCAGCTCAGACTCTTGTTGAAATCGGAAATCTTGGTAAGGCAAACAATGTAGAAATGATTGCCGAAGCCTGGGACTGTTCATGGCCAAGCGGCTATCAGGTTGGTAACTTCCCTTCAGGTTGGGGTGACTGGAACGGTGTTTACCGTGATGTTATCCGTAAGCTGGTTGGTGGTTCGGGAACTAACGAAACTAAATCTGATAATGGCCGTGACCTTTACAATTTGAATGCAACTTCTGCCATTTACGGTCATAACGGTAATGGTGGTGCTGATGTAAGTGGTTCTAAGTCTCTTGATAAATTCGGTGTTTCTGTAAACATGGTTGTTGCTCACGACGGATTTACTCTTGCAGATCTTTCTTCTTATTCTGGTGCTGGAAATGCTCGTAACGCCACACTTGCATGGCCATTTGGTCCAAGCGACGGTGGTAACGGAGATCAGAATGCAATTCCAGGTTCTTCTTCTGAAGTTTACAGACGTACTGCCCGCAACTACATTGCTTTGCAGATGTTTACCCGCGGTATTCCAATGATCGTTCTTGGAGACGAATTCAGCCGTACTCAGAATGGTAACAACAATGCCTACAATCTTGACAGTTATGCCATCTGGAATAACTACAACATGATCAACACAAAGAGTCCTCATACAGTTTCTACAGGAGGAAGCGGCTCTTTTGACAATAAGTTTGGTACATTCAATAATACTAAAAACCGTAACGGTAACTTCATTTTCATGCAGCGCATGCTTAAGATGCACAGTGACCCAGCATTTACTCAGTTAAAGCACACTGATGCTACAACTACCTGGATTGAAGGCGGTTCTTCTAATTACTTTGGTTATACAACAGACGGTACAAAGTTTGGCGGACATAAGTTTGCCATGATTACAAACCAGACTTCTGATGAAAAATCACTTACAATTCCTGCTCCTTCAAGCGGTTATCAGTGGGTACGTATCTGTGATACTGGTTCATGGGCAGAAAAATATGAAAACAGCTGGGATCCAAATGATGCGACTGCAGCAGAATATTATGCAATTACTGGTGCAAAATCTTACGGTGTAGGCGCTTACTCAACAGTTATCTTTGAACAGGTAAAGATTGGCGGTGAAGTAGAAACATGTGCAGCTCCTTCAATTTCTGGAACAACACCATTTACAGGTTCAACAAGCGTAACAATCACTTGTGGTACTAGCGGTGCAGATATTTATTACACAACAGACGGCTCAACTCCTTCTGCATCTAGTACCAAGTACACAGGGGCATTCTTTGTAAGTGCAACAACAACAGTAAAGGCAATTGCAGTTAAGTCTGGATACAATAATTCTTCTGTTGCAACAAAACAGTTCAAGCTGGATGTTCCAACTTGTGCAGATCCAGTTATCAGCGGAACAACTCCATTCAAGGATTCAACAAGCGTAACAATTTCTTGTGGCACAAGCGGTGCAACAATTTATTACACATTGGACGGAAAAGTTCCAACAACTTCAAGTTCAGTTTACAGCGGTGCAATTACACTTACAGCCAGCAAGACTGTAAAAGCCATTGCCGTTAAGTCTGGCCTTGAAAACTCTGATGTTGTTTCTAAGTCATTTACTTTGCAGACAGTTTCTTCTAAGAGCGCTGTTATGCTCCAGGGATTTACATGGAACTCGGCACCACGGGGAACTTCATGGAATAAAGAAAATCCAAGTCCTTACTGGTACAAATGGTACGGCATCATGAAGAATAATGCTGCCGCAATTAAGGACACATTCGATTATGTTTGGTTCAATCCTCCAAGCATTTGTGATGCAAGTTCTTCTGAGGGTTATGCTCCAACAGAACTTAATAATTTGAACAGTTATTATGGCACAGCTTCTGAACTTAAAGAAGTAATTCAGGCTATTCAGCCAGCAAAAGCTCTAGCAGATATAGTTGTAAACCACCGTGCAGGTACAACTTGTTGGGGTGATTTTACAAATCCAAGCTGGGGTGTTGTAAAGGGTTCTAATTACACTGCTATTTGTTCTGATGATGAAGGTTTTGCAAGTTCTGGTGACTCTCATATGATTGGAAAACCTGCCGGAAATCCTGATACAGGTGCTACTTACGGCGCATACCGTGACATTGACCATACACAGTCAGTTGTTCAGCAGGGAATCATTGACTGGATGAACGATGTTCTTAAACCAGCAGGATTCGTTGGATGGCGTTATGACTATGTTAAGGGCTTTGGCGGTGAATATGTTGGTAAATACAACAAGGGGTCTTCTGCAGAATTCTCTGTAGGTGAATACTGGCCAACGGCTGGTTACAGTGCTTCAAATCCAAGTGCCTGGGGAAATGAAATCAAGGGATGGATTACCAATACTGCTTCTAACGGCGGTCAGCGTTCCCGTGCCTTTGACTTTGCCCTTAAGGGTGCTTTGAATGCTGTATTTGGTTGTACATGGAATGATGGTGGCTCTGCAGGTTCATATAATTACGGACTTCTTGCAGATTCTTCAAACCTTTACATCAGCCAGCCATCAGATGCTGTAACATTCATCGATAACCACGATACAGGTTCTAACCAGGGACACTGGGAATTGAACAGAGATTCTATTGGTGTAGGTTATGCCTTGATTCTTACACATCCGGGCGTTCCTTGTGTTGCATGGAGCCACTACTTTACATTTGCTGAAGGTGGAAACGGTAACACAACTTATCCATACAGCGGACTGGAAGCAGCTCAGTCTTATATTGCTTACATGAATGTTGCCGGAACAACCAATACACTCCGCCAGCACATTGACTATCTTATCAACCTTCGTAAGGAAGTTGGTATTGAATATGATTCTGACCGTGTAACAAAGAAAGCAGACGGTTCAGGTTACGCAGCAGAAATCACTGGTGAAAACGGCAGCCTTATCGTATTGATTGGTAACGGTTACACACCATCAGATTCTGAATATGAAGAAGTTTACTCTGGTACAAACTTCAAGATCTGGAAGAAGGGTGGTTCTGGAGTAAAGACATGTAAGACTCCTGTAATCAGCATCAGCGGCGGAAAGGCTACAATCACTTGTGGAACAAGCGGCGCTACAATCAAGTACGGCTTCAGCTCTTCTGCTATGAACAGCACATACAATTCACCAGTAACAGTAAGTGAAGGTCAGACAATTTACGCTTATGCTACATGTGGCGGATATGAAGATTCTGGGGTGGCTAGTAAAGAATGTACTGCAAAAGTTGTTGTTATGTTTGCCAATAATCAGGGATGGAGCAAGGTTTGTGCTTACTTCTTTGATGTAGGAACTGTTGGAGAGGCATGGCCAGGAACAGAGATGACTTATGTAGGCACAGTAGATGGAAAATCAAATGTATACAGCATTGAAGTTCCAGATGGAGCTACTAAGATCATCTTTAATAATAACAACCAGGGAGTTCAGACTGTAAACATAAATCTTACAGGTTCTGATACACGATACGAACTTTCAAGTGAAAGTTCTGGTAAGTGGAATGTTTCAACCTGGTAAAAAAAAAGGGGGCTGCAGGAATCCCGTTCTGAGTTTTTCCGTGCTAATGCTTTTTTTGCGCGATATTACATACGCGAGCTGATGAAAGCTGGTAGTGCGTATGTAATTTATGAGAAAAAAAGCGGTTTTTGATAGCTGGAAAGGTGCTCAGACGGGGAAAAAGCCGCATATTTACGTTTTTTTGCGCGAAATTACATACGCAAGCTGATGAAAGCTGGTAGGGCGTATGTAATCTATAAGGAAATGCAGTTTTGATAGCTGGAAGAGCTGGTGACGGTATTATGCTTAATTCACGTTGAAGGAAATGATTATGGCACACAACAAACGGTTAAATATATCTGGTGCTTTATTGGTGCTGTGTTTATTGGTTGTGGTGGAATAACTGTAGCTGTCGAAAGATTAACAATGAGTCTTAAAGAAATGTTACTTGTAACAAACAGGGACGTAGAAGTTGTTCAAGAAAAAGATGAATCGACAGAAGTTTCAACTGATGGATCAGTTGAAGATGGTGCTAATAAAAAAGAAATTGTTCTTCCTGAAGATTCTAACTATGAGCTTGTTTTTGTGAATAATCATACATTGGCGAAATTAAAAGGCTGCAAAACTAAGAGTTCAGGAAATTTTATGTATGTCCTGCTCCTCAAAAGCCCCCTTCAATTGACAAAAACTCCTTAAAAAAGGATAATAAACCTATGAATAAAACAATTACAAACACATTGTTGGTCGTACTCGTCGTGAGAGCAGCTTAGCTCAGGGCCGGGTGACTATTGTGTATGTAAATTATTTATATACGTAAAACAAAAAGCTCTCCGGTACGGAGAGCTTTTTTTATATAACATTTGTTAAACAGTTTTTTATAAAAATACTACCAGTCAGTCAGAGGATGACAAAACCGCTAGCTCTGGGGAGACCCCAGCCCCCCTTTTAGGTCGCTGTTGCACAGCGATTTACTGCTACATGCACAGGTCGGCATGGAAACTATCATTCCGACCTGTGGATGTTTTTGCCATCCTCTGCCTTCCTTCCCGTATTTTTATAAAAAATATTTATAGAGGTAACGAAATGAAAAAGACAGGCGCACAGATTATTGTAAAATTGTTGGAAATGCATGGCATTGAAACTGTAGCAGGTATTCCTGGAGGATCAATTCTTCCACTTTATGACGAACTTACTCGCAGCAAAATCCATCACGTCCTTGTGCGCCAGGAACAGGCAGGTGGTTTTGTGGCTCAGGGTATGACTCGTACAACTGGACTTCCAGCTGTTTGTCTTGCTACTTCTGGTCCAGGAGCAATGAACCTTTTGACAGCAGTTGCAGATGCTCGTTGTGATTCAATTCCAATCATCGCAATTACAGGACAGGTAAACCTTAACCTTATCGGAACAGATGCTTTCCAGGAAGCAGATACATTCGGGCTTTCATTCCCGATCACAAAACACAGTGTAATGATTAAATCTCACGCTGAACTTTTTACAGCAATTCCAGAAGCATTTGAAATTGCCATGAACGGTCGTCCAGGTCCAGTACTTATCGACGTTCCAAGAAACATTCAGCTTACAGAATACGAATTTGACGCATGGCCAGAAATCAAAAAGCCACAGCCAGATGAAAAAGCAATCCGCTTCCACACAAAGTCTGACGCAATGAAGACAATCCTTGCAGATGCGGCAGAAATGCTCTCCAAGGCTAAAAAACCTTGTCTTTACCTTGGTGGTGGCTGTAACACAGTTGCAGCAGCTAAGGCTATCCGCGGATTCAAAAAAGCTTACCGTTTGCCAGTAGTTTCTTCTTTGATGGGACTTGGCTGTATTCCTCATTCTGACCCAGCCTGGACAGGAATGGTTGGTATGCACGGAAGTTATGCCGCAAATGTTGCAATGCACGAAAGCGACCTGGTAATTGCTGCGGGTGTTCGTTTTGATGACCGTGCCACAGGTGTTGTTGCAAAGTTCTGTCCAAACGCAAAAATCATCCACATTGATGTAGATGCTGCTGAAATCAACAAGATCATGACAGCAAACCTTAGCGTAGTTGCAAAGGTTGAATCTGTATTCCCGGAACTTACATCTGTTACAGAAAAGGCCTGCAAGTCAGACAAAGACGCTGCTGCAGAACGTACAAAGTGGTGCGAATACATCATGGACGTAAACCAGAAGAACGCTTCTGTAAACTGCGGAACTCCAAAGGCAGAAGAAAAGAATAAGAATTTTGCAAACAGCGTAAATCCTCGTTCTTTCATTTCTTCTATTCCTTCACTTGCAGAAAAGGCTGGAACAAAGAAAACTGATCTTCTTGTAACAACAGATGTTGGTCAGCACCAGATGTTTGCCGCTCAGTATTACCCGGTAGAAGAACCAAGAACTTTCCTTACTTCTGGTAGCCTTGGAACTATGGGCTTTGGTCTTCCTGCAGCAATTGGTGCAGCTTTGGCTAATCCTGCAAAACGTGTTATCTGTTTTAGTGGTGACGGTTCGATTATGATGAACATTCAGGAGCTTGCAACTCTTGCAGAAAACAATCTTCCTGTAACAGTTATCGTATTTGAAAACGGAACACTTGGTATGGTTTACCAGCAGCAGAAGTTCCTTTTTGACAAAACATATTCTGCCAGCGAATTTATGGCTAGCCCAAATCTTCTTAAGATTGCAGAAGGTTTTGGAATCGAAGCAATCGACGCTGATTCTGATCCAGACTGGTACACAAAAGCCTTTGATCCAAAACGCACAGCAAAGCCATGCTTTGTTCGTGTAAGAGTTGACCCTGAAGAAAACGTATTGCCATTCGTTCCAGGCGGAAAGGCAAACATTGATTCAATCAGAGACTAAACTGGTTTAAAATGATAAAGGCGGCATCTTAAATGCCGCCTTTATCATTTTAGTTAGAGATTTCTTTCTGCTGTTCTTCAGAAATTACCCTGCCGTGAAGCAGACTTTTCCGTTCCTGTTCACGCCACTGAATTTCTTTCATTACTATTTCTTTTTCGTTTGTACTGCGTTCATTTGCGTACATCAGAACAAGAGGTGCAAGCTCGATGAGGGCATCGGCGATGGCAGGTTCAAACTGAGTTCCCTTTCCCTGAGCAATGATTTCCATTGTCTTTTCGATTGTAAAAGGTTCCTTGTAAGGACGGAAACTCAAAAGCGCGTCAGTTACATCGGCAACCGCCATGATTCTGGCATATAGAGGAATTTCTTCACCCTTCAATCCGTTTGGATAACCAGTTCCGTCCCAGCGTTCATGGTGGCAAAGCGCCATCTTTGCGGCAATCTGGTTAAAGTTACCGTCAAAAACAGTAGGCATCGCTTCGATGATTTCTGCACCAACAGTTGGATGGCGTTTCATCATTGCATATTCTTCTGGAGTAAATTTTCCAGGCTTGTTCAAAATGTGGTCAGGAATATGAATCTTTCCTACGTCATGAAGGTTGGCAGCCGCAGCAAAAAGCTCAATGTTCTGAGGAGAAAGTTCAGATTCATAAAGTCCTTTCTGTTTGAGCTGATTACACAGCATGCGAACGTATTCTACTGTGTGTTCAACGTGGAAACCTGTAATGATTTCGTGCTTCTGAAGAACGAGAGGAACGAACTTCATGAAATCAAGCTGAGTTTTTTCCAGCTTTTCATTTTTTTCGATGGCAGATGTAAGAGTTCTGCTGCTCATTTTTGCCATATGAATGGCGATTAGTGTTACAAATATAAATTCAATTGTAAAACCTATAGAGAAGGCAATACAGTCTTTTATTTCTGAGTTGTATGTCATGCCTTCTGCTACACGGTTAATAGATTTTCCGTATAAAGAAGCAAGCATAACCAGGTATGAATAAGCAGAAATAATTGAAGTTGTTCGGATGCTATAGTAAAGACAGCTTATAAAAGTAATAAGGGCATAACTTATGTAAATACCAATGTGAGCATGGGTTCCTAAAAGGCCAAGAAGAATGCCGGTTGCCATAAGTCCAAAATACTTTCCCAGGTGCTGGAGTCTTTCATAAGCCAGAGGATGGGAATTTCTGAACTTTAAGGAATGAAAGCCATATACAAAAACGCATTCAATAATAGTAACAGGAAGAATGACTGCTTCTGCTTTCATAAGGAATTTTAAATCAATCTGAAAAATGTGGTAATGAGTAAATAATAACAATATTGGTGTGAGTACGTTAAGAGTAATCAAAAAGCTTGAGACAAGCTTGTTTACTTTGTGAGTATTATCTTCAAAAAACTCTTCGTCTTCAAAACTCATTACCAAATTTCTCCGAGGCAATGTAATCTGGAAGCCTGAGCTTCCAGATCATCATTTATTTAACAGGGAAAACCTTCTTGAATTCTTCAAGAAGCTGTGGTGTTTCAATTGCAGAATCAAAGTTGTAGATTTTGCCCTTGTTTGTATAAAAGTTGATAAGAGGTTCTGTCTGTTCGCGGTAAACTTCCATACGGTGCATGATAGATTCCTGTTTGTCATCATCACGCTGGTAAAGTTCACCACCACAAGCGTCACAAACACCTTCTTTTTTTGGTGGAAGTGTAAGAACGTTGTAGTTAGCGCCACATCCACGGCAAACGCGGCGTGTGCTCAAACGTTTGATAACTGCTTCGTCAGCAATTTCAAAGTTTACTACTGCAAGGTCAGAAACAAGACCAGAAAGCATTTCTGCCTGTGGAATTGTGCGTGGGAAACCATCAAGGATGTATCCGTTTGCGCAGTCTGGCTGTGCAAGACGATCTTTTACAAGTTCAAAAGTCATTTCATCGCTTACAAGGGAACCTGAATCGATGATTGCCTTAACTTTTACTCCAAGTGGAGTCTGATTTTTGATGTTGGCGCGGAAAATGTCGCCAGTAGAAATATGTGGAATCTTGTAGTCTTCTGCTACTTTTACAGCAAGGGAACCCTTACCAGCTCCTGGTGGGCCTAAAAAAATGAAGTTCATGCTTCACTCCTAATTTAAATATATGATGAAATCATTTTACACTAGGAGTTAAGAATTTGCAAAAATTTAAGAGTTAAAAAAATCGAGAATTCCTTATTTTACAAGGAGTTCGGGAAGCTTGTAAACGTCAGAAACATCGGTTACAAGAATGGCTCCCATACCCATTTCCAGAGGCAAAGAAAGGTCCATGTCGTAACGGTCTCCCACAGAAAGACATTCTTCCGGCCTGGAACCGGTCATCCTGCAGGCCAGCTGAAAAGGCTCCAGGGCAGGCTTAGACTTACCGCAGGTGTCCAGACCGATAATGTCCGGAATAAGTTCAGAAACCCCGATGGCCTCCAGAGTTTTACGGGCTGGAATTACCGGATTATTTGTAACGCAGATCACGTTGTATTTTTCTTTAAGAGTTTTGATTGTTCTGATCAAAGATTCATCCCGTGAAAGGAAAAGGGAAGGCTCCAGCAAAGTCCTGCGCATTTCCACGCTGTCTTCGATGCTGACCCCAAAGTTAATGAAAGTGTTACCAAGACTGATTTTTTTACCGCCGTGCTGCTTTGACCAGTTTTTTCTGAATTCACTTATTTTGTTGCGGGCCTGTCTGGCAGTAATTCCCTGCTGCTGTGCCCAGTGACGGATCTG
Source organism: Treponema sp. (assembly GCA_045616085.1). Lineage (GTDB taxonomy): Bacteria > Spirochaetota > Spirochaetia > Treponematales > Treponemataceae > Treponema_D. Next base: position 55,247 of record JAZLGB010000055.1, read on the forward strand.
GCAGTCCACTTGTTCCACGGCATATTCCGGGCTGGTGTAAAGTGTTGAATCAATGTCAAAAATGATTGTCTTAAGGTTTTCCGGCAGCTTAAAAATTTCCATCTGGCGGCCAGCTTTTTTTTCAGCCTTATAGGTTTCTTTTATTTTTGAAATTGACTGGGATGCTTCTTTCAGCGAGGAATATTTTCCAATAGCAAAAAGTGCAGTTGCCGCATTTCCAATCAGTTCTGAATCTGAGGTTGTGCCAGTGCAAATGTTTATTCCTGTATCCTGGGCCTTTTTTGTAAGCCATTTACCGTTCTTTGCCTGTCCTCCGGTAATCATCATGAAGTCATCAAACTTAAGATTGTTTTCTTCGGCGCAGGCTTTTAGCTGTAAAAGTCCACCACGAACTTCTTTTGCAAGATCGCAAAGAATTTTCCAGCCTTCGCTGTTGGCATCGTTAAAGGAATAGTCGATTATGTCTTCGTAGGAAAGCTCTGTGCCTTCCATGGCGCTGATTTCGTAGCGATATTGGTTTATAAGGGAACCTGATTCTGGAATGATTGCGCTGATGTTCCAAAGGCCTGGAATTACGCTTGGCAAAGTCCTAAGACCTTTCTGGAAAACTGGCTTGTGGGAGCAAAGGTTGATTCCTTCGCTGCTTCCGGAACGGTCGCAGATTTTTCCTGGTTCTACAGTGCCGGTTCCTAAAAGGGCTGCAACAAAGTCTGGGCCGCCTCCGATAACCGGAACGTTTTTTGTAAGCTTTAATTCTTTAACTACATCAGATGAAAGAAGGCCTGCGTTGCAGCCCAACGGTGCAAAAGGAGCCACTTTTGATGGTTCTATGTTGAAAAGACTCAGTTCATCTTCAGTCCAATAAGCAGGAACAAAGCGTTCTTCCGGCAAAACGGTCAGGGCTGTGCCCGTAAGTTTGTAGATAAGATATTCCGGACCGGAAAGAATGTAAGGGGAAGCCTGCCATTCCTCTGGGAAAAACTGCTTGAAGGCGGCGAACTGCGGCAGGAAAAGGGATTTTGTTTCTGGAAGGTCCTTGAGCTGGCGGGCCAGGGGGCTGTTCCACAAAAGGGTGCGGCCGTTCTGGGCTACAAGGGTTGGACCGTTTCCAGAAATGCAGATTGCGTCTACGGAAATGTTTGCGGTCAGTTCTTTTGCGGCAGAAAAAAATGCGTTTAGCCACTGGTTTGCAATGAATGAGGAATTTTCTGTGTTGAATGACCGGCTACAAAATGAAACAACCTCGCCGTTTTCCGAAATAATTCCGACTTTCAGCGAGGTTGTTCCAATGTCAGCACATAAAATGTACTGCAATTTATTTACTACTCAGTTTTTGTTGTAGCAGAATCCTGCTGAGCCTTTACAATCTTTTCGATGATTGTACGGTTGTCAAGCAAGTCACCGATTGACTGGTTGTGGTGAATGCGTGTGATTACGTTTGCGAACAAACCAGAAACATCAGTTGAAATGTACCATTCCTTGTTAAGGAGTTCTTCGTGGTAAACAGCATTTGTACCGATTACGCGGTAGAACAATCCCTTCTTGTAAGCTTCGTCGAAAAGTTCGATAGCGTTGCCTGTGAAGAATGGAAGGCTGATGGCAGCGATAACTTTTGTAGCACCGTTGTCCTTAAGGAATGACATAGCCTTAAGCAAAGTACCACCAGTACCAAGCATATCGTCTGCAAGGAAAGCAACCTTTCCCTTTACGTCACCAAGGAGTTTTACAGACTTAATGTTTGTGTCCTTGGCGTTCATTGTAACTACAGAGTAGTCACGTTCTTTATAGATCATTGCAAGTGGAAGTTTAAGTCCAGAAGCGTAGAACTTGTTGCGGTCAATGGCACCTGTATCAGGTGAAACTACAACGATGTCTTCCTTCTGACCAGTGATGTCACAAACTTTTCCAAGTTCGCGGATGATCTGGTAACTTGCATGAAGGTTTTCAAGATTAATTGTGCTGAATGCGTTTACGATTTCACGGCTGTGGATATCAAGAGTGATAATGCGTGAAACACCAAGCATTTCGTATACATGGCCAAGCATGGCAGCTGTAAGACCTTCGCGGCCCTTCTTTTTGTGCTGGCGGCTGTATGGATAAACTGGTACTACAAGAGTGATTTTTTCAGCTCCTGCCTGACGAACAGCGTCGATTGTGTTCAAAAGACACATAAGGTGATCGTTTACAGAAAGTGAAAGCTGAGTTTTTCCACCGTTAAGAGTCAAAACTTCGTGATTTTCAACATCCTGGAAGATGAAAATATCTTTTCCGCGGATTGATTCGTTGATTTCAGTCTTGAATTCTCCGTTTGCAAAGTAAGTGAATGTTGTGTCTACTTTGAAAGTTGGAGCGCGATACTTATCTACTGCACCACGGATAACAAGATCTGATGTTTCCAGATCGTTATCAAGGTTAATCTTGTTGATAAGTTCTGCTTTATCAAGATTGTAACGCTTTGAAATGGCATCGTTCTTAAGTGTGAAACGATGTTTGTACATGTGTTTCAAGTGAGTGATTACTGCATCTGCAAAGGCTTCTCCGCCAGGGCATGCAATAACACCAAGATCAGTTGGTTCTGAATACGGCATCTTCAAACCTCTTTAATAGTGAAAGTAAGAAGATATTACCACTTTTAAGGGCCGAATTCAACGAATTTAGCCCCCTTTAGTGCGTATCTTTGCTATTTGATGAAGATATATGTTGTGTAGAGTGCGTAAATCAATACCATTGTGATTCCGCAGAAACGGTTCAAGCGGAGCTTTGGTTTTGCCATGATCCAGACTGCTGCAGAACAGAAAAGCAGAACGAAAATGTCTGTGAAGGAAGCGGCTTCTACGGAAAGTGGACGGATTACTGTGGCGATTCCAAGGATGAAAAGGATGTTGAAGATGTTTGATCCAACAATGTTGCCCATGGCGATGTCGTTTTCACCTTTGATTGCTGCTACAAGAGAAATGATGAGCTCTGGAAGGCTGGTTCCAAAAGCGATGATTGTAAGGCCAATAAGTCGGTCGCTCATGCCAGCGGCTTTTGCAATGAATTCTGCGCTGTTGATTGTAAGCTGACCGCCGGCGATAATTCCTGCAAGTCCAAGGATTGTGATCAGGATGCTTTTCCATAAAGGCTTTTTTTCTTCGTCTTCAGATTCAGGTTCCTCTGTCTTGTTTGAAAGGGCGTAGTTTGCAACGGAATACATGTAAAGGCCAAAGAACATAAGGAGGATGATTCCGTCGGCACGAGTGATAGTGTTAGCAGAACTTTTTGCAAAGAACATGTCTGCTGTTACAAGAAGAACTGCAGCGGCAGAAACAAGGGAGAATGGAAGGTCCTTTGTAAGAAGTGATTTTTCAACATTGATAGGGATGATTACGGCGGTAAGTCCGGCAACCAGCATAAGGTTTACGATGTTTGAACCTACAACATTACCGATGGCGATTCCTTCAACCCCTTTGATGGCAGAAGTAACGCTTACTGCCAGTTCAGGAAGACTGGTTCCCATAGAAACAATGGTAAGACCAATAACAACTGACGGAATTCTAAAAGCTTTTGCGATTTCTGATGCGCCGTCTACAAAAAAATCGGCACCTTTGATAAGGAGAACAAAACCTGCAAGCAGCAATGCAATGTTCAAATATAACATAAAACACCTCTGCAGGTATTATATTTAAGCGTCGAAAGAAAATAAAGCACCAGCTTCTGGACGAGCCCCTGCAAGACCGTACTGAGTTGTTTCAGCGGCTTTTACTGCCTGGCGAATCTGTGTCTGGTAGTTGTCGATCATGGAATTAAGCTGTTCTGGAGTTGAGTTCTTAACTGCTGCTGGAACTTTTCCACTTTTGATTGAAGAAAGGTGATCGATGAGAGTGTTAAGGATCTGAATCTTAGAAATAGATACACCACCCTGGCCGTTTTTAGCAACGAACCCAGAGACGTGATCAAAATGGGAATAAAGCACTGCAGACTTGCTAACAGGCACATAAAGCTTGCTGGAATTACCAGAGGCTACGTTGGTGTAAGATGAATTGATAGAAACAGACATTTTCGTACCTCCTGAATTAAAAGTCTGAAGTTTTATTTCCTTCACTTTTAATATCGGAAGCAGAAAAAAAATGTTTAGAAAAAATTATAAAAGATAGAGTTACAGTCCAAGTTTTTTAAGGTCTGAGTAGCGTTCTTCCATGGTCTGGATCTTTTTTCCAGGGATGTTTTCGATGGTTTCTGCGATGTATGGAAGGACAACGCGATTCTTGATCTTTTCCCAGGTTGTTGGCTTTCTGTCTGTAGTCATGAAAGTTCCTGCCTGAGGAATGTTTGTCATCATCTTTGTGTAGTAAACAGGAAGAATGTGTTCGTTTACATCCTTGATTGTAGAAAATCCTCCGGCAATTCCAAACTGTGAAGTGTGAAGGTTTTTCTTGAACTTAAGATCGATGATCTGATGCTGAGTTTCTGAATTGAAGAACCATGAAATGAATTCTGCGGCAAGGGCTTCTTTGTCAGTTTTTCTTGCAATGCCCATCTGTGTCATTGAATCTTCAACAGGAATAAGGCCGTTGTAATTAAGCCAGCGGAAGTCAATTTTTGAAAGCTGTTCAGTGTTCATTGAAAAAAGCTTGTCTGAAGTGATGTAAGTGAACAGCGTACGGCCAGAAGTTACTCGTTTGTCTGGATTTACGGAAAGGTATTTGTATACAAAATCACTTTCTACTCTTGTTGATGTGTTTTCTGTTGTGATCCATTCTGTAAGATATGAAAGTGTTGAGTTAAGGCTGTCTCTGTTCCAGGTAAAGGAGTTTCCTTTGTCTTCTCGGAAATTTGCGCCCCTCAATTTTGCAACGGAATACATGAATTCAACGCTGCTCTGTGGAGCAAAGCCGATTGCTGTATAGGCACCTTTTTTGTTCTGTTTGTTAAAGGCTGAACCGGCTTTTCTAAGCTGATCCAAAGAGATTGTATAGTTATCCTCGATCAGGGATTTATTGTCTGTGTTAAAAATCATGGCAGGGATGTTGAAATTAACAGGTAAAAGATATGAACGGCCATGAACCTTTCCATGCTTAAGAAGGATAGGGTAGAAGTCTGAAGATGAAAGGTATTTTCTATTAAAAAGGAAATCGAGAGAAGCAAAGTTCTTTGTGACTTTGCTGTTTTTAAGCCAGGAACCGACGATGATGTCCGGCTGGAGTTCGTCGGCTGATGGTGGAAGGCTGTCTGCTATGTTTGCTTTGTATACCAGAACAGCCTTGTATTTATGGCTTTCGTTATAGATTTCAATGTAACGTGCGAACTCACTGTTGTCAGTCCAGATTACAAGACGTTTTTCCTGTTTCTTTGAACAGCCTGTAAAAGCCAGGCCGCAAAATGCTGTTACCAACAACAATAAGTTCTTTATTTTAAGCACGCTTCATTTCCTCTGCAGTATTGTAGATTTCTGTGTAAACCTTTTCAATAAGGTTTTCTTCAATACTACTGAAAGCAACGCGTAATGTCTGTGGGTCAATCTGAATTGTTCCGATTCCCTTTTCGTTCAAGAGCTTAACGCGAAGTGCTTCTGCGTCGATTCCGATTGTACGGAAGCTCATGAAGTAACCAGAGTTGAATGGAAGTGCTTCAAGACCTGAACATTTGTGTGTATCAACGAAGTTGCGAACAACCTTGTAGCGTCCTTCAAGAACCTTGCGGAATGCTTCTTTTTCTGCATCGTTGTTTGGATCCTGGAATGACTTAAGGATAAGAGTCTGGCTAGGTGTTGCTGCACAAGAAACTGAAGAACGGATAACACCCATCAACTTCTTAACAAGGTTTTCGTACTGTGATTCTGTAAAGCCTTTACAACCGAATGTAAGGAATCCACAACGAAGTCCCCATGCGAAGTCTTCTTTTGTTGGACCGTCAGCCTTTACAGCCAATACATTTTCGTGAAGGTCACAGATGTGTGCGAAAAGTGATTCTGGTTCGATAGCGTCTTCGTAGTTCAATCCGAAGTAAGCGTCATCGCTGATAACAAGAGCCTTTGCTCCAGATTCACCAACTTCCTTAAGGATGCGGCAGAGTTCTTTTACTTCTGCTGTTGTTGGAGAGTATCCGGATGGGTTCTGTGGGAAGTTCAGGATAAGGCGAACTGAACCGTATTTTTTAGCTTCAGCTTTTACTGCTTCTTCAAGACCTGCGATATTGAATGCACCGTCCTTGAACATTTCGAACTGGTGGAATTCTGAACCGCGGCGAGCTTCTGCAATAAGAACGTAGTTGTCCCAGCTTGGGTTTGGAGCAAGCATAGGTTTGTCAGCATCTACGAACAAGTCCATGATGTAAGAAAGACCTGCTGTAAGACCTGGAACTACAACTGGAAGAGATGTCAATTTATTAGCAAGTGAAGGATTCTTTTTAATCTGCTTCTGTTTCCAAGCTTCGCGGATTGCAGGAAGACCAGCTGTTGGAGCGTAAGCAACCAGTTCACCAGAAGACAATTCTGGAGCCCACTTCTGAACTGAAGGGAGAATTGCTGGCTTTCCGTTGATTACTGTAGTACCGATTGTACCGTTTGCTACGGATGCTTTCTGTTTAGCTTCACCACCCTGGGCAATGATGCCTTTAGGGAAGTAAATACGTTTACCAAGATCAGAGAAGAGAGCTTCTGCTGATGTACCTTTTAATGATTCGTTTAATTCTTGTGCTAATGGATTTAACATGATATTTGGATTATAATGATTTCATAATTCATTGTAAATTATTCGTGCATATTTATGCATTTTTAGGTGAAAAAATGGAAAAAAATAACATAAATCTTACAGATTTAGAAAATTGCAAAAACTTAGTTGAAAAATGTCGTGAAGAAGCTAAAAAGCGTCTTGTTGGACAGGAATATCTTTTGGACGGAATCCTTACCGCTTTTGTTGCTGACGGTCACGTTCTTCTTGAAGGTGTGCCAGGTTTGGCAAAAACTCTGGCAATCAAGACATTTGCAGAAATCAGCGGTCTTGATTTTAAGCGCATTCAGTTTACTCCAGACCTTCTTCCTGCAGACGTTAGCGGTACTTTGATTTATGAACAGTCAAAAGGTTCTTTCAGCGTAAGAAAGGGTCCTGTATTTACAAACGTTGTTCTTGCGGATGAAATCAATCGTGCTCCTGCAAAGGTTCAGTCAGCTATGCTTGAAGCAATGGAAGAAAAGCAGGTTACAATCGGTGAAGAAACTTACAAGCTTCCTGATCCATTCTTTGTACTTGCCACACAGAACCCAATCGAACAGGAAGGTACATACAATCTTCCAGAAGCAGAATTGGACCGCTTCCTTCTTAAGTTGAACGTTACATATCCAACTCCAGAAGAAGAAATCCAGATCATCAAGACTCAGGGAAAGGCTTCTAATGTTCCTCTTAAGCAGGTGCTTACAGCCCGTGATCTTTTGAAGTTCAGAGAACTGGTTTACCAGATTGCTTGTGATGACAAAATCGTAACTTATATAGAACAGATTATTGCAGTAACTCGTCCAAATCTTAAGAAGAAGACTGAACACGACATTACTCGCTACATCACTTTCGGTGCTTCTCCTCGTGCCGGTATCGCTATGCTTTTGTGTGCAAAGGCAACAGCTTTGCTTGCAGGTCGTTCTTTTGTTCTTCCAGAAGACGTTAAGAAGGTTGCTCCTATGGTTTTGCGTCATCGTCTCGTTCTTTCTTACGAAGCTGCCGCAGATTCAATTTCAGCAGATGATATCATCGCTAAGATCCTTGATTTCATCCCAATTCCTTAAAAGATTCTTTAAAAAGGCAATATGCAGCATCTACTTGCGGGATCTAGAGATTCCCTTTCACAAAAAGCTACTTATCTCAGAATTGCGGCCGGCCGGCTTTCGGACAGCATGAAGGCTGGTGGATTCCGTTCTCTTTACAGGGGACAGGGCATTGAGTTTGCCGGAGTTCGAGAATACCTGCGTGGAGACGATGTTCGGGCCATTGACTGGAACGTTACTGCCCGCATGGGAAAACCTTTCGTAAAACTGTTTGATGAAGAGCATGAGCTCCAGATTTTTTTGATCGTTGACCGTTCGGCTTCCATGTTTACCGGTTCAAAGGGGCGGGTAAAATATGAAACTGCTGCGGAAGCGGCTGCTCTGCTGGCTCTTGCCGGCGAACAGAATGAAAGTCCTGTTGGAGCGGTTTTCTTTGATGGAAAGATTCACTTTTCATGTACTCCAGAAACAGGTCGCGAACGCACAATGCTTTTGCTTTCAAGACTGGATGAAGTGGACAAGACAGAAAACGGTTCGGTTCTGGGAAATGCCATTACTGGTGCGGTAAAAATGCTTAAGCATCATTCCCTGGTATTTGTCATTTCCGATTTCAGAAGTTCTGGCTGGGAAGAACCATTCAAGCTTCTGGCTCAGAAAAATGACGTTGCTGCGGTAAGAATTGCTGATTCTACAGACTGGGAATTGCCAGAGGTTGGTTCATTCCCATTTACAGATAACGAAACTGGTGTGCGCATGGTGCTTCCAACTCACAGTCAGAGCCTTAAGTCAGCCTGGCGTGATGAATATCGTCGTCGTACTGCCAGACTTGAAAACTTCTGTGCCCGTCACGGCGCAGGCTTTGTTTCAATTTCTACAGAAGAAGATGTTGTTCGCATGCTTTCTAACTTTTTTGCCGCTAAAAATGCAGGCAGCAGCAAATGGGGAGGCCGCTAGATGAAACGTGTAGTTCTTGCAGCCTCACTTCTTGTGTCTTTTGCGGCAGCATTGTTTGCTCAGACAGAAACCAGCCAGATGGTGTTTCCAAAACGTATTTACGTTGGAGACGTGGCAGAGCTTAGATATAACTTTCAGTCGAACGTTGATTTCTTTCCAAATGAAGAGCATTTGACAGAAAAGACACTTTACCTGAGTCAGCTTCCTTTTGCCTTTGATAATGATGATTTTACTCTTTCAAAGGCTGTGATTCAGAAGAACGGTGTTCAGTATACAGTTGTGTTTACTTTTGAGGCCTGGAATGTTGGTCAGATTGATTTTCCTGCCTTTGACCTTTTGTCTGCGGTTTTCGGAAACTCAAGTACCGTTCCTTTTATGATTGACCCAGCTCCAGTTGAAGTAGTTTCAATTCTTCCAAAGGGAGAGGACACAACTTTGCGTGGAATTGCAGGACCTTTGCTTGTTCCTGGAACAATTTACGCTGTTTATGGCGCAATCGTGTTCTTTATCGGAATTCTTATTTTTGTCATCTATACAGTTGTTAAATGGCAGGACATTTCGGCAAAGATGGAAGCTAAGAAAATCCTTCGTCTGTATGCCAAGAATGCCAGAGGAGCATTGCGTCAGTTCCGTAAGCTGGAAAAGAATTCTGCTAAAATCAACGATGCTTCTTTCTGTATGGCACTTCAGAAGATTTTTCGTTTTTACCTTACAACAAGATTTGGTCGTCATTTTGACACTCTTTCAACAGACCAGATCATGCCAGCCTTTGACGAGATTTATTCCGGCACAATGAGCGATTTCCTTCAGGAAACAGTAGCTTCAGTTGTGGCTATTTTCCATAGATCTGATTACATCCGTTTTGCCCAGGGATCTTTGGACTCAAAAAGACTTCCTGCAGACAAATACGCAACTGTTCTCCAGCAGGATGAACGATCAACACTGATTGCCTCATCCCGCAACATAATCAAAGCTTTTGAAACAGGAGACGAAAATGCCTGATTTTCAGAACCCTGCGGCATTCCTTTTACTGCAGCTTATTCCCGCATTGTACATTTTTAGAAAGGCCGGGATTTTTACTCGACCTTCTTTCATAGTCACTCTTTCGGATTGGAATGGAAAATCCTTTCCGTGGAACAGAAAAGGCAGAAATTTTGCCTCGATGTTTTCCAGAATCCTTGGTGTTGGCGGTTTTTTGATTGCCATCATAGCTTTTGCGGAACCTGTCTTTTACCGCCAGGAACGAGTTTACACTTCCCGGGGTACAGACATTGTTTTTGTAATCGACATCAGTCCTAGTATGGCTGCAAAGGATATTTCTTCTGGAACCCGTCTAGAAGCTGCAAAACATTGTATCCGTGACCTTGTGACAGAAAACTCTGGAGCTACTTTCGGTGCTGTTGCCATGGGTGAAGAAGCATCGATCCTGATTCCTCCTACAATTGATACAAAAATCTTTTTGGAAAGAGTTGATAGCCTGCAGATTGGTCAGCTGGGAAATGGAACAGCCATCGGTACGGGGCTTTCTACTGCGGTTTATCACCTTGTAAGTTCATCCGCTCCAAAAAAATGCATCGTTGTTGTAACAGACGGCGAAAACAATGCCGGAGCCATCCATCCGGAAACTGCGGCAGAACTTGCTCATCGTAACAACATAACTGTATACACATTGGGCATTGGAACAGACGGTTCCGTGCCAATCGAATATGTTGATCCTGTAACCGGAAAGAATTATTCCGGATATCTTAACTCAACTTTCGACATTGATGCCCTTCGCCAGATCGCAAAACTTGGTGACGGCCGTTTCTTTGAAATTAAATCGCTTAACGATTTCTCGCTTGCTCTTTCTATGATCATCAAGAATCAGAGCGTTATTCAGACATATCACTCAAAGACAACAAGCTATGATTATTATGACCGGCTTATTCTTCTTGCAGGAATTCTACTTGGAATAAGCTGGTTTATAAGACGAGTTTGCCTTGGGGAGTTTATTTAGAATGAATTTTACCTGTCAGAGACCATTTGCCTTGTACGGGCTTGTTTTAATCATTCCAGGAATAATCATCGCACTTTTGCATTACAGAAAGGTTGCCGCACGGTTGAATATTTTTTCTGTAAAAGACAATGCTTCTGTAATTGCCCGCAGAATGAAACACTTTAAGACAATGATTTCAATTCGTTCTGTTTGTGTTGCTATTTCTTGGGCAATGCTCATTCTTGCTTATGCAGGATTCTCCTGGGGAACTTACATGGAACCTGTTCACAAGTCAGGTAATGCGGTTTCATTTGTATTTGATATTTCCTACAGCATGAACGCTGATGACTGTACAGCCGGCCTTACTCGTCTTGAAGCTGCAAAAAAATACTGTTCCATGCTTATCAGTCACATGCCGGACTGTTCTGCCAGCTTTGTTCTTGCAAAGGGTGATGGAGTAACAGTTGTTCCTTTAACAGAAGATAAGTCCAGTATGGATACTTTGCTGGATTCCCTTTCTTCTGAGCTGATGAGCTCTACTGGTACAAGCCTTGGTAAAGGGGTTCGCGCCGCTCTCAAGAGTTTTCCGGAAAACTCTTCTCTTCGTAACACAATCTGGGTTTTTACCGATGGAGAAGAGACTGACGGTTTGCTGGAAGGCGCTTTGGTAGAAAGCATCAAGTCCGGTGTTTCGACTTACATAATCGGTTTTGGTTCTGAACGTGAAACAAAGGTTTTGTCTGGAGACAGAAAAAACTACGTGCTTACAGCCTGTCGAGCAGAAAAGATGAAGGCTGTCTGTGCCAGCGCAATGAAAAAAAGCTATACATCGAATGTTTCTGATGTAAAAGCCGAATATGTTGATTCCACAGAAGCCGGTTCTGCACTGGAACTGCTTAATCCTCTTACAGTTAAGTCTGGTAAGCAGGGGGATGGAGACGATGAAGGGGTTACAACCTACGAGATCAAGCCTGTTCAGCGCTATTCACTTTTCTTAGGTCTTGGAATTCTTTTCTTTGTTCTTAGTTATGTAATTACGGAATTGGATCCAGATAACTGTGCTGCAAAGATTCACGGAAGAAATACAGCCGCATTCATTGTTGTCTGTTCACTTTTTACTTCTTGTACAGGCAGAGTGAACGGTTCCAAGAACATTCTTGAAGGCACCTGGAATCTTTATCAGCGCAAATACAATGACGCTGTGGCAAATTATCTTCAGACTGTTTACGATTCGGAAGATCAGGAGGATAAAATCCTTAAGCAGTATGCTGTTTACGATCTTGCCGTGACATATCTGCATCAGAATGAAAATGACGAAGCGATGAATCGTTTTAGTCAGCTGGATAAGGATGCTGATAAAGCCGTAAGATATTCTACATACTATAACTGTGGAATTATCGCTCACAGAAAGGGTGATTACGACACAGCGGCAGACTATTTCAGAAAAGCCCTTAAGGTGGACGGTTCAAAGGTAGACGCAAAAATTAACCTGGAGCTTTCTCTTATGAAGGCTGTAAAAGAAGCTAAGTCAAAGGAAAATATTCTTAATCAGGTTTCGGAATCAAACACTCCTTCCACAATGGAGCAGGCTGTGTTTGAACGAATCCGGGAGTATGACAAGAAACAATGGAAAAACAGCGAAAGAAAAGATATTTCAAATACATCTCAGGATTACTAAAGGCTGCATTATTCTGTGCAGGTGTTTTGGCTGAATCGCCAGCTTTTGCACAGCAGCGTCTTACCTATAACATCATCAAGGAACTCACAGTAAAGCCTGTAAATCAGACTAACTTCAGTGGAACAGACTGTGCTTTTGAGCTTAAGATCCCTTACATCAAGTCGGATTTGGTTCAAGCACAGATTCCAGATCTTCCAACTGGTGTAAACTTTGTTTCGCTTCGCCGTTCTGAATATTCTGACGAAGACAAGGAAAGTGGAACAAAGATTGAGTTGTGGTTAAACTTTGCAGATGCTAAGACTTATCGTTTGAGGTCTCTTCATGTTTACATCAATTCAAGATTGTATTATCTGCCATTTGAACCGGTTGTTATTTCAGAAAACCCAAGGAACATTCTTCCTCAGCTTGTAGTAACTTTTGATAACGGTGCGGAGCTGATTTCTCAGCGTCGTGGTCGTGTTCAGTCAAAGTCCTCGTTTACAACAGTTGCTGGACAGCCTATACAGTTTACCGTTCAGCTTCAGTATGCGGTTCAGATCATTTCCTATAACTGGTCGGTTCCAAAAAATGCTCTTGTAAGAGAATTGGAGCAGTTCGACATTACAAAAGGTACTTTGCGAAGCTCGGAATTCAGCGATGAAAAGATTCCTGTTGCCAAGTTTGAGTGGGAACCTCTTTACGCAGGGGCTTTGACTTTGCCAGAGCTTCACATCATCGCAACTTCCTATAACGGTACTCGAGTTGAGCTGATGCTTCCAGAAACTCCTATCACAGTTGTAGAAGACACTTCTTATCACAAGCCTCCGGAAAACGCTGAATCTTTCTTCGGCTACGCTTTTGCTAAAAAAACTGTAAAGCCTCAGGTTGCTCAGAAAAATATTGTTACAGAAGAAGACTGCCAGAAGATTGCAGAATTAAGAAACGCAGAACGTCATTCAATTCCTTTTACAGCCAGCTATAAGGCAAGGAAAGAATTTGAAGAATCAAAGGGAATCAAGCAGGGAGCCACAGAGCCAACTTACTTTGTTTTGTGGGTTAGTGTGATTCTGATTTTTGTGTTTGTTGGATTTGACTTTATTTCAGGCTTTAAAAGAAAGCTTGGTGGTATTCTTTTAAGTTCAGGGCTGGTTCTGATTTCTGTTGTTGTAATGACAATTTCAATCGTTCAGATTTCAAGAAATTATGCAATCTTTAAGGAAGGAAGTATCCGGTCTGTTCCTGAAGAAACTGCCACAGCTGTTGTTTCTATTGAAAGCGGTAAAAGAGTTCTGGTGGAACAGCATGCCGGTGAATGGATTTTTGTACGCTATTCATCAAACGGCGGTTGGGTAAAATCTGAAAACGTTATTTTTGTAGGAAAATAAGATGGATTTTGGCGATATTTTGAATCAGTGGGACCAGCAGCAGAAGGATGCCGCAAAAAAACAGAAAATGAGCGGCTACAATCAGGTTTCTCACAAGAAAGCTAATGCTCCAACACCTGAAGAAAAGGCTGCCGCAGAGCTCAAAAAGGGCTTTGATATTGAAAAAGAAAACCAGAAAAGAATAAATCCTATGGAGTTGTGGCTCCGTCGCTACGGCACCGTGGACAAAGATTCTCTTGCAGAGCAGGAAGAAGCCCGCAACAAGTATCACAGTCGTTCCAGCCTGGTGGAAATGCGTCCGGAGGCCCGCGTGGACCTTCACGGAATGAAAAGAGAAGAAGCCTGGCAGCGATTGGAATCCTTTATCAGTGAATGTGAAAGCAAAGGCATAAAAAAAGTAATGATCGTTCACGGAAAGGGAATCCATACCCACGGAACGGACCCTGTTCTGGGTGAAATGGTAAGAAAATTCATCGAGCAGGACAAAAGGCTTGGAACTTCCGGTCATCCGGATTCTTCAGAAGGTGGAAAAGGTGCCACCTGGGTCATCTTAAAACACAATCTCTTTAAGTAAAAAAAACTTGTAACCAGTCCTGATTTTTATTATTTTTAAATCAGTACGTTATAACGAGGTATGCGATGCAGGATTATTACGAAACTTTAGGTGTTTCAAAAAGTGCTACTCCAGAAGAAATTAAGAAGGCTTATAGAAATCTTGCATTTAAATATCATCCTGACCGCAATCCGGACGACAAGGCTGCTGAAGAAATGTTCAAAAAAATCTCTGAGGCCTACGATGTTCTTGGTGATGAGAAGAAAAAAGCAGACTATGACAGATATGGTTCTGCAGGCTCAGGCAACAGTAACTCAGGTTATTCTCAGAATCAGTATCAGAATTATTACAGACAGTCTTATACAGAAAATCCGTTTGAATCAGAAGATACCTTCTGGCAGTGGTTCAGCAACGCAGGATATCAGCAGCGTAATAATTACAGAAATACATATCAGTACAGCAATAACGAAGATCAGAAATATACTCGAAAAGAGCTGTTTGTAAATTTTGTGCTTAAAGTTCTTCAGATTTTTGTGGGATTCAGTCTTTTGAAAATTCTGTGGTTCTTTATTCCTTTTGGACCACTGGTGTGTTTTGGATTGATAGGGAACGGGTTCTCCGGAGCTTTGAAATCGCTCCGGATGTTATTAAAGTCTAGCGCTGGCGGAAAATAATACGGCCTTTATCAAGGTCATAAGGTGAAAGTTCTACCTTTACGCTGTCACCAGGAACGATTCTGATGTAGTGCTTGCGCATCTTACCAGAAAGGTGAGCCATGATCATATGACCATTCTGCAATTCAACACGGAACATTGTGTTTGGCAATGCTTCTTTAACGATACCTTCAACTTCAATAGCTTCTTCTTTAGCCACATTTCCTCCAAAAAAAATAGAAAAAAGTTGTGTTTTTGTGATTTTATACTTATATTAGTATGTACCAAAATAAAAAGTCTTGTCAACAATGTTGATTTTGATGCAATTCACGCTGTTGATAAAAGGGAGGACCAATCATGGACGAAAAATTTGTAGCAGAAACAAAAGAAAAGCTTTTGGCCCAGAGAGCAACAATCCTTTCTGCTCTTGCAGAACAGTCAGAGGATATGAAGAACCTCGTAAAACCTATTGAATCTGGTGATGAAGCAGATGTTGCTTCTGATGTAATTGATAGAACAATGCTTGATTCACTTGGAGCTCAGGATGCTCAGCGTCTTAAGCTTATCGACAATGCTTTGGAAAGAATCCGTACAGGGAAATACGGAGTTTGCCTTGGCTGTGGAAAAGAAATCCCTCAGGCACGTCTTGAAGCATTGCCTTATGCATTTATGTGCGTAACATGTGCCAGTGCCGCAGAACGCCGCAACCGCTAACTCCAAAAAAGGCAAGGATGCCCTGTAAGCCCAAGGCGACAGGACGTCGCCTTAAACGGTTAGACACAACCGGCGAGTTTTTTTAAAAACTCGCAAAAAAAAAAGAGGCAAGGATGCCTCTTTTTTTTATGACCCAAACGCGAGTCGAACGCGCGACCTTCCGCTTAGGAGGCGGATGCTCTATCCAGCTGAGCTACAGGGTCAAAAAGTGCTGGTAAATACAGACGAGCGCGAGTCGAACGCGGCACCTTCTGCTTAGGTGAGTGAGTAAAATCCGAGCAGTGCGCAGGATTTTACGAACGTGTAAATAGAAAAAAAAGTTTACGAAAGGAAACTTTTTTTTCTAACCCCAGATGCTCTATCCAGCTGAGCTACAGGGTCAAAAATATTGTCACACAATGTGTTACAAATCGTAGTAAACGCCGCGCTGAACGCAACCGGCAAATCCTTCGCTGAGCGCCAGACTGTTTTTCTGGTCAGCGTTATCGCTGTAGTGGCAAAGGAAAGTCTTTTCTCTGTAAGAACGTGGAATGATTCTGCACAATTCTTCAAAGGAAGTATGAACTGCGTTGTTGGCAAACTGGCAGTCGTGGAAAATGTAATCAATCTTGAATTCAGATGTAAGCCAGTCTATCACTTCTTTGTCAGCCTGAGTATCCCCAGAGAAAAGGATTCTATCATCGATAAGAACTCCCACAGAATAGTAGGCAGAGCGCCAAGTATCTTTTTTAGTAAAAAGATGCTTTGTTCTAAAAAGCTTAAGGTTGATGCTTCCAACGTTTACTTCAAAGAAAGGACGTGGGCTTTTTTTAATCTTTTTAGGTCTTATCTGAATAAAATAATCGTCAAATGTCATACGTGGATTAGGCATGCTTTCGCCCTTAAGTCCAAGGCCGCCTTTAAGTGTCTGTTTCCACAAAATCTTCTTGAAGTCGTCGTTAATAACCATATTTGGTTTAGTACCAGTAACGTACATGTTCATAAGGGCAACTTCTTCAAGTCCGCCTGCGTGATCAGCGTGGGTATGTGTAATGAGAAGATTTTTAATGTCAGAGATTTTACCGTTGAACTGAGAGAAGGCAAATGGGCACAAAGTACCGCAGTCAATCAGAACATGGTCATTTCCTTTGATTACAAGGAGGTTGTTCTGAAAATACTTCTTTGAGAATGCACTTCCAGCTCCAATAAAAAACAGAGAAAGCTGTCCGTTATTAGTGAATTCAACTGTATCTTTAAATTCTCTTGTTTTCACCCTTTCAGTATAGCACAAAGGATTTCTTTAGAATAGAATGCATTTATGAATTTAAGCGCAGTACAGCATTTTGCATTCGATAACTTCTGTTATCCTCTCGACAACGATACTCTTGAAATCAATATTCTTACAGGCAAAGATGTTGAGCATCTTTATATTGTTTTTGGTGACCCTTTTTCCGGCGGAATCATGGGCGGCAACTGGAAATGGAACGGTGAAGAAAAAGAAGTCACTGTAAAAAAGGAATTGCAGCAGCATATCAGATGGACTACAACAGTTTCTCCTGCTTTTAAACGTCTTTCATATTATTTCCGATTGGTTTCCGGGGATGAAGAATGGTTCTATTCATATAATGGATTTTTCACAAAGGAAGAATTTGAAGCTGGTGGCAGAAAGCACGGTTTTTTCACTTTCCCTTGGATGAATCCAGCTGATACCTGTAAGGTTCCAGAATGGGTAGAGAATGCTGTCTGGTACCAGATTTTCCCTGCCCGTTTCTGTCGTGGAAAAAGCGACTGGACTCACGAAAATCTTTTGCCTTGGGGTAAATTCGGTGAAGAAATTCCTCATCTTCCTGGAATCAAAGAGCCAATTTACGGCGGCAACATTCAGGGAATGATCGATAAGCTTGATTATCTTCAGGAACTGGGAATCACAGGAATCTATACGACTCCGCTGAACGTTTCTTCAAGTCAGCATAAATACAACACAGATAATTACGAAGATATTGATCCGGAATTCGGTGACAAGGCTTTGATGAAGGAATTCGTTAAAAAGTCACATGAACACGGAATCAAGATCATGCTGGACGGTGTTTTCAATCATTCAGGCTGGTTCTTTGATAAATGGCAGGACGTTTGGGAAAAACGCGAAAAGTCTCAGTACAAAGACTGGTTTATGATCAATGATTTCAATTTTGTTGAGCCAAGCTTTGGATTTGGACGTGGAAATGCCGGTAACGGAAAATTCTTTTCCTTCGCCTTTGTTGATTTCATGCCAAAGTTGAATACAAATAATCCTGAGTGCCGCAAATACATCATTGACGTGTGTAAGAGCTGGGTAGAGCAGTACGATATTGATGGTCTTAGACTTGATGTGGCCAATGAAATCAGTCATGTGTTCTGTCAGGAACTTAGAGAAGCAATGCTGGCTCTTAAAAAGGATTTTTACATCGTTGGGGAAATCTGGCACAATTCTCAGCCTTGGCTTAGAGGTCAGGAATTTGACTCTGTAATGAATTATCCTTTACAGAACGGAATCGCAGACTTCTGTTGCGAAGACAAATGGTCGGTTAAGAAGTTTGAATATGCCATCAACCGCTGCTATTCCATGTATTACCGTCAGGTGAATAAAGTTCTTTTTAACCAGATGGATAGCCATGACACAATCCGCATCTTGAATCGCTGTAATGGTGACAAGGTTCGTGCTCAGCAGGCTTTGGCATTGCTTTTTGCTATGGCTGGTTCAGTTTGTATTTATTACGGAACAGAAATCATGCTGGCCGGTGGACATGATCCGGATAACCGTCGCTGTATGCCGTGGAAAGAAATTGACGAAGGTTGTTTTGCAGAAGACATGGAATGGTCCAAAAAGCTTATTGCTTTGCGTAAGGAACATCCAGCGCTTCGCAGTACAGAATATGAATTCGTTTATAGTGATGATGATAAGGAAGGAAACGACCGAATCGTTCACATTGTAAAGACTGCTGAAGATGGTTCTGAAAAAGTTGCCCTTATCTGTAACTGCGGAACCAGAAAGGTTGACCTTGCAGATTACGCAAAGGGCAGACAAATTCTTATGCAGTCTGAAGGAATGATTATTTTTTCTTGTTAAAGGTAAAGATCAGTCCTGCAAAGCAGGCGATTAATGCCAGAACGTATAAAATCGCCATGTAGTGAAAAAGCTGGGGAACAAACTTTATTGCGATTCCAGAAGCGATTGTAAGGCCTCCAAGGGCTAATGCAATGGTACCGCAAAGTTTTCCGCTGATTACTGCATGGCGTTTTTCATCTTCTGACTCATGGGCGTCTGCCATTGCCTGCAGAAATCCCTGTGAGCCAAAATATAAACCTGTCACAATGAATGTTACGCCTACGATGATGAAGGCGATCATGATTATCAAAAGTCTTTTTTCGTCCATAAAAATACCTTTTTAGCGGTGAAGTTTTCCTCTGGAAATAAAGTCCATGCCTGCCATCTTTTTGCGGCTTGGCCCCTTGTGGCTGCTGATTTCTTCGTAGATGTCCTTTTGCTTGGCAGGTTTTCCACGGTTTTTACCGTTGCCACGTGGTGCTGGAGCTGCCCAGACTGCAGGAATGTTTCCTGAATCGTTCTGGACTGTTTCAAGCCATTCTTCTGGTTCTGGAACTTCAAACTTCATGTGCTGGCCAGTGTATGGATGATTGAATTCCAAAGTTCTGGCGTGAAGGGCAAGGCGACCAAAAGGATCAGTCTTGGCACGATAGTTTTCGTCTCCGCAAAGAGGATAGCCTTTGTGGGCAAGGTGGGCGCGGATTTGATTTTTGCGTCCTGTATCAAGGGAAAGTTCAAAAAGTGTGTGAGTCTTTCCGCGGGCAACAACTCTAAAGTGAGTCTTTGCAGTGATTGTCTTAAATTCAGCGTGGCCGTTCTTTACAGTAAGATTTCTTTCGTAAATGGATTTTTCACCACCGCCAGCGTTTCGTTTAGACTGCATAGCCTTTTTTGTTGCCATGCTGTCAGAAGGACGGTCACCTTTTTTAGGAACAAAGCCAACGTTGTGGGCATTGTAAGCAAGTTCATCGTCGATTACACCAAAATCAGGCAAAAAGCCAGCCTTAGGATTTTCAGCAACAGCGTGGTAAAGTCGTTCTGTAACCATTGTCTGCCAGTTGTCCATGATTTTTTTCTGGGCTTCTGCAGTTAATGCGAACATCATTACACCGCTAGTATCCCGGTCCAGGCGGTGAACAACAAATGGTCTGTGACCAGAAGAGAAGGTTCCCTTTTTGCGCATGATCTGTTCAAGGGCGTCCTGAGCAGTTTTGTTGTGACTTCCAGGGTAAGGAACGCTGAGCATTCCGCTAGGTTTGGAAATAATGCAGATATCTTCATCTTCGTAAAGAACTTCGATCTTTTCGTGACCAAAATCCTGCTTGTGTTCTTTTTTGAATTCAGTGCTTGCTTTTGACATAGTGACAATATCAAAACACAAAAGCAGGGCTCTGTCAAAGCAGTTTTGCCTTAGAGACTAGAAAAGTGAAAGGTTTGCAAGTTTTACCAGGAATCGGGCAAAGCCTGGACTGATCATTCCGCCGCTGGTAGAAATAAGGCTTTCTACAGGATTTTCCGTAATGGCATTTACTGCGATTTTTACAGCAGGATCTTTTGCGGATTTACCAAAGTTCATAATTCTGATGGCAAGAACAAAAACTCCCAGCATAAGCTTGATTGCAAGACAATGGCGGCTTAAGTCCCCAAGGCTGTCGCAAATCTGGTAAGAGCCCCGTTTGTGCTGCGGAACAAACCATTCAGGCTTAGGTTCAGCGAAATCTGGTTCAAAAAGCTCTTCCAGATCCCTTCCTTCAACCGCCACCGCCTTCTCCAGCCGAATGTCACGAATAGAGCTTCCAATGCACAGGTCGTAGGCGCCTTTTACAACCGCCCACTGTTTTTCCATTGTGCTGTAAACACTAAACGCCTGAGGGTCCACTTCAATTGTAACCCGCTTGCTTTCTCCAGGTTCAAGGAAAACCTTTTCAAATCCCGCCAACTGAATTGCCGCCCGAGGAATCCGTTTTGATTCAGGATTTTTCACATAAAGCTGGCACACTTCTGTCCCGGCAACCCGGCCACGGTTTTTTACCGTAAGGCTGACGGTTTTTGGACTGTTACCTTCTTCAACCTCAATGTCAGAATATTCAAAACTGGTGTAGCTGAGCCCAAAACCAAACTCAAACTGCACAGGAAGATTTTTCGATTCATAATAGCGGTAGCCGTAAAGAGTGCCTTCGCTGTAAAGAATGTTGTCCTGGGAACCGCCAAAGTTTTCAGAAGACGGAATCATCAGTTCTGGCACCGGCCATGTTTCCGCAAGTTTTCCGCTAGGATTTACCTTGCCGCAAAGGAGTTCAGCACAAGCCTGGCCGCAACCTTCGCCACAAAGACCCATGTGCAAAATTGCGCTGGCATTTTTTGCAAAACCCAGGTCCATTGGCGAACCGCCAAAGCACACCACAATCATCTTGTGGCCGCTGGATTCCAGCTTTTTGTATTCAGAAACCTGAGATTCCGGCAAAGAAAGAGTTGTGCGGTCAAAGCCTTCGCCCTGACTAAAATTGTCCAGACCGCAGAAAAACAGCACAGGAAGTTCAGGGTTGTTAAAGCAACGTTCAGACTTTTCGTAAACAGTAATTCCAAGAGATTTAAGGCATTCAACCGCACCAGGGTACTGCCTGGTGTTCACGTGGCTTGAACCACCGCCCTGGAAAGGCTGGCTCTTGGCAAAAGGACCCGCAATACAAACAGCTGACAGTTCTGGGAGGGGGAGTGAGCCACAGTTTTTAAGAAGGACGCCGCACTCCTTGGCCAGATCCACTGACAGTTGGTGGATGTTTTCCTCTGGCAAAGGGGCCACAGTTTTCGGGAAGCGACTGGCGGTTTGGACAACCTTTTCTCCAGCCTTCAACACATCTTCCGGCAGAAGTCGCCCTTCCTTTAAATCCTTTTTGAGACAGTCAGAAAAATATCCCTTTGAGTCAGGCATAGCAAGGTTCAGACCATTTTTAACGCAGCGACCAATGTCCATGGCAGCGCCCCAGTCAGAAATCACAAGGCCGTCAAATCCCCATTCCTTAAGCTTTCCCAAAAGGTAAGGGGAATGGCAGGCATAAATCCCGTTCACACGATTGTAAGAAGTCATGACCGCTGCAGGCTGGCTTTCCCTGATGGCCAGTTCAAAGCCCCTAAGGTAAATCTCGTTCAAAGTTCTAAGATCAAGGATGCTGTTGCAGGTCTGACGACGCTTTTCCTGATTGTTGCAGGCAAAATGCTTAAGGCAGGCACTAACTCTCACGCTCTGCATACCTTGAACGTAAAAACTGGCGCAAAGCCCGCTAAGCAAAGGATCTTCCGAAAAATATTCAAAGTTGCGGCCGCAAAGACAGGAACGCTTAATGTTCAGTCCAGGCCCCAGCATAAGATTTACGCCGTTAGCCTTGGCTTCAAGTCCAATGTATTTACCGATTTTGTAGAGAATTGATCTGTTCCAGCTGCAGGCCGAAGCGCTGGCCGTAGGAAAGCAGGTAGCCACCTGACTGTTGTTGATGTCGGCATAGTTCTGCTGGGACTGTTTTCTAAGACCATGGGGGCCGTCGCTCATTGTAAGCATCGGCAGCTTCCCCTCCGCCGAAAAACTGTCCCAGTTACCGTCGCCGTTCAAAAGCCGGATCTGCTGGTCCAAAGAAAGGTCTAAAGAAAGAGAATTATTCATCGTCCTCGTCATCTTCGTCGTATTCGTAATCCTTAGGAACGTAGTCCGCTTCCAGCAGCTCAATGATGTCCATCAACTGATGAAATTCCAGAGTGTCCGCTTCCAGCTTGTCGTCATCCCCGGTACCGTCCACAACAAAAGTCTCCGCATATTCCGAAAGCTGCTCAAACATAAAGGCATAATCCTCCTGATCCAGCTTCCCAAAAGATGCAACCCCGTCGATCTCCGGCAAAATGTCCTCGATGATGGCAATGATATCCGAAAGTTCTTCCTTCAGCTCATCAGTGTACTCAAAATTATCTTTAGAAATATGATCCAGGTTTTCGCGATGCTCCTTGAGAATCGAATCAAAAGCCTTCTTCAAAAGTTCGTCATTAGTCATGTCCATATTCTAGCACAGTTTGGGCCATTTTGCTTCGCAAAACCGGGCTTTCCGCGGTTTCATTGCTTCGCAACGCCTCCGGCGCCGCTACAATCCCTTGGCCGCTAGGGTGGCGCAAGGTGGCAAAGCGCGGGGGCACAAGTGCTCCCTTGTCCGAGTAAGCTGCGCAGGTGGGCAAAGCGCGGGGGCACAAGTGCTCCCTTGGCCGTTGTAAGCTGCACAGGTGGGCAAAGCGCGGAATTGGGTTGTGTTCGGATTAATTTGTTGAGAAAGGATGATTCATCCGAAAAATTGTAATTTATTTTCGACATACAGGCACTTTTTTTGGAATATTACATACCAAAGACCCAGAATTATCGTTTCTGGTATGTAAAAAAAGTCGTTAACTTAAAAATTTTCATTAATAGATAAGAAAAAAAACAGATGAATCCGAAAAAAATCCCTGATTAATCCGAGTTTGTCCTAAAAAAAGCTCTTCTTGCTTAAAACTGTTTCAGAAATTACATACTAATTTGTGAATTTTGTTGTAAATAGAATGTAATTTGATAAAGAATTCCAATCGCAACCGTCCTGTGCGCTCCTTCCACCCCGTCTGCGTTCGCTGACGGCGCCGTCCTGGCACCTTTTCCTCCCTATTCGGTCGGCGGTCACTCCGCGGTTCCATTCCCGTAGGGAGTGTTTTGTTAAATAAAAAAAAGCATCCAGAATAACTGAATGCCTTTTGCTTTACAGCCCCTACGGGAATCGAACCCATGTTGACGGAATGAGAATCCGCTGTACTAGCCGTTATACATGTGAAATAGGAAATCCGTAAAAAAAAAGACGCGGTTAAGCGTCTTTTTTAGGATCTACCTATGTGAATCAGCCCCTAGGAGAATCGAACTCCTGTTGACGGAATGAGAATCCGCTGTACTAGCCGTTATACGAAGGGGCCAAAAATTGAGAATCCGTTAAAAAATGAGCCGTGAGGGTCATTTTAGGATTTTCCTTGAAAATGGCCACCGCCAACATACTGGTTTGTTGGCGCACCCTTCACATAACGTGGTGGTGTCACATCTAATTTTTTTTCAGAAAAAAAAAGCTGAACTATCAAAGTTCAGCTTTAGTTCCCCAAGGAGGATTCGAACCCCCACAGTCAGAACCAGAATCTGAAGTGCTACCATTACACAATCGGGGAATGCAATGTTCCATTAATATATAGATTTCAAATAATATTGTCAAGCGGGCTTTATACAAAAATAAAAAAAATATTTAAATACTGTCTTTTATTTGTGAAATAGTGCTATAATGTTTCTATGAATAAGAACAGTTCAGAAGAAAGACCGGAACTCATTGAAAGTTATGATGAACTTATTTCTTTGATTGCAAAGACAGATGATAAAAATTTGCTTAAGGAGATTTTCGGTTGTCTTTTTACTCCAAATGAACGACGGGATTTTGCGGAGCGGTGGCAGCTGGTAAAAGAACTTAAGGCTGGCACAACTCAGCGGGAAATTGCCCGCAAGTACAATATGTCTTTGTGTAAGATAACCCGAGGTTCCAAGGAGCTTCAGAAACCGGACAGTGCTTTCCAGAAAATGCTGGAAATGATAGAAAAATAAAAAAAGCGGCTTTTCAGCCGCTTTTTTCTTTTACTTCACTTCAGAAGGTTTTAGAACACTTGCCGCATCAGAACGCTTGTAGCGAACAGCGTAAGTGTATGGAGTTTCATTTGAGATGTTCTTCACATTTACGTCCAATCCGTAAGAAAGAAGATTGCGGATTGTAGTAGAACTGCTCATTCTTGCGGCGTAGTGAAGGATTGTGTCGCCATGAATGTCGCTCATTGAACCTGCATATTTTGCGATGCTGGCAATGATTTCTTCATTGTTGTTAGTAAGCGCGATCTTTGCAGCGTTGTTTTCATTCTTATCAATCTGAATGAATGGGTTTGCTCCATTTTCAAGAAGGATTTTTGCAAGCTGCTTGTTGTTCTTGAGAACTGCGATTCCAAGTGGTGTGTAACCGTCAGAATTACGTGTATCAATTGGATATCCTGCGTTGATCAACATTCTGAGCATAGAAGCTGATTTGTTGTTCTTGATTACGATATGAACTGGAGTGTTTCCGTCACTGTCGGAAATTGTTGTGTCAGTTCCAAGTACGGCCTTGATGATAGGTTCCTTCTGGTCAAGACAAATGCTGAAAGGAGTGTTTCCGTTCTTGTCTCGGCTAAGAGGATTTCCACCAGCGTCACGGAGCAAGTTGATTACAGCAATATCAGCTGTTGCTGCAGCTTCATGATATGCGTTGCGTCCGTTCAAATCCATAATCTGAGGGTTTGCTCTGTTTCCAAGGAGCATAGAGATTGTAGAAGTGTTGCGGGCACGTGTTGCATCCATAAGAACTGTGCGGCCTGTAATATCGCTTGTGTTAGGATTTGCGCCCTTTCCAAGCAGCATTTTAGCGATTTCTGATTTTCCACCAAGGGCAGCTTCTGCCAAAGGTGACTTGCCGTTTACGTTCTGGGCGTCGATGTCACATCCAAGCTTGATCAACTGAGCTGCGGTATTTGTGTTTCCCCAACGAACTGCAACATGCAAAGGTGTGCTACCAAGGTTGTCGCGAACGTTGTATTTGCAGCCTTTAGATGCGAGCAAAGCGATGATTTCTGTGTTGTCGTTTTTACATGCGCTAAAGATAGGAGTTTCGCCGTTAGCGTTGCGGGCTTCTTTGTTGGCACCCTTTGTGATCAAAGTTTCGATGGCGTCCTTCATTCCCCATTCAGAAGCGTAGTGAAGGGCTGTGTTTCCGCTACCGTCAGTATCTTTGATAGTCTTAGAAGTGATAAGCCATTCCATTATGCCAGGGTTTTTCAATGCCTGGCTCAATGGTGAATTATTCTTGTTGTTAGTACTGAAGATGTCTGCGTTTTTAGCAAGAAGCTTTTCGCCGATAGATTTACGGTTTTTCAAAACTGTAAGGTAGAGGGCTGTGTTACCGTCTGCATTGCGAGTGTTTACCTGTTCTGTAAGGCTGATAACATACTGAATCTTTTCCTGGTTAGCGTTAGCATGAATTGCAGTGATAAGAGGTGTGTTACCGTCAGAATCAAGGCTGTAAATGTTGTCCTTGTTAAGGATTGTTTCCAAAGTTTTGTCAGTTGAATCTGCGCTTCTAAGGGCCATGCTTAAAGGAGTGTTGCCTTTTGTGTCCTTTGAGTTGATGTCTGCGCCGTGTTCTGCATAGAATTTGATGTGGGCAGCATTCTTGTTTTCAATGGCAAGGGCAAGAGGAGTTACACCGTCCTTGTTGCGTTCATTTACTTCAGCACCAGCTTTTACAAGTCCTTCAAGTATGAAAACTGGAACGTTAGTCATTGTTGCTGTGTGAAGAACTGTGTCACCATACATATCTTTTACAGTGATTGTTGCTTTGTAGCTGATCAAAAGACCGTAGAGTTCACCCCGCTGTTCAGCTGGCATGATAAGAAGGATTGGTGTCTTACCAAGGTTGTCCTTTGCATCAACGGAAGCTCCCGCATCAAGCAGCATTTTTGCGATTTTAGTGTGACCGTAGCGCACAGCTTCATGCAATGGAGTGGCTCCAGAGCTGTCCTGTACGTTTGTCTGAGCATTGTTTTCAAGAAGATATTTTGTGATTGATGTGTGACCTGAAATTGCCGCAAGGTGAAGCGGAGTCTGTCCGTCATCAAAACGATAGTTCAGGTTGCGGTTTGAAATTGCTGTCTGAAAGTAGTCAAACCCAGAAGTAACCTGGTCGGCACCGTTCATGATAAGGCAGGCAGCGATTTCAACCATTCCAGGTTCTTCGATTTTTTCAAAAGCGTAATCGAGAGGAGTTTTGCCTTCAGAATCTTTTACAGAAATAGGAATTTCCTTTCTTACACAAGTAAGGATTGCCATTTCATCCTTTGTTTCAACAAAATAATGGGCGATAGTAGCCATTCTTTCTGAGTCGCGGATTTCTCCTGTCTTTGCAGTGATGAAAACATCGTAATAGGCTGGATTTTTGGCAAAGGCGATTTCCATAGGAGTTTTTCCAGAACCGTCTCTGGCAAAAATGTTACATCCAAAGTTGATGAGCTGAACTGCTGCATCTTTTGAATCGTGTTCAATAGCTACATGAAGAGGAGTCTGGCTTGAGTAGTTCTTTACATCTGGATCAGCACCATAGCACAAAAGGAAAAGTGTAAGGCTTCCATCGTTGATTTCAGCGGCAGTATGAAGTGCTGTGTTACCGTCTTTATCGATTTCATTGATGTCGTACTTAGAAATGAAACGAGCTTTAGCTTCGTCGATTTTGCCCTGTTTGATCAATTCCTGGATAGGAACTTCAGTCTTGTTTGATGCACATCCAAAATTCAAAAGTACAAGACAAAGGCTTAAAAGTGTAAGGATTAATTTTTTAGTCATATTCCCCTCTAACGTAAAAAAAATTACTTTCTTACGTTGAGTATCGGAATATTAAAAAAACAGTTTAGGAATTTTATGCTACTACAATGTACTGTAATAGAAGAATATGAAGGTCTTTAAGGTTGCAGACTCCAAATTTATTAAAGACTTCGGTCATGTCTTTCTTTACAGTTGATTTACTGATGAAAAACTTTTCTCCAAGAGCTTCGTAATTGTTCTGTGTTGAAAGATATTCAAGCACAAGATTAACCTGTCGTTCTGTAAGTCCATAGTTTGAAAGCTTAAGTTCAGAGCCGATCTTTGGAAGGTTTAAATCCGGGTTAATAACAGGCTTTGCAGGAACCAGAGTTACAAGCAGTGCTTCAAGTTTTTTGTATACATAATAGTAAAAACCAAAGAAGAAAACAGAAATAGTAATTTCAAGAAGCATTCTCTGAATTCCCTTGTGCAGGGAATTTTCGTTTCTGATACAGAAAACTCCGTAACCGACCATTACAAAGGCCCATATAAATCCGATTATATGAATTTTTTCTTTAATATGAGTCTTAAAAAAGCCGTTTACAAAAAGAAGAATTGATAGGGCTGCATAAAGAAATGTTCCTAAAACTTCATATCCTGTAAGTGCAGTAGAAATTGACTGAATAAGAAGTATGGAACACTGACATTTCCAGTTCTGAGGAAAGAATACAAGAATTCCACAAAAAACAGCTGTAATTACGTTGATACAAAAAACTGTGTATTCTGGTTTAGGAAGCACAGGCACCTGTTTAGGAGTATGGTTATAACTCATAACAGAAGCAGCAACTAAAACAATAAACGCTAAAAAACACATTACTCTCGCCGGTGTAATTATTTTCTTCGATTCCATTGCCATATAGCCAATAGTATAGTTTTGAATATTATTAAATGCAAATAAATTTTATATCATAGAACAAATATTAAAATAACAAGATTTTACTAATACGAACAAGATTTTGCTAAAAGGTAACCGCGGTTATTTTTTAGTAACCTTGGTTATTTCGTTAAGAATGCCATTGTTTTCAAAGCAAAATAAAGTATTATTGTTGTCAGAGAGTAAGATATATATTTCTGAGAGTTTATTTGGAGAGATAAATCCTTAGGAAAGAGTTTATCAAACGACATCGGGGAGACAGGTGAGAGAGTTTTCCGGAGAGTTTATCGAGAGAGTTTATAAGTCGGAGAGGGCTTAAAAGCACAAGCGTTTGAGAGTTTATTCTAAAATCGGAGAGAAGAGGGCCAGGTGAAAATCCTGGCTTTTTTCTTTTACATTAATTGGTTCTGAAAAGAATTATTCTTCGTAGAGGAATTCTTCAAGTCCAAGGTTTGCCCATATCTGATGTAGTTCATCTGCGGATATGACAAAGTTCAGGTACATGGAAAGGTCTGGGTAGTCAGTCAGATCTGGGCTGCCAGAAGAGGATACAAAGGTTGCTTCCAGGTTTTTGACCAGAAGGGCAGGTATGTCCTTGTACTGTTCTGCTGTACATTCATGTTCCAGAACTGCATGTCCCTGTAGTCCTACGTAATTAAAGCACAGGATTCCATGAACTGTTTCGTTATAGTGGGCTACGTAAAGATATCCGCCGTATTCTGGATATTCAAACTTTTGCCAGACTGTACCTTCGGGAATTTTTTCCTGACGTTTACAGCCGAATATGGAGAAAGCTAAAAAAACTGTAAGGCAAAGAAGGAATATCTTTTTCATACAGTATATTTTTTCACATCTTTTAGAAAAGTCAAAAATAAATTTTCGTTTTATAGAAAGTGAGTATATAATTTAAAAAATGGAAAATAGAGAAGATAATCTGTTCGGCAAAAAAGTATTTTTCCTCAATCCTACTCTTATGATCGAAAACAATGTAGTTTCCCGATTAAGAGAAATGGAGTATGAAATTTACATTATTCGTGATTATCGTGATGCAAAGCCAATCTTAAGTGAATATGAAAATTCTCTATGTTTCATCAATATTGACGATGAACTTTCCTATAAGGAATGGTTTAACTTTGTAAAATCCTTTGAATATGATTCTTCTCTTGAATCTATCTTTCTGGGAATTCTTTCAGCCAAGGCTAAACCTGAAGTAAAAGAGCAGTTTGTATTGAAAACAAAGCTTCCTGGCGGTTTTGTCAATATTTCAGATCACCTTGAAATCGTAATCAACACAATTGAAAAAATTCTGGATTTGAACGGTGCTAAAGGACGGCGAAGGTTTATTCGTCTTGACTGTGAAGGCAGCAATAATGTTACTGCAACAAGTCTTATTGGAGACAAAATGGTTGATTATAAGCTGCAGGATCTTAGTATTGCAGGGTTTGCAGCCAGGATTTCACCAAATATGGCTCCTCTGTTTGAAAAAGGGAGAGGAATCGGGGGAATCAGCTTAAAGTTAGATATACGCAGCGTTTCTATAGACGCTACTGTTTTTGCCGTAAAGAATGATGGCCGTAATTGCGTTGTAGTATTCCTTCTTTCTCCTAATACTCATATACGTATTCTCGATGAAATCAGAAAATTCATCCACAAGAGTCTCCAGGCAATGATGGATTCTCTTGTAGATTCAACTATTAAAGATCTTACTGACTACACAATTGATGTAGTACCGCCGGTTTCTGCTAAGGAGTCTCTGCCCCTTTCCGGTAGTCCTGATGACCTGAAGTTTGAAGAGCTTGGTAATCTGGAAGATTTCGACATCGGCCTTGACATCTAATCTTTTCTAATTGAAGAAATAACTCCATTTGTGATATTCTGTGAAAACGCACTCAATACTCCCGCTCCACGGGGGAACTTTTTGCGAAAGACTAAAACGGCCCACGCCAGGGTCGTAACATAGGAGGCATGAAAAAATTACATCCATGTAATTTTTTCATATAAAGTTTGCTTTGCAAACTTTGATACGTGACCTCCTGTCACGCCGCTACCGCGGTAGTTTATAGGAGTTATAAAAAATGGCAAACACAAACGACACACATGCGTGTACATTGGACAAAATCATCAGTCTTTGTAAGAGACGCGGTTTTGTTTATCAGGCTTCAGAAATTTATGGTGGACAGGCCGGTGCCTGGGATTACGGTCCTTTAGGCGTTGAATTCAAGCGCAACATTCAGAACGAATGGTGGCACTACATGACACAGCTTCATGACGATGTAGTTGGTCTTGATTCTGCTATCTTCCAGCATCACACAACATGGAAGGCTTCTGGTCATGCAGATCACTTCTCTGATCCAATGATCGACTGTCTTGAATGTCAGGCTCGCCATCGTGCAGATAAAATGATTGAAGACTTTGTAGCAGCAAATCCAGATAAAGATCCTGGAAAACCAGTTGATACAATGACTCATGAAGAAATGAAAGCTTACATTGACGGAAACATCAACTGTCCTGTTTGTGGAAGCAAAGAAAGAAAATATACAGCAGTCCGCGAATTCAATCTTATGTTCAAAACATACCAGGGACCAATCGCTGACGAATCACACCTTATTTACCTTCGTCCTGAAACATGTCAGGGTATCTTTACAGACTTTAAAAACATTGTTCAGTCAAACCGTATGAAGGTTCCTTTCGGTGTTGCTCAGGTTGGTAAATCTTTCCGTAACGAAATCATCTTCAAAAATTTCATTTTCCGTACAGCTGAATTTGAACAGATGGAAATGGAATATTTCTGTAAACCAGGAACAGAAGATGAAACATTCGACCGCTGGAGAACAGACCGCTGGCAGTTCTATCTGAAGTATGGTATTCCTGAAGCACAGCTTAAATGGCACCACCACGACAAACTGGCTCACTATGCAAAAGATGCATATGATATTACATATAACTTCCCAATCGGTTTTGAAGAAATCGAAGGTATTCACTCTCGTACTGACTTCGACCTGAGCCAGCACATGGAATACTCTAAGAAGGATATGACTTATATCGATCCTGATGATCCTAAAAACCGTTACGTTCCATATGTTATTGAAACATCTGCCGGTCTTAACCGTAACTTCCTTATGTTCCTTTGTGAAGCATATGAAGAACAGAATGTTGGAACAGACGGAAAAGATGATTACCGCACAGTTCTTCACCTGCATCCAAAGCTTGCACCTATTACAGTTGCAGTTCTGCCACTGATGAAGAAAGACGGTCTTGCTGAAAAAGCAAAGGAAATTCAGAACGTTCTTAAAGAAAACTTTGTAACAGACTACGACCAGAGCGGTACAGTTGGTAAACGTTACCGTCGTCAGGACGAAGTTGGTACACCATTCTGTGTAACTGTAGACTACGACACAATGGACAGCGCAAGTGAAAACTTCGAAACTGTAACAGTTCGTAACCGTGACACAATGGAACAGGAACGTGTAAAGGTTTCTGAATTGAATGGATATCTTTTCAATGCTATTGCTAACTACAAACCTGTAGTTAGCAAGTAATATTTCCCGCAAAACGCAGGCTCAGCTTAAAACTGAACCTGTGTGAATGGCGGGATTTTTTTTTATATGGAATACGTTCGATTAGGAAAATCAAATCTTCTCATAAGTCGTGTGGCCCTCGGTACAATACGACTATCTGAAGATATGTCAGACAATTCGGCAGATCTTATTCGCAAGGCTTATGACGCCGGAGTAAATCTTTTTGATACCTCCAGAAATTTTCCGGTTTCTGAAAAGCTTTTGGGCGACGCCCTATATGATATACGACGAAATGTGTGTCTTAGTACTGCAACTTCTTCAAAAACTGCCAGGGATCTGAAGTCAGATCTTGAAGAAAGTCTTATGGCTCTTCATACAGACTATGTGGATCTTTATCAGTATGAAACAGAAAAATTTGTTCCTCTTGAGGGCGGACTTGATAGAATCTACGATACACTTCGTGACTTGAAAACGCAGGGAAAAATAAAACATATCGGACTGATTACAAAAGATGTAGAAACTGCAAAAAAGGCTGTTGAATCAGGACTTTACGAAACAATACAGTTTCCATTCAATGTTATTTCTACAGAAGAAAGTTTTGAAATTGTAAAACTTTGTGAAGAATATGATGTTGGATTTATTGCAATGCAGCCTCTTGGAGGCGGCGTTGTTGAAAATGTTCCTCTTGCCATAGGTTTCTTACAACAGTATGAGAACGTGGTGCCTTTATGGGGAACTGGAAACCAGGAACATCTGGATCAGATTCTGTATTTTAATGAACATCCTCCTGTAATCGACGAAAGGTTCCAGGCAGATGCTGATATTCAGAGAATGTTCTTTAACTGATTTGAATTATTTGATTACATGAAATCGCTAATGTCGATGTCTTCAGTGCCATCGGCATTTTTTTTGCTCTTAGGAACTTCTGGTTCTACCGTCTGTTCAATCTTTGTTTCTTCGGATGCAACTGGAGCCTTTGGTTTTTCAGGTTCGTTTGCTTTTTGCATTGCATTCATCTTTTCAACAGAAGCTTTAACATCATCTGTTTCTTTTTTATTAAGAACACGAATAATGGCCAGATCTGTTTCGTTTGTCTGGATTGTCTTGGGCGAACCGTCTTTTTCTTTTTCAAGAAGCAGCTGTACTACAGGCAGTTTTGGATTGTCTGGATTAACGTCTGTTACTTCGGCAACTTTTCCGTTTTTCAGGAAAACATAAGCTCCAATAGGGAAGAGGGAAACACTGTAAAGAAGAGCTTTTATTGTGCTGTCATCATACTGATGATTCTGGTTTTTAAGCATTTCAACCATTGCATCAAAAGTAGAGCGTTCATCTTTATAAGAGCGTGGTGCAGTAATAGCCTCAAAAGTACATGCGACTGCAATGATTTTTGCGTAGGAAATAATCTTGTCGCCGGAAAGTTGGCGCGGATAACCGGTTCCGTTTTCTTTTTCATGATGTTCCAGAACACCCAGCTGGATACTCATTGGAAAATCCAATTCTTTTACGATGTTGTAGCCTAAAATAGGGTGTGTCATGACCTGTGATTTTTCTGCAGGAGTAAATTTCTTGTCGGTCATATAAAGCTGTGGAGGCAGTCTGACCATACCAATTTCGTGAAGAATACAGGCTACACCAAGTTCAATCAGTTTTGAAAGAGGCAAATGTGTCTGCAGACCAATTGTAATGGCCAGAACGGTTGTTCGCATGGAATGAGCAACCAGGAAGTTTTTTGTTCTCTGTTCAACCGATGGTGTAACTCTGAGGATATAGCGGCGGTTGTCCTTGATGAAGACAATAAGGTCTTTAACTGTATCTGAAAGTTCAGCCTGGTCAATTTTACGGTGAGTTACATAGTGAGTGAAAACAGAATTGATGTAATTCATATACTCGTTATAAACGCTGTGAACAACTTCCATTCTTGATTTGTCACTGTTTCCGAGCTTCAGAGTATTTGCATCTTCAATTGCTTTTTTAAGGGAATCATTTTTTACAAAAGCTTCTGCTTTGCTTTTCTTTTCTTCTGTATTTGCTGCCGATACACCAATGTCTCCACCAAGGCTTAAGGATCCTTCACAAACTAATTCGTTAAATTCCCAATCTTTGAGAGATTTTATAAGGCTTTCCGAAACCGGAGCGGTATGAGGCAATACAACAAAGTTGTTGCCAATGTACAGGTCACCGGTAAAAGTGAGGTCTTCTTTAAGTGTATCGAGATTTACATTACTCATAAAAATCTATTTTCCCTTATTAAATTATCGGCAAAAGGAGGAAAAATCTTTAATGCAAAAAAAAACTGAACGGTTCACAACGCCGTTCAGTTATAAAGTAAACACATTGTACACAATCTAGCTCAGACATCTGGATGTCAAACCAACAAGAGTCGGTTTAGGCCCGAGTATTTCAAGTACATTTATATTATCGGGATACAGGGGCCATACTTTAGTAAAATTCAGCAAAAATAGCATTATTTTGAACTTTTTTTCTGTAAATAAACCAGTTTTCCCTGGAAATCTCCCCAGTCACGGCGGATTGGAAGCCCTGCATTCATTAAAGTTTCACCTTTCATTTCGCATGGGGGGTAAGTTTTCTGATCTTCATCAGGATATGTAACTGTATAGACTTCTTCTGGAATCAGTCCTGTAAGCTTTATCATGCGGGTTTTCATATTTGGATGATTCAGGACCTGCACAAAGGTTAATAGAGCTTCAGATTTTTCTTCTGTTACACTCATCCAGGCATCATATTCATTGTTTTCTGTATATGAGGCAATTTTGTAGTAGGTTCCTTCGCGAATAATCGGATTGAACTTTTTGTACAGAGCTATCTGACCTGGAATCAGACTTCTTTCATCAGATGAAAGCTTTGTAATATCCAGTTCGTAGCCGAAGGTACCTGAAAGTGCAACGTACCCGCGGGTTTTGAACGGAGTATTTCTTCCGACAGCATGGTTTGGACATACAGAAACATGAGCTCCCATTGTTGAAAGAGGATAAATAAGGGCTGTTCCCTCCTGAATCTGCAGACGCTCTATTGCATCGGTATCATCTGAACACCAGATTTGTGGGCTGAAATAGAACATACCCGGATCAAAACGGGCGCCGCCGCCTGAACAGTTTTCAAGAAGCAGATTAGGGAAGTCTGTAACAAGTCTGTTCTGGAAGTCATACATCGCAAGAACGTAACGATGGAAGAATTCTCCTGTTCTGTCGCCGGAGAGGGCAAGGCTTCCTATATCGGCAAGCTGACGGTTCATATCCCATTTAATGTATTCAATGTTTGCAGAAGCAAGGATTTTCTTTATCTGATTGTACTGAAAATCCAGAACTTCTGGTCGGGTAATATCCAGAACCAGCTGCTGGCGGGAAAGGCCGGGAGTACGGCCCGGAATCTGTATTGCCCAATCTGGATGCGCACGGTAAAGATCTGAATCGGGTGAAATCATCTCCGGTTCGAACCAGAGTCCGAATTTCATTCCAAGCTTGTTAATTTCCTTTGAAAGGTATCCCAGACCTTCAGGAAGTTTCTCTTTGAAAACATACCAGTCTCCAAGGGAAGAATCATCGAAACTTCTGTGACCAAACCAGCCGTCATCAAGAACCAACATTTCGATTCCGTCTTTTGAAGCTTCGCGGGCAATATCAAGGATTTTTTCTGTATTAAAATTAAAGTAAGTTGCTTCCCAGTTATTGATCAGAATAGGACGCATTTTGTGATTGTATTTTGAACGTACCAGGTGATTTCTGTAAAGTTTGTGGAAATTCTGGCTCATTCCGTTCAACCCTTTGTCGCTGAAAACGGTTACTGCCTGAGGTGAAATAAATTCTTCATCTTTGTTAAGAGTCCAACAGAAGTTTTCAGGATTGATTCCCATCTGTACTCTGAGCTGATCAAACTGATTTCTCTGAACGTTTGCAACAAAGTTTCCTGAATAAATGAAGTTTACGCCGTAGGCGTTTCCCGAGTTCCAGTCAGCTTTCTTTTCAAGGACAGCAACAAAAGGATGTTCCTGATGGCTGGATTCTCCTCTGTGGCTTTTAATCTGATGAAGTCCCATGTTGATTGTGTGACGATCCATATGACGTTCACGGGCCCAGCTTCCATGAAGGGAGATCATTTCGTAGTTTTCATTGTCCATATCCATGGAAAGTGAAAAACATTTCTTGATTTTTACAGCTTTGTTGGAAAGATTTTTTACTTTTGTTGAACGAATGATGGTGTCAGTGTCAGAGAATATGGTGTAGAGCAAAGTAACTTCAACATTAAGTATTGGATCCAGAGTTTTTATTTCCAGAGTTTCGGCACCTTTACCGAAAACACATGGAAGTCCTTTAAGCTGGGGAGCTGTTTTATAAATTGTATGGCTTACATATTTAGGTTCAATGGCATTGTGTCCTTCTGAAGAAGTAACTGCAAGTGCTGTTTCGCGGAAATCGCCTATACCGTCTACGGGAAGTTCAAATGGAATGTAATCCATATAAGAAAGTTTTTCGCGTTCAGGCATAGTGTCAGCAAAACCGAATTCTCTGTGGCGGGTAAGGTATGTTAAATCGTCTCCGGAGATTTTCTTTCCGTAATAGGCGTGAAGAAGAAATCCGTTGTCGAGCTTGATTGCATAAGAAGTATTCTGTGTTTCGATTGTGAAAATTGAAGTCTTTTTGTTGAATTTGATCATTTTGGGTTCCTTAAAATAAGGTGTGCTAAATTTATTTTATCTGAATCATTGGAAAAAAGAAATAAACATTTTGAAAGGATTGTCATAAACTTTAAAAAAAAGAGTTGCCATTGAAGCATGACTTCGTTGACAACTCTTAATAAAGTAATTTATTTATTCATTGTTTTCTCATTCTAAAACTTTATAAGTTCTAGAACTTTCCTTCGTTTCCGTCGTTTCCAACAAGTTCGTTGTGTTCCTTAATGAACTTAACTGTTTCGTCAACTGTTGTGAAACAAAGTCCTACAACTGTATCTGCACATCCGTAGTAGATTGCAATGCGGCCTGTGTCCTGATCAGCAAGAGCTGCAACAGGGAATGCGACGTTTGGAACGAAACCTGTTGTTTCATAAGGTTCTTCCGGAGTGAGCATGTAAGCACCTGAACGGTAAAGAACTTTAGAAGGGCAGTCACGGTCCAGGATTGCAGCACTGAATGAGTATACGAATCCGTCACAAGTTGTAGCCACACCGTGGTAGAATACGAGCCATCCTTCATCAATTTCGATTGGAGCAGGACCTGTTCCGATTTTAACTCCCTGCCACCAGGCTGATCCGCCGCGCTGCATAACAAGGCGGTGTTCTCCCCAGTATTTAAGGTCAGGTGACTGTGAAAGCAGAACATCACCGAACGGAGTGTGACCAGAATCAGAAGGGCGTGAGAGCATAATATATTTATCGTTTACTTTACGAGGGAAAAGAACGCCGTTTCTGTTGAATGGAAGAGTAGGGTTTTCAAGACGTGTGAATTCAACAAAGTCTTTTGTCTGTGCCATACAGATTGCAGCTCCGTCAAAATCACCACACCACATGATGTAGTATGTGTCGTCGATTTTGATACAACGTGGGTCGTATGCATAGTAAGGATCCCATGGATTTCCGTTTTCATCTTTCATGTGAATCTTTTCTTTCTGGAATTCCCAGTGGATTCCGTCTTTTGAATCGCCTACATAAAGGAATGGACGTGCTGTGTAGTCTTCGCAGCGGAATACACCTTTGAAAGCTCCTTTCCAAGGAACAACTGCAGAGTTGTAGATGCGTCCCATTCCTGGGAATGGATTGCGGCCGATTACAGGGTTGGCGCTGTAACGCCATACAGGAAGGTTCCATCCTTCTGGTTTGTCCTGCCATGGCATGTTAGGGATTGATTCACCATTGATGATTTTGCTCATTTTTTTCCTCTCAATAAAGAAGTTTCTTAAGATTATTTGTCAGGAGTTTTCTCCTGTGATTAACTTAAGATTACTTCAGCTTTTTTAATCTGTCAAGGTAAATTTACTTAAAATTTAAGTAAATTTACTTAAATTTGAGGATTTTTTTGATTTTATAGTTTAAATAGCAGAATCATTTAACTCAGATTTTCTTCCATTCTGGAAATGATTTTATATACGGTTTTGATCTCATCATCAGAAATACCTTTGTATAAAAGCTCCATAAAGGCTTTTTCCCGTTCTGCATATTTTTTTGCCATTTCTCCGGCTTTTGCTGTAAGGTATATTCGCTGTTTGCGTTTGTCATTTTCATCC
Source organism: Treponema sp. (assembly GCA_045616085.1). Taxonomy (GTDB): domain Bacteria; phylum Spirochaetota; class Spirochaetia; order Treponematales; family Treponemataceae; genus Treponema_D. The sequence continues at coordinate 93,041 of JAZLGB010000055.1, forward strand.
TGACGTAAAGCTGTCAGGCCTTTTTTACAAAGAGCATTCAGAACTTCTTTGACATTTTGTCTTGAGCAACCCATAACCTGGCTAAGCTGATTTGCAGTTGGTGCTTCATCAGGGAATAGTTTCATACAGGCCATTAAAAAAAACTGTTTGCAGGTAATTTCTTCATAAAAAGTGTCACCCTTTGCCTGAAGACGATTCATAAAAGCAAAGAGAAGGCCAAATAAACCATACTGAGGCGGCATAATGTCTAAAACTTCAGCGTTTGTAATACTCATATTAAGCAATATATTATCCTGGATTTTATATGTCAATATATTGCATGTTTTGGCTTAGTTTCTGAAGTTTGCAGCTAAAATTCCTGGAAATAGAAATCATTTTGACGAAATTTTGCCCAAAATCTGCGGAGGGCAATGTATGCTGATATTAAAAAGCATTGGAATTGTAAGGCTAATAATTTTATAATTTGAGAGGAAGATTTACTTTTCCAAAAAAGGTCAGCTCAGGTTATAATGTGCTATAATTTATTGAGATAAATATTTAAAGCAATTATGGAGTATAAAATGAAAGTAACTGTTATCTGGTCTAGTCCGAACAAAGAAGGTTTGACTGCATCTGCAAAGAACAATTTCATAGAAGGATTGAAAAACAAAGGTGTGGAAATCAGTGAGATTCAGCTGAACAAAAAGAAAATTGAAAACTGCCGTGCCTGTGGAAACGGGTGGGGAACCTGTCGTTCGGAAGGCAAATGTATGCTTAAAGATGATTTTGCCGAAGTTTATGCTCAGCTTAAAGATTCTGACGGCATTGTTTTTGTATCTGCAGTTTACTGGTCAGAAATGACAGAATGTTTTAAAGCCTTTGTAGACCGCCTGCGCCGCTGTGAAGCAACTGCAAATCATTTCCTTTCAGAAAAGCGCTGCGTTCTGGTTGCCTGTGCAGGTGGAACTGGCCGTGGAACTTTGGAATGCTTGCAGCAGATGGAAAAAGCTCTTGTTCACATGAACATGCGGGCTTACGACAGAATCCCTGTAAACCGTTATAACTCAGAATACATTTTACCAGCCTTAGTAAAAGCCGGCGAAGCTTATGCCGACAAGCTGGAAAACGGATTCGATATGTATTACTAGGAAAAACTATGTGGCTTTTATTTGCAGTTTTATCGTCAGTGTTTGCAGCTTTAACTTCCATTCTGGCCAAGGTGGGAATTGAAGGCGTTGGTTCAAACCTGGCAACTGCAATCCGGACTTGCGTGGTTGTAGTAATGTCCTGGATTATGGTGTTCATTACAAATCAGCAGGGAGGTTTTTCGGACATTTCCAAACGCAGCTGGATTTTCCTCATTCTGTCTGGTCTTGCAACTGGCCTTAGCTGGCTTTGTTATTACAAAGCCCTGCAAATGGGGGAAGCCAGCAAGGTTGTTCCAATCGACAAAATGAGCGTAGTTCTCACTTTGATTTTAGCCTTTGTTTTTTTGCACGAAAGCTTTACCTGGAAAAGTGTGATAGGTTGTATTTTAATTACTGCCGGCACTTTGTTTATGGTGTTATAATTTATAAAAAGTAAAAAAGGAAAAAAGTATTATGGAATTAATCGGAAAGGGAAACACAGCTGAAGTATTCGACATGGGAGATGGAAAAATCCTGAAGCTTTTTATTGCGGGATATCCAAAAGAACCTGTGGAACGGGAATTTAATAATGCAAAGGTGATGGAAAGCTTTGGTCTGCCAGTTCCTGCTTGTTATGCACTGACTGAAAAAGACGGCCGTTTTGGAATTGTGTACGAAAAAGTTCCTGGTTCAGATTTGTTTAATTATATTTCACGGACAGGTGAAGTTCAGAAGGGCTTGGAAATTCTTACAGGCTTTCAAAAGCAGATTCTGGAAAAGGAATGTTCTGATTTAATGTCTTACAAAGATTTTATTAAACTGGTGATTGGAGACCGGGACCCTGCCGCCTTTGGAAAAATTGACCGCCTGCCAGATGGAAATAATGTTTGCCACGGGGACTTTCACCCATTAAATGTGCTTGTGGACGATGCTGGAAATGCTAAGGTAATCGACTTTATGAATGTTTGTCGTGGTCCTAAATTGTATGACATTGCCCGCAGTTATTTTTTGATGCGTGAATATGCTCCTTCGGATTCGCAAATAGGGGCGCTGCTTCAAGCTTACTTGCAGTTACACGGAGTTACTGAGGCAGACCTGGAGCCTTATTTTGAAGTAATTGGCATTTGTCACAAATGGGAAATGCTGTAGTTTTTTGAATTACGGAGATTTTATGCTGTTCAGAAAAGCTGTAGCTGGGGATGGAAACTGTTGCCTTGAAATATACAATTCTGTTTGCGATTGGGAAGAAGTAAATGGCAGGCAAACTTTCTGGGATAAGGAATTCTATCCAAATATGGAAACTGTTCAAAATGCACTGACAGCAGACGAAATGTATGTTTTGGAAGATGAAGCAGCTGCTGATAAAAAACTTGTAGCTTGCGGAATTATAAATCAGTTTCAGCCAGAAATTTATAAAAATTTTGACTGGAAAATTGCGGCTGCACCTGATGAAGTTCTGGTGCTTCATACTTTTGCTGTAGATCCGGCCCTTCAGGGCAAAGGATATGGTAGAGCTTTTATGGGTTTTTACGAAAGTCTTGCAAAAAAAATGGGCTGCAAAGTTTTACGGCTGGACACTCTCCTTACCAATAGAAAAGCTCAATCAATGTACAAAAAACTTGGCTTTGAATTAACAGGCCAATGCAATGATGACCCAAATGGAGTTGGAGAAATTCTGACTTTTTTGGGTTTGGAGAAAGGAGTTTTGAATGCTATTACAATTACCAGAGGAAAAGAAAGAACTGATTAAAAA
>JAZLGB010000056.1:0-10186 GCA_045616085.1 Treponema sp.
GATCAGCTGTTGCATCGTTAATTTCACCGTCAATAAAAATAATACGGTCTTTCAAAAGGCGTGAAAAAATATCGTAAGATCTTTCGCCGTTTCCACTACGTTCAACTACGTATGGAACTAAATTGTTCATCTGTTCGTTCATATTAAATCCTTATAGTTTAAATATAGCGATAAAAGGGCAGTGCGTCAAAAAAAAAGGAATGCACCTTAGGCACATTCCTTTCTTTTAAACTGTCAGTTTAAATTATTTGTTTGCGAACAAGTCAGCGAAAGAAACTTTGTCACCCTTAGAAACTTTAACTTCTTTGTAAAGTTCTTCGTAGAGCTTCTGTTCCTTTGTATCTTCGATGAGCCATTCTTTTGAACGTGGATCTTCGTAGTGCTTCTTAACTTCTTCTACAGTCATTCCGCCTTCTTCAGCGATCTTTGCATACTGTGCATCGATTTCTTCTGGAGTTACAGAAATATTCTTTGAGCGGAGGAGTGAATCTACGATGATACGGCTCTTAAGCATTTTTTCTGAATCGCCTGTCCACTGTTCAAGCATCTTTTCTTTTGTCTGGCCAGAAGCTGTGATCATCTTTTCAAGCTGTTCTGGGCTTGTCTGGAACTGCTGAGCCATCATGCGCCAGCGACCATCAAGTTCTGCCTGGAGCATTGAAGCTGGGATGTCAAATGGGTTCTTTTCAACAAGCTGTTCAAGCAAAGACTGTGACTTAACTTCTGCAACCTTACGGTTCTTAGCAACTTCCATGTTGCGAGAAATGTCTTTCTTAAGGTCATCAAGTGTCTTGAACTTTTCTGAAACGTCCTGTGCAAGGTCATCATCGATAGCTGGGAGCTGACGTGTTTTGATAGCCTTAACAGTTACTTTGATCTTCTTTGAGTCTTTTTCGAAATCTTTTGATTCACCTTTCTTCATGCCAGTGATTTCTTTTTCGATTCCGTAAGCGTCTTCGCCAGATCCGATTGTGAATACATAGCCATTACGCTTTTCACCGTTTTCTTCTTCGTAGTCAACAGTAACGATATCGTCTTTAGCAGCTTTTTCATCAGCTTTCTTGTCAAGAACGATAGCATTGCGTTCCTGGATAGCCTTAAGTTCTTCGTCGATATCTTTGTCACCAATTGAAACCTGTGGTTCTTTGATTGTGATTCCAGCGAAGTCTTTTACTTCTACCTTAGGGAATACATCGAAAGTAACTGTGTATGAAAGGTCTTTTGTTGTGTCGAATTCTGGAACGTTTTCCATAACTGGCTGCTGGTATGGAAGTGGACGGTTTTCTGTTTCTTTTTCGAAAACTTCGTTCAATGATTTGTCGATGAGTTCGCTAAGAGCATCAGCCTTGATACCTTCGCCATACTTTCTTTCAAGAACGTTAGCTGGAACGTGTCCTTTGCGGAAACCAGGAATCTGAGCATGCTTTGTGTAGTTCTTAAGAACGTTGTCGTATGCTTCCTGAACATCTTTCTTTGCGATAGTTACTGTCAATTTAACAGCTGATTTTTCAAGACTAGTGAATTCTGTAGTGAGTTTCACTTTGTGCTCCTTAAAAATTAAAAAATATAAAAAAAGCGAATCAGTCAGCCTGATTCGCTTTTAGGTTAGAGCGGAAAACGGGAGTCGGACCCGCGACATCCACCTTGGCAAGGTGGCGCTCTACCACTGAGCTATTTCCGCAAATACTGGCGTTTTGAAAGGCCATTTAATTTTGTTAGAGCGGAAAACGGGAGTCGGACCCGCGACATCCACCTTGGCAAGGTGGCGCTCTACCACTGAGCTATTTCCGCAAATAATAAGATAGTGCGAAAGGAGGGACTTGAACCCTCACGCCGAAGCACTAGATCCTAAGTCTAGCGTGTCTGCCAATTTCACCACTTTCGCTAGATTTGTTTTCGACGATGTAAAGAGATTATAAAAATTAAGAAAAAGTGTCAATAGACAAAACTTCAAATATTAAAAATATTTTTCTTATTTTTTGAATATATTGTTTGACAAATTGAATTTGCTTCTTACACTATTAGATATGAATGATTTGTTATCAGAAAAGAGTGTGATCAGAAAGTATCAGCAGACTCTTTTGGGAATTGTTTTTCTTGCGGTTACTCCTCTTTCTGTGCTTCCTGGTTTTTTGTTTTTCTCTTCCAATCCGGAAGGGTGGTGGCATTCTATCAGTCAGACTTACTATTCCAATACATCAATCATTATGATCAGTCTTTTTATGATTGGTGGAATCATATCGATAACTTATCGTGCCCGTAACATCATCGAGAAAATTTTGATGTTCCTGTTTGGTATTGGTGATATCGGGATTCTGTTTTTTCCTCATGCTTTGACTGATGCCGGAACCTATGGTTTCTTTGAATTGGAAGGCTCTCTCTGTACTTCACTTCATTTTTTTTTTGCCGGAATTTGTTTCTGTTCCATGTGTGCGGCTGCCTTGCTGTTTGCTTTTATTCCTGAAGAAACGGAAAACAAACACAAGCGAAATGTTCTATATATTAGCAGCTGGGCTATTATTGGTTTGTGTGGAATTTTTATCGCACTTACAAAAAGAGGTGTTCTTCCTCCGTGGACAGTTCTCATGATGGAATTTATAATGTTCTCACTTTTTGGCGTGGACCTTCTTTGCAGTGCCGGAAAAATTTCTTTTTTGAGATAGAACATTGGAACTTTATTTGATTAGACATGGACAGACCGTCTGGAACAAGGCTGGAAAGCTTCAGGGACGGGCTGATATTGAACTTAACGAAGATGGTCGTCAGGCAGCTGGTGACCTAGGTCTTTCTTTAGATGAAACTCATTTTGACACAATTTTTTGCTCTCCATTAATTAGGGCTTACGAAACAGCCTGTCTTATTCGTGGTCATCGCAACATTCCTATCGTAAGGGATTCCCGGCTTGTGGAGATTTCTTTTGGTGATGGTGAAGGTGATACCTGGTCTAAATGGCAGGATCCTAGCTGCTCTTACAGCGCATTTTTCAATGACACAGCAAATTATGTTCCTCCTGCAAATGGTGAAACTTTGGAAGAGGTTATGGCCAGAACAAAGGAATTCCTGCAGGAAGTGATTGAACCTATGAACAAAGAGGCGCAGCGGGTCATGATTGTTGCCCACGGAGCGTTGAACGCCGGCATCATGTGCTATCTGGAAGGGAACGATAAGTCTCACTTCTGGGGAAAAGGATTGCAGCGAAACTGTCAGGCCACAGTGTTCGATTTTGACGGTCAAAAATGGACTAGAAAATAATTAGAAACTCTGTTGAAATCACCAACTTAAAACAATAAAATAGCAAACGTTAAAAGAGGAAAAATTATGGTAGCACAAATTCTTGCTGTGGCAATTTTTCTAGTAATGTTTGCATTGGTTATTACGGAAAAGTTTCCAAAGCAGTACACCACATTGGTTTGTGGTGCGCTTACATTGATTTTGGTTTTTGGTGTCGGAATGCAGTTGGACGGGCATTTCTTTGGCAAGGCTTACAACAGTCTTGAGTCATTGAAGGAAACCCTGAACGTGCATAACATTTTCACATTGGGCTTTTGGTATACAGCAGCCGGTGAAAGTGAATCAAAGGGTATCGACTGGGCAACAATCATCTTCCTTCTTGGTATGATGATCATGGTTGAAGGTATGGCCCACGCTGGATTCTTCCGCTGGCTTTGTCTTCGTCTTGCAAAGGCTGTTAAGTATCAGGTCATGTCGATTTTCATCGTATTCATGCTTATGAGTGCCTTCCTTTCGATGTTCATTGATTCAATTACAGTTATTTTGTTCCTTTCTGCTGTTACAGTTGAACTTTCACTTTTGCTTAAGTTCAATCCTGTAATGATGATTCTTGCAGAAATTTTCTGTGCGAACCTGGGTGGTTCATCAACAATGTGTGGTGATCCTCCAAATATCATCATCGGTTCAAAACTTGGTTATACATTCGTAGACTTCCTTACAAATACAGGTGCTATTGCAGGTGTTTCTCTTGTAGTTGCGGTTGTTTACTTCTATTTTGTTTGCCGTAAACAGCTTTCTCAGAAAACAGGTGAAATTGATACAGCTAAATTCCCGGTTCCAGAAGAAGCTATCCGTGACAAGAAAAGTTTTGCTGTAAGTTCATGTATTTTTGCTCTTGCAGTTGTTCTTTTGATCACTCATGGACAGACACACCTTAGCGTTGCTTCTATCGGTCTTGGAATTGCAATCATCACTTTGCTTACATCTATCAAGCATGTAAAGGTTCTTCTTTCAAAAGTTGACTATCAGACAATCCTTTTCTTCATTGGTTTGTTTGTTGTAGTTGGCGGTCTTGAACAGACAAAGATTCTTGATCTTATCGCTGAATTTATTGCCAATGTTTCTGGCGGTAACCCATATATCATGATCGCAATCATCATCTGGGTATCTGCTTTGGCATCTGCATTCATCGATAACATTCCATTCGCTGCTACAATGGTTCCTGTTATCAGTTCATTGGCAGGTACAACAGGTGTTGATCTTAGAACTATGGCCTGGGCCCTTTCTATGGGTACAGATATTGGTGGTTCTGGAACTCCAATCGGAGCTTCTGCTAACGTTGTTGGTACAGCCGTTGCTGCAAAGTCTGGTCACCCAATCGGATGGGGTAAGTACTGCAAGGCATGTGCTCCAGCTACAGTGATGGTTCTTGCAATTTCTACAATTTTTATTTTTGTAAGATACTTATAACGTGGTATAATAATAATCATAAAGAGGGGTACACACTATGAGTAAACAGATTATTATTTCAATCAGCCGTGAATATGGCAGCGGTGGCCACGAGATCGGAAGAAAGCTTGCAGAAAAGCTTGATCTTCCTTTTTATGATAGAAACTTATTGGATGAAGTTGCTAAAGCGTCAGGAACTGATGTAAGTGAACTTTCTCAGTATGACGAAAAACCAAAGCACTTCTTCCTTACTAGAACTGTAAGAGGCTATTCAAGCAGCCCTGCAGAAAATATTGCTGAACTTCAGTTTGCGCTTCTTAAGTCAAAGGCTGCCGATGATGACTCTTTTGTTGTTATTGGTCGTTGTTCTGATGAAATCTTTGATAAGATTCCAGGTGTGAATGTTCTTAAGATCTTTATCAGCGGTGACTGGGATGTTAAGGTTCAGCGTGTTGTAGAAAAGCGCAACATGGATGCTAAGCTTGCTGCAAAAACAATCATCAAGCACGACAAGAATCGTCTTGCATATCATGATCACTTCTGTGAACACCGTTGGGGTGACGCAAGAAGTTATGATTTGAGCGTAAATTCTTCTCGTCTTGGTATTGATGGAACAGTTGATATGCTTGTTGACTATGTTCAGCGCTATATGAAGGCGTAAGATGGTAGAAGGTACAATTAAATTCAGTATCAACGAAGCAAAATTCTGCATCGTAAATGAAGAAGATGAGCAGTTCATTGAATTTCTTGAATTTGGTGATGAATTTGAAGTTAAAGTTGACGACAAATTCGTTCATACAAAGCTGGAAATCATCAACAATGAAGCTGGTGAACTTATCTTCAGTCTGAAGGGAACTCCATACAACGGAAACCTGGATGGTGTAGAGATTCGTAAATAATCTTCCTATTTAGGAAAGTTAAAAACCTGTGGAAAATCCACAGGTTTTTTTTATTTAACCGTACGATTTTTCTAAAGTCGATTTTTCAAATACCGATGATAGTAGAAGAGGAGTAGAAGTATTCCTTCGGAGGTTTTATGACAAACGCTAAATCAACTTATACAGAAATCCTTGAAGAAGAAAACTCAATTCTTTCTGAAGTTCTGGAATTACAGGCAAGTCTTCGTAAGGCAGTAAAGGAAAAGGACTGGCCAACTTTGATGAAGGTTATTTCAAGCATTAACCTCAAGATGGATAAGTTCAATTCTCTTGATGAAGCTAGAGAAACAGCTGCGATCATTATTGGAGACAATGCAGCAGAAGATCTTTTGGCTCAGGTTAGAGGAAAGCTTGTTCGTTGTAGAACAGAAAATAAAGCATTAGGTGAATATATCGACATTACCCGCAAGTTCGTCCGCGGTGTAATCAACAAGGCTCCTCAGAGTCGTGCAAAGGTTTATGGACGAACAGGTCAGATTGTTCAGGAACAGCCACAGAGCATGGTTTTGAACACATTGTATTAATAGAAAATCTGAAATAAGAGGCAAGTAATATGGGATCAACATTTTCCGGAATTGAATTAGGTAAACGCTCAATCATGGCACATACAGATGCCATCACAACAGCAGGTCACAATATCTCAAACGCTAATACAGAAGGATATTCACGCCAGCGCGTTCAGATGAAGGAATTTGATCCTCTTTATAAGGCTGATCTTGAACGCCCTGAACGTCCTGGAATGATCGGACAGGGTATTGATGTACAGACAATTACCCGTGTAAGAGATGAAATGCTTGATCAGCGTATTACAGCTCAGCAGAACCAGGAATCTTACTGGGATACTCGCAGCAAGTACTACACAATGATTGAACAGATTTACAACGAACCAGATGAAGTTTCTGTTCGTTCAAATATGGACAAATTCTGGCAGAGCTGGCAGGAACTTTCTGTAAATCCAGAAAGCCAGGCTGCCCGTCAGGCAGTTGTAACTCGTGGTGAATCTCTTACAGATTCAATTCGCTCTAAATGGGAAAACCTTATGGGCGTTGGAAATCTTTTGAACGCCGATATCGATTCAACTGTAAAACAGATCAACAGCTATACAAATCAGATTGCTAAGATCAACGCTCAGATCGTAGAAAGCCGCGGAATGGGAGACAATCCAAATGATTTGCTTGACCGCCGTGATCTTTTGGTAGATAAGCTTTCTAAGCTTGCAAACATCACAACTGATCAGCGTGACCCAGATGAATTCATGGTTCACCTTGAAGGTCGTGTTCTTGTTCAGGGTGGAATTGCCCGTAATTTTGAACTTGAATCAGTTACAGACAACAATGGATATGACAAGCTCGTTTGGGCAGACACAAAAGAAGATGCTGTTGTAACAGGCGGTACTCTTGGTGCTTTGATTGAGCTTCGTGATGTAGATGTTAGAAATGAAATTCAGTTTTTGAACACAATGACTATGAACTTTGCTGACCTTGTAAACGATGTTCACCGCAACGCTTATGGTGCAAACAATGTAACTGGTCTTGATTTCTTTACACAGCGTTCTTTTGTAGAAAATGTAAACGGGAACTTTGACCGTAATGGTGACGGCCAGATGGATCACAGCTATATTTTCCGCTTTACAGGAACAACTCAGCTTAATCCACAGGAACAGATTGGACTTGAAGGTGTAATGACTTTGAGCGGTCCTAGTGGAAACGTACAGGTTCCATATCATCCAACTGATACAGTAGAAACTGTTATTAATCGCATTAACGATTCTAATGGTGAAGTAAAAGCTTATCTTGACCGTAACAATAATCTTGTTCTTAAGGGTACAACTGCTCAGAACATTGAAAATCCCGATTTTGTAATCCGTCATGTAGAAGATTCAGGATTCTTCCTTACAGGTTATACAGGAATCCTTGGAGCCAGTGGTGCAGAAGGAGCTTACGACTATGCTCAGGCTGATGCAGTAAACACTTTGGCTGGTGCACAGTTTGCTGTAAGTCCTGTTCTTAATCCAGCGGGATATATTGAAGTAAACAATCAGATTAAAAATGACGTAATGAGTGTTGCCAGTGCATTCAAGGATGCTTCTGGAAACGTAAACGCAGGTGACGGACGTGCGGCTGTTGAAATCGCATCTATCCGCAACACAAAGGTAATGATTGGTCATGAAAGAACTTTGGATGATTATTTCGCAGATTCAGTGACAAATGTTGGTCTTAAAGGTGAACAGGCTGAAACTCAGTTCAACAGTCAGCTTGCCATCATGAATGACCTTAGAGATATGCGTGACAGCATCAGCGGTGTAAACATCGATGAAGAACTTTCGGACATCATCAAGTTCCAGCACGGTTATAATGCTGCAGCGAAGTTTGTAACAGTGTGGGATAGTTTGATAGATACTGTGATAAACCGGCTTGGGGTATAACAGGTAATAGTTAACAGTTAATAGTTGTTTTTTTAGTTGAAATGGTAAGAGGTAAATAATATGCATAGAATCAGTTCAGTAATGAATAACAATAATACACAGTCGGCTTTACGTTTTCAGGAAAGCCGTTTGAATAACGCAAGTAACCAGATTGGTAGTCAGCGCAGAATTCAGCAGCTTAGAGATGATCCAATTTCTGCAGGTCACCTTGTTCGTTATCAGTCATATCTTGATCGCGTAAACACTTTTGAAAAAAATGCTCAGACTTTAAGCGACGAATATAGCATCCGCGAAGGATATCTTTCTAATTCACTTGAAATCATGCAGAGAGTTCGTGAACTTGCTGTAACAGGTGCTAATGGAATCTACACACAGGACGACATGAAGAACATGGCTGTAGAAGTCGATGAACTTCTTAAGGAGCTTGTTCAGAATGCCAACGCTATATCCAGTGATGGAAACGCACTTTTTGGTGGAACAAATACAAAAGCAACTCCATTTGAAGTTGAAATGGGGGCGGTTCAGGGTAGTGGTGTACCTTTGATCGAAACTGTTCGTTATAACGGAAATATTGATTCAAATAAAATCGAAGTTGACGAAAACAAATATCTTGAAATCAATAATGCAGGAAACCGTGCATTCTGGGCTGAACAGCAGCAGATTTACGGTGGCCGGGATGCTTCTGCATGGCAGGCAGGCGCTGATTCTCAGATTGCAGTTGATGGTGTAAAAATCAACATCAATGCTGGTGACAACGTGTATGCTCTTGCTGCAAAAATCAATGACAGCGGTGCTGCGGTTAGAGCTAGCATCGATCCAGTAACAAAAGGTTTGAACCTTGAATCAACAGATGCACGTCAGATCTGGCTTCAGGATGTAAATGGTTCTGCTTTGAATGAGCTTGGAATCATCAAGGATTCAAGCCAGAAGCCTCCTTACAATCTTGGAAACAGCGTTAAGGTTAGCGGTGGATCAATGTTTGATACAGTAATCGCTTTCCGCGATGCTCTTCTTAAGGGTGATACTGAAGCTGTTGGTGGTCGTGTTCTTGGTTCATTGGACAGTGGTATTTCAAGCCTTGTAACAAGAATCGCAAAATCTGGTTCTGATTACGAAAGAGCTCAGAATAATGCTCTTAGAAACAGCGCTACAGCTTTGAATGTAACACAGCAGGTTAGCCGTGAAGGTGACCTCGATTACACAAAGGCAATCACAGACCTTAAGATGCTGGATTATACATATCAGGCAACTTTGAGCAATGCTGGAAAAATGTACAACAATACTTTGTTGAATTACATGAAATAATGCTTACCAAAATAAACAGAGGGACACATGGAAGTAAAAACAAAATCAAACGGAATTGTAAACGTTAAGGATGACCAGCTGGTTGTTTTCCCAGAAGGACTTTTGGGATTCGAACAGTTTACAAAATATGCTCTTATTGATTCAGAATATGAGCCTTTTATCTGGCTTCAGTCAACAGAAGAAAGCAATCTTGCTTTTCTGATGATTGATCCATTCCTTATCAGCAGCGATTATGTAGCTGATATTGATGATGCAACACTCAAATCAATTGGTGTTGTTTCTCCTGAGGACATTATTATCATGACTTTGGTTACAATTCCAAAAGACGGTTCTGCAATTACAGCAAACTTTTTGGGCCCAGTTGTAATCAATAAAAAGAATAAGAAATGTCTTCAGGTAATTCTTAATGATAACCGTTGGACAACTAAGTTTAATATTGTTGAAGCTTTGAAGAAGAAGGGGGAGTAGTCTTATGTTGATTCTTTCCCGTAAAACAGACCAGCAGATTAAAATTGGTGAAAACATCACCATCACCATCATCGACATTAAAGGTGATCAGGTAAAGATCGGTGTTGAAGCTCCTAAGGACGTAAAAGTTTTTAGACAGGAAGTTTTCAATGCCATTAAAAATGAAAACACAGCTGCATCTAGCGTAAACAACGAAGCCGTTAGTGCTTTGAGTGCTATGCTTAAGAAATAAGCTGGTGATTAATAACCGGGCAGTCCAGAGATGGGCTGCTTTTTTTTAGGCTCATGAGCCTGTGAAAAATGTGAAGCGAAGCGGAACATTTTTCACAATAAACCACCTGCTATGCGGGTGGTGGGCAATTGCTTATAG
>JAZLGB010000057.1:0-37943 GCA_045616085.1 Treponema sp.
GCTTAGGTTTTGTTTGCTTATTTCGTGTCGCCATGCTCTACAGCACCACGACATGGTACAAACCTTTTTAGTCTTTCTTTCCTTCCCTGATCTGTCAAACAACTTTTTAGTTTGTCGCAACTGTGTTGTGCGACGGTGAAAGCTAATATATACTCACTTAAAAAAAATGTCAACAGTTAAATCTATTTTTTTTGTGAATTTTTAAACTTTTTTTTTAATCATTTTCCACCAATTCAAAACGCCACTTTTGCTGCACATCTGGATATTTTTTATGATCAACTTCACTAAGAAACATGCTTTTTTCACGAATCCACAATGAACCATCACCATAAAGACGACGATACACAACGTACTCTTCCTTTGTTTCCGAATGAAACGCAACATCTTCAACAATGTAATACTTGTTCTTGAAATGTTTGTAGATTCCGTGGATTTTGACTTCTCGATCTGACATCTTTTACCTGCCTCATACTTTTTTTCTTTTACAATAATGTTTTTAGCACAAATTGTCTCGAATCTTCTATTTAATTATTGACGCACATTTTTTGAGGGTTGATAATTTATATGGAGGACTTTTTTATGACTACAGAAAAAGCACTTAAAGCACTCAAGCAGATAAAAACTTACTGCTCGGCTACAAATCTTGATGAACTGGAATACGCCATTCAGGTTTTAGAAAAGCTTAAAGAGGACGGAATCCAGGATCCACTCAACACAGACTTCACAATATTAAAAAACTAAAACAGGAAAGGTAAAAAAAAATGACAGGAACATTCTGGTCTTTGATGCCTGCAATCGTTGCAATTGCTCTGGCATTGATCTCTAAGGAAGTTTATTCTTCCCTCTTCATCGGAATTATGATCGGCGGTGTCTTTTATTCTGGATTTTCATTTACAGGATTTTTGACACACGTATTCAACGATGGACTTATCACACAGATTACCGACAGCTACAACGCAGGTATTCTGGTTTTCATGGTAATCCTTGGAACAATGGTTGCCCTTATGAACAAAGCCGGCGGCTCTCAGGCCTTTGGTGAATGGGCAAAAAGTCACATCAAGTCAAAGGTAGGAGTTCAGATTGCTACAGTTTGTCTTGGTATTTTGATTTTTATCGACGACTACTTTAACTGTCTCACAGTTGGTTCAGTAATGCGCCCTGTTACAGACAAATACAAGGTTAGCCGCGAAAAGCTTGCATATCTTATCGATGCTACAGCTGCTCCTATCTGTATCATCGCTCCAATTTCTTCATGGGCGGCTGCAGTTTCTGGATTCGTAAGTGAAGGTGAAAACGGTCTTGCGCTTTTCTGCAAAGCAATTCCTTACAATTATTATGCGCTTTTCACAATCATAATGATGTTCGTTCTTATTCTTGGTAAGTTTGAATATTCCCAGATGGCTAAATATGAAACTTTCCAGGCTACTGTGAACAATATTACTGAGCATCACGAAACAAAAGATGTTGGAAACGGCTCAGTATTTGATCTTGTATTCCCAATCGTTTCACTCATCGTTCTTTGTTGTATCGGTATGATTTATTCAGGCGGATTCTTTGACGCATCCAGTGACTGTCATCTGAACTTCATCGATGCATTCGCCAACAGCGACGCCTCGGTTGGACTTGTGATCGGTTCTTTTGGAGCATTGATTCTTACTATTATAGTATTTGTTTGTCGAAAGGTTCTTTCGTTCCAGGCATGTATGCTTTGTATTCCGGACGGATTCAAGGCGATGGTACCAGCCATTCTTATCCTTACATTGGCTTGGACACTTAAGGGAATGACAGACAGCCTTGGCGCAAAAGAATACGTTGCAGCTCTCGTAGAAAAGAGTGCCGGCGGATTCCAGCTTTTCTTGCCAGCAATCATCTTTATCATCGCGGCATTCCTTGCATTCGCTACAGGTACTTCTTGGGGAACATTCGGTATCCTCATCCCAATCTGTATCGCAATCTTTGCACCAGGAAATCCATTGCGCATCATTTCGATCTCTGCCTGTATGGCCGGAGCTGTTTGTGGCGACCACATCTCGCCAATCAGCGACACAACAATCATGGCCAGCGCCGGAGCCCAGTGTGATCACGTTAAGCACGTTTCAACTCAGCTTCCATACGCTTTGACAGTAGCTGCAGTTTCTTTCGTAACTTACATCATCGCCGGCATCTCCCAGAAAGCGGGAGCCCTTTTCAGCGGACTCTTCTCTTTCGTCATCGGAGCAGCCCTCATGGTAGCTACACTTTTCGTAATCAAGCGATTCACAGAAAAGAAACAGGCTTAAACTAAAAACTCCTCGCAATTGCGAGGAGTTTTTTTTAAGTATTTTATTCTTCTGCGGCTTCGTTGATTTCGAAGTCGGCGATCATGTTCTTAGAAACGTCGGAAAGAGCTTCTTCCATACGGCTAAGAACTGTTTCGATCTGCTTTTCTGTGATTACAGCAGGTGGCTCAAAGCGGATTGTCTTTGCGTTTACCAAAGTTCCCGCAGTCATTACGCCACGGCTGAACAACCCCTTGCTTACCTTGTAACCCAATTCATTCTTTGTAAATTCAACACCAATCATCAAACCTGTTCCGCGAACTTCCTTGATGATCTTTGGATATTTCTTGCAAAGCTTCTTAAGCCCATCGATAAGAATTTCACCTTTTCTTTTACACTGACCTGGAACATCGTGATCGATCATGTATTTTATTGTTGCGATTGCTGCCGCACAGCACACTGGGTTTCCACCGAATGTTGGCGAACCTAAAAGCCATGGGTTGTCGATGAGTTCCTGGCTCCAAAGATGTGGACGGCAGATAAGACCAGTGATAGGCATAATACCGCCTCCAAAAGCTTTTCCGTAAGTCATGATGTCTGGAGTTACACCTTCGTATTCACAACGCCACATTGTTCCGGTTCGTCCCATGCCTGTCTGGATTTCATCAAAGATCAAACAGATTCCGTACTTGTCTGCAAGGTTGCGAAGATCCTGCAAATATCCGTCTGGAGGAATGATTACGCCGGCTTCACCCTGAATTGGTTCAACGATGATACCCGCAATGCTTTCGCCAACGCTCAAAAGGTTCTGGATCGAACGTTCCATTGCCTTTGTTTTTCCATACTGAACATGAAGAACCTGCTGGATCATTGGCATGTATGGCTTTCGGTATGTGTCCTTACCAGTAACGCTGAGGGCCCCTAAAGATTTTCCGTGAAAACCGTGGATCGCAGAAAGGAACCACTTACCACCAGTTGCAATTCGGGCAAGTTTAAGGGCCATTTCATTTGCTTCCGCACCGCCGTTTGTAAAGAAACAGTACTTCAAGTCACCTGGAGTGATGTCTGCCATAGCCTTGGCAAGATAACCGCGAAGTGGATCCAGAAGTTCCTGTGAATGCAAAGCCTGATGATCCAGCTGTGCCTTAACAGTTTCAAGGATTTCTGGATTACGGTGACCACAAGTGTAGATACCGAACCCGCCAAGACAGTCGATAAATTTTTCGCCGTAAAGTCCTTCGCATACCGCATCATGGTCGCTCCATTCAACTACAGCGTCATTTGTAGAAACCGACTTACGATATTTGAGCCAACCTGGGCTAACGTAATTATCAAAATAGTTTAATGTCTGCTCTGTGATTTTTTCTTTTGTTTCATCATCAATTGATTCAGACTTAATGAAACCAATTACCTTATCCAGATCCTTTGAAACTCTTCCATAGCTTTCTTTTGACATAAGCAACCCCTTTTTGCAAATAAAAATAAAAAAAGACGATGCCACAGCCCAAAAGCCGTAACATCGTCTTTGATGTACAAAAATAAAAAGGCGACAACCAGAACATGGTCATCGCCTTTGATATTTAAATGTTAGCATCTGAATTCAGTTTGTTCAAGGGTAACTTTCACCTAAATCAAAGATAATCTGCCGGAATTTGAGTAATTTTCACCCAATGCATAGAAAAATCGCCTTTTTTAACGGTGGATTTTTACCCAGCCAAAACAGCATTTATCCTCATAAAATCATCAGAAATCATATTTTTTACACGAAAAACAGGGAAAAACTCATTTTTTAGGTGAAATTTCAACATTTTTAAAAGTTGGCACGGTTTGTGCATATTAATAAGTGTAACAAAAAATATTTTGGAGGTTCAAAAATGAACGAATTATCACTTTTTAATGACTTGTTTGATTTTGTAAATGATGGAAATGGTTACGGAATTCCAGCCGTAAGTTTCAAGAAAGCTTTCCAGACTCCACATGTAGACGTAAAGGAAGAAAAAGATGCCTACACTTTGCAGATGGATCTTCCAGGAAGAACAGACAAGGACGTAAATATTGAACTTGACCGCAACGTGCTTACAATCAGCTCTGAAGACGCCGAAAATAAAGAAAAGAAAGACGAGGGCTCAAAATGGCTCATCCGTGAACGCGCTTTCTCTAAGTTCAGCCGCAGCTTCACTCTTCCAGAGGATGTGAACAGCGAAGCCCTTTCCGCAGAAGTTAGAAACGGTGTTCTGACAGTAACAATGCCTCGTAAGGCATTGCCAACTCCAAAACGCATCCAGATTAACTGCGCATAAAAAGTTCCCTGATCTGGCCAAGGTCCTCTTTGATGCAGAAGACATGCTTAGCTGTTTCCTCATCACAAGGACTCTGGTCAGGAACCATCACAACCTTAAGCCCGGCCCTGCTTGCGCTAAGAACTCCGTTGGGAGAATCTTCCACCGCAAGACATTCTTCCGGCTTAAGGCCCAGTTCCTGGCATGCGAACTGATAAACATCAGGACTAGGTTTGCCCTCTTTCATGTTACGGGCAGAAATCACCTTGTCAAAAAATCCTTCCAGACCAACCATCTTAAGATAACGTTCAGCCCGTTCCACAGGAGATGCTGTAGCGATGGCCCGAACGACCCCCTGCTCCTTAAGAAATGTCAAAAGTTCAACGGCACCCTTCTTAACCTGCAGTCCTTTCTGTGCGATGATCTCTTCCATGAGCTTTGCCCGATACTTCTGCATGGAATCGTAGTCAAAGGTTTCATCCCCAGAAAATTCCTTCAGCACAGGCTGAATGAAAGGTTTTCCCAAAGAACGGATGTACAGATACTGCTGATCAGTCATCTTGTAGCCAAAATGCTCAAAGGCCCTTGGCCATGCCACCCTGAAATATTTTTCTGTATCGATCAAAGTTCCATCAAGATCAAAAATCACTGCTTTCATCTGTTTGTAATCCCCGAACCAGAAAGGCTGCTTACGCCGCCACATTCCTTGCTGGCCACAATTTTCTGATCAAATTCATTAATGACACCTTCAACGTGGGTGATGATTCCCAGCATCTTGCCCTTATTCTGAAGTGACTTGAGGGCATTCACAGCTTCCACCAAAGGATCGCCACTCAAAGTTCCAAAACCTTCGTCAAGGAACAAAGAATCCACCCTAACGTTTTCGCTGGCAAGCTCCGCAATTCCAAGGGCCAGAGAAAGACTTATGATGAACTTTTCACCGCCAGACATATTCGAAACCGGTCTGTCATCCTTAGCGTCCGGATAATTCTGGTCGTGAACCATGAAGTCCACCTGCCCCTCTTTCTGAATCAAAGTATATTTTCCAGAAATTGAATTCACATATCCGTTGGCGATCTTCAAAAGCCGTCCAAACACAAGTGACTGAACGAATTCCTGGAATTCTGTTCCGTCCTTTACACCGATGAATTTCTGGATGCTTTCCCAAACCGGCTTTGATCCAGCCTTCTCTTCATACTGTTTTACAGCTTCAGCATGCTTTTCACGGTTTGCTTCGTTTTCCTTAAGCTGATGCAAAAGCTCTGTCTTTTCTTCCCTAAGCTGATTATCCAAAAACTTTAGGTTTTGCAGGGCAGACCGACTTTCCTCAAGATTTCCAGTCACCTTTCTTTTCGCCAAAAGCGCCTGCCTTTCTTTGGTGAAATTGTCCACCAGAGCCTTGCACTTGTCTTTTTCAGTCGCCGCAATGTTTTTCTGGTTTTCAAATTCCTGACGGACCTTTTCCAGACGCTCCAACTCCTTCTTGAAATCCTGCTCAACCTTATCAACCAAACTGTTACCAAAAATTTCAGCTCGTTTTGCCTTAAGACCGTTCAGTTCTTCCAGGGCCTTTTCATACACAGCCTTGTCCGCCTGGAACTTGTCATGACTTTCCTTTGGATTCAAGCCGGCCTTTCTCTCCTTGAATTTTTCAAGATCCATCACGTTATCAGAAAAAGCGTCTGACTTTGTCTTATAGTCATTTTTTCTTTTATTAAGTTGATCTGAGATTTTTGCCAATTCGGAGGCAGCCTTTTCTTCCGCCACAGAAAGGTTCCAGTCTCCAAGCAGTCCGTTCACCTCCGAATGTAGCCCTGCAATTTCCTTCTTTGCAGAACCAACATCCTTTGTGAATATCGCAACCTTTTGATTGCATACTGTCACCTTATCCTTCTCAACCTTAACCTGATCCTGGGCCTGGGTAAGACGTTTGTTCAAAGCCGCCACATCAAGACCAACCTTCGCTGTGTTTTCATCCAGAGCCGAGCCAGCAGTTTCCTTTGCAGTACCACCTTCGCAGGAAGGATGGGTGCTTGAACCACAAACCGGACAAGGTTTTCCATTTTCAAGACCACGACGAATCAAAGCGGAAACCGAAAGATATTCAGTCTTAACAAGCTCCTTCAATTCATCTTCAATCTGAAGGCAAGTTTTTTCTGTCTGCACAACAGAAGCTTCGGCCACAGCCAAGGCCTGGTTTTCCGCAGCAAGGTCTTTTTCTGTAACAAGGAGCTTTTCTTCAAGCCCGGCAAGCCGTTTCTGCTGAGCCAACAAAACTGGTACCACGCCTTCAAGCTTTTCATCCTGGGCGTTGGCATCAAGATATTCCTTTAATTCAACATTCTCTTTTTCAAGACCGGCGATATTTGCTTCACAAGCATCAAACTGCTTCTGTTTTTCGTCATATTCAGTCTTTGAGACTTCCATTCGCTTTTGGGCGTCATCTGTCTTTTCAAGGGAACCGCTGATCTTTTCGTCCAGCTGCCGAACCTGTTTCCAGAGATTTTCGTTTTCTGGAAGGGCATCCATCTTAACCTTGTATTCACCCTGAGCCTGAACCGCCAGCTTTTCGCAAGCCTCAAACTGTTCCACAAAACCTTCAAGCTTTGAGTTTTCACTTTTGATCTTGAATTCCAGATCCGAAAGCTTTTCAAGCCATACAATTCCTTCCTGGGTCTGATCCTGCTTCTTCTGATTTGCGGCAAGATCCTTTTCCTTTTTGGAAACCTCGTTCTTAATGGCAATCTCTTCAGCTTCAGAAAGCACCTTGATTTCGCCAGCCGCTTCTTCGAGCTTCTTGATCTCCTTGAGCTTTTCCCCAGCCTTTTCCCACATTTTGTTGGCAAAATCCTTATATTTTTCAGTGCCGTTTATCTTTGCAAGGATGTCAGCCCGTTCACGAGGATCGCTTTCTATAAAGCTAGCAAAATCTCCCTGGGCCAGCATGATGGAACGAACGAACTGCTCGTAGCTCAGCTGGATGATATCCTGAGTCTTTTCTCCCAGCTTCTTTATGGCAAGCTGACCGGATTCTTCTCCAGTCTCAACATTGGTAATAAGTCCGCATGCATTCTGAAGATTTCCGGTTGCGCTGTTTCGGGCCTTGTTCTGATGGAATTCAGAAATGTACTTTCCCTTCTTGCATTCATAAGTAACCCTGGCCATACAGTAGCCGGTTCTGCGGGTCATAAGTTCGTTTGAATCTCCAAAATTCTTCTGACGAGGAGTGCGTCCGTAAAGGGCCAGAGTAATGGCATCAAGAATTGTTGTCTTTCCAGCACCGGTTTCTCCACAGATCACGAAAAGATTGTGGTTCTTAACATAATCAGGATGAGTAAGATCAATGCACCAGTAGCCCTTAAGGGAGTTGAGGTTTTCGATTTCAATCTTAGTTATCTTCATTTTCAACCTCCCCGAAAGTTTCCATGAACAATGGAAGATACTTGTCCAGATCCGCATCCGGAGCCTTTGACAGAATCAGCGCTCTGAAGATCTCTTCTGGCTTAAGGTTCTTTATTTCCTGAGAGTCAAAGCTTGCACCACCTGCTCCCAACATTATTTCCGAATCCTGAACCTTGCGGCTAATAACAAACACCTTTTTTTCTTCAAGCTGGCAGATCAGGTCTTCCAGTTCTTCGTGGATGTTCACGCCATCTTCACGTTTATAGTAAAGCTCAACATAAACAGGCATTTTCTGAACCTGATCGTATTTTTCCAGCTCCTGACGGATTGCCTTACAATCGCCACTGATTCTTCTATATAAAACTGTTTTTGGAACTTCGATCTTTTCAACTGCGCAGTCCTTGCCCTTTTCAACCTGAACTGACAGAACATATCTAGGAAGATGCCATTCGTCAAAACCAAGCACGAACGGCGACCCCGAATATCTGACCTTAGGGTTCTTACCCACCATTGTTGTGTAGTGAATGTGACCCAATGCCACGTAATCCAGTTCCTGTGAGAAAATTCCAGCATGAACTGATCCAAGCTTTCCTACAACGTCCAGTTTTCTGCGACCGTCATCGCTTTCCGCCTCGCCATTTATGTTTTCAAAACGGCCTTCAAGATCCGCTGCGTAAAGATGACCTGTAGCGATTACTGGAAGATTTCTTCCTGCATCCAGTTTTTTTGCTGCTTCGAGGACCTTTTCATAAAGGGCGCCATAAGCCTTGTCGCTGAAGGAACCGTCTTCAGATTCTTCATCGAAATAGTCTCTAAGCTCAACTTCCCGGGCAAAAGGCACTGCACAACAAATTCCAATAGCGTCGCCCTTTTCGCCAATCAGTTCAAACACCATGTCTTCCGGAGTGCGGTTTGCCACAGTTCCCACAACATGAATGTTCAATGCCTGCAAAATAGTCTTTTCTGAATCAAGAAGGATTCCTGAGTCATGGTTACCGCCAACAATAATAACGTTACGGCAACAGGTTCCCAAAAGAGAGGCCAAAAATCGAATGTACTGGGTTCTTGATTCAACAGGAGGATTTGTGTTGTCAAAGATGTCACCGGCTACTACAAGGGCTTCGGCCTTTTCTTCAAGGATTCTGTCCTTGAGCCATAAAAGAAAGGCTTCGAATTCCCCATGGCGATCCGTATCGTGCATCCTGTTTCCAAGATGCCAGTCTGCTGTATGAATTATTTTCATCATAACCTCCGGTTAAATAAAAAAGCGGGTTCCGAACCAACGATCCAGAACCCGCAAATCGGAGAGAGTTTATCAGCTTATTTACAAGCTGACTAAAATATAACATATCTCCGGTTCTTTGTAAACTGATAAAACATTAAATGCAAATAACGCACAATAAAATTGTGTTATTATTTGGCGCATTATAAGGGTTCTTGTATTTAATTGTGCTATTTTTAAGCCGCATAGCTCCAGTCAGAAAGGTTCAGACCTATCGTTCTTAAAGCCTTTCCTTCTATCTGTCTGATTCTTTCCTTTGAGTAACCGGTAAGCTTTCCAACCTCCATAAGGCTCATTGGCTCATCCTGAGTAAGAGCAAAACGAAGGTCTACAACCTTTCTTTCAAGTTCGTTCAGATTTTCCAGTTCCTTGTAAAAGTTTCTTGTGAATTCTGATTTCATAAGGCTTTCCTCTGGAGAAAGATATCTGTCATCTACAAGGCTGTCTCCAAAAGTTGCATCGCTTTCATCATCCAGGGGCTTATCAAGCCTTCCCATCTTCCATTTTGAAGAAGCCAGCTCTTCGCTTTTTCCTACAGGAATCTTAACGTCTCTTCCCTGGGCATAAATCGCTTTATTAATAGAAAGATTTATCCACCATACTGCGTAAGAAATGAACTTGATGTTTTTAGAGGGATCAAATTTTTCGGCGGCAATCATAAGACCTTCGTTACCTTCACAGATCAGATCCTCAAGGTCCACTCCCCTATCCCGAAATTTCCAGGCTGTCTTTACAACAAATCTGAGGTTTGCTCTTATCAACTTTTCTTTAGAAGCCTTATCTCCCCCACGAGCTTTTTCCGCAACCTCTTTTTCCTGAGCCGCAGTCATCAAAGGAATCTTTTCCACTTCTGCCATATAAAGTTCAAATGCGTTTCTTTCGTTTTTCATATACACCCCTTTGGATAAAGCCTGGTTTACCCTGATGAGTAAACTATAAATCCTAGGGTGTAGCAACGAATGAGACATCTATATAAAAATATAAAAAAACCACTTCTTTTTTTTTGAAGTGGCTTATTTTTTTATGATTGATTCATCAATTCTTTGATTTTTTCTTCAGAAAGGCCGGTTTTTTCCTGGATTTGTTCAAGGGATTTACCTTCTGAAATCATGTATTCTGCTATGCCCCAAAGCCGACCTTCAGTTCGACCTTCAGCAAGACCTTGTTCGCGACCTTCAGCAAGACCTTCTTCGCGGGCATCTTCTTTCCATTCTGCGACCTGATCTTTCCACAACATGTATTCTGCCCTCCACGGCTGGTTGTTTTTTGCCGTATCTACAGCTGACTGAATCTTTGTGGTAAGTCGGCTGGACGGCTTGCGGTTTTTGAGGAAGGCCAGAAAAGCCCTGACGTTATGGTCTTTGACCTCGTCAAACCTGCTGGCATTATACAGCAGTTTATGGGTCCTGTCATTCAAGATATGGTCACCATTTCTTTCTCGGGTGACAAACTCATATAAAGGTTTGCCGAGCCCAATAGGATCATCCAGGCACAGGAACACAATGTAGGATTCTTTAAGGCTCTTGTAGTTTGAACCGGCGCTCATGTGCTCAATATCCATGATGGACTGGTAGTACCGCATGCGCAGACCTTCGTCCTTTCTGACAACAGTCTGCATTTCCACATCGACAACCTTGTCAGAGTCTTCCAGGTAAGCATCAAGTCGAACACCACGGCCATTGTACACCTCATCAATCGAAAATTGAGAAGTAAGAAATTTGATCCGGCCAACCTTAAGCCCCAGCAGGCTTTCAACCACTTCCTTGGCAATTTCCGGATCCCTCATAATTTTACTGAACATGAAGTCATCAGTAAAAAACAATTCATCATAACTTTTTTCGCTCATACAAGATATATCGCAGATGAAGTTAAAAAAATGCAAAGTTTCTGACATTTTTTTTGGTAACAGTTTTGTTGCGATTAGATGAGTGTTATTTTTTTCCAACAAAACCGTTACCAATTTTTTTTGAAGAAAAAAATCATCCAACAAAAGTGTTACCACGGGAAAAAGATGTGCCAGCAAATCTGTTACCACAAAATTGCAATTGATATCAGGTTTTTATAAAAACACTAATTTTTCACTAATAGTTAGTTAATTATTAGTGAAAGTATCACTAATAAAGAAATTTTACTGGAATTATTTTTAGATTCGGAAAACTTTTTCTGACACAAGCAGCTTTGAAAATTTGCTCCCGCTCTTCAAAAAATCCTGAACCGCTCAACATTTCTGTTACCAGTTTTATCAGGCGATTATCTCAATTATCACTAAATATTCACTAATTCACTAAATTTTAGTTATTCGCTATTTTTAGCGGTCTTTTCAGAAGCGAAAAAACGGGGTTTTTACGGGGTGTAACGTGCAAATCGAAATAGTTATCGATTTCGCGCAAAAGTACGCTCAGAATCAATCCTAGGGCCATCTTTGAGGGTCTGTTAGGGGATGCGCAGACGGTGTTTTTACCACTGTTGGAGAACAATCACTAAAGTATCACTATTTCACTAAAATATAGTGAATATTTCGCTAATACTCTGCCACTTGGGAAAACCCGACGCCACTGACTGCTACACCCGGGCAAAAGGATAGGCTTGCGGCATCAGGAAAGATGGAATTCCTCTTCCTCCCCTACACCACTAAATTTTAGTTAACTTTTCACTAAAATTTGACGTTTTCTTATAAATTTAGTATTATTTTAGTGATGATTTAGTGAGTGTTTAGTGAAAACATCACTAAAATTTCAAAAAGGTGGGAATTACATGAAAACTATCACATTCGCCCTTCAGAAGGGTGGTACCGGAAAAACTTCCTGCAGCGTTTCTGTTGCAGTAGAACTCGCAAAAAAATACAAGGTAATTTTTATAGACGCAGACCCTCAGGGCAACGCTTCTGCTTGGGTGGGACCAAACCAGATCGCCTACGAGCTTTCGGACGTGCTTACAGAAAAGGCACCATTGGGACAGGCAATCTGCCAGACAGAAGTTCCAAACCTTTTCCTTCTTCCAACAGCAGGAATCGGAGGAAGCCTTCGTGAATACCAGCAGTCTTCAAAGGCAATGACAGAACCTTACGCCATAGCAGATCTGTTACCAGAACTTGCCAAGGTTTTTGACTACTGCGTAATCGATACATCACCAGCATTCGGAGCAATCGAACGAGCAGCCTTTGCCGCAGCCGACGAAGTGATCCCTGTCCTTCAGCTTAACCAGTTCAGTATCGACGGACTTCAGATCTTCACAACAAATCTGGCTTCTGCAAAAAAATCCCTTCGTTTGGGAGAAAAGCCTGTTCTTAACAAGATCATCCTTAACGGCCGCGACGAACGTATCGCCCAGCAGAACGAAAACCTTAAGATGTTCGAACAGATGACTGGAAACATCTCGCTTTTCATTCTTCCTACTGACCAGTCTTACAGCAAGGCTCAGAAGCTCAAGCTTCCAATCCAGCTCATGAACGCTTCAAAAAAAGAGACATTCGATACACTTTCAAATCTTGCTGACGCAATCGCTAAATAGGGGAGGGGAAAATGGCAGCCAACGTAAAACTTTCAAAAGCAGAGCTTGCTAAAAGAGCGGCAGCAATGAACGAACAGACAACTGACATCCTTAGCAAAATCGGAACTCTTGGAACATTAAGTTCAGGAGACGCTCCTTCTTACCGTTCCAACGAAACTGTTACCACTTCTGCAGCAGAGGAAGAACAGGAAGAAGAAATTCCTGTAAAGCCAAGAACTGTCAACAAAACTGTTACCGAAAAAAAATCGATTCCAAAAGGTGAAAAGCCAGGCTACATTTCTCTGGTAATCACTCCAAGCCTTAAGAAAAAGTGGAAGACCTACTGCACAGACCACGGACTTTCCCTCACAGACTGCATCAAGGTAAGCATGAAGCTTTTGGAAGACATGGAAAAGAAAAACGCAATCTCTTTGGAAGACGGAGTTCTTTCTTACCTGAACTAAGAATTGCAAAGGATTGAGTTATGAAAAAAAATAAACCTGACGAAACACAGCTTTCGATTTTTGACGAGCAGGACAGTGAGCTCTTCATTGATCTGGGCTCCGGAAAGAGAAAGATCGGTTATCTGCCAAGTCTCTTCTCAACAGCCTCTCTGCCTTTCAGAAACCTGCATAAAACGGAGTTTACACGAAAGGGAAGCAACGGAATCACCTTGAAGATTCAGTCGCCTCTGAACGTTCCTTTCGGCAAATACGGCCGTCTCCTGCTTTCTGTGCTTACCACACACGCCGTAATCTCAACAGAGGAGGGGACAGACATCAGAATCAAGTATTCCTCCCTCAAGGACCTTCTGGAAGAGATGCAGCTTCCTAAACAGCGAGGTTCGGACATTCGTGAGCAGCTGGACTGTTTTACAGCGGCACAATTCGTTTTTTCAAAAAAAGAGAAGAAGCTTAAGAACGGCTATCTTTTGCAGGAAGTCTATGATGACGGAGATTATCCAAAAGGTGATGTTGAGGTGATTGAGTCTTCCACAGGTGCCATTCATTTTACGAAAGGTGTTCAGTACCAGGAAGTGATCGATTCAAACACAAACAAGGTTGGATATATCACCATCGTTCTTTCTGCGGATTTCGTTGATTTCTGCAAGGGACATGCAATTCCGATCGATTATTCGGTTTACAAGGACATTTCTTCTGCTTCCGGCAAGGATTTGTATGCATGGCTTGTTTACAGAAACAACGGTATGAACAAGAAAAAGCAGAATTCAGTATTCATACCAAGAGAAAAGATGATCGAGCAGTTCATGCCTGTTGATGAAAAGCTCAAGGGAAAGGCTGACAGCGTTAATTACAGCAGAATCATTGATGAGCTGAACAAAATCAAGGAAAAGTATTATCCTGAAGTAAAGTTCAGCGTTGATGAAACAGGAGCAGGTGTGACACTTTACAGAAGTCCAACTCCAGTCATCAAGAATGATCCAAGATACGCATTGATCACAACAGATATCTAGCGGTGAAGTGTCGTGGAAGTTATCCACAGTTTCCACGACACTATTACTAGTCCTTAAATTTATTAATAGTTAAATTAATAGATATCATAGAAGAAATAAAAAAACTGTTACCAGAATCTAACATAACTGTTACCACGAATTTGTGGACAACTCATCTAATTTTTTATAATACAACAAAATAGAAAATCCAACATAATTGTTACCAGAAAAAGGGCTTTTCCACAGGGAAATGTGGATAACTTTTTGGAATTTTTGTTCAGGTATTACAGGGCATTTTTCATGAATAAAGGTGTGTTTTAAGACGTTCCAACAAAGCTGTTACCACATTTTTTAGAAGAGCCAACATAACTGTTACCAGATTTTTTGAGGAAACGAAATGAGCCAACAAAAGTGTTACCAGTTTTTTAACCTAGGATTTATAAAGGTAACAGTTTTGTTGAATTTCATTTCTTTCTATTATAAAGTGATTTTCATGGGATTTCTTACTTCACTTTTTAAGATTGCCTTGCCAATCATTTTGCAGAACTTTCTGAGCTCTTTTGTAAACATGCTGGATACAGTCATGGTAGGACAGCTTG
This sequence comes from Treponema sp., assembly GCA_045616085.1. Taxonomy (GTDB): domain Bacteria; phylum Spirochaetota; class Spirochaetia; order Treponematales; family Treponemataceae; genus Treponema_D. Next base: position 14,763 of record JAZLGB010000057.1, read on the forward strand.
GTTCTACGGACATAGCGGCTGTTGGGTTAGGCAACCAGATTTTCTGGGTTATGAGCATCGTTCTTTTTGGAATCGTTTCCGGTGGCTCTATCTTTATCGCTCAGTATTGGGGAAAGAAGGATCTGGACGGTGTTTGCCGCACAATGGGCATAATTCTTACAGCTGCATTTGTGGTAACAGTTTTGTTTTTCTGTGGTGCTTTTTTTGCTCCTGAAATCTGTATCAGCATTTATTCGAAGGATCCGGAAGTAATCCGTCGAGGTTCCATCTATTTAAGATGGGTTTCTCCAAGTTATCTTTTTACAGGATTGAGCATTGCGGTTGGCCACGCCCTTCGCAGTACGGAACGGGTAAAGCTTCCTATGGTGGCGACTGTGGTTTCTGTAATATTGAACGGAACCTTGAACTTTGTTCTTATCTTTGGAATCAAGGTGGGAGAAACTGTAGTGATTCCTTCTCTGGGGATTGTGGGTGCTGCTGTTGCCACAGTCATAGCCAGAGTAGTGGAATGCGCAATCTGTCTTATTCTTCCATATATAAGGAAGTATGAAATTGCGGTTAATCCTGTTCGCTTTTTTAAATTCCAGGGTAGTTTCCTTTCCAAATACGTTAAGATCTGCATTCCTGTTCTGTTAAATGAAACTTTGTGGGGAGTGGGAACCAGTCTTCAGAATTCGATTTTTGGTCACGCTGGTACCAGTGTTGTTGCAGCCTATAACATCGACAGTTCAATTTTTGGTCTTGTGTGGACTTTCTTTATTGGTTGTGGAAATGCAGCCGCAATTCTGATCGGAAAAAAGATTGGAGAAGGGGAGCACAAGGAAGCCATCAGTCTTGCCAACAGGCTTACTGCTTTCATGATCGCAAGTGGTGCGGCATTGGGACTTCTTCTTTGGCCCCTTTCTTGTCTGTTGGGATTCCTGTTCAAGGTTGAGCCGGAAGTGATTCACATGGCGAAGGTGTTCCTTAGGATAACAGCTTTCCTGTTCCCTTTGTGGTCAATCAACATGATTACGGTTGTTGGAGTCTGCAGAAGCGGTGGTGATACGATCTACGCTCTTATCATGGACGTTGGATTCATGTGGGTGCTTTCTTTGCCTTTGGGGTTCTGTGCGGTAAATTTCTGGCATCTTCCTTACTGGGGAATTCTTCTCTGCATTCAGTCGGAATCAATCTTTAAGTCAGCAATGGGGCTTTTGAGACTTCCTGGAGGGAAGTGGCTCCACGATGTTACGGTGTAGGATTTAAATCTGTCGTTTATTGACTTACTCTACACATTTACTTAATGTGAAGCTATGTGTACAAAAAATTCCATCAACAAGGTTTGCTTTAGACGACTTTTGCAGATTGCTATTCCTATCATTTTAAGTAATCTTATAAATCAGGTTCAGATGCTGATAGACCGTGTTTTTCTTGGTCGTCTGGATCCTTTGAACATGAGTGCCTTGGGCAACGTTTCGACTCCAATGTGGACAACAATGTCCTTCTGTTTTTCAATCGCAATCGGTGCTTCGATTTTGATCAGTCAGAATGTTGGAGCCGGCAACAAGGAAAAGACTTTTGAGTACGCCGGAGCGCTTTTGAAATGGTGCAGCGTTCTGCCGGTTTGTCTTTTTATCTTCTGGGCATTTTTTTCAGAACCGGTTTTCAGACTTATGGGTGTATCAGAAAATCTGATGCCTATGTGTCTTGAATACACCCGTTTTTTTGTTCCGATTTTTCTGCTGATTGGTTTTGAATCTTCTCTGCCTGTCATTCTGCAGACCAGCAATTTTACAAAACCTCTGCTTTATTTTGGAATCATTCGTTCTGTTCTGAATGTTGTTCTAGACTATCTTTTGATTTTTGGTAATTTCGGATGTCCTGCCATGGGAATCAAAGGTGCGGCCATTGCGACTGTAATTGCAGAATATGTTGGGGTTTTTGCTCCATTGCCATTTTTCTTTAAACAGAGCAAGCTTCCTACTTTGCCTGCGCTTAAGCAGATTGTTTCGGCACCTTTGACTTCCTATGTTCACACGGTTCGTCTTGGAATCAACACTGCGCTGGAGGATTTTACCTGGAATTTTGGGAACCTGATGATGATGAGACTCTTGAACACCATCAACGAAATGGCGGCTGGAATCTATTCGATCATCTTCAGTGTTGAAATTCTTGCTGTAGTTGTAATCGGTTCAATCGGAAACGGAACCCTCACCTTAACTGGCGAGGCAAAAGGAAAGAAGAGCAGCCAGGAATATGTCAGTGTCTGCAAAATCTCCTATGCCATGTCGGCTGTGGTTTCTTTGATCACATTGGCTCTTTGTGCTGCATTTCCTGATAAAGTTATTTCGATTTTTACGTCAGATCAGAGTATAATAGAACAGTGCAGGCTCTTCCTGGTTTTCATGGGTTTGAATCTCTTTTCGAAATCCGGAAACATCATCATCGGAAGTGCTATTCGTGGGTACGGAGCTCCTCAGTGGATGTTCTTCACTCAGATTTTTGGAACTTGTTTCGTTGTAGGATTGGGATGTCTTTTTGTTCTTGGGTTGAACCTTGGAATGACAGGAGTCTTTCTGGCGGTTCTTTCTGACGAATTCGTTCGCTGCATGATAAATCTTGCTAAGCTTAGAAGACTTTCCAGTCAGGTTTAGCAAAAAGGAGCAGTTTATGGCAGGGATCAGTTGTGTTGATTTTGGTACAGTTTCGGACGGTCAGAAGGTTCGTCTTTATAAGGTTGAGCGGAAGGACATTTCTTTTTGCGTGACTGATTATGGTTGTTCGATTACCTGTCTTAACGTAAAGAACAAGGACGGCTCTTTTACAGATGTTGTGCTTGGCATGGATACTCTTGCGGGATATGCCAACAGCTGGGGAAGTTTTGGAGCCATTGTTGGACGTTTTGCGAACAGAATCAAAGGTGCGGCCTTTGAATTGGACGGCAAAAAATACAGTCTTACAGAAAACACAGAAGGCGCCTGTCTGCACGGGGGATTTCCTGCATGGGGAAATATTGTCTGGCAGGCGAAAGAAGTTGAAAAGGGAGGTGCGTCGGGCATCTGTTTCAGCAGGGATTTTGCCGACGGAGAACAGGGATTCCCTGGAAACCTTCACGTTGAAGTAGAATATCTTATTACAGACGAAAACGAGCTTTGCATGAACTACCGTGCCACAACAGACAAAGCGACACCTTTGAGCATCACAAACCATTCGTACTTTAACCTTAAGGGCAGCGGATGTGTGCATGACTACAGACTTAAGCTGTATTCCGATACTTTTGTTCAGGTTGATGAAAACAATTTCCCTACAGGACAGTTTGAGAATGTTCGGGGAACTGAATATGATTTTACTACAGAGCGGCCTTTGTGCGACAAACGCAATTCTTCTCCAAACCCTGGTTTTATGGCTTACGACATCTGCTATGTTTCAAAGGCTAAGGATGACTGTGGAATTCCTTTGGAAGGAAAGCCTCTTGTAAAAATCGCAGAATTGATTGAGCCAGAAACTGGCAGAAAGATGACTGTAAGCACAAACCAGGAAGGTTTCCAGCTTTACAGCGCAAAGTATGTGAACCACATTCCCGGCAAAAAAGGCGTCTGGTACAGACCATATCAGGCTGTGTGCATCGAAACACAGAGCTTCCCTGATTCACCAAACCAGAAAAGCTTTCCAACAACTGTACTCCAACCTGGCCAGGTTTACGATGCCAGAACTGTGTACAAGTTTTCGTTTTAGGTTTACTTCACCAGATTGATTGTGTTCTGACGGCGGCCTTCTGTTTCGAACACAACAATCTTGTTCTTTCCTTCTTTAAGTAAAGGTGCTGGAATGTAAAGGGTCTTCTGAGGGCCCTTGTTCCAGAATCGTCCGATGTTGAATCCGTTAACCCAGACGCATCCTTTTCCCCATCCTTTAAAATCAAGATGAGTATCACCCACTTCCTTTATATCAAGATCGAACTCAAAGAATGCTGGATTGTCGGAAATTTCTGAAGTGGTCCATTTTCCTTCTGAACAGAGCTTTTTAATGTCCTGTGTTTCCAGAGGCAGCGGATAGTTTTTCCAGCCAAAATGAATGTGGCCGTTGATGATCACGTCCTTTGTGATGCCTTTTTTCTGCTGTTCAAGACGATGACCAAAGTTTACACGTCCAAGATTTTCCACAAGGAAGTCCAGCTGAGCGCCAGGTTCTGATTTGATGTTCCAGATTTTTCCTTCAACAAAAGTGAACGGCCATACACCGTGTCCGTCATTGCAGATTTCCTTATCGAAGGCGGTAAAAATCTTTTTGCCGTTTACAAAAGCCTGCAGGCGGTCGTTAGCTTCCTGGAAGATCAGGTTGTTTGCCTTTTCGTCTGCAAAAAGCTGCTTGCGGTACAGAATGTAGCCAGTGTTCTGGCCGGCTTCTTCCATGCTCAAAGGAGAAAGACTTTCCTGGGCGGTAGAAAGCAAGTCCAGATTCTGGAAAAGATCAGCAGTGCGGTTCCAGGTGACTGGTCCGTAGTATTTCTGCTGAATGTTTGTTGAAAGAGGTATCTCTTCAAACTGTGTGTATTTGTGAAGTATCTTCTGGAACTCGCGGTATTTTTTTGTAAGGGTTCCGTCTTCACTTACAGGCGCATCGTAGTCGTAGCTTGTTGTGTCAGGAGAAAGCTTTCCGTAATAGTTTGAGCCATTCATGAACCCAAAGTTTGTTCCTCCGTGGAACATGTAAAGGTTGATGTTGTGGCCGTTTTTTACAGTGTATTCCAGGTCAGTTTTGTTCATCTTAAGAATTGAGCGCATCTTGAGCTTGTTGCCCCAGGCGTCAAACCAGCCGTCCCAGAATTCCATGCACATCAAAGGCTTTTCGCCATTCATCTGAGGCTTCATTACGCCAAACTGCTTTTCGCAGGAAGAACCGAAGTTTCCTGTTGGAAGAGCGTCTTTCTGCTGGCCGGTCTTGAACGCGGCACCCCAAGGTCCGTCGCTGGTTACAAAAGGAACCGTGATGCCACCTTTTCGCATGAGGTCTGCAAGGAAATCAAGGTAAGCGGAATCGTTTCCAAAATAGCCGTATTCGTTTTCGATCTGCATCATGATGATGTTTCCGCCGTTGTCGATCTGGTGAGGAACCAGTTTTGGCAGAAGCACTTTGTAGTAGTCTGCAACGTGATCTAGATAGGGTTTGTAGGAACAGCGAAGACGCATGCCAGGTTCCGCAAAGAGCCAGCCTGGAAGTCCGCCTGCTTCCCATTCAGCGCAGATAAAAGGAGAAGGACGCACGATGGCATAAAGCCCTAGTTCCTGGGCGATGGAAAGGAATTTTTCAAAATCCCGCATGCCGTCCCAAATGAACTGCCCTTTCTTTGGTTCGTGGAAGTTCCAAGGAATGTAAGTTTCTACGGTGTTCATTCCCATGTTCTTGAGTTTTTCCAGACGGTCACGCCAATATTCCGGTACAACGCGAAAGAAATGGATTGCTCCTGAAAGCACCTGGAAAGGCTGCCCGTTAAGATAGAATTTTTCTTTGATCTGGAAGTTAGACATGAGTTTTCTCCTAATTGATAGTCTGACTATCATTTTAATACAAAAAAACTCAAAACGCAAAAAAATTATTAATTAATAACAAAGAAATCGTCGAGTAATTCCTGTTTCTTCTTGCGAAGATTTTCAAGTTCTTGTTTTTTTGCTTCAATTTCTTTTTGTACTTCAAGATATCTGATTCTTATAAGGTGCTGACTTCTTTCGTCAAGAAAAGGTATTTCAATGTTTCCAAGACTGGAAATGGAAATGGTCTTCATTGTTGCACCTACAGAAATATTGTTGAGAATAGTCTGTCCCTTTTGAGATTCCAGGAATGCTTTGAGATAGTATCGGTTTAGTTTGGATTCTGGATGGATGCGAATGACGTAAAAGTTCCCTGAAGGATAAATGTTCATGTCGGCAGGACAGATGGCGATTTTTATAGGACTTGTTGTTTTAGAGATCAAAAGATCGTTTTCGGTTAGCTTGAATTTTACGTAATTTTTATTCAGGCTAAGGATGGAAGCCATTGATTCTGTATTTACCTGGTTGTCCTGTACATCTGAAATTGAAAGGTATCGACCGATTGGAGAACACTCCTGATTTTTCATTTCTTGGCTTGAAATGAAGGTTAATCCTTCTTTTGTGTCTATTGTACTTCGGAAAATATCTGCTTGCTGCAACAGAATAAAATTACTCTCTCTATTTGTATCTAAAGGCTGAAGATAATATCCAAGAGAAAGATTGTAATCGTTATTAATAATTTCACTGTAATCAACTCTGATGGAAGTATCCTTTGTTTCATTGAAGAGCAGGATTTTTATTTCATCACGTTCCATCTCGTCTAATGGATTTATGAACCTTGGTTTTGTGTGATATTTTTCAAATTGTTTTCTAAGGTCTGTTAGAAAAATTTCACTATTATCGTTTCTGTTGAGAGGATATTTCATTTCTAAGACAAGGATGCTTGTGTAAAGATTACTTGAAAAAAGAACACCCTGTGGAAGAGAGATGATTCTAGTTAAAAATTTTTTTTCCAGAATTTCTTTTCTTATTAAGAGGAAATCTCTTGAATACAACACGCAGTCTGGAACGACAACAACTGCTTTTTTTCCAAGGGCTAAAAGTCTATTGATAAGATCAATGTAAGCTTTAACCATTTCAGGACGACTTGTAGGGTGAATACATGCAAAAATCTTTGTGAATTTGTTTTTTAATTCTAAACTAGCATAAGGACTAAATAGATCTATGTCGCGGAGCCTACTTATGTCTGGTTCATTAATAGAACAATTCTTTAATTTTAGTAATTTATACTTGGCTTTGTTGGCAGCAAAAAGATGGATTTCCCGAACGGGATTATTCTTTTGTACAAAAAGAGATAAATCATCAACATCACCAGTAAAATCTGCAAGGATATCATTTTCTTTTAGTTCAAGAAGTTCACTGGCTAACCAGGATAAAGATCTTGATACTGTTGTTGTGAAGTGCCTCCTTGGGATGTAAAGTTGCCTAAATAAATTTCTAATATTTTCTTCAGAACAGGCGTTCCAGAATACATCTGTCATGGATTCTGGAACAGCCGCGTGTTCTTGAAGAATTGATTTAATGTTGTCGTCACAGGAAACAGCTTCGATCATGGCGTTGATGTCGCTGCTTACTGGAACTTCGTTTTTTTTACATAAATAAATTAAAAATAAAAATGCGTATGTTGAAATACCTTCTAGGATAAAATATCTTCTTTGTTCTTTATTTAATAATTGGTTTAAAACTTTTATATCTATATCTTTATTATTCATCATATTTATAAACGTAAGCTTTTTCTGTTTTTGTGATAAGGACATCAGCAGGACTAACGTCATACAAACCACAGATAGCGATCAAATGCTTAACTTTAATATCAGTTTTGCCAATCTCCCAGTTGTAAATCGCCTGCGGTGTTGTTGAAAGATGTTCGGCAACGCTTGTTACAGTTAAGTTGTGCTGTTCCCTGATTTTTCTAAGGAGCCAGCCAGTTTCTTTCATGTCGATAGTCTTACGCTGAAATTCGTAAGGTTCTAAATCCATCATAGTATATCTCCTTTTTGCTTGGTATTCAAATACCTGATAAATGTGATTGTCTTGTAAAGTATGGTAATTAAATACCAAACTTTACCTTATGGCTTTAATATAGTAGCGATGATTTCATTTGTCAATAAAATTATTGGTATTTTATTACCATAATAATTAAAGTATTAATTTATAGTTTTTCATGGCTTAGGAGAGTATTGTGATACTCGAGAGGTGCAGTCATGGAAAGAAAAGAAAAAGAAGTGATTACAAGTTTTGCAGAAGACGGCAGATATGTTGACTTCTACGATAGAGAACTGGCCGGTTATGTATATCTGAAGAATTTTGACAAAATAAATTTACCTGGAAAACAGGAGCTTTCGGCTAATTTCTTGAGGCACGTTTTTACGGAAAATCGTCTTGAGCAGCTTATGAAGGCTTTTCTGTATGTGCTGGAAAAGGAAGATGAAGAGAAATATAAGAGCATGAAAAAAGAAAATGGTTTTGAAGCGGACGAAGTAATGGAAGCCATGTCTGATGCTCTGATGGAAAATTTCAGATCGTATGGGGTGATTTTCAAGATTATTGCAGACGAGATGCGCCGAGAATATGTGACTCAACCAAATCCAATCAAAAAACTGGTTGAAAAATCGTTCTTTAAAAACTTCTTTGATGGATTGAATCTTCCTTATGGAGCCCGGGCATTTTTTGTGCTGAACCTGATCAATGCAAAGGTAGGCTGGATGTTCCCTAGGGACAGAGATGATGAGTACAAGTCGCGAATTTTCGAAAACCTTCTGGAAAAGAATGTGGTCAACAGAACGGTTTATACCCGGAATCTGAACAACCATTTCATCAAGCTGGGACTTTTTTCGGATGAGTGGAAGGTTGCGGATTACATCGTGGCTTTTTTTGAAGGTGAAAAAGAATCCTTTGTGATGCAGAAAATGGATTGTGATTTGATTGTCGATGTACATTCGCCAGCATCCATCCGTTCTATAAATTTTCAGGAAAGCATGGTGTTTTCAGATTTAGTGAGCAAAAGCTGGTCGGGAGAGGAGAAAGGTATTTTTTGCCTTAACGGAACCGAAAACTTTAGGTTATTTAATTATTTAAATTTCCTGTGTTACTCAGAATTTTCCAGATCGATTTATCGATTAAAGCAGGACGTGAAGGATACATCCAGAAAGGAAAAGGAGTTCTACATTTACGCCAATTCTGTGTGGCTCAAGAACAGCAAAAGCAAATTGATGGTGTTGGACGAAGAGATTCTTTCTGATTTCTGGAAGGGAGAGGACAAGAACGAAGCCTTGATAAGAATGGTAAACGGGCAGGGTGGAAAAAGCTTTAAAGTGACTCTTTTGGAAAACATTCAGTGTCCGGTGGTTCTTTGTGTTGAAAAAATGACGAAAGAACGAAAAGAGGCTTTGAAGGAAAACGGAATTGATATTTTATACGACCTGAAGCTTAAGGTTCCTGCAGAAGATCAGGCTGTTTATCGGATTAAAGCGATCAATTATTTCTGCGGCAAGGGATTTTGTTCGGAGGTTTTGAAAGCTGCTGTTGATGGATGTCTGGAACTGAAGTTGAGTCCTGGAAAGTGGCCTGAAGTGGTCCAGGTGATGAAACTGGGAAAATCTTTGAGCTATGACCTGGCTCTGCTTTTGATGAAGAACAAGTTTGGGGAAGAAAAAAAGAAAGGCGCTGTAAAGGAAAACAAGCATTACTGCCTGGAAGCCATCAACGCAACGGAATCTGTTCCAGACATGTTAAAGGCTTTGAAAAACGCAGAGGAATTTCACAGGGAGCATCCTGATGAAAGCTATGCGGCACGAATCAAGTTGAGTGGCCTTTCTGGAACTGGCAAAACGGAATACACAAAGTTCGTTGCCAAGTCCCTGAACAAGGAGCTTAAGGTGATTCGGGCGTCGGAAATTCTGGGAATGTATGTTGGTCAGACGGAACAGAACATCCGGGCGGCTTTTGAAGAGGCTGCGGAAAAGGATGCGGTGCTTTTGATTGATGAGGCTGATTCGTTCCTGCATTGCCGTGGAGACAACGTAAATCACCACAATGATTCGAAGGTGAACGAGTTCTTGGTGCAGATGGAAGAGTTCCCCGGAATCCTTTTCTGTAACACCAACATGCCGGAAAATCTGGATAAGGCTACGGACAGAAGATTCCATTTTAATGTTGGATTTTTACCTGTTACTAAGGACGGCCTTAAGCTTCTTACTGATTCTTATTTTTCGGAATACGGAATTACAGAGGAGCAGCTGAACAGAGTTTACCAGTCTGGGGATGTTACTCCAGGAGATTTTGGAGCGGTCTTTGGAAAGATCCGCTTTATCGATAAAGAAAAAATTAATGCTGACTACATCACAGAGGAGCTGTGCAAGATTGTAGCAGCCAAGACCAGAAGCTTTGAACGAAAAATTGGCTTTGGGGATTAGGAGGTTAGTATGGTTGAATATAAAAATGAATTAAGCGCTAGGGTAGGCCAGGTGTTAAAGGTCTTGAACATTAAGGCTGATTATTCGATGGAGACAGACAGTTTTAAGACAGAAAAATATGATGTTTTGTGCGGCGATATCAACAAGGATCCTGAAAAACTGTCTTTCACTATTTCAGAAGATGGCCAGATCCAGACAAGTGAAGGCCTTGCGGCAGAAATAGCTTTCTGTAAAAAATGCAGCAAGTTCTATTTTACAAGAGGTTTGAATAGAAAGGCTGGTAATTATTGCTGTCCTGACGGTCATGCAGGGGAGTCGAAATTGCTTACCAATAGAGGGCGAATCCCAAAATGGTTTGCAATAAAAATGAAAAAAAACTGATTGATGCAAAAGAAGCTCAAAAAATGATGAGACTCTTGACTGGTGAAACTGAGAGAGCCGTTAGTCCTGTAATTGATCAGCTGAAGGAAAAACCGGTTTACATCACCATGACAAAAGAAAAATACGAACAGGTGAAGGATTTGCGAAGCAAATATCCAAACATGAAAGAAGTGCTGGATTATCTGGATGAATGCTTTGATGTCATGTCATTGAAACAGAACAAAAACATTTCGTTCAGACCATTCGTTCTGCTTGGCGGACCTGGTTGCGGTAAGTCGGCATTTCTGGAAGACCTGTGTAGAATCTTGATGGGACGTCCTGCTTTGAAGATCGATCTGGGGAATGGAACATCGGATTTTGCCATTACAGGATCGGAACCGTCATATAAGTCTTCAAAATGTGGTGCGGTGGTTCAGGCAATTTGTGGAGGAACAGACAAGCATCCAATCTGGAATCCTATAATTCACTTTGATGAGCTGGATAAGATGAGAAGCAATGGAGAAAAATATTCCATTGAGACTGTTTTTTATTCAATTCTGGAAAAAAGTAATTCACGTCGTTTTTACGATAACTTTATTTCGTTGAATGTGGATGCCTCTGGAGTGAACTACGTTTTTACTGCCAACTCGCTGGATAATATTCCAAAGCCAATCATTAATCGACTAAAGGTCTTTAAGATTGAAAACTACACAGTCGAGCAGTTCAAGGAATGCGTTCTGGACAGCTTTTACAAAAACTGGATTAAAAACAATGAAATGGACGAGCAGTTCTTGCCGGAAAAGCTGTCGGATTATATTAAGGACAAGATTCTTGAATTCTGTAATGGAGACGCGAGAAGTGTAGAGGAGAGCATGAATCGTTTGGTTTCTATTACATCGATAGTTGATGAAAAAACAGGACACAAAATCGCCCTGTTTTCGCCTGAAGAGATGTATCTGGGATGGGAAAAATTCCGTGGTAAGAAATCAATCTCCAAGGAAACCTGGGAATTACCGGACGATTTCCTTGGAAGATCGGATTTGTTATCAATAGAAAATTTGTTTGCTTAAGTTAGTCTTTCTTTCCAACTTTGATTGTAGCAGCATAAGCGCTGTTGCAGAGCCCCAAAAAGGCTGAAACCATGAACAGAGTCTCGATGCCCAGCTTGAACCAGATCCATCCGCCAAAAAGGGCTATGAAGATTGTGATAAGGTGGTTAACCGAGATTCCTGTTGAGATTGTGGCCCGCATTTCTTCCTTGCTGTCAGAGATGTCCTGAACGTAAACGTTTGAGGCCATGGCAGCAAGGCTGATTACTGAATCCAGAACATAGTTCACACAACAGATGATGAAGGCAATGTTCTTTGGGAAAATGTGATGGGCGAATCCGTAGAAGAAGCAGACGATGACAAGAATCAATGTGTCGCCAACCATAACAGGCTTGTACCCGATCTTGTCTACGATCTTTCCAACAACAGGTGAAAGGAAGAAGCAGGAAATTGCGGATACGGCAAAAAGCAGACTGATGAGAGATGCGTTTGCGTGGTAGAACAGAATCAACACGTAAGGTCCAAAGGTAAAGAAAACCTGCTTGCGGGCACCGTAAAAGATTTCCAGCATATAGTACTTTGTGAACTTCTTTCTGAAATAAAAACGGTTCTTTGATTTGTCAGTTTCACTGTTGCCTGAAAGCCTGAGGGCAAACATGAAGGCTGCGACCATAAAACAGGTGGCAATCAGGAAGAATGGCTTGAACATTGATTTTGTGGCGAAAATCCAGAAAATCACCATAACGGCAAAATAGCCTACAAGAGTTCCAGCCTGGTAGATTGCGTTCTGGTAGCCCAAAGCTCGTCCGCCAAGACCAGAATTTGAATATTCAAGGGAAAGTGTGTTTTTCATGCCAAGCTGGATGTGTTCGCCGGCAGAATAAAGGAAGATGGACATGATTACCAAAGCCTTGTAAGGTGGAACAAAAGCCAGGAGCCCCATTCCCACAACCATGATCATTCCGCCCATCTTGTACATTTTTTCCGCAGAAAATTTATAGAAAACCGCAAGGATGAAAATCAGCATAAAGCCAGGCAGTTCACGGAAAAATTCTGTGATGCCTCGGTCCATTTCGCCCATTCCTACGATTTCGGCAAGATAATTATCGACAATACCTTTATGAAGACCGTAACCGATGGCCATCATAAGGATGGACATGAACAAAGTCTTCCATTTTGTTTCTGATCTGAAAGTTGCTGCTATTTTTTCCATAAGGAAATTATAGAGAAAAGCTTTAAGATTTAGAATAAGAGGCGGTTAGATTTCTTTAATTGTAGCCTTTACCTGATCTTTGATGTTCAAAAAGGCGCTGGCAACTACAGGGTCAAAGTCGTTTCCTGTGCCATTTTCGATGATCTTAAAACATTCATCCAAAGGCATGGCATCGCGGTAACAGCGCTTTTGAGAAACGGCATCAAAAACATCGGCAACCGCCATGATTCTGGCAGAAAGAGGAATTTCTTCACCTTTCAGCTGGTCTGGATAACCTTTTCCGTTCCACTTTTCGTGGTGGTGGCGGGCAACATCAAATACAACCTTGCGGAATTTTTCGTCCTCAACGTTGCGGAAAGTTTCCTTGATGATTTTTCCACCTTCAACGGTGTGCTTCTTCATCTCTGCATATTCTTCATCAGTCAACTTACCTGGCTTTTGAAGGATGATGTCTGAAACGCTGATCTTACCGATGTCGTGCATTGGGGCTGCCTTGATAGTGTTTTCTGCAAGGTCGTCGGTAAGCAGTTCTGGAAATGCGTTTTCTTCCCGAAGTTTTTTAATGATGAGCTCAACGTAACGGCTGGTACGCTTTACGTGGCCGCCGGTATTTTCGTCGCGGCTTTCTACAAGGGTTGCGAAACCGGAAAGAATGTCGTTGTTAAGCAGCTGAATTTCGTCCATAGTTTCTTTCTGCTCTTCAAGAAGACCTGTGGTCATGTCTGTAAGGTAGTTGAACATTGCGGCGATTGCCAGAAGGACCATATCTCTTGGAATGACGAAGAAAAACACAAGATGATGCACGGAAATGACGTTGAAGTCTGGAACAACTGCTTCGCCAAGGATGTAGCTGATGCACTGAGCGGCGGTTGTGACAAGAATTGTTAAAATAGAAGCAAAGCGAATCATCTTTTTTGAAAAGTAAAGACCCGCAATACAAATTGGATAGCAGTAAAAAACAACGGCGTGCTTTGTAAGGGTTACCGTGATTATAAAAATGAAGATTGACGCAAAAGTGACGTAGATGTATTTAAGGTAATGCTTGTCTGGGCCAAAAATCTTGTTCAACAGAAGAGGTAAAAGCAGAATGATAGAGCCTGTTACATAGGCCAGGGTCATAACTGTTTTATCGATGATGAAAACACCAGCAACATTAAGCACATAAACAGCACAGAAGATGAAGAATGAGCTGAGCATAATACGGGCAATATTTTTATTGGCTTTCGCCTCGTTATTCCTAACAACGTCTTTAATACTTTTAAGCATATAGAAATATTGTATAACAGATTGTTAGGAAAGCAAGGAGATTAGTGATCGCTAGCGGACGTTCACAAGTTTTACGTAGATGAATTTTCCTGAATTTTCATCAACCCAGATAGATTCACCTTCTTCTTTTGTTTTGTAGAGAACTCGCTGAATTCTGTATTCGGACATAAATCCGTAGAGCTGCTCTTCGATGTCGGACCTGCGGCAGGCAAGCATTTTCTTGGAGCTTATTTCCTTTAATGTTTCCGCAGTTGAATTAAAGTTGCTGTTGTCTTTAGAGTAAAAGCCGTTGTATTCAACCTTATCGTCCCATTTTGAAGTAAAAAGATTTTTGTACTGAGAGCTTGATAAAGTTCCCGCATAATAATTGTAAACATAAGTTCTGTCTTCTTCAGCTTCGGCCCATTCCCAAAATTCGCTGCAGCCTGTAACCGCAAGGCTTAAAAGGGCGATCATAACAGCAAAAAGTTTTTTCATAGGTTCCTCCAGGATTTTGATTCCTTTAGAAGTTTAATCGATATATCAATATAACAAAATCTTTCGCTAACGGTTACATCTATGCGAATTAATTTATATAATAGAAGAAAGGAAGACGACATGACAGAAAAATTGATTTTAGGTTTGGAAAAATTGCAGTTGAAGCTTTCGGAGCAGCAGGTTGCTCAGCTGGAGGCTTACATTCAGGAAGTTCTTGAATTCAACAAAAGCTACAATCTTATGAAGGCAGAAGATGCCGATGAACTGGCCGTTAATCATATTCTGGATAGTCTTGCGGCAGTGGAGCATATTAAGGCTTTGGCAGAAGAACTTTGCCAGAAGACTGGATCCCAGGCCTTGAGTATTGCGGACATCGGTTCTGGCGGTGGCTGTCCTGGAATTCCACTTTGCATCGCATTCCCTGAACACAATTTTACTCTGGTTGAACGCATGGAAAAACGCTGCGGATTTTTGCTGAACGTAATCAGCAAGCTTGGCCTTAAGAACGTTAAGGTTGAATGTACTGCCGCAGATGCTGTTAAGCCTGAAAGTTTTGACCTGGAAGTGTTCCGCGCATTCCATCCTTTTGACAAAAAGATCATTAAGCTTCTATTTAATATGCTCAAAAAAGGCGGATATCTTGCCGCTTATAAAGCCCGCGAAGAAAAGATTCTTGCCGAAATGGAAGAAATCAAGTTCATCGTAAAGGACTACAAGCGAATCAAGATGACTGTTCCGTTCCTGGAAGACCACGAAAGAAATCTGGTTGTGATTAGGAAAGAGAAATAAGGGCTTTGATGAAAGACCAGCCGCGCACTACCATCTTCCCGGTCTGAAGGATAAGGTGAAGTTTTTGTGCAACGAGACTGGAATGCTGGATTTGTATTAACGTGATTGTTTTTTCTCTCTGTAAGTTAGCCCGTTTAAAATTTTGGTAGTATAATTCAGAAAATACTTTTTTGATCAACATTTGTATATGACTGATTTCTATCTCGGCGGTAATCATCCAGGGAACTGCCGACTATCAGATGCATCACTTTAAGAAAAATGGCGGAACCGGCTTTATCAGAGTTGGTCTTTGGAAACACTCTCGTCATCCAAATTATCTTGGGGAAATTTTAATGTGGTGGGGAATTGGATTAGTTTGTGTAATTTCAATGCCTTGTCACTGGCAGCTTCTTTTGGGTGCGGTCACAAATACATTGTTGTTTTTATTCATAAGCATTCCTCTGGCAGAAAATCATCAGTCTCGAAAACCTGGCTTTGAAGAATATAAAAAACAGACGAGAGTTTTTATTTGAATGAGGGAAAATGGAGGTGTTACAACTCTCTGGTATTGCGCATTTCCAGAGAACATCTGGAAAGTAGGGTTGTCAAATCAGAGGCGTTCCATTTTTGGGCAGCCAGCTGAATCACCTTGCCGCAGGTGCGGGAATCTTCCAGGGCATCGTGGGCAAGGTATTTAATCTGAAAATGTTCCCCCAAGAGAACCAGCCGATGGCTTTCAAATTCTGGCCAGGTTTTTTTAGCAATTTCAAGAGAGTCCAGATATTCGAAGGCTGGTTTTTCCATTCCATAATATTCAAAGCATTCTTTAATCACCTGCATGTCAAAGACATGTCCGTTGTGGGCAACTAAAGGAAGTCCGGGTGTTTTTTCCAAAAAAGGTTTTACGATTGTGTCCCATACTTCTGGAAAATAGGGTTTATCTCGAACGTCATCATAACTTATACCGTGAATTTCTTCTGTTCATTCTGGGATGAAATACATTTTTGCTGGGTGAATTAAGGAATAGCAGGAATCTGTCTCTTTTCCGTCGATAAATCGAACCAGTCCTACAGAGATGGCGCTGTTTTTATAGTAATTGGCGGTTTCAAAGTCGATGGCTACGTAATCTAATTTATTCATGTAAGTATGATAGTTTTTGAGGTCTATCATTTTGGGATAGAGATTTGATTTTTTTTATTTTTAGGACGATGTGGAATTGATGAACTATATTGATAAAGAAGGAGAACAGATAATGGCAAGGAGTGATTTTAATGAAGTCGATATGGGAAACATCAATCTGGATGAGGTTATTAGCTATGCTCTGAGCCAGTTCAGAGGCGGTTTTTTGCTTATCTTCATGATCATAAACGAAATAACGATGGCTGGGAAAATGGTACAACTCCCTTGGAAAAGTGCAATAAAATATTGAAAACTCCCTTAAGAAAGTGTATTTTATAGTCATAAACTCCCTTGGAAAAGTGCATTTATAGGAGAAGCTTATGTATAGACGAAAAATAATGAATGATCTTGTCGCATGGAAAAATGATACGGGTAAGAAAAAAGCGCTCGTTATAAAGGGAATGCGACAGATTGGAAAAACATACATTGTTCAGGCTTTTGCAAAAGAAAATTATGAAAATGTCGTATACATAAATTTCAAGGATAATGAATCAGCAAAAAAAATCTTTGACGGGGATTTTGTTATAAACAGGATTACTGTTGATATTTCTGCCCTTATTCCAGGGGCTCATTTTGTTCCAGAAAAGACAATCATTATTTTTGATGAAATTCAGGAGTGTGCTAATGCCAGGGCTAGTATAAAATCCTTTATGCTTGATGGCCGGTATGATGTAATCTGCACAGGTTCACTTTTAGGAATCAAGGGTTACAACAAGAAAAAGGGTAGGGGTATACCAACAGGTTTTGAACATATAATTTATATGAAGCCAATGGATTTTGAAGAATTTCTGTGGGCCAAAGGAATCGATGAATCTGTAATCAGTGAACTAAAACGCTGCTACACTGCGAAAGTCCCAGTAAGTGAAGTTCTGCATAATTCAATGCTCAGATATTTCAGGGAATATATTTGTGTTGGCGGACTTCCATATATTGTTGAAAGATTTCTTACAACAAATGACATGAATGTAGTTTATGCCGAACAAAAGGATATTCTGGAAGAATACAAAGATGATTTTGGAAAGCATCTTGATGAAAATGAGCATGAAGAAATTGATATGACTCTCCTTGCCAGAATCAACAGAGTTTTTGATTCAATTCCTGCCCAACTGGCAAAAGAAAACAAAAAGTTTGCTTATTCTCAGCTGGAAAAAAAAGGACGGTCAGAAAATTATCAGGCGGCAATTCAATGGCTTTATGATGCTGGAATAATAAACATCTGCTATAACCTTTCAAATATCAGTCTCCCTCTGGAAGGAAATAAAGTCGAAAATATTTTCAAAATCTATATGCAGGATTCCGGTTTATTTGTGGCAATGCTGGAACAGGGAACCACAGCTTCTTTATTGAGCGGAGATTTGGGAATGTATAAGGGAGCAATTTATGAAAATATTATTGCAGATGCATTTTCGAAAATGAGTCGACCTTTATACTACTATCATAAAGATTCTGGTTTAGAAATTGACTTTATTACAAGTTATCAAGGAGAAGCTGTTCTGGTTGAAGTAAAAGCAACCAACGGAAATACAAAATCTTCAAATATTGTTTTAAAGAATAAATCCCTTTATGGTGTAAATCTTTGTATAAAGTTTGGTGACTGCAATGTCGGGCTGGAAGGAGAGAAACTTTCTCTCCCATATTATATGGCTTTCATGCTTGGTAAGTAGACTGTTCAGCATTTTCCACCTCAACGAGAACGCTGATAAGATTGATTCGGCATACATCATTCTCTATCACAATATGATAGAGGTTGCAGGTTATAATTAAAACATGAAAGAAGAAAACAATGATATTTTAGGTTTTACATCAGCAGAAATTCTGGTTAATGAATCGGTTGCCAAAATCGAGAAAGTTTATTCCGATAAAGAATACGACTTTAAATTATTTTCAGACAAGAAGTTTGGTTTGAATAAAGAAGATCTGGTATTTCTTGGTGGCAGAAAATCAATCGGAAAGACAGGTCTTGTCATCAGTTTGATGAGGGATTTTTCAATAAAACAGAAAATACCCGTGGGCTATATTTCCTGCACGGGAATCAGCCTGGAAGATTTTGGTATTCGTGTGATTTCTCAGGAATCGAAATTACCTGTTAGAAAGATAAGCAGGGGTGAACTGGATATGGAAGAACTGAAAAGTTTTCAGAAAGCATCCGGAACAATTTATGAATCTAATATGGTTGTGAATGTTCAACCGAACATAACTTTTGCAGAACTGGAATTTTCAGTCCGTTCCATGGTTGCAGAAAAGGACATACAGCTGCTGTTTATAGATTCATTTTCTTATATTTATGAGGTTGCCTGTTCAAAGAATGCGGAACCGTCTGGCGAAGATGATTTTCACTGGAAATCAGCCGAAATCATGGAAAGCCTTAAGACTCTGGCAGAAGAACTTCAGATTGCAATCATAGTTCTTGGTGAAATTCCTGGCAGCGAAAACGCACATGACCCAGAAATAGAAGACTTTTCTCCAGACATGAACATGTTTGAGGTGGTTGATAAAATCATATTCCTTCATCGCAGCCGCTTTCAGAGCCTGGCTAACACAGAAACCGATTTTCAGACTGCGGAATTGGTAATGAAAAGAAACAATGGGGGGAAGACTGGGGTGATGAATGTGGAATTTTATCCGGCGAGTATGAGATTTGAATTGTAAATAAATAATTCTATGTGGAAAATTCAATATTAGTACACTTGGATATTTGTATGAAATAAGATCTAATTCTGTAAAGGATGATGCATCGGTATAGATTCCTTTTTCAATCTTATGAAGCAGGCCGGATTTTAAGGCAATTTCGAGAAAATTTTTCTTTTGGTTAACTACTCCAAAAAATCCCCTTAGTTATACTTATTTTGAATTTTTAATCACATCTATTGACAAATGTTAATTGAGGGTTTATAAAACAGCTAGTTCTTTAGAACTGTAAAACCTAGATGATTAAGGATTTGGCCACCCTTCTACAAATTGTAGTCAAGCGGAAATAGCACCGCCATCTAGGTTAATTCTTTTAACGTCTTAGGATAACTACCCTTCAAAAATTTCCCCTAGTTATACACTAAATACAAATTTCCACTGTTGTAGATATATTACGAATCTGCTTTAATAAAAGCGAGGATTTCGGGTTTTGCGTCCAGGAAGAGTTTTGCCAGGATGGGGTCAAAATCTGTGCCGATTCCTTCTTCGATTATTTTGAAACAGGTTTCAATTGGCATTGCATCCCGGTAGCAGCGTTTTGCGCTAACGGCATCAAATACATCCGCGATGGCCATGATTCTGGCGTGAAGAGGAATTTCTCTTTCTTTCAGTCCTTCTGGGTAACCTCGGCCGTTCCATTTTTCATGGTGGAATCTTGCAATTTCGTAGGCGACTTTCTGATATTCCGGTTCAAGATCAGAGAATGTTTTCTTGATGATTTCGCCTCCACGGGCAGAATGCTGCTTCATTATTTCATATTCTTCTGCAGTAAGTTTTCCCGGTTTCTGAAGAATTACATCTGGAGTTCCGATTTTTCCGATGTCATGCATTGGTGCTGCGTCAATAACATTGGCAATGTAATCTTTTGTAAGAATACGCTTAAATCGGTTTTTCTTTTTCATCTGATTTATGATGATGCGGACATATTCCTTTGTTCGACGAATGTGTCCACCGGTATTGTCGTCTTTGTTTTCAACAAGAGTCGCAAATCCAGTAACCATATCTGAGTTATACTGCTGAAGCCGCAAAAAGGCAGGATCTTCAAAGTTCATGTAGAGGCTTGCCAAAGAGCAGGTCGGAATTAGGGATGTGATAAGAACCTCTGGCATCAATATTTGAATGAGCATGACAGTCATAATAACGAAGATATAAGAAATGATTCCTATAACCTTTCGTTTTTCAAAATATTTCAATCTGATGATGACAAGAAGAAACACAGTCACAAAATGAACAGTCAAAGAGGCGAAACAGATGTAGACAGGAACACCCATGGAATAATTCGTAAGGGTTCCTTCTATATAATATAGCTTATTCATTGTGAGAAATACAGCAATGATGGTTCCTGCCATTGGAATTGATTCAATTAAGATCCATTTTTTTCCATGATAACCAAAAAGCTGGTAAATCATGTAAAGAAAAACAAAAAGAACCACAAAAGCCATGGTTATAAAGAAGAGTCCGTGGAGCAGCGTATTAATGTTGGCTGGAACCTTGTCCTGGTTATTTACAGTCCATGCAGTGATTCCATCAAAAATTATGGCCCATGGAGCAACATACATAAGTCCGTCAAACACACCGTTACATCTGACCTTTCTGTCGTGAGTACCTTTTATATAGATAGCAATGATATACAGCGCAACCAGCAGGCATCCAATCTGCAACTTAAATTCAAACATGCATATATTTTAACTCCATTGAAGGAAAAATACTACTTAAAATATAATTTTGTTATTTCCTAGAATGGGCAGAAAAGCTTATTTCTTACGGATACGATGTTTTTAATCCCGCTATTTTACCAGCGGGGCTTGAGTATGAGCAGTTCATGAAGGATGCTCACATAATGATTGATTATGACATTGATGAAGAAGATAGTTTTCAGAAAAAGAACCGTCTAAGATAGATGTACGAAGCTGCCTTAAAAATGAAAGAGTTGTGCATCAAGTGTTACAGATTGGATGAAAATCTATTGATTGAAAAATCTGCATGACTCAATGAACTGTACGAATGCAGAAAAGAGAGATAAGTGAAGGGCGGAAAACGTGGTATAATTAGGTCATGAAGAAATTAATTTTTGCGTTGATTCCATTGGCAATGTTAGGATGCAAGTTCGATACTGGAAGCGGAATAGGAAAAACATCCAGTGTCGCTCCTCAAGGAAACGATGAGAAAAGAAGCACTGAAACCGTAGCAGATTATGCAACAGAAGATGTTTCCGATAACGAATACGGATTTTCCACTAGAAAAGACCTTTCTATGGATGGAGAATATATCGAGATTGTGCAGACTGAAGACAAAAGCGGTACCGTGCTAAACTGGGTACTCTCTCATGACTACAAGACGATGAGCTGTACAGGATTCGAGTGCGATCTGAAGATAAACGGAAACATGAATTATGCCGCGATAAGGCTGAACAAGAAAGGTTCCTATGATGACATCCTGTTTGAGGTCAGGTCGGACGGTCACTTCAGGATCGAGCAGACAGGGAAGGGGTCCTTGCTGAACCTAGCTCCGGCAGAATCAAGGCTGGATATGGCGAAGTTCAACAGGATAAAGGCACGTACATGCGATTCAGGAAGGGTAGAGGTGTATGTTAACGGATATATGGCCGCAAAGTTCGAGAAAGAGGACCTTGCCTTCCAGCTTACGGACACCGACAAGTTCGGATTGGCATATAACGTGAAGAGCACAACATCAAAGAAAGAGCCTGCAATAGCCTGGATAAAGACAATCGCGATCCAGAATGTGAAAAAGTAGTAAAAAATGTAAATTATCTTCTATATAATAAGTAAATTCTAAGAAGATGGGTGAGAGATAGAAACAATGAAATTAGATGATATAGGAAATCAATTAAGATGATTTTGATAATCTTGCAATCTACATATCATTTCTTTTATTTGTAGAGGAGAAAGTTTGATAGTGTTTTTGGCTAAATTCGTATCTGACATCATGGATATTTGTTCAAGCCAGATTTTGTGAAATTCCTTACTTTGATTGTATTTCGACTTACGAAGAGATGCTGTTTTTACCAGGGACCAATTGATATGTGATTTATCAATAGTAAGATAATACGAATATGAAACAAACCAGGAGGCTCCAATCTTTGACAGAAGATGGCCACCCTCAAAATTAAAGTCATGCATTAAAGGTCCTTATATATTTTTTCTCTTCTTTCAGTTTTAAGTTTATTTATGTCTATTATCGAATAGACAAGGTATACGGACACGCCATATTCTATAGGTACTATTTTTAAGGAAATTGCGGCAGAATTTAAAAAATACCACTCCATAAAAATTGAAGCATATCCGGAATCAATTGCTTGTAGAATTTTATTTTCGTCTGGAACAGAACAGATGCAGGTTGTTGGTTTTCCATATTTTTTAGATAGAATGTCTGCTAGTTCCATATATTTGGAACGGAAAATATCAATATTTTCAGCAATTGCCTCGTAATAGTACTTATAAGATATGTCAGCTTGAACGAATTTTTCATCGTGCAGGCAAAATGTGAAAGAGACAGGTACGCCTGTAAAAATTCCTTCTGCGAGGATTATATTTAAATTGTCCGCATAGAAATCTTTTACGATGCTGACATTTCTAGAATCCAACGCTTCTAGAAATGATTTTTTGTTCAGATTCCAGGGAATGTCCCAAAAGGAGTCGAGGACTTCATGTATGATGGAATCCTCATTTTTTTCTATTAGCCATAGGTTTCTAGGAGACCAGTTACTGTCTGATGTGGATGAGTTTGCATTATTTGTTCTGAGCAGAAGAATTGCTATAAAGATTCCAATTAAAATTCCAGCTGCATAAATGATATAAGTAATCATGAAAAGTTCCTTATCGAAATATAATTCATCTTAACTACAGATATTCAACCATAAAGCTATGTATAGGACCCTGTCATAAATTCTGTGTAAATGGCAGAGTTTAATTAAATGCGGGAACACGCCCGTCAAATAAAATCGCAAATTGGTTTACCGCCAGCCCCCAGTCTTTTATGGACATCGTCCATCTGGTACTGGCGTTTTTTATTGCCAGATACATTATCTTGTATATCGAATCGTCATCCGGAAAACTTGATTTGTTTTTTGTGACTTTTCTCAGACTGAAATTCAATGATTCAATTGCGTTTGTTGTGTAAATGGCTCGGCGGATGTCTTTAGGATAATTAAAGAATTCTGTAAGATCATTCCAGTT
>JAZLGB010000058.1:0-99458 GCA_045616085.1 Treponema sp.
GTTATCCTTGGTCACTCAGAACGCCGCCACGAAATCGGTGAATCTGATGAATTGATCAACAAGAAGGTTCGCAAGGCATTGAACGACGGTCTTGAAGTTGACCTTTGTATCGGTGAACTCCTTTCAGAACGTGAAGCTGGTGAACAGGAACAGGTTTGTGCATTCCAGCTTTCTGCAGGTCTTGCAGGTGTAACAGAAGAACAGATGAAGAACGTAACAATCGCTTACGAACCAGTTTGGGCTATCGGTACAGGTAAAACTGCTACTCCAGAAGATGCTCAGGCTATCCACAAGTTCATCCGTGGTTACATTGCTAAGCTCTACAACCAGAAGGTTGCTGATGAAGTAATCATCCAGTACGGTGGATCTATGAAGGCTTCAAACGCTCCAGAACTCTTGGCTCAGCCAGATATCGACGGTGGTTTGATCGGTGGTGCTTCTTTGAAGGCAGACACATTCGTACCAATCTGCGTACTCTAATTATTTAGATTATTAGTAGAAAGCCCTGGTATTTGCCAGGGCTTTTTCATTGACCATAAACCCTTATTCCATTAAAATCAATTCTATATCAAAAAATGAAACGGCTAGGGCCGCTTTTTGGAGTTTTAATAAAATGAACGATATTATTTCTACAGTTCTTTTTGTAGCATTCGTTGTAGTGTGTGTATTCATCGTACTTCTTGTTCTCATTCAGGATGATGGTCAGAGTGGAATGGGTGGTCTTCTCGGTGGTCGTGGTACTGCTGCTTTCGGTTCACATTCTGCCAGCGTACTTACAAAGGCATCTGCAGTATTTGTTGCTTTGTTCTTCGTAATCGCTTTGTCACTTGCAATGCTTAATTCAAAGTCTTCTATATCTTCAGACATGAGCGAAACAGCTGGTGTAACTACATCTGTTGAAGCTCCAGTAGAAGCTGCTGAATAATTAAAAATTTGCAAAATCTTTAAAATAATTTTTCCGTTTGTTCATGCTTAGTGATATAATTAAGCCTGAGAATGTGGTAATGGATCTGGAGAGTTCAGATAAGGACAGTCTTTTTGCTGAACTTCTGGAATCTCTGGTTCGAACAAATCCACAGCTCAACCGAGACGAAATTATACAGGCCCTTTTCGACAGGGAAGGGCTTAAGAATACCTGCATCATGAAAGGGATTGCGGTTCCGCATTGCTCCGCTTCTTGTGTAGGTAGGCCTCTTGTTGCTTTGGGACTTAGCGGTTCCGGAGTTGATTATGAGGTAGGCAGCGAAGATTTGAATGAGCTAGGTGACGGCTATGTCCATCTGGTGATTTTAATTCTTTTTGAGCAGGGAAATGCAGAACGTCATTTACATGTGCTTGCTGATTGTGCTCGGGTTCTTCATGTTCCAGGCTTTTATGAAGCTGTCCTTAAGGCTGAAACGCCACAGGATGTCTGTAATCTAATCCGGGAATTTGAAACAGAGTTTTAATGACTGGAGATAGATGATGGCAGAAGCTGAAGTAAACGTAATTTCACATCTTTTAAGTGTAGAAGCTGAGGCTAACAATCTTGTAAAAGAAGCTCAGACAGAAGCTACAAAGCGCCTTTCCGCTGCCCGTGCACAGGCAGACGCAGATTTCAAGAAACAGTTCGAAAAGATCGTTTCATCCGCTGATAAATCTTGCAACGAAAAAATCAAATCTTTGTCAGATAATCATAACAAAACCTTGGAAGAATATAAGTCTTCCGTAGAAAAAACAGAACAGGATAAGTCCGCATTCAATGCTTTGCTTAAAAAAGTATTGATTGAAGAATAGGAGTCGTCTATGGATTACTCTGGAGCTTCATCTTACATTTATGCAAAGGCCAGCGGTTTGCTTTCCAAAGCTTATGTAGGTGAAAACGCTGTTCGTTTATTCAATTCAAAATCTCTTTCAGAATTGTGGGAGTTGGTATTCGGTTCCTCTGCACCTCAGATGCCGGAACAGCTTCTTGCAAACAAAATCGAAACAGAGGCCGTAAAGAAATTTGTGGCTGACTATACATCTCTTCTTCAGCTTTATTCAAAGCCAGATAAATTCCTTGTTGAACTGCTTCGCCGTTATGAGGTAGAAAACATCAAGGTAATGTCTGCCGCTTTGAGTGTAGGTGAAGAAAAAATCCCTCGTGTTGTAAAGCTTGGAAAATACGATCGTCTGAATTACGATGCCTGGCCAAACCTTAAGAAAATCACAGAGAATTCGGTGTTCTCCTGGTACAACAAGGTTCCTTCTGTGGAAGATCGTCAGAAGCAGGACTACAAGCTGGACCTGGAAGAAATTCGTACTCTTTGGAAGGCTGTTAATAAGGTCGGGGATTCTTCAAGAAAAGCCCTGGTGGAATATTACACGGAAGAATATAAAATCCAGAATATGCTTTGGGCTCTTCGCCTTAAGATTTATTACGGAATGAATGAAGAAGAGATCCTTCAGAATCTTTTCTATATCGGGGATGAACCTTCTGAAAATGATCCTTTGTGCAGAAATGCGGTGGAAATCTTTGGAAAAGCGCCGGATAATTTTGATGACTGGCGTAAATGGCGGTACGCAAAGTATCTGAACCCTCATGAAGAAGGTTCTGTATGGAATGTTGATCCTATGTGGATTGAACAGAAGCTCAGGATGGGTGAAGTTCACAGAGCAAAGGCAGTGTTCCATCAGCATCCGATGACATACGCTTCTCTGGTCATGTATTTCAGAATAAAGCAGCAGGAACTGAATGTGATTCGAGCTGCGGTTGAAGCGTTACGGTTGAACGCAGACAAAACAGAAGCCCTTTATGTGGCTGGTGTAACAGAAACTGTAAAATAGGAGTGGAGAAAATGGCAAAAACTACAGAAATGCGTCTTGTTGAACTGATGGCCCTTAAGCAGGATGTTCAGAATGTAATCCACTGTCTTGGAAAAACTGGTAAATTTCAGTTTCAGACAAGAAAACGTGCACCAAAAAATGAAAGTGAAGAAAAGTTCGTAAATGTTGACGGTCAGTTTTTTGATGGCCTTCAGAAAGTTCGTATGTTCCTTGGACTGGAAGATCTTACTGATGATGTTTTGACTTGCGACGGTGCTGTTGATGCAGACAGAGATTTGGCTCAGAAAATCATTGCCTCTTCTGCAGAACTTGAAGATCGTCTTACTCTTAAAAAAGAAGAAGCAGCTAGAATTGCTGATACTTACAAAGAGGCTCAGTCGTTCGCAAATCTTCAGATTCCATACACAGAACTGGAACATCTTTCTTTCCTGTCATTGCGTATCGGAAAGATTCCTGTGGAAAACATTCCAGGTCTTAGAGATGCAGTTGGATCTCATGGTGTTATCATTCCTTTAGGAGAAGACTCTTCCAGAATCCTTGCTGCCAGCTCAAAAAAAGGCCGCTTTGCATTGGATACAGAGCTTAAGAATTATGGCTTTGTGAACATGGAAATTCCTCAGGACTTCAAGGGAATTCCTGCTGATGTTCTTGAGTGCATGGCACAGGAAAAGGCTGATGCAGAAAAAGCTTTGGCTTTGCTGGAAGAAGAAAAAAAGAACTACGGGGAAACTCATAAGGATGAGCTTTATCGCATGTTAAAGGCTTTCTGTGTTTCTAAGCAGGTTGCTGATATTCAGGAAGGACTTGAGTCAACTTCAATGGTATTCAGAATTACTGGATGGATTCCTGCCGCAGACAGCCGTGATTTTATGAAGGAATTGGATCAGCTTACAGAAGGTAGAATCGCAATTAGAGAATATCTTCCTACTGAAGTAGCCAGTGTAATCAACGGCGAAGAAAAGGTTCCTGTAAAGCTTTCTCACGGAAAGTTCATCACAGCCTTTGAACGCATGATTTTCAGTTACGGTTCACCATTGTACGGAACAATCGATCCAACTCCATTTGTTGCCATCTTCTTTACATTCCTTTTTGGAATCATGTTCGGAGACTTTGGTCAGGGACTTGTGATTCTTCTTGTGGGTAT
The DNA here is from genome assembly GCA_045616085.1 of Treponema sp. Taxonomy (GTDB): domain Bacteria; phylum Spirochaetota; class Spirochaetia; order Treponematales; family Treponemataceae; genus Treponema_D. The sequence goes on from JAZLGB010000058.1 coordinate 3,953, forward strand.
TCTTATGGCCCTTAAGATCGTCAAGGTTGGTGGATGGAACAAGTTTGCGCCTATCTTCATTGGGGTAGGTTGTTCTTCCAGCATAATGGGTCTTATAACTGGTGAATTCTTCGGAACAGAAAAGGCATTGGAACCTTTTGCACATTTTGTAACAGGCTTGTTTGGTACTCCTCATGCACCAATTCTCAAGGTCATGCCATCATCAGATCCTAATTCAATTCTGGTTATTTTTGGCATCTTTGGGGTAACAATTGCGTTTGGTATCATCATCAACTCGATTGGTCTTGTCGTAAATATGGTCAACAACGTGATCCGTGGTCATTGGGGTAACGTGTTCTTTGGTAAGAGCGGACTTGCAGGCGCTTTGTTCTACTGGTATGTGCTTGTGTTTGCGGCCCGTATTGCTGTTGCTCATCATGTGCCTGCTGCCTATGACTGGATCGTTATCGCTGTAACATTGTTCTTCGCTTCTTTTGGAGAACCTTTTGAACGGCTTTTCAACGGTCATCATCCTGTGATTGAAAACGGGATTGGGGCAATGGTAATCGGTGGCGTAGTTGAACTGATTGAAGTTGTTTCAAGCTATCTTTCAAGCACAATCAGTTTTGTCCGTGTTGGTGCTTTTGCCCTGGCTCATGCGGTTCTTGGTTTCATCATCGAAATGATGAGCGAAAAATGTGGTCCTATCGGTGGACTTGGTGTTCTTATCGTAGGAAACGGTATTGTTGTAGTTCTTGAAGGAATGATTGTTGCCATTCAGGTTATTCGTCTTCAGTACTACGAATTCTTCAGTAAATTCTTTAATGAAACAGGTGCGGAGTTCATGCCGCTTCAGTTCCGTTATGGAAATAAATAATTTTGGGAATAATAGAGGTTATTATGAACAAGAAATTTTTTGTAATTGCTGCAATTCTTCTTTGCACAACAATTTTTGGTCTTTCAGCTCAGAGTGCTGAAACAGTTACAGAAGAAACTGCTGTAGAACAGCAGGCTCCAAAATCATCAGCTGTTAAATATATTGCTGCTGCTTTGGCTGTAGGTTTCTCTTGTATCGGTGGTGGTATGGCTGTATCAAAGATTGGTGCTGCTGCTATGGGTGCTATGAGTGAAAATGCAGAACTTTCAGGTAAGGCTCTTCCATTCGTAGGTCTTGCAGAAGGTATTTGTCTTTGGGGATTCCTTGTAGGTCTTCTCATTATCGTTCTTTAGGATAGAGATCAGGCAAATTGAAGTTCTATATTATCGGCGACAGAGAAATGGTTCTGGCATTTAAGCTTACTGGTGTTGACGGCACAGTTGCCGAAACACGCCAGGAAGTTCTGGATGCTTTTAACAGAGTAACTGGAAAGGGCAGCTCTATTGCTGCTCCCGCCTTTGAAGTGCCAAAGGTTCTTATTCTAACAGAAGGAGCAGCAGCTGCTATCGAGGAAGAAGAACTTGCCTGGCAGAAAACAGGAAAATTTCCGCTTATTGTAGAAATCCCTGGCTTGGATGGTCATGTAACTGGAAAGAGAACCCTTACAGATGCCATTCGTGAAGCCATCGGTGTTCAGATTTAGAAAGAGGAAAACGTATGGAAGAGTTACGTTCTACAGAGATATTAGACAAAGAGATTCAGGCAGACGCCCGCAAGAAGGCTGAACGCATTCTGGCAAAAGCAGATGCAGACTGTCAGGCAATTCTTGCAGATGTTGAGAATCGTGTTGCAGAAGCTAAAAAAGAAATCTCAGAAAAAAATGACAGAAAAGTGGCTGCTTACGAAAAGGATCTTAATGCAGCTCTTCCTCTAGAAAAGGAACGATTCCTTGTTGATTACATTCAGAGTTCAATCAACAAAGCGACTGACGAATTCCTTGAAGCGATGTCAGAAGAGGACCGCCTTAATCTGGTTTTGAAGCAGATGGATAAGATGGGCGATGTTCTTAAATCAAAAAAAGTGAACGTAAGCGTTTACGGATTTGATGAAAAACTTGTGAAGAAGGTTCTTGATAAAAAACTGGATGTTGATTCTTATTCAAAGACTGACTTCAATAAAATTATTGTTGAAAATGACTGTGGAATCACAAATAAAAAGGGTCTTATTGTAGAAGCATGTGACAAATCTGTTCGTGCCAGATTCACCCTTTCGGAAGTGGTTTCACAGATGCAGTATAAATACAGGGTAGAGCTTTACGATGCTCTCTTTGGCGGAAAGCTTAAAGCTGCGGGAGGTGCTAATTAATGATTGAAGGAAAAATTACCCGCATTTCAGGTCCAATCGTTTTTGCCGAAGGTCTTGACGGTTGTGGTCTTTACGATGTTGTTGATGTTGGCGAAAAGAAGTTGATCGGTGAAATCATCCGTCAGAATAAAGGTAACGCAACAATTCAGGTATACGAAGAAGATACTGGTATGCATGTTGGCGAAAAGATTGTTTGTCAGCAGCGTCCACTTTCCCTTCGTCTTGGACCAGGTCTTGTTGGTACAATTTATGATGGTATTCAGCGTCCTCTTAAGTCTATGGCAGAAAACTCTGGCGCTTTCCTTTTGCCAGGTGAACGCACAGAACCTCTTGATGTAAAGAAAGTATGGCACTTTGATGCCGTTGCCGAAGTGAAAGATGGCTGTGAAATTAAACCAGGCTTTGTGCTTGGAACTGTAAAAGAAACAGAATCTATCACTCAGAAAATCATGGTTCCTCCAACTGTTCGTGGCCGCGTGCTTAAGACTTTCAAGGGAACTGGTGACTATACAATCGATGACGTAATCGGAACTACAGAGTTCGACGAAGAGATCAAACTTTCTCAGTACTGGCCTGTTCGTGAACCTCGTCCTTATGCAGATAAGCTTGAAGTTTCTGAACCACTTATTACTGGTCAGCGCGTAATCGATGTTTTCTTCCCACTTTCTAAAGGTGGTACTGCCGCAATTCCTGGTGGATTCGGTACTGGTAAGACAATGACTCAGCATGCCGTTGCTAAATGGTGTGACGCTGATCTTATCGTTTACATTGGTTGTGGTGAACGCGGTAACGAAATGACAGAAGTTCTTACTGAATTCCCGGAACTTATTGACCCTCGCACTGGGCGTTCTATCATGGAACGTACAATTCTTATTGCTAACACTTCAAACATGCCGGTTGCTGCCCGTGAAGTTTCACTTTATTCCGGCATCACACTGGCAGAATATTATCGTGACATGGGTATGCATGTTGCCATCATGGCGGATTCAACTTCCCGCTGGGCAGAAGCTTTGCGCGAACTTTCCGGACGTATGGAAGAAATGCCTGCGGAAGAAGGTTTTCCAGCTTATTTGCCAACTCGCCTTGCTTCTTTCTATGAACGAGCAGGTCGCGTAATCAGTCTTGAAGGGCAGGAAGGATCTGTTTCGGTTATCGGTGCCGTTTCGCCTCCAGGTGGTGACTTTTCTGAACCTGTTACCCAGCATACAAAGCGCTTTATCCGCTGTTTCTGGGCTTTGAACCGTGAACTTGCCAATGCCCGTCATTATCCTGCTATTGGCTGGATTGATTCTTATTCAGAATATGCCGGTGAAGTTCGTGACTGGTGGGAAAAGAATGATCCGGAGTGGTGGACTGTCCGTACAGAAGCGCTGGAACTTCTTAAAAAAGAGGACCGCCTTCAGTCAATCGTTCGCCTTATTGGTCCGGATGCTTTGGCTTCTGCAGATCAGTTGGTTCTTAAAGTTTCAGAAATGATCAAGAACGGATTCCTTCAGCAGAACGCATTCGATGATGTTGATATGTACTGTTCTTCTGAAAAACAGATCAGAATTCTTGTAATGATGATGGACTTCTACAAGAAGGGACTTGCCTTGGTTAAGGCTGGTTGTCCTCTGGCAAAGATTGTTTCACTTCCTGTTTGTGATGAAATCGTCCGCATCAAATATAGTGTTCCAAATGACAAGATGGAAAAAATCGGTGACATTAAGGAACACTTTAATACTCAGTTCGGTGAACTTGAATCAATCTATAATAAGGCAGGGACTGCTGTATGAAAGGCGTAGAATATCGTGGCGTAACATCTGTTGACGGCCCAATTGTTGCCGTTAAGCGTACAGAAAATATCTTTTACAACGAAACTGTAAGCGTTCGTGACCGCAATGGTGACAAGCGCCTTGGTCGTGTAATTGATCTTAATGAAAAGGCTGCCGTTGTTCAGATTTTCGGTTCTACAACTGGTATCGACCTTGAAGAAAGTACCTTTGAATTCCTTGATAAGCCTTTGGAACTTCGTGTTGGCGAAGGGCTTTTGGGTCGAGTTTTCAATGGTCTTGGTGAACCAATCGACGGTTATCCAGAAATCGTTTCTTCAAAGTTTGTAAATGTAAACGGAAACCCAATCAATCCATATTCCCGTGCATATCCACGAGACTTCATCCAGACTGGTATTTCTGCCATCGACGGTATGAACTCTTTGGTTCGCGGTCAGAAACTTCCTATTTTCTCTGGAAATGGTTTGCCACACAACAAGCTGGCTGCCCAGATCATTCGTCAGGCAAAGCTTCGTGGTACAGACGAACAGTTTGTAATGGTTTTTGCCGGAATGGGTATTAAATACGACGTTGCTCGTTTCTTCGTTAACACTTTTGAAGAATCAGGTGTACTTTCAAAGGTTGTAATGTTCCAGTCTTTGGCAGATGCTCCTTCAATTGAACGTATCATGACTCCACGTTGTGCTCTTACAGCTGCAGAATATCTTGCATTCGAAAAGGGCATGCACGTACTTGTAGTTATGACAGATATGACAAACTACTGTGAAGCTCTTCGTGAAATTTCAACAACCCGCGGAGAAGTTCCTGGCCGTAAAGGTTATCCTGGATATTTGTATTCTGATCTTGCTGAATTGTACGAGCGTGCCGGTAAGATTAAGGGGTCTGAAGGATCAATCACTCAGATTCCAATTCTTACAATGCCTAACGATGACATTTCTCATCCAATTCCTGACCTTACTGGTTACATTACAGAAGGTCAGATCGTACTTGACCGCGAAATGGACTCTAAAGGAATCTATCCTCCTGTAGCAGGTCTTCCATCACTTTCCCGCCTTATGAAAGACGGTATCGGTGTGACAAAAGACGGTAAGGAAATGACACGTGAAGATCACGCCAACGTTTCTTCCCAGCTTTTTGCGGCTTACTCAAAGGTAAAGTCTATCCGAAACCTTGCTTCAATCATCGGTGAAGAAGAACTTTCAGAACTTGACCGCAAGTACCTTAAGTACGGCGAAAAGTTCGAAAGCGAATTCCTTACCCAGGGAGAATACGAAGACCGCACCATCGAACAGACCCTGGAAATCGGCTGGAAGTGCCTGGCCCTTCTTCCAAAAGAAGAACTGTTCCGAATCAAAGACGAATATATTGAAAAATATCTTCCCGCTGAGGATAAATAAAAATGGCAAAACTGAATGTTGCACCAACAAAATCCAATCTTCTCGCAATGAAAGACCAGCTGGCCATCAGCCAGAACGGTTACGATCTTCTTGAACAGAAGCGCGAAATCCTTGTGCAGGAACTTATGCACATGGTTGATAAGGTAAAGCTTCTGGAAAAGGAAATCGACGAAGCGGTGAAGGTTGCTTATCCGGCTTTTAAGCGCATGCTTATGGCTGACGGTTCGGATCAGGTAAAGCGAATTGCCCACGGCATTCACTATGATTTTGAAATGCAGGAAAAGCAGGTGATCATCGGCGGTATGACATTCAGTACAATCGATGTTGAACTTCCAAAGCAGCAGCTGTTTTATTCAATGATTGGTACTTATGCCAATACAGATGATGTTATCAGTAAGTTCTTCAAGTTGATTTCCTTGCTTACACAGATGGCTTCTATCCGAACTATCGTGTGGCGTCTTGCAGAAGAAGTTAAGAAAACTCAGCGACGTGTAAACGCTCTTGATAAGATGGTAATTCCTCAGACAGTAGAAACAATGAAATACATTGAAAACTCTCTGGAAGAAAAAGAACGTGAAAACGTATTTGTCCTTAAAGCCTTGAAGCGCAGAAATGACAGAAAGGCAAGCGAGGCCGGAGAAGATGAGTAAACCTTTCCTTAAAAACATAATCGTTGCCGTAAACGGAACCCAGTCTTCTGTTCAGGCGGCAATGTACAGTATAATTCTTGCAAAACAGTATAATCTTTCTGTAAAGGCTGTTTTTGTTGTGGATACCGCAACCATCAAATTCCTGACCAATTCAAGATTTCTTGTTTCAGATGAGAAAAATTCTTTTGAAGAAGATCTTAAACGGGATGGAAAAAATGCCCTGGATTATGTATCCTCTCTTGCAAAGTCAAAAGGCGTAAAGCTTGAAACTGAGTTAAGATCTGGTTCCGTATGGGCAGAGATCATCAATGCTGCAGATGAATATGAAGCAGACATGATCATCATGGGGGGACATGAATCTAAATCAAAGATGGTTCACTCTCTTGATGCAAGTCCACATCGTTCCGTGGCTGCAACCGCCAGAAGTGAAATCGTAAAATATGCTCACTGTCCGGTTCTTGTGGTTCACAAGCCAGAAATGGAAGCTTTGTTCAAGGTTTCCTAATTTATTTTATAGAAGAGTTCAACGTGATTAATTGTTATCAGGTCCTGGGTGTACGTCAGGATGCTACAGCTGCAGAAATCAAAAAGGCTTACAGAACAAAGGCTAAGCTTTTACACCCTGATGCGGCTCAGACAACAGATACAAAAAAATTCCAGGAGCTGGTAAAAGCTTACGAAATTCTTTCGGACCAGCGCCAGCGTTCCATTTTTGACGAATCCTTCTGCACCCGCAATGCTTACACAAAAAACACTCAGTCTTCTTTTGACTATTACACCTGGCTTTCTGCCCGTACAGATGAAGAAAGCCGTGCCAAGCTTATTTTCTTTGATCTTATGCACAACCGGGAAGATGAAGCGGTTGAAGAATTCAAGCGCATGTCCATGAACCATGCAGGCTTCAGCCTTAAACATTGGTTTACCCGTGAAGACTTTATGGATTACGGTTACATTCTTGCAGAAGAGCTTGCCCTTAGAAATGAATATTACGACGCGTTGATTTTGCTGGAACAGATTATCCGGATGGAGTACAGTTATAAGTACTTCAGACTTTTCTTTCCAGAAGTCATGGAATTTACTGCCAGCATCCTGAAAAGGAATGTTGTGGGAGTGATCAACGACGAGCTTGCCCTGGATGTTTACGAGCGGGCTCTTGATTTGGGATTTAGTGCCAAAGATGATGCTTTTTTCCTTCATCAGATGGCTGGATTATATAAAAAAATGGGAGATTACCAGACTGCCGCAATCTGCGAAGAAGAGGCGACCAGGTCAGCTTCCGCAAAGAAAAATGATTTTGTAGAAAGAGGATATAGTTATGATTCGTTTGAAAAATGAAGAAGAAATCGCAGGAATCCGTAAGTCATGTCACCTTCTGGCTGATATGTTTAAATTTCTTATTCCCCAGGTAAAGGCTGGAATGTCTACAAAAGACATTGACGATATTGCCGTAAAATTCATTAAGGAACACGGTGGAACTCCAGCCTGGTATCGTGAAGATTTTCCCGGGGCCCTTTGTATAAGCGTAAATGATCAGGTAATCCACGGTATTCCTTCTAAAAAAACAATCATCAAGGATGGCGACATTGTTTCAATTGATGCCGGAATTGATCTTGACGGTTACATCAGCGACTCATGTCATTCAGTTCTTGTTGGAAACGTTAAGCCAGAAGTTAAAAAACTTGATGACGTTACTTTGGAATGTCTTAGAGCCGGAATCGAAGCCTGTAAGGTTGGAAACCGCATCAGCGACATTTCTAACGCTGTTTACAACATCGCTTCAAAACACGGCTACGGTGTAGTTTACGATTACTGCGGACACGGAGTAGGTCTTGATGTTCACGAAGATCCAAGCGTACCAAACTGTCCAAGCGGTGGCGCAAATCCTCGCATTCAGCCTGGTATGGTTCTTGCAATTGAACCAATGATCAACCTTGGAACTGCCGACGTTTACACAGAAAAAGACGGCTGGACAGTTGTAACAGAAGATCACAAGGTTTCTGCCCACGAAGAACATACAGTTGCCGTTTTCGCAGATCACACAGAAATTCTTACTGATCTTGATTACGACAAATAAGTTACGATTTTTGTAACCATTTCATTTTTTTTTGTTTATCTTTTAAAAGATTACTAAATAAAAAGAGGCATAGATAATGAAAACTTGGACTAAAAGTGTAATCGGAATTGGATGTGCTGCAGCTCTTTCTTTTGCAGCTGTAACTTTTTCCTGCAGTAAGACAGCTGTAGCCGGCAGCGCTCAGACAGCTTATGCAGAAACTTCTGCTATTGTTCCTGCTGAATCTTTGAAGATTGTTGAAGCTTTGCAGAATTCCTTCCGCGCAATCAGCGACGGACTTCTTCCTTCTGTTGTTGAAGTAGATGTAACTGAAACAAAAACAGTACAGACAATCGATCCTTTTGAAGATATCCGTAAGTATTTCTTCGGTCTTCCAGAATCTGAAGAGAAGGACGGTAAAAAAGGTCGTACCCGTGAATATGAAACAAAAGGGTTGGGCTCTGGTGTAATCGTTCGCCGTACTGGAAAAACTCTTTACGTTCTTACAAATAATCACGTTGCAGGTGGTGCAACAAAGATTACCGTAAAGCTTAACGATGGCCGTGAATTTGAAGGCAAGCTTGTTGGTGCGGATGCCCGCATGGATGTTGCTCTTGTTTCTTTCGAATCTGATGACAAGGAAATTCCTGTTGCGGTTCTTGGTGATTCAGACAAAGTTAAGACTGGTGACATCTGTCTTGCAATGGGTGCACCTCTTGGTTATGCCCAGTCTGTAACTCAAGGTATTGTTTCTGCTAAGGGACGTTCAGGTTCTGGCATTGGAAACATCAATGACTTCATCCAGACAGATGCAGCCATCAACCAGGGTAACTCTGGTGGACCTCTCGTAAACATTTACGGTGAAGTAATCGGTATCAATACATGGATTGCCTCTCAGTCTGGCGGATCACAGGGACTTGGTTTCAGTATTCCAATCAACAATATCAAATCAGCAATCGATTCTTTCATCAACAATGGAAAAGTTGTATACGGATGGCTTGGTGTTAGTCTTATGTCTGCTAATCCAGATTATAAGGATGCTTTGGGTGTAAAGGATACTGATGGTGCTCTTGCTGCTCAGGTATTTATTGATTCACCTGCACAGAAAGGTGGAATGCGTCCAGGTGATTACATTGTTTCTGTTGACGGTCATAAGGTTCGGGATGTGGATCAGGTTCAGCGTGAAGTTGGACGTATTCAGGCAGGAAAAACTGTTGAGTTCGTTGTAATCCGTAATGAACAGAAAGTAACTCTTTCTGTAAAGATCGAAGAACGTTCGGAAAAGGTTTCTTCTGATAACGGAAAGTTGTGGCCAGGATTCATCGCTTCTCCAATCACAGATGATTTGAGAAAAGAACTTGAGCTTAGCGATAAGACTAGCGGCGTTGTTGTTGCAAACGTTCTTGCAAAATCTCCTGCGGCTGCCCTCAGACTCCAGCAGGGTGATGTGATTACCGCTGTTAATGGTAAGGCTGTAAAGAATCTTAAGGAGTTCTATACTGAGCTTTCTAAGGTTGAAAAGTCAGTAAATTTCGATGTTTATTCAAACGGTGGAACTATTACAACAGGTACTTACAAGTTTTAATATTGACTCTAATTGAGCATTTCACTAAAATCATAGAACACATATGGTTTACAAATGTTGTAGTATTGTCCCGTTAATACTGCGACACGTTTGAAACCAGATTTATAAAGAGGTTTAAATATGTACGCACTTGTTGAATATAAGGGCAAACAGTACAAGGCTGAAAAGGACGCTGTTTTGACAGTTGATTCTATTGATGCTGAAAAAGGTGCTAAGATCGAAATCGACACAGTATTGCTCGTAAGCGATGGTGACAAAGTAACAGTTGGAGCTCCATATGTTAAAGGCGCTAAGGTTACTGTTGTTGTAGAAGAATCTTTCCGCGATAAGAAAGTTCTCGTTTTGAAATACAAGTCTAAGAAAGACTATCACCGTACAATCGGTCACAGACAGCATTATACAAACGTTAAGGTTGAATCAATCAACGCATAATGACTTCTGTGCTTGTTGAGCGCGATGAAAACGGTGTGCTGTTAAGCTGTAAAGCTGAAGGGCATGCCGGTTACGCTGAGCGTGGTTCTGATATAGTTTGTAGTGCGGTTACGGTTTTGATTCGTACGACGCTTCAAGTTGTTTCTGAACTGGCTGGTGTAAAACTTGAGTTTGATGCTTCTGAAAGAGGTAAGTTGAACTTCAAGGTTTTAAGTTTTCCTTCTGATGTTGAAGAAAAACTCAAGGTTGCAGGAGATTTCCTGGCGATTGGATTGGGGTCTATCGCGAAAGAATATCCGGACAATCTGGAACTCGTAATAAATAGTTTATAGGAGCTATAAAATGGGAAGAACTAGAGGCGGTAGCGGCGCAAAAAACGGTCGTGATTCTAACCCAAAAAACCTGGGTGTAAAAAAATATAGTGGAGAATTTGTAACAGCTGGTTCAATTATTGTTCGTCAGCGCGGAACAAAATTCTTCCCTGGTGACAATGTTCAGAAGGGTGGCGATGACAGCTTGTTTGCTACAGCAGACGGAAAAGTTGTATTCCACGAAAGAATGAACAGAAAGTTCATCTCTGTAGAACCTGTAAAGGCTTAATTACAGACTGATATTTTTTTAGTACAACCCGGTTCGGAGAAATTTCTGGCCGGGTTTTTTTGTTGTTTTAGTTATATCGGAAACGGTTTTGTTTCTTTTAGGGGTAGGTAAGATGTTCCAGTTCGCAGATGAAGCTGTAATTGAAGTTCATTCCGGAAAGGGTGGAAATGGTTGTATTGCTTTCCGTCGTGAAAAGTATATTCCTCACGGTGGTCCAAATGGTGGAGACGGTGGAAAGGGTGGCGATGTAATTTTTGTTGTAAAACGAAACATGCGTACTCTTTCAAAGCTTCGTCATCATCATATTTTTAAGGCTCGTAACGGAAGTGACGGTCAGGGCTGGAACAGATTCGGTAAGGATGGGGAAGATGTTGTTATCCCTATTCCTCCTGGAACAACAATCCGTGATGCTTATACAAATGAATTGATTCACGATTTTACAAATGAATCAGAACATGACCAGTTCCTTTTGCTTGAAGGTGGAAAAGGTGGTTGGGGTAACGTTCACTTTAAATCTTCTACAAACCAGGCTCCTCGTTATGCCCATGCAGGTGCTCCTGGAGAAGTTCGTACACTTAAGCTCGAACTTAGTATCATTGCGGATGTAGGTCTTGTTGGTTTTCCTAATGCAGGTAAATCTTCACTTCTTACAGCATTTACAAATGCCCGTCCAAAGATTGCGCCATATCCATTTACAACAAAGATTCCAAATCTTGGTGTTCTTCGTGTAGATGATGATCAGGATATTATCATTGCTGATATTCCTGGAATTATTGAAGGTGCTTCTGAAGGGGTTGGTCTTGGTTTTGACTTCCTTAAGCATATTTCCAGAACAGCTTGTCTTTTGTTCATGATCGACTGTTCTGATACAAATTATCTTACAGCCTACGACACATTGATCAACGAACTTGGTTCTTATTCTGAAGAACTTTTGGATAAACCAAGAATCGTTCTTGCAAACAAGATTGATGTGGAAGGCGCTGAACAGAACGCAGCAGAAGTTGTAAACACAATCAAGGCAAAGGAACCTGATACAATCGTAATTCCTGTTTCTGTTCAGAATAATCTTGGTATGGGGACTGCCCGCAAGGCTATCATTGAACTTGTAAATCGTCTTGAAGCAGACCTTCCTGCATCCAAGATTGAAGAAAAAATCAAGACTCCTGATTTTATGCAGGCTAATGATTTTGATGACTTTGATGAAGAAAACATTCAGTATCCAGGAAGTGAAAAATGAAAATAGCTGTTCTTGGCGGTAGCTTTAATCCTATTCATATTGGTCACGCAATGCTGGCAGAAACTGTGATTCAGGATTTGGGTTATGACAAAGTGCTTTTTGTACCAACCTGCAATCCTCCTCACAAGCAGATGAATACGACAGTTACAGCGGAACAGCGTTTTGAAATGGTGGATACTTTCTGTAAGGCATCCAGCGTAAACGGAGTTCAGAAGTTTTTTGCGGAAGATTGTGAAATCCGTAGAGGTGGTGTTTCTTATACTGCCGATACTCTTGAGTATCTTACTGAAAAATATAAGGACCAGCTTGCCGGAGAAAGACTTTCTTTCATCATGGGGCAGGAAGTGGCTGCTCAGTTCTACAAGTGGAACAATCCGGATAAGGTTGCTTCTCTTGCGCATCTGATTCTTGCGCATCGTCATCCTGATAATAACGGTGTTGAAACAAAGCTTTTTGCCAACAAGCCTAGCGGAAACTATGCGGAAGATTATTCTGATGAAAGCTATCTTGAACATTTTCCTTATGAACATTCGGTTCTGGAAAATCCTGTAATGCCAGTTTCTTCAACAGAAATCAGAGCAAGAGTTGCTTTGGGGAAGGGATGGCGTTATCTTGTTCCAGAGGCGGTTTTTCATTATATTTTGGAACATAATCTGTACACAGGCGTTGATAAATGATTCAGAATATTGATGAATTAATTGAAAAAATCAGGAAATACACAAAATCAGCTGTGTCTGAATCACGGTACGAGCACTCGGTTCGTACTGCGGAAACCTGTGCAAAGCTCTGCAGAAAGTATGGTCTGGATGAAAAGACAGGCTATCTTGCAGGAATTGCCCACGACATGTGTAAAAAGCTGGATGCAGAAACGATGATGGAGATGGCTTCCAGGGATGGAATGCCAATTTCTGAACTGGAAAAAAACAATGTTTCGCTGCTGCATGGTCGTGCTGCGGCTGTTTTGATCCAGGAAAAGTTTGGGGTTACAGATCCAGAAGTTGTAGAAGCCATTGCCTGGCATACTTTTGGTAAGGCTGGTGGCTGCGACCTTTCGCTTTTGCTGTTTGTGGCAGACAAGATTGAGCCAGGTCGAGATCATATAAATGAAGCGTATAAAAAAAGCATTAAGGATTTAACCTTAAGGCAGCTTGTATATAAAGTTGTTTCAGAAAGTGCGGAATATCTTTTGAAAAAAGGAAAGAAAGTTGCTCCGGAAACAGAAGATCTTCTGGCATATCTGAAAGCGGGTGAGTTATGAATCGGATGAAAATGCGGGATGAACAGAAAGGTGCTGTTCTTTTGGGAATCTTTTTCCTTATCATTGTAACGGTAATCGTTTTTATGTCTGTTTCCTTAAAGACAGACAGCGTTGCTGAAAAACTGGCAAACGACCAGGTTGTTCGTCTTCTTACAGTCGTAGATGATGATGAAGGAAACGTTCTGTTTTCCAACGTTCTGATTTATTATCCTGTTTCCAGAAAGGCTGCTACAGTAAATATTCCTGGAAATACAGGAGACCTTTATAAATCCATTGACCGTGTAGACCGCATCGATGACGTTTATAAGGAAAAGGGAATTGATGCCTTTAAGTCTGAGGTCGCAAAGCTTTTGGGCTGTAACATCCCATTTTATTTGAACATCAAGCTCGGTGATTTTATCAATATGACTGATATGCTTGGTGGGTTAAGAGTTTTCATTCCTTCGCCTGTTGATACAGTAAGTGAGCAGGGGGAGCGCTGGCTCTTGCCTTCAGGAGCAGTTACTCTTGATGGAGATAAGATTGCCACATATATTAAATATAGGGTTGAAGATGAAAGTGAGTCGGACGTTCAGGAACGATACCAGAATGTTATAACTGCCTTGTATTCAACTTTGCATGATAAGAAAAGCTCTGTATTCCTTAAGAAGTCCGTGTACAACAACTATGCGGCTCTTATGAAAATTAATCTTAAGGCGGACGATTCATATCGCCTGCTTTCTGAGATTTCTGATATGGACCCTGAAACTATCTCAAAACAGACAGTAACTGGTCCTATTCGTATTGTTGATGGACAGAGGCTTCTGTTCCCTCTTAACAACTGTGAATTTATCAAGGAAGCTGTTAAGCAGAGAACAAATATGCTGCTTTCTGAAAGTGCTGCTTTTGCCAGCCGTGTATATGTTCTTGAAATCAAGAATGGAACTACAACTCAGGGGTTGGCTCACAATACTTCAATTTTGTTCCAGAATGCCAGCTACGATGTTCTTAGTGCCGTTAATGCTGACAGAACTGATTATGAAAAGACTGTGATCATTGATCACATTGGTAATAAAGAAATTGCTTCAATGGTTGGAGACTTTATTCGTTGTACTAACATACAGGAAGAAGAAGTAGATCTTTCCCGCTCAGAAAGTGATACCGCCGCCGATGTAGACTTTACAATCATTCTTGGTAAAGACTTTGACGGTCGTTATGTTCGTGCCTCTCGAAACGAATAGGTTGAAACCAGACGATGGAGGTTATAAAAATGAAATCAACTGAAGAAAAGGCTTTGGAAATCGCTCAGCTTATTGAGGATGGAAAAGGAAAAGACGTTACTGTTATAGATGTTCATGAACTTAACAGCTGGACAGACTATTTTGTAATTACAACAATTACAAGTTCTGCTCACTGGCAGGGTCTTTACAAACAGGTTAAGGACTATGTTAAGGCAAATGACATGGAAATTCACCTTACAAACCGTAAGTCTCCTGATGGAGATGACTGGAATCTTATTGATATTGGACCAGTAGTCGTTCACTTGATGTCGGAAGCAGCCCGTAGTTTCTACGATTTGGAAAAATTGTGGCATGCTGGTAAGGTTCTTGATTTCAAGAAATCTGAATAGGTTGTGTTAAATGAAAAAGCTCTGGAAAACCAGAGCTTTTTTTTATTTATTCGTAATCGTCGAAGTCTTCTTCGTCTTCGTCCATCAAGTCTTCATCTTCGTACTTGTATGGATTTGTATAACCGTCTTCTGGTTCTACATCATCGAAAGGTTCGTAGATGTCATCATCTGCATCGTCAAATGCTTCTTCGTAGCTTTCAGAATCTTCGTCCATATCATCAAGAACGTCATCTGAATAATCATCGTTAAAATCATCCTCGAATTCATCGTCAAATGAATAAGGTCCATCGTAAGGTTTAAAACCATTAAATGCAGACATATTAATCTCCAGGGACTGAAAAATCTCTCGGTAAAAATATAAAATAAACTCTTTGAGTAGGTCAACTAAGTTTTGTAAAATCGTTTAATTTGACATCCAAAATTTGTGATGTATAATTTTAGTATGTTTAGTGAATTCCGTGTTTTTGCTCCTGCTAAGATAAATATTGGTTTACGGGTGTTACCTAAAAGGGAAGACGGTTTTCATAACCTGGAAAGCATTTTTCAGACTGTAGATCTGGCTGATGAGCTTATTGTCAGGCCTGGCAAGACTGGTGAAAAATGTGTCGTGCATTGTAGCAGTATGATTCTCCCAGAGAAGAATACTCTTACAATGGCTTATGATGCTTTCCACGAAGTATCTGGATGTGAGTGTATCTCTGTTGATGTGACTCTTGAAAAACACATTCCTGCAGGAGGTGGCTTAGGAGGTGGATCTTCTGACGCTGCCGCATTAATTAAGGCTTTAGAAGAGATACATCATGTAAGGTTGTCGGAACAGCAGTTGGATAAGATTGCTGGGGCAGTTGGAAGTGATGTTTTTTTCTTTACCCATTGTGACCAGAATAACAGTTGTTGTGCTGTGGTTACTGGTCGCGGTGAATATGTTAGGGCGATACGAAAGCGGCCGGATCTATTTATTGTGATGGTATTTCCGGAAGTGCATAGCTCAACAAAAGAAGCTTATGCTCTTGTTGATGAGCTTTATGAAGGTAAAGTAGATTTTGATTACCCAGAACTAGAAAAACTTGAAGAAATGTATTATTCTTCAATTCCTGACTGGCGATTCAAGAATACTTTTACAGAAGCACTAAGTCTTAAGTATGCAAAGATTTGTTCGGCATTAAAGCTTTTGAGGGAAAAGAAGGCTTTGTTTGCAGACATGTCTGGGTCCGGCTCTACAATTTTTGGTGTTTATGCTTCCCGGGAAGAAGCTGAATATGCAGCAAAGTTGCTTAAAGATGAAGGCTTGAATTGTGTGGTTACGCAATAGTCTTTGCTTGTAATTTTGCGCGATAAGGAGAAAGGCTTATGCAGATCACAGAATTGCGCATACGAAAAGTCGAAAACGAAGGTAAGCTTCGTGCCTATGTAACAGTAACATTTGACAACTGCTTTGTTGTTCACAATGTTAAAATCATTGAAGGTCAGAATGGTCTTTTTATCGCCATGCCTAGCAGAAAGACTGCCAACGGTGAATATAAAGATGTAGCTCATCCTATCAGTCCTGAATTCCGTACGGAGTTGCAAAACAAGATACTTGATGAGTATAATGCTGGTCATGTAGAAACTGGCGGTCCAGAAGACTAAAAGTTTTGCATATAATAATGGGACGTCGTCAAGCGGTAAGACAACGGCTTTTGGTGCCGTCATTCCACAGGTTCGAATCCTGTCGTCCCAGTTAACAGAAAACGCTTTCCGGTAAGGAGAGCGTTTTTTATTTAACAGGAAAATTATTGTGCATACATAAAATTAGGGACGACAGGATTCGAAGCATGAGTGGCGCAACTGGTTGCGCCTGATGAATAGCAAGCCGTGAAGAAAATTGCGGCAGCAATTTTTAGGCTTACTAACTTGTGGCGAAACTGGTTTCGCCTGATAAATAGGAATCCGTGAAGGGGGCGTGGCGGGCGGCGATTGAGCCCGCAGGGGGGGTAGGACGCAACGCAGTGCGGCCGAGGGGGAGACTTCCCCCGTTGTGTGTTGCTATTTACATTGAGGGCGAAAATTTGATATATTTGATGCATTCTAAAAAAGGATATAAGGAGCTTTTAGAAAATGGCTAAGCAGACAATTAATGCTAAAGTACGTACTACAACAGGTAAGTCAGCTGCTAAGAATCTTCGTAAAGTAGGTAGTATCCCTGCCGTTGTTTACAACGAAAAGGGCGAAGCTACAATGCTCGAAGTAAATGCGGTTGAATTCAACAAAGTATGGCGCAACATCACAGCTTCTACACCAGTTGATTTGGTTGTAGATGGAAAGAACATGACAGCTTTGATTAAGGACGTTGAATACAACATCCGTAACGATTCTGTTCTTCACGCTGATTTCTTTGCACCTGCTGCAGATGAAAAACTTACACAGAAGTACAAGATTCAGTACTCTGGAAACCCTGCTGGTGTATTGAAGGGTGGTTTCATGGTTAAACGTGTTCCAGAAATTACTGTTCAGTGTACAATTGCTAACCTTCCAGAAAGAGTTGTAATCGATGTTTCTAAGTTGAACATTGGTGACATTTACAAGGTAAAAGATATCGACCTCGGTAAGGATGTTAAGATTCTTACAGACGGTGAACTTTCACTTGTAAGTATCGCTCCAGCTCGTGGCTAATTTTAGTTTATGAGTTAGAAAAGACTGTTGGTTTACTCCGGCAGTCTTTTTTTATTTAACGATTTTGTTGTATTCTTATGGCGATGGATAAACTGGATTGTATTGAATTGTTTGAGCGTCAGGTTGAAAGGCAGCTGCAGGAATGTGGTTTTGACTTGAAGGAGTTTTCCCGGAAAAGTCTTTGTGCAGGTGCTGCGGTTTCTGGTGGGGCGGATTCTGTTTCGCTTTTGATGGCGCTTGGTTCGGTTTGTAAAAAATATTCTGTTTCTCTTAAGGTTGTTACTGTTGATCATAATATTCGCAGCGTAGAAGAAAGTGGTGGTGACGCCCGTTTTGTGAAAAAGTTGTGCGATCAGCTGGGCGTTCCTGTTGTGGTTAAGGTTTTTGAACCTGGAAAGGTTTCGGCGGTTGCGGTTGAGCGTGGCAATGGTGTGGAAGAAGCTGCTCGTTTTCTTAGATATTCTGCTTTCGAAGAGTTCTGTAAGTGTGAAGGCTGTGGATTTGTTGCTCTTGCCCATAACAGAAATGATCAGGTGGAAACTGTTTTGATGCGA
This sequence comes from Treponema sp., assembly GCA_045616085.1. Taxonomy (GTDB): domain Bacteria; phylum Spirochaetota; class Spirochaetia; order Treponematales; family Treponemataceae; genus Treponema_D. The sequence goes on from JAZLGB010000058.1 coordinate 21,973, forward strand.
TTTTTGCAGGGAAGCGGTACTGATGGTCTTTGTGGAATTCAGCAGCGAAGAGGTATTTTTGTTCGACCTTTGCTTAAGACTGGCCGGGATGAAATTGAGGCTTATCTTGAGGCCCGGGGCGTTTCCTGGCGTACAGATGCTACAAACTTTGATGTTCATTTTTTGAGGAACAGGATTCGTCAGGAGTTGGTTCCTTTTCTTGCAGAAAAATTTCCTGGATTTGACAAAGCTTTGCTGAATGGAGCGGAAAAGGCTGGCTTGGATAAGGCTTATTTTGATGAGCTTAGGGATGATGCTTTCTGGAAGGTTTCTGAAAAGGGTGATTCTATTTCCGTGCAGAGAAATCTGTTCTGTAAGCTTCCTTCCAGTTTGCAGGTGCGACAATTATATAGAGGGTTTGATCTTTTGAAGGTTGGGGGAAGGATCCCTTATTCTGTGGTCAAATCTTTCCTGGAGCTTGCAGAAAAAGGCGTTGGCAAGGTGGAGTGTGGCCTTGCGGTAATGGAATGTTCTGGCGGTCATCTTTGGGTTAAAAAGGCTGATTTAATAGCGACTGAATTCTCTTTTTTTGCTATAATAGATAGAAATGGCAGTCTGGAGTTTCCGGGCTTTACTGTTACGACGGAGCTTTGCTCTCCTGAGGATTTATCTTTGGGAGCGAAGGTTTGTTTTGAATCTGAAAAGGATGTTGTGGTGCTGGAGAAGGTACCGGTTCCTTTCTGTGTTAGAAGCAGGCAGCTGGATGACTATGTGCGAACTAAGTCTGGCGGCATGAAATCTGTTTCTGATGTGCTTTCAGATTTTTGTGTTAGGGATAAAAATTCTGTTCCTGTTTTACAGGAATTATATAGTCCGGATCAGAGAATCCTTGGGGTGATCGGCTCTGTTCTTGGATTTGAGAACTGGATAGTTAAGGGCTGATTCTTTCGGTTTTTGAGGAAGGTTATGAATAAAAGATCGGTTTTGTTTTTTGCTGTATTGATCGGGCTTGTGGCAGGTTCTTTGCAGGGGGCTTTTTGTGATTCCCTTTCGGCTGCAAATCGCCGTACTGCTGTAAGATGCCTTAAGCTTGCTGAATCTTATCTTTCTTCAAATGACTGTAACAATGCTTTGAATCAGGCTGAGCTTGGTCTTGCTTACGATGATTCTATTGCCGACTTGTGGTACATCAAGGCTGCCGCAAGAACTGGATTGGGTGGAACTGTGGCAGAAACTCTTCCTCTTGTTACTCATGCTTTGACAGAAGGGGAATGGGTTGATTATAACCGGGATGGGGCCAGAGTTCTTTACGCTGACCTTCTTTGTGTTACAGGTGCTTATGACCAGGCACTGGCGGTTCTGGATGCGGCTCCTTTTATTTACACTTCAGATGCTGAGTTCATTCGTATCAAGTCTTATTACTGCCTTAGAACAGCAGAGTCTATTGAAAAAGCCCGCGACAAGGTGAATGCTGCCAGACGTATTTATTCCAGTGACAAGCGTTTCCCTCATCTTTTCTTCAAGTATGAATATGACCTTCATCGTCCAGTAAGCATTATGCGTGACGGTTTTGAATTTTCTGAAAGCAGCGAACTTTTGGTTCAGAAAATTGCTGATTCTTTCATTGCAAAGATGCCAGAATACGATAATCCTGATGCGGAACTGGAAATCTATGCGGTTCTTTTTGCCAGCGGGGAACGTCAGAAGCGTATGGCTCAGGCATTTACCTCTCATGGAATGAAGCATCCTTTGTATGCCCTTGTTGCCATGAACATTGGTCTTATGAGCCAGCAGGAAGCCTGGGATTATTTCTGTGAATTTGCAGACAAATCTGTTTCTGTGGAGCTGCTTGAGGACATCCTTCCGTTCATCACTGATGAAGTTACCGTTGCTTCTGTAAAGGAGCATCTGGACTGCTTTGGTGGTACTTTGACTGTGGATACTGATCTGGACTGCGAACCAAATGTTGTTGTTAAGTATCTGCGTGGCCGTCCTGCAGAATTCTGCTGGGACCGTGAAAACGATGGGATTACTGAATGGTCTTGTATCTGTGACTTTGGTGTTCCTGAGTCATTGAATCTTACTCGTGGAAACATCCAGCTTTACTATGGGACTTATCCTGCCATCGTAAAGGCTGTATTTAAATCTGAAAAGATTGCAGAAAGTGCTGCAACCTTCAACCTTATGGACGAAACCATGAACTGGGCTCCTTTTGAAATTGAGCCAATGATGGTTGCAAAAGATCTTTTTGACTTTGATTTCTTTGTTCCTTATGTGCTTGTAAAGGTTCCTGAATTGAATGAAAACAAGCTTATTGCAAGCTGTTCGGGTTATGATATCGCTTCGAATGAACGTCCTGGAGCAAGGATACGTTTTGCTGTTCTGAACGGATACCCTCAGACTGCTGAATATAAGGCTAACGGTTCGATTTATGCCCATGCTGTGTTCGAAAATGGATTCCCTTCGGTTCGTTCTGTAGACAACGACGGTGATGGCATTTTTGAAACTGTAGAAACTTTCGGTTATGATCCTGAAAATCTTCTTCATAGAAATGTGGAAGACCAGGAACAGATCATGGTTAATCTGTTTGGATTGCCTGTCAGAGGTTCCGGCATTTATACCCGCATGATTCAGATTGACTACAACGGGGATACAACTCCTGAGTTTACTGAAGAATATCTTGCTGATGAAGGAAAGATTACAAGCTGGGACTTCAATGGTGACGGAAAATGGGATCTTCGTTACAAGCGTTATCCAAAGCAGGAAGCTGATGCGGATCTTGTTGAAGACGCTCAGTTCTATAAAAATCCTGAGGGAACTCTGGTGACTGTAACAAAATGGAATGCAGTTCCTGTTAAGGTTGAAGTTGATGGAAATGTTTTGTCTGTAACTCAGGGTGCCAATAAATGTTTTTATTGGATAGGAGATGAAGGCACTGCAGATGATGAACTCTATCTTATGCAGAATTTCGACCAGGAGTTGGATCAGGGTGTAAGCGTTATTCTTCAGAATAAGGATACTCGAATGATGGCCGTAAAGATCGGCAGCGAAATTTTTGGCGAAATCTTGCCTTCTTATGACGAAACAATTTATGAAGACAATAATGAATAATCTGCTTAAGTTTTTTTCTGTAATTTTTATACTTGCTCTTGCTGGATGTACTTCCATTTCTCAACCTAAGGAAATTTTTGAGCTGCCTGATTATACAGAAGCTGATGTGGCAGAAAATGAAAAGAAGCGAATTGACGGGCTTGTTGATAAAACTCCTGTTATGGCATATTGGCGTTCTACCATTCTTGGTGATGAAGAATATGTTTCAAAGCAGGAAAACAATCTTTTTGAAAAGTTGAATAACAGCTTGCAGTCAAAAGATTATTTTACTGCCTGGCATCTTTATGAGACCCTTAAATCTTGCGACAGCAAAAAATTGGCGGAGTTTCAGACTTCTGAAAGACAGCTTATGGTTGATTATCTTAAAGATATTCCTGGTCTTTCTGCTGATGCAAAGCTTCTTCCAAAGACCATACAGAACTGTATTGATGCGACTGTAACAATCTGGGTAGATAAAGGAATTGCCATCCATAATGGAATCGGTTATGCCGACAGGGTTCTTGGTTCCGGATTTTTTATTGATAAACGGGGTTATTTGATCACAAACCATCATGTTATTTCTGATCTTGTTGATCCTAAATATGAGGGATATTCCCGATTGTACATAAAGCTTGCTTCTGATCAGGATACCCGCATTCCGGCAAAGGTTGTTGGATATGATGCATTGATTGACCTTTCTCTGCTTAAAGTTGAAATTGATCCTCCTTTCATTCTTGCTCTGGGTTCCAGCCAGGAGCTGCAGATTGGGGATAAGGTAAGCGCTATTGGAACACCTCTTGGACTTCATGGAACTCTCACAAGTGGAATTGTTTCAGCTGTGGATCGTAAGCTTTTCACAACAGGAAGCGTTCTTCAGATTGATACTGCGGTGAACTCTGGTAACTCTGGTGGACCTTTGATCGACCAGCAGATGAGGGTGCAGGCTGTTGTCTTTGCCGGCATTCAACAGTATCAGGGATTGAATTTTGCCATTCCTGTAGAATATCTTCGTCAGGATCTGCCTTTCCTGTATCATGGTGGGAAGAGGGAGCATGCCTGGGTTGGTGCCTTTGGTCATACATTTAAGAGTGTAGGAAGAAATGCCGGTGTTGAAGTTCAGTACGTAATGCCAGGTGGTTCTGCAAGTCGTGCAGGTCTTGTAAAAGGTGATGTGATTACTTTTGTTGACGGAAAGCGTATTTATACTCTGGAAAACTTTCAGGATATGATCAGAAATCATGGTGCGGAAAGCGTTATTAAATGCAACTATACCCGTGACAGTCAGGATCATGTGGCTTTGCTATATCTGGATAAGCGTCCGGAACATCCTGGCTACGAAATCTATAAAACTGATCTGTTGACCCATTCCCTTGTGCCAATTCTTGGAATGGAGCTTACTCCAAGTTCAACAATCACTTCCAAAAAATATACAATTTCTGATATTCTCAAGGGCAGTGTAGCAGATGAATCTGGGTTCTCTGTTACAGATCCTGTTTACATAACTGACATTGATTTTTCTGAAAAGAATGAAGCTATGTCGGTGCAGATGAATACTCGCAAAAAGAAGAAGGGTTATCTTGATGTTACAATGCGAATCGGTAATCAGCTTGATAGTCCGTACTATTTTTAAGGATAAATTATGGAAATGAAGTTTAAACGCAACTTCTGTATTGTTGCGCACATTGACCACGGTAAATCTACTTTGTCTGATCGTCTTATTCAGAAATCTAAGATTATTGACGACCGCAAGATGAAGAACCAGATTCTTGACAGCATGGATATTGAACGTGAACGTGGTATTACAATTAAAAGTCAGGCTGTAACAATTCCTTATCATGCAAAAGATGGAAACGACTACGAATTGAACTTTGTAGATACACCTGGTCACGTAGACTTCTCTTACGAAGTTAGCCGCGCCATTGCTTCTTGTGAAGGTGCTCTTCTTTTGATCGATGCCAGCCAGGGCGTTGAAAGTCAGACTGTATCCAACATGTACATGGCTCTTGAGCAGGATCTGGAAATCGTTCCTGTAATCAACAAGATTGACCTTCCTTCTGCAGACATTCCTTCTTGTCGTGCTCAGATCGACAAGGAGCTGGGGCTTGATGATTCTCAGACTCAGCTTGTTTCTGCAAAAAGCGGTGAAGGTGTTGATGAACTTCTTGAAGCCATCGTAAATTATTTCCCAGCTCCAGAAGGAGATCCAAAAGCTCCTTTGCAGGCCTTGATTTTTGACTGTCACTACGATGTATACCGTGGTGTAGTTGTTCATGTTCGTGTTAAGGAAGGAACTCTTAAGACTGGTGATACAATCAAGATGATGAGCACAGGCCTTGAATACAAGGTTGAACAGTGTGGTATCTTCAAGATCGACTATGAAGAAACTGGTAAGCTTGAAGCCGGAGACGTAGGTTACATCATTTCTGGTCTTAAAACTGTAAGTGACGTTAAGGTTGGAGATACAGTTACAAGTTCTGCTAATCCAGCTGCAGCACCATTGGCTGGTTTTAAGGAAGTTAAGCCTGTTGTTTATTCTTCCATCTATCCAATGGATTCAAACGATTACGAAGAACTTAAATCTTCCATCGAAAAGCTTAAGCTTAACGATGCCAGCCTTGTTTACGAAAAAGACAATTCTCTTGCTTTGGGTAACGGTTTCCGCTGTGGATTCCTTGGTCTTCTTCATCTTGAAATCATCCAGGAACGTCTTGAACGTGACTACGACCAGGCAATCATCTTTACAGCGCCAAGCGTACGTTACCGCGTTACTTTGACAGACGGCAGCGAAACTTTTGTTGATAATCCAAGTGAATATCCTCAGGGACGCATTCAGTCTGCTGAAGAACCTTATATCAAGGCTACAATCATTACTCCTGCAACTTATCTTGGTTCCCTTATGGAATTGTGTAAGATGAAACGCGGTGAGCAGACAAACATGCAGTATCTTGATGAAAAACGCGTTGAACTTACTTATGAAATGCCTTTGGCAGAAGTTCTTTTTGATTTCTATGACAAGCTTAAGAGCTATAGCCGCGGTTACGCTTCCTTTGACTACGAAGTAATCGGTTATCGTACCACTGATCTTGCCAAGGTTGATATGCTTTTGAATAGCAAGCCTGTTGATGCCCTTTCGTTCCTTTGTTACAAGCCAAGTGCCGCTGACCGTGCCCGCAAGGTTTGTGAACGCCTTAAGAATGAAATCAGCCACCAGCAGTTCAAGGTTGCCATCCAGGGTGCCATTGGTGGTCAGATCATTGCTCGTGAAACAGTAAGCGCTTATCGCAAAGACGTTCTTGCCAAGTGTTACGGTGGTGATATTACCCGTAAACGAAAGCTTCTTGAAAAACAGAAGGAAGGTAAGAAGCGCATGAAGATGTTCGGTGATGTTGAACTTCCACAGAGCGCATTCCTTGCGGTTCTTAAGGAAACTGACGAGGATAAATAGTCTTCTACTGAATGATTTTCAGAAAGAAGTCGATTTCGATTCTTACCCGGTTCAAGAAGTTCTGGGTAAGTTCCATCCTGTAACCATCTGGAAAATGAAGGTATAGATAATCACGGGGTTGTAATAGCTCCGTGATTTTTTTTGTCCGTTCTTCTTCTGAAAGCTGAATTTTGCCGGTGAAGATATCTTTTAGCTGAATTAAAGCAGTCTTTTCTGAATCGATAAAATCTTTTGTGGCACCCTCAGTATTTTTTGCTTTGATTGCAGTTGTGTTGCCTTGCAGGGTAGTTGCAGGAGCAGCTGCAGGAATGCCTAAAGTAAGACCTGTTTTTCCACAGTCATAAAGATTTTTTATTCCTGTGAACTTGTAATTGAACAGTTCTGCGTAGCCCGAAAGGTTTGTGGTTGTTACAATAGGTTCTCCATTCTTTCCTGTAACTTTTACAGCGTCTGTATTGAAAGATCCTCCGTAGCTTTCCATGCTTTTAAGCTTAGAAGAGTTGATTCTTCGTGTTTTTTCGTGGAAAGACATTTTTGCGTGGCTCTGACCAATGGAAAAAGAAAAATCCAGACCTGTCACAAAAATAGGAACGTTTTCGTTATCTCTGATGTTTAATGCCAGGTTTACTGCACTTAGGCCGACAGAACCTAAAGGTGGCTGAGGGTTTGGAAGTAAGTTGTTGTCAGAAAGTGTTTGAAGAAAATTCCCTGTGTAAAAAAGAGGAGTGTAGAAAATAGTCTTTTCTGGATTGATCCTTGAAACGTTTTCTGTGCAGGTCAGACTTAAAAAAAGATAGTCAAAGAAGTCTTTGCAGCCTGTAAAAGCTTTTGTGATTACCGCTTGCGCTTCCTCGCATACTACAGCATCTGGACGAATGTCCAATGTCTTGCAAGTATGAAGTACGGCATCAACAGCGATGATGAAGTATTTGTCTGCATCCTTCTTTATTGAAAGAAGAGTTTCTACAGCGCTTTCTCCGGCTCCAACTACAAGAATTGATTTTCCAGTCTTTACAGAATTAAAACCATTGCTAAGGCATTTCAAGTTTTTGAAAACGTTGGAGGTGTATTTTCTTCCAAATTTAACCAGAGTCACCCGATTTTTCCAGAACTGACTAACGGAATTGCGACAGGCTTCGAAAAGCTGGTTGTAAAAGTCCTGGTTGAAGGCTGTTCCTCCAGAAAACTCAATTGAAATTACACGTCTAAAACTTCCAGTTGCGGCTAGTTTTTCCAGCTGTGATGGAAGTCCTGAAAGTTCATTTCGTGGAACAACAGAATAAATCCCTGGCTTGGTGCATTCAAGGTTTTCGGAAGATGCTTTTGTCAAATCATACAATTCTGGGTCTGCTTCAATTCCAAGCATGATGCAGTTTTCAGGAAGCTTGGAAGCTAGCTCTTCAAGACCGTATTGTAAAATTGGAGAAAAACACAAGATTATTGAGCCTGGTAAAACATCTGTCTTTTCTATGATGGAGACAATATTTTTGGCAGGATTGTACTTTGAGTAGAGAAGGCGTCCTTTGTAATTAACAGAAAAGCCCTGGCTAGTTTGCACCAGACAGGGCTTGTTTTCGCTGATATCGTTCAACGTTTACCTTAGTTCTTCATCATGTGATTGAAGAAAACATCCTGAACATTGTTTACAAGTTTAGGGCTTGTGAGCAATGCCTGCTGTGCAGATGATGTGTCGAAGTTAGAAAGTTCATCAGCCAAAGCTTCAGCTGGAATTGGATCAGCAGCCTTAAGATCTGAACCTGTAACCTGCATAACGATGACGTTGCGGTTGTTTACGATTGGTGCAGAAAGTTCTCCATTCTTAAGACCGAATGCTGTCTTAAGGAATGTTTCGTTTCTGTCTGTTCCAGAAAGTCCGTCGATAGAAGTGTCAAGCTTTGTAAGAACAGAAGCGTTGCCGTAGTTCAAAGCGAATGCTGGAACAGAAGCCTTCTTTACGTTGTACTGAGTACAAGCAGCGTTGAAGCCCTTGTTCTTAGCAACTGTTGCGAAAGCTTTTGCAGTTTCTGTGTAATAGTCTTCGATGTGGCTGAATTCGTTAGCAGTCAAATAGTTGTAAACTGTACGAATTGTAGCTTCGTCCTTGAAATCAGGAGTCTTTGCAGCTGTATCAACCTTGAAGATTGAGTAACCAACTGTTGTCTGAACTGGATCAGAAACTTCGTCAATGTTAAGACCTGTGATCTTAGCCATATCTTCTTTGTTAGCAAGGAACTTTTCGATCTGGTAGTGGTACTTGCTGTTGATCTTACCGCTGTCGTTTGAGTAAGACTTCTGAGATTCGCTTACTGCATCGGCAAATGTGATTTCATTTCCCTTGATGCGCTTAGCAAGTGAAGCAGCCTTTCCCTTATCTGCAACAGTGATGATAGAGAAGTCATATTTTACGAACTTTTCTGAGTTAGCCTTACCGTAAGCTACTTTTTCTGAATCTGGGTAATCAGCCATGTTGAAAGAAGCAACGTTCAATGTGCGCTGTCCTTCTGACATTTCCTTAAGGAAAGCTGCTTCTTTTGAGTTCTTCTTGAGTCCGTAGAGAACGTCGTTTCCAAGAACTGACTGTCCACCGAAAGAGTCTTCTGCGTAACGCTGAGTTGTCAGTGTTGAGCGGAAGTCATCGCGAAGAGCAGCGATATCATCTGGACGATCCTTAAGGGCGATGTTGTAAAGCTTCTGTGAGAAGTTACCAGTTTCGTCAGCAAAGTAAGGACGAACTGCACGGTTGATAGCTGTTGTTGGAACAACATAACCGCTCTTCTTTACAGCCTTCTGGTATGCAAGCTGAGTTACAGTTGTGTTGAAGGCGTAGTTGAAAATGTAATACTCGTTAGAGTTAGAGATTTCGATTCCCTGGTTTTTGTAGTATTCAGCATAGCGAGCTACATAGTTTGCGAATTCTGAATTCTGTTCGTATTTGATTTCTGTTCCATCGTATTTACCGAAAGCTGGGAGGTTGTTTGAAACTCTTCCACCGGCAAAGATTGGTACAAGTACAAAGATGAATGCAGCGATCAAAAGAATGATCAAAGATCCAATTGTGTAAAAGCTTTTTTTCATTTTTAATTCCTTATTTTTACTTATATAGATAAAGTGGGTACAATTTTAACACCTATGAGTTTAACTGTCAATTTTAACTGCTTATGTTTTCTATATATACGTTTACGGTTGTTGTAATTAGTCTGTGTTTTCAATAAAATAGATTACAAAAATTTATTGCCTATAAAGGGATGGTGTTCTTATGCTTACATTAAAATTTGGCGGTACTTCAATGGGTAATGCCCGCCGCATTCTTTCTTCTGCAGAAATCATTTTGAATCGTGCAAAGGAAGACAGACTTAGTGTTGTTGTTTCAGCAGTTGCCGGAGTTTCTAACACTCTTCAGGCTGCAATTGATTCAAGTGTAACGGGCACCACAGGCACCTTTGTTCAGGATCTTAGAAAGGTTCATCAGGAAATCGCTTTTGAACTTCAGTCAAAGTGTGAAGGCTTTGCTGCTGAAAAGGTAATGGCTTTTATCGAACCTAACTTTGTTGAACTGGAAAAACTTCTTGCTGGTGTTGCTTCTTTCGGTGAATGTCCAGACACAGTTTACTGCCGCATTATGGGTATGGGAGAACTTCTTTCTGCTCCAATGATGGAAGCTGTTCTTCGTGCTAAAAAAGAAAGTGTTCTCTTGCTTGATTCACGCAAATTCGTATTTACAAATGGTAACCAGAAGGAAGGTGAAGCAGATTACGTTAAGACTGCTGAAGCTTGTCTTCCATATCGTGATGGTGAAAACAAGAGCCAGTCACGCATTCTTTTGTTCCCAGGATTCGTATGTTCCTGGACAAAGGGAACTGGTGCTGAACCAATCATGGGTCTTCTTGGCCGTAACGGTTCTGACTTCTCTGCTGCTATCATCGGTGCTTCACTTGGTGTTAAGCGCGTAGAATTCTGGACAGACGTTGACGGTGTTTACACTGCTGATCCACGCATCGTAAAGGATGCAATTCTTGTTGATGACATGACTTACGAAGAAGCTATGGAACTTTCTTTCTTTGGTTCTAAGGTTCTTCATCCAAAAACTCTTGCTCCACTTCAGGCAAAGGGAATCGAAGCCTGGTCTTTGAACAGCCACAATCCTTCTGCTCGTGGTACACGCATCGGTAAGGGCCCATTTGAAAGCCGCACAAAGTCTTCTATTTGTGGTGTTTCTGCTCTTAAGAATGTTGCAATGATTTCTGTTGGTGGAACTGCAATGCGCGGTCGTACTGGTATGGCTAGCCGCATCTTCAATGCTGTTTCTGCTGCAGGTTCTTCAATCCTTTTGATCACTCAGTCATCTTCTGAATATACAATTTCTTTCTGTGTACGGGCCGCTGAAGCTTCAAAGGTTCGCGATGCTGTTGCAAAGGAATTTGAACTTGAAATCCGCGAAAGAATCATCGACGAAATCGGTGTAAAAGAAGATTGTGCCATCATCTCTGTAGTAGGTGACGGTATGATCATGAACCGTGGTGTTGCTTCAAAGTTCACAAACGCTTTGGCAAGCCAGGACGTAAACATCAAGGCTTTGGCTCAGGGGTCTTCAGAAAGATGTATTTCTGCTGTAATCAAGGGTAAGTTCGCTGATGTTGCTGTTAAGGCTGTACACCAGTTCTTCTTCAATACATGTCAGACTGTTGAAGTATTTGCTTTCGGTGCCGGAACAATCGGTGGTACTATGATCGATCAGATCCGCGATCAGCACGAAAAGCTTCTTAAGCAGAAGGTTGATGTTCGCGTTCTTGCAATTACAACAATCGACGGTATGAATCTTGATGAAAATGGTCTCGACCTTACAAACTGGCGTGAAGACCTTAAGAAACCAATGTTCGCATTCGGTCCTTCAAATGTTGATGACATCATCAAGTTCGTAAAAGAAAAAAAGCCATTGAATCCAGTATTCGTAGACTGTACAGCTTCTTACGATCTTCCAGACCGCTACCTTGATATCTTGAACGCAGGAATGAGCATTGCTACACCAAACAAGCGTGCCAACTCTAAGACAATGGACTTCTATAAGGCTTTGCGTACAACTGCTAACAAGATGCACCGCCGTTTCTTGTACGAAACAAACGTAGGTGCTGGTCTTCCAATCATCGATACATTGCAGAACCTTTACAAGTCTGGTGATAAACTTACAGAATTCAACGGAATCATGTCTGGTTCCCTTTCATACATCTTTGGAAAATTGGACGAAGGTGTTCCATTCTCTAAGGCTGTTCTTGAAGCAAAAGAACTCCGCTATACAGAACCTGATCCTCGCGATGACTTGAACGGTATGGACGTTGCCCGCAAGGGACTTATCATTGCCCGTGAATCTGGTTATGAACTTGAACTTGAAGACATCACATTGTACAAGGTATTCCCTGATTCGTTTGATGCTTCTGGTACAGTTGAAGAATTCCTTAAGAAGCTTCCTGAAGTTGATGACTACTTTGCAAAGAAGATTGCAGACCTCAAGAAGGAAAACAAGGTTCTTCGCATGGGTGCAACAATCAAAGACGGAAAGGTTTCTGTTGGTATGATGGAAGTTGGTCCAGACAATCCACTTTACAGCGTAAAGGGTGGTGAAAACGCATTCGTATTCTACACTGAACGCTACCAGCCAATCCCACTTACAGTACGCGGTTACGGTGCCGGTGCTGGAGTAACAGCAGCCGGAGTATTCGGCGACGTACTCAGAACAGTATCGTTCAACCCATCGAATGACTAAGAATAATTGATGCTGTGTTCTGCTGAATGCATTTCAAAATTGGCAGGACGCAGTGAAAGAGACTCTGGCGAACACTATGAAGACGTGCATCGCGTGAATATGCGAAAGACGGAAATTATAGTAGAGCTGGAGTTTTCATTTTATATAGGTGACACCCTCGTCTGAGTCGTGTGTAGCCGAGGCTCTTTTACGGAGTCTTGCCAATTTTGTGATTAAAAAAGGAGTTTACAGTGGTAATTGTTCTTAAAAATGGCATTTCTAATGAAGACAAAGCTCGCATCAAGTCCTTTCTTGGTGAAAAAGACTTTAAGACAAATGAAGTTGCCGGTGAAGAACAGTCAATCATTGCCGCTGTAGGCCAGCTTAAAATTGACCCAGCTGATGTAAGTCTTTTGCCTGGTGTAGAAAAGGTAATTCCTATTTCTAAGCCATACAAAATGGCCAGCCGGGAATTCAAACCAGAAAACACAGTCATTGAACTTAAAAATAACTTTGGCCAGAAGATAAGAATCGGCGGTCAGCGCATCGTTACGATCGCCGGTCCTTGTGCCGTAGAAGAACGGGATCGCATGTTTGAAATTGCACGGGCAGTTTCAGAAAGCGGTGCCTGTATGCTTAGAGGTGGTGCTTACAAGCCAAGAACAAGTCCTTATTCTTTCCAGGGACTTGGTGAAGAAGGGGTAAAGATGCTTAAGGAAGCCGGTGACAAATACGGACTTCCTGTTGTTACAGAAATCATTTCCCCGGAACATCTTAAAATCATGAAAAAATACGGCGTTGACTGTCTTCAGATTGGCGCCAGAAACATGCAGAACTTTGAGCTTCTTAAGGAAGTGGGTAAGTCAAAGCTTCCTGTTATTCTTAAGCGGGGACTTTGTGCCACAATCGAAGAATGGCTTATGTCTGCAGAATATCTTCTTTCTTCGGGAACAGAAAATCTTATTCTCTGTGAACGTGGAATCAGAACCTATGAAAAGGCAACCAGAAATACCCTTGATCTTAGCGCAATTCCTGTATTGCGGGGCATGACTCATCTTCCTGTTATTGTTGATCCAAGCCACGCTGTTGGAATCCGTGACAAGATTGCACCAATGGCTTTAGCTTCTATTGCCGCTGGCGCAGACGGAATAATTGTGGAAGTTCACAATTGTCCAGAAAAGGCAATGAGTGACGGTCCACAGGCTTTGCTTCCAAGTATGTTCGATAAGCTTCAGCACGATATTGAAGCAATGGCTCCTGTTGTTGGAAAATCTGTTGTTCATATCCGGGAAGATGTTTCCAAAAAGTCAGAAACTAAAACAAGAAAATCAGGAAAACTGGTTTGTGCATATAACGGAATTCGGGGAACTTACGCAGAACAGGCTGTGCATCGTTACTTTGACAGCGAAGTGGAAGCTATGCCGGTTCCATCTTTCAAAAAGATTTTTGAAGCAGTTATGAGTGGCGAAGCGGATTACGGAATGGTTCCAATTGAAAACTCTTTGGGTGGTTCTGTTTACGATAATTACGATAACATTACCCGCTTTGAAGATGTTTCTATTGTGGGAGCGTTAAAGCTTAGAATTCAGCATGCGCTTCTTGCTCCAAAAGGCGCCACATTCCAGACAATCAAAAGAATCTATTCACATCCACAGGGCTTTGCTCAATGTGTTAAGATGATTGAAAACTACGGTTGGGAAAAGATTTCTGCCGGTTCTACTGCAACTGCAGCAAAAATGGTAAGCGATATGGGCAGCACAGAAAATGCAGCCATTGCCAGCGCCATTACTGCAAAGTATTACAACCTTGAAATCCTTCAGGAAGACATTCAGGATCATGCCCAGGATTACACACGTTTTGTTGTAATTGCCGCAAATCACGTTGAAAAGAATCTTCCAAAAAGCGTAAAGGCTCCAAATACAGCCTCTTTTGCTTTTTCTACTGCAAATGAAACCGGAGCGTTGTATAATGCTCTTGGTGTATTTGAAAAAAATAAACTTAATCTTACACGGTTGGAAAGCCGCCCAATCAAGGGTCAGCCGTGGCATTACTGGTTCTACGCCGATGCCGAACTGAAAGAAGAAGCATTGCAGAACGAGGAATATGTAAAGGCATTCTTAGTCGAACTTAAAAAGGTAGCCGAAGAAGTAAGACTCTTAGGAGTTTATTCCGAGGCTGGAAATTCGATATAAAGACAAAATACTAAAATGTCTGAAGCCGGGAGCAGAATCATAAAAAAGCGAAGCCCTTCCGCAGCGAAGCGAGGACAGCAGCAAGCTTTTTTAGGATTATGCGGTAGGTTTCTGACATTTTATGTTTGAGGAAGGATTATTATGGAAAAATTCGTATTGAGTGTACTTGTAGAAAACCATGCAGGTGTATTGAGCCGCGTTTCAGGACTCTTTAGTCGCCGTGGTTATAATATTGATTCTTTGACTGTATGTGAAACAGGTAATCCTGGACAGTCACGCATGACAATTGTTGTAAATGGTGACTCTTACATTCTTGAACAGATCGAAAAGCAGCTTTCAAAGCTTGTTGAAGTTATTTCTATTAAGCATTGTGAAAAGTCTAAGACAACTCAGCGCGAAATGGCTTTGATCAAGGTTAAGGCAAGCGGTGAAAACCGTGCTACAATCGTAAGCACTTGTGAAATCTACCGTGCTCGCATCGTAGACGTTGCTCCAAACAGCATCATTGTAGAAGCAACTGGTGGTGAAAACAAGATCGAAAGCCTTATCCGTTTGCTTGAACCATTCGGAATCCTTGAATATGTTAAAACAGGTCTTACAGCCATGGATCGTGGCGAACAGACTATGTAATAAGCAGATATTTTATTTTATCTTGCACCAGACAGGATTTGTTACTTCGGTAACAGGTCCTGTTTTTTTTATGTCAGCAAGGCGGAATACTCTAAGGTCTTTGGAAAGTGATCCTTTGAGCTCTTTGTTTTGTGGTGTGAAGGTTTTTCCCAGAACGAGTTTTTCCTGAATCGTGGTTCCGTCGGATAAGGTGATTTTTACCGGGCAGGAGATGACAGAAGATTCCAATGTTGCACTTTCAACAGACACTTTTTTGAGCATGGCTTTAAGTTCAGACAACCTCAGATTAACGTCAAGATGCTCAGATTCAAGAGTGATGTAGAGAGGGTAAATGGGGTGAGCAACTGCCTGGTCAGAATCTCCGTTCAATTTAAATAAAATTGATTTCTGCTCCTTTATGAACAAAAGTTCGTCATCTTTATGTAAAAAAATTGCCCTCATACTGCAAATATAGTATTTTTGGCTAAAAAAATGTAGTATTCAGTTATGGAAATCAAACTGGATACTAAACATAAAATTCTTTTTGCTGCGGTTGTGGCTTTTCTTTTGCTGGATGTCATTGTTTTAGGCTTCCGTTTTGCCACAAACAGATATTCTAAGGCAACTTTATCTTTTGAAAATTCCACAGTTGCGGGAGAAAAATTGCGGGCTCTTAACAGTTTTGCCGCATCAAGCAGGATCAGTAAGCCCGGTTACGCGTATTACAAGTTCACTCCAGATGAAAAAGCTTTGTTTGAGGAATTTTACAATCATTTTGGAGCTGTTTCGGTTTCTGTTCGTATTGGCGTAAAGAATTGTGCAGGAAAAAAATATGACGAGGCGGTTTCTGGGGAACATATTTTCTATTTTGGTTTTTTGAACTCTAAGGATTTTGGGCGTAAGGGAAAGTTTTTGCCTGTTGATAAAAGAATTCTTTCTGGTTGTGACTTAAGAAGCTTTATCCGGGATGGAAAGGGGCTTTCTTATTTTGACAACGGTTTTGCTCTGGAGAAAAATCTTAAGGCTGAGGAATTGCCGGAAGGTTTTGTGGTTTATTCTTCATATCCTGTGAGAGTTGTGGATTTTTTGGTTGCTCCTGCAAAAATCGGGTTTGATTATACCAGTGGAATTCCGTATTTTGGCGTTTCCAGCAACGGTGGGAGCTTTGGTGGAGATACCCTTACAGTGGATTTTTCTGGTGGCTCAACTGTATTTCCTGTTGAAAATACCCGATATACTGTCATGCCAAAAATCGAGATGGCATTTTTCCCATCATCGGATTACGGTACCTTTGAAGACCAGCTCTGTGTAAAAATGAACGCTGGCGGTGACAAGCTTACAATCCGCAGAACAAAGGATGTTAAGGACTGTGTGATTCAGACTTCCACTTTGATTTCTCCTTATTCATCCTACGAGCTTACTGAAAACGGCAATCTTGTTTCTAAACTCATCATGAAGGCAAACGATGGTGATCTTCTTCCTGGAGAAACAAATAAAGTTCTGGTTCCTTTAAAGACAGATCCTGGACTGATTCTTTCAAGCAAGCAGTCCTATTGGCGTTCAAAAGATTTTGAGGTTTATGAGTGGGACAGATTCCCAGGTTCCCTCTTCTTCGATACAGCAGATTATAAGGTTCAAGCAGATTTCTTTAGACGTCTTGCATTCTTTGCGGAAAAGACTGGTTTCAGGGGAAAGATTCTGACTGATGAAGAGCTTGGTGACATGCATGGCTACAATGCCCACGATTACAGTGCGGAAAGCTGCGCGGCTTTTTTTACAAAGGCAGAACAGGTGAAGGCAGCTCTTACAGACAAGGAGCTTTTGCTTAAGGACATTCTTCTTCGTAACCAGATAATCATTCCGGATAACGGAATTTACAAGGCTGGTAGCGGGGCTGTAATTTCTATTTCAAGAGAGTCTCAAAGCTGGCTTCGTCAGAGTTTTATTGCACATGAAGCCTGGCACGGAGTTTTCTTTACAAACGAAGATTTTAGAAATGCTGTTGCCGCAGTTTATTACACAGTTGATTACAATACTATGGCCTTTATGAAAGGCTATTGGGCAAGTCAGCCTGGTTTGGGTTATGACCAGAATGATGAATACCTGATGCACAATGAATTCATGGCGTACCTTATGCAGCAGCCTCTGAATCAGATCGCAAAATATTTTGTTCACTGTGCGGAAAGAGGCAGCGTCATGACTTACCAGAAAGAGCTTTGTGAATGGGTCCGTCGAAACGAAGGCATTACATTTGAAGATGCTGGCAGCGTTTTGAATACATACGCTTTTGACAACTGGGGTCTTGCTGCCGGAAGAGTTTCCCTCATCACAAGATAGTTCTTGGGCTAGAGATATTCTTTGTTAAAATCGTTGTTGAATTTGAGCTCTGCGCCTACTGTTGTAGGAGGGCCATGTCCAGGGAACAGGCAGGTGTTTTCCTGCTGGCTCATGATTTTCTGATTAAGGTTGTTGATCAGAAGATGCTTTGAGTAGCTTGAGTTTGTTGAACCGATTTTTCCAGCCGAAATGGTGTCCCCTGTAAAGATTGCATTTCCAATTACGTAAATCATTGAATCAGAAGTATGTCCAGGAAGGTTCATGTATCGAACATCAAGTCCGGCGATGTTTATTGTACCGTCTCCTGTGATTACGTTTGTCTTTACGCCGGCAATTTCCCAGTCAGCGCCGTAGATTTTTGGCGAATAAATCTTAAGCAATGTGTTGATTCCGTGAACATGGGAACCGTGGTTGTGGGTTACAAGGATTGCTACCAGCTTAAGATGATTGTCTTCGATCTGCTTGATGATTTCTTCTGTAAGCTTTCCTGGATCGATGATGATTGCTTCAAGAGTTTTTTCGTTGGCAACGATGTAAGTGTTGGAAAATCCACCTACGTTCAAATGGAAGTAAATTTTCATAATACATCTCCGATTTTTATTCCGTCAGATTCTTCTGCCTGGTCCTTGTAAAGGTCGCTGCCAGTGTCATCAAAAATGGCTTCGCGGGTGTTGGACATTTTGAAAGAAACGTTGTGCTGAAGGCTTCCCAGGAAGATAGTTTTCTTTAAGTTGCAGTTACGGAAAGAAATATTGTAAAGCTTTGAATTGATGAAACGTGAATTGTAAAGATCTGTGTCATCAAAAGAGCTTTGCACAGAATAAATTCCGTTGTAGTTGTTCTGAATCAATTCGCTGGAAGTAAAAAGTGTTCTGGAAAAAGTACAGCCGGCGAAAGAAGTGAAGTGAATGTTGCTTTCAATAAGGTTGCAGTCAGTAAAAACAGCAAAGTCGAAAAGACTCATACGGCTTCTTAATCCTTTTGAATGAATGTTTTCAAAGGTGCAGTGCTGAAAGTTACAGCCGTAAAACTTCTTGTTTGAAAAATCAAGGTTTGAAAAAGTCATGCCGTTTACATTCAAACCAACAATTTTTTCATGGTTGATGATGTAATTTAAAATGTCTTCCTTTACTTTACCAGGGTTAGGAGAGTGGTCGATGCAGTAGCTGTTGCCGTCGATGATTTCTCCGGTTTCGTCAAAGGTTGAAACTGCGATATGGTGACAAGATTTTACAAGACATTTATTCAATGAAAACATAAATAAATGTTAAAGGATTGCGATTGTTTGGTCAAATCTTTATTATTTTTATATGAGCATGAATTTTGCATTTCTTGATTCTGGAACCGGGGGCCTTCCTTATTTAAAATATCTTAAGGAACAGCATCCTGATTCTGCCTGTGTTTATGTAGGTGATACAAAGAATTTTCCCTATGGCGAAAAAACATCATCTGAAATAATCGAAAATTCATGCGGTTGTGTAAAAAAAATTATCGAAAAATGGAATCCAAAGGCAATTGTAATTGCCTGTAATACAATTTCTGTTACGGCTCTTGAAGAAATGAGACGCCGGTTCCCGGAAACTCCGTTTATTGGGACAGTTCCTGCCATTAAGCCTGCAGCTGCTATTTCAAAAAGCAGAAAAATCGGACTTCTTGCAACCAATGCTACAGTAAATCATCCATATACAAAAAAACTGATTTCTGATTTTGCTTTTGACTGTCAAGTTGTTTCTAGGGGTGATCCGGAGCTTATTTCATTTATTGAGCATAAATATTTTTCTTCAACAAAAGAACAGAGAATTCAGGCCTGTATGCCGGCAGTTGATTTCTTCAAAAAAAATGGATGTGATGTGATAGTTCTGGCATGTACTCATTTTTTGAATATGGCAGAAGAAATTCAGGAAGCCTGTGGAAAAAATGTCTTTGTGATTGACAGCCGGGAAGGGGTAACTAAGCATGCCTGGGAAGTTGAAGAAAGCAATTGTCGCAGTGAAGGTTCTTCTGCAGAAGAGTCAAGTCTTTATGTTACCGGCTTTTCTGAATCAAATGATACAGACCGCTATGTTGAATTCTGCGCACAGAATAAAATAGTTTTTGGCGGTATTCTTTAATTTTTTTTTCTAGTGTATTTTGCACAAAAAAACTTAAAACATATAGCAAAAATCACTTTATCCCGTTTTCCAAATTCTTTATAATTCACTACATGGCAAAGATTCAGATGAAAAATGCTATCGCAGAGCTCGATGGCGACGAAATGACACGTGTTTTATGGAAGGTTATTAAGGACGAACTCCTTACACCTTATGTTGATTTGAAGACAGAATATTACGACCTTGGTCTTAAGGCTCGTGATGACTCTGACGACAAAATTACTTATGAAGCTGCCGCTGCTATCAAGCGTCTTGGCGTTGGCGTAAAATGTGCCACAATCACATCTAATGCTGCCCGCATGGAAGAATACAAGCTTAAGCAGCTTACTCCTTCACCAAACGGAATCCTTCGTGGTGAACTTGACGGAACAATCTTCCGCGCTCCAATTTTCGTAAACAACATCAAATGTAATGTTACCAGCTGGGAAAAGCCAATCGTACTTGGTCGCCACGGATACGGTGACGTTTACAAGAACTGCGAAATCAAAACTCCTTGTGCCGGAAAAGCTGAACTTGTTTTTACAGGTGAAGACGGACAGGAAATCAGAAAGACTATTCAGGTAATGAAGGGTCCTGGAATCATCCAGGGTATTCACAACCTTGATGCTTCTATCGAAAGCTTTGCCCGCTGCTGTTTCAACTATGCTTTGGATCAGAAAATCAGCGTATGGCTTGGTACAAAAGATACAATTTCTAAGACTTATGACGGAAAC
The DNA here is from genome assembly GCA_045616085.1 of Treponema sp. GTDB lineage: Bacteria > Spirochaetota > Spirochaetia > Treponematales > Treponemataceae > Treponema_D. The sequence continues at coordinate 42,225 of JAZLGB010000058.1, forward strand.
TTTAAGGCAATCTTCCAGAAAGTATTCGACGAAGACTTTAAGGCTAAGTTTGAAGAAGCCGGAATTGAATATTTCTACACACTTATCGACGATGCAGTTGCTCGCGTAATGAAGTCTAAGGGTGGTTTCCTCTGGGCTTGTAAGAACTACGATGGTGACGTTATGTCAGACATGATTGCTTCTGCCTGCGGTTCCCTTGCAATGATGACTTCTGTTCTTGTTTCTCCAAACGGTGAATTCGAATACGAAGCAAGCCACGGTACAGTTCAGAAGCACTACTACCGCTACCTTAAGGGTGAAAAGACTTCTACTAACCCAGTAGCAACAATCTTTGCATGGACAGGTGCCCTTGCTAAGCGCGGTGAACTTGATGGAACTCAGGACCTTGTTGACTTTGCAAAGAAGCTTGAAAAAGCAACTCTGGACACAATCGAAGCCGGCTACATGACAGGGGACCTTGCTGCCCTTGCAGAACCAAAAGCAAAACAGATTCTCAACTCTTGGGAGTTCATTGCAGCAATCAAGGAACGCATGTAATTAAGAACCACAAAACACACAAAACAACCGAAATCTTTTCGTGTATTTAGTGTGTTTCGTGGTTAAATAAAAAAAATCCCGCTGAAACGAATTATCGTAATCAGCGGGATTTTTTATTGAACTGTAATTAGCAGTTGATCAAACGAAGAATAGACTTCTTGAAAAGCATACAAAGGATGTCGAGGATCCAGATGATGTTCCATCCGAGGAAGAGGCGAAGAATACCTGCGATAATCTTACCTTCCTGGAAACGTGTTACGAATCCGAACAACCATGATGTAACTGGGATGATAGCGAGAATTACGCTAACAAGCCAAGGCAATCCAAAATAATCTTTTCCCTTTTTAGCCATTTGAAAATAGCCTCCTTATTCAATGTATATAATAATTTTCTGTTATTAATCGATTTTTGTCAAATGAGAAATTCACCATATTTACCTTGTTGATAAAAAAAATGCGTATTATTAAAATATACTCATTATGATTAAAAGAAACACAGGCTTTGCCAATTTGACAGCGGGATATTTGTTCCCAGAAGTTGCTCGCCGTCGCCGCGAGTTCGCAGAAAAAAATCCACAGGCTAAAATCATCAGCCTTGGAATCGGAAATACAACAGAACCTTTGCCAAAATTTATTGCTCAGGCAATGGCTGATTACTCTCTTGGTCTTGCTACTCCAGAAGGATATTCTGGTTACGGTGATGAACAGGGTAATACAGAACTCCGCGCTAAAATTGCTGAAGTATGGTACAAGGGAATGGCAACTCCAGATGAAGTTTTCATTTCTGACGGTGCTAAATGTGATATCGCAAGAATCCAGACATTGTTCGGATCAAAAGTAAAGATTGCAGTACAGGATCCAGCTTATCCTGTTTATGTTGACGGTTCTGTAATCGTTGGCGCTGCTGGCAAGAACAATGGAAAAGGGTACAAGGGTGTAACTTACATGCCATGTACTCCAGAAAACAACTTCTTTCCAGATCTTTCTGTTGTAAAAAAGAACAGTTTGATTTATTTCTGTTCACCAAATAACCCAACAGGTGCATGTGCTACAAAGGCTCAGCTTAAGACTCTTGTAGACTTCGCTAACAGCCACGACTGTATCATCATCTATGATGCTGCATACCGTGAATTCATCCGGGATCCTGAACTTCCAAAGACAATCTTTGAAATTGAAGGAAGCCGCACTTGTGCTATCGAAATAAACTCATTCTCTAAGCCAGCTGGATTTACAGGCGTTCGCCTTGGCTGGAGCATTGTTCCACAGGAACTTAAGTTCGCTGACGGTACAAGCGTAAACAAGGACTGGAACCGCGTTATGACAACACTTTTCAATGGTGCTTCAAACGTTGTTCAGGCTGGTGGTATCGCTTGTCTTGAACCAGAAGGAATCAAGGCAATGAAAGATGTTATCGATTACTATCTTGTAAACGTTAAGACAATCGAAGATACACTTAAAGGTGAAAACTTTAAGAAGGCTGGGGTAGAAATCTACTCAACAGGAAACAGTCCTTACGTTTGGGCTAAGTTCCCTGGTCTTAAATCTTGGGATGTATTCGACAAGATCCTTAAAGAGGCAAATGTTGTAACAACTCCAGGTTCAGGATTCGGTCCTGCAGGAGAAAGCTTCATCCGCTTCAGCTCTTTCGGTCACCAGGAAGCAGTAAACGAAGCCTGCGAAAGACTTTCTAAGCTTGTTTTCTAATAATTCTGAGTGAATAAAAAAAACACCCTGAGTCAGCAAACGCCGGCCCAGGGTGTTAGTTTTTAACCGTCCTTCATTATTAGAACTGGGTTTTGTATCCAAGATTGAATGTGAATGCTGAACCGATCTGTTCATCCATAAAGTCTGTGACTCTGACCTGAAGCATTCCGCGGATTTCTCCATTGTAGAATTTTGTACTCAAGTAAGGTGCTGCAAGTACATGGTAATCATCAAAAAGCTTAAGAGGATCTTCACAAAGATCCTTGATTGTTTTGTTTGGGAAGGTCAATGCAGCATTGATTCCAAATTCAAATGATCTGTTCTTAACATAAAGGTTGTCTGTAAAGATGTCCAGGTTCAACCCAAAAGTGTCATGCAAAGCAAGGAAGCTGCCATCTAAATCAAGGTCTGTGTCGTTAATGAATTTCAGACCGTCAGCAGTTTCCTGCGGGAGGCTGAAAAGAGTGACATTGACCTGACACTTTTTTCCTCTGAATCGAGGTTCGAACAGAATATAAGTGTTTTCGATGTCGATGGCGATATCTTCTGTCTTAGAGAAAGGAACTTCAGAGATACCAGCCTGCATGAAGAGAGAAGTTGTGTAGCTGTTACCGATAAGCATGTTCAAACCGGCTCTTCCATAGAGTGTATCGATTACGATGAAGGCATTGTCATTGTCGTTCTGCTTAAGAGGCATACCAACACCACCAGCAATGTCGAATGCAAAGAATCTGTATACACCGGCAAATCTAAGATCTGTGTTCAATGAATAACAGTTTTCAAGTTCGTGGTTTACGTAAACATAAAATCCAAGTGCCAAAGGCTGGTTGTTAAAGTGAACTACTTCTGATCCACCAACACCAAAGGTAGGGTAGATTACAGAGCCTGCCAAACCAAGCCAGCTTTCTGTAAGACGAGAGGCGATTGGCTGAATACCAAACTGACGTCGAAGGAAAATGTCTGAGCCGATAGGTTCGTATGTTCCAGCGAATGCGCTTAGATAGTTTGTTGCGTCAAGAAGCTGTCGGCGGAAGATGATGGATAGTTCGTCAATTTTAAAAGAAGCTGGAGTACGAGAGAATAAAGAGTTGTCGATAAGGTCTTCTGTCTGAAGAGAAAACTCTGTGTGGGCGATTACATTTTCAGAAAGGCTGAACTGGCCAGAGAAGAAAGACTGCATTTCCAATGCTGGATCAAACTTTTCTGTCTGAGATGATCCAAAGTCAGCCTTTGCACCGGCAAATCCACTGAAAGTAACATCCGCAAATGAATATGCGCTAAATATAGAAAGAAGTGTTGCTGCAAGAATAATTTTGTTTTTTAAAAGTTTCATATCGTACTCCCGGAGACATTATTCCTCTTTTATTATCGGCAATTTTATTTCAAAACATCATAAAAATGTGATGAATATTTTTTTTGCATAAATGAGCAATCAAATTTCTTGCTTTACTAAAAAACCGTTATATAATTACTGATATGAGCGATTATTTAGATCCTAACAACGAAGAATTACTTAAAGACTTTTTTGCCGAAGCTGAACAGCAGGTAGAAACTCTTGAAAGCAATATCCTGGTAATTGAAAGTGACCCGTCGAACCATGAAGCTGTAGATGAAATTTTCCGCGCGGCTCATACGTTGAAGGGTGGTTCTGCAACTGTTGAAATGAATGAGTTATCTGAATTCACTCATAAAGTTGAAGACGTACTTGATGAGATTCGATCAGACAGATTACAGGTTTCTGAACCTATTGTAGATATTCTCTTGTCATCTATTGATGTTATTAAGGCTATGCTTGAAGCCCGTCAGGGTGGAACTGTTTATCAGGAAGATGTTTCTGAACTGGTTTCTAAGCTTATGGCATATATCCCTGAAAAAGGTGATAAGAAAAAGAAGGCAACTCCTCCAGCGGGAACAGGTCCTAAGCCTGCGGCTCCACAGCCAGCTCCGGCTCCAGTTCCTGTTGCTCCAGCACCAGCTGCTTCTGGAAATAATCCATTTAATTATCCAGCACTCTCAGAAGATGAGTTCGAAGAACTTAAGTCTGCATGTGAAGGCAACCAGAAGATTTGGCGTGTTGCCGTTAAATTTGATGAAAACAATCCAATGAACTCTGTTGGTGGAATTCAGGTATTTGCTGCATTGAAGGCACTTGGTTCTGTTCTTAAGACAGTTCCTGATTTCGATGCACTCTACGAAGATGAATTCTACGAATGTGTTTACTATTATATGGCTTCTGAGTCAGAAGGCAGCAAGATTGAAGACGTTGCTTTCCTTGGGGATGTAACTTTGTGTACAGATGCACAGGTTATTGAAGGACCTGTTGCAGGTTCTGATGCCGGTGCCGCACCAGCTGCCGCTCCAGCTCCTGCTGTTGAAGAGGTTGCTGCTCCAGTTGCAGCATCTGAAGAAGCCGCAGCTCCTACACCAGTTGCCGCAGCACCAGCCGCACCTGCCGCTGTTGAGTCAAAAACAGCTGCCGCTTCAGGTGCTGCTCCAGCAAAAGCTAATTCAGCCGCTCAGCAGCAGAGTTCAGTACTTCGCGTAGATTCAAAGCGTGTAGACTATCTTTTGAATCTTGTCAGTGAAATCGTTATTACAAAAGCTGCCTTCAACCAGCTTTCTGCAAACTTCAGTAATGACTTGTTGAGTTTCCAGTCAAGTCAGAATTCTTATAAGGAAAAACTTCATCAGTTGATTGAAGAACTTCCAAAATATGCTGAAGAGTTGAAAAACGGAAAGACAATCCGTGATGTTCGTGCAGAAATTACTAATTCAATTGGTGAACTCGGTTCAGGTTTTGAAGAAAATGAATCTAGTCTTAAATCTCTTTCGATTAAGCTTCGTTCTTCAACACAGAATCTTGGCCGTATTGCAGGGGAACTTCAGGAAGGTGTAATGAAAATCCGAATGGTTCAGATCAATCAGATTTTCAGCCGCTTCCCTCGTGTTGTTCGCGATTTGCAGCGTGACCTTAATAAAAAAATCAACCTGGTAATTGAAGGTGAAGAGACAGAACTTGATAAGGCAGTGGTAGAAGATCTTCTTGATCCAATCATGCACTGTGTACGTAACTCGTGTGACCATGGTGTTGAAACTCCAGAAGTTCGTAAAGCTGCAGGAAAACCAGAAACTGGTACAGTTCTTCTTAAAGCTGCCAATGAAGGTAACCTTATTGTCATCGAAATCTCTGATGATGGTGCCGGAATTGATGCAGAAAAAGTTAGAAATAAGGCTATTGAAAGAGGAATCATTCATCCTGATAAGGTTCTTACAGAACAGGAAGCTCATCAGTTGATTTTTGAACCTGGTTTCTCTACTGCAGCAACTATTTCTAAGGTATCTGGACGTGGTGTAGGTCTTGATGTTGTTAAGACAATGATCGATAAGTTGAACGGTACTGTAACTGTTACTTCCGAAAAGGGTAAGGGTTCTACATTCAGTATCAGACTTCCACTTACTCTTGCCATCATCCAGGGGCTTCTTGTACGTGTTGGAAAAGAAATCTACTCAATTCCAATTGCGTCGGTTATTGAAAGTCAGCGTATTCTTTACAAGGATATCAAGACTATTGATAACTATGAAGTGCTTAATCTCCGTAGTGAAGTTATCAGCGTACTTCGCCTTTCTAGACTTTTCGGTATCGAAGAATCAGCCAGAGGTGAATACTGCAATATCGTAATTGTTGGTTCAAAAGACAGAAAAGTTGGTGTAATGGTAGATTCTCTCATAGGAGAAGAAGATGTTGTAATTAAACCATTGAAGGATCAGTATACAACTTCTCCTGGTATTGCCGGAGCATCTATCCTTGGTGACGGTTCTGTTTCATTGATTATTGATGTTAGTCAGCTTTTGGAATTAAGCGTTAAACAGGACGCTGAAGAACAGAAACGTATGACAGGAATGTTATAGTGAGGTTTTTATGAAAATTGAGTCTATTCTTATTTCTGATGACAATACAAATCTTACTACAATAGCAGTTCAGAATACTGATGAAGAACGCAAGGTTCAGGAAACTGTTGATTTTAAGATGGTAACATTCTCTCTTTCTGGAAAGGATTATGCCATCGACATCATGTATGTTAAAGAAATCGCTAAGGCTGGTCAGTTTACTTATGTACCTAACACATTGCCTTTCGTAGTTGGAGTTTATAACCTTCGTGGTGAAATTATTCCAATTCTGGATATGCGTATTTTCTTTAATGTTGATGTTAGAGAAGCTCCAAAAACTGGATTGCAGAATCTTTTGATCCTTACAGTTGAGGAACAGACTTTTGGTATTATTGTAGACAAAATCGATAAGGTAGTAGGTATTCAGAAGAGTACAATTCAGCCACCTCATCCTTTGTTTGTTGATATCAACATTAAGTATATTTCAGGTGTTGTAGAAAATAACAAACGTCTTTATATCCTTCTTGATATTGAAAGAATTTTCTCGAAGGCTAAGGATGAAGACGAAATCAAGTATGAACAGCGCTTGAATGAAGTTGCCAGCAACTATGAAGCTCATAGAGCAGCTCAGGCCCCAGCTAAGCCTGCTGTTGAAGCAAAGCCAGCTCCGGCCGCAGAGGTTCCTGTAGAAAAGGCGGCTCCAACTCCAGCACCTGCTGCTGAACCAGTTGCAGAAAAGAAGGTTGAAGCAGCACCTGTTGAAAAAGCTCCAGCGGCCGCTGCTGCGTCAGTGCCAGCGCCAGCACCAGAACCTGTAAAGGCTGAAGTTTCTGCTGAACCTGAATTTGATGCTAAGACTTTCGGCTTTGTAGTTGAAGGACTTAAAAACTTTGGTAAGTTTTATGCCACTGACTTAAATGACAGTTGGACAAAACATAGATTTGATGAGTGGACAAAAGAACGTTCTGGAGATGCAGTTCAGATCCAGAGTGAAAAGGATGCTAATGAATTCCTTAAGAGCTTCTGGTCTACTTGTTCAAACCAGTGGTGGACAAAGGAATATGCAGATACTTTGTTCAATCTTTTGCCAGACAATGCGGCAAAGCAGATTATTGTTTGGAATCCAGGCTGTGGAAACGGTATGGAAACCTTCAGTCTTGCCTGTGTTCTTGCAAAAAGATATCCGGATTCAAAAATTCGTCTTTATGCACAGGATGTTGATTTGTTGAGCGTTTCAAATGCTCCAATGCTTACTGTACCTGAAGATGAAAAGACTGCCTGGATGGCTCCTTATCTGACAAAGACAGCATCGGGAAGCAATACATTCAACCAGCAGATAAAGGACAGTATCATGTTTGAATATCATGACTGTCAGCATACAAATGCTTTGCCAATGGTTGATTTGATTTTTGCACGAGATTTGTTGTCTTTGCTTGAAGAAGGTGCTCAGAAAGCAGTTATGGGCGATTTCCTTGAAAAGCTTAAGGGAAATGGTTCAATTATTCTTGGTGAAAACGAATCAGTTCCAGATTCTGGCGAATTTATGGAACATACAGAGGGCACTATAACAGTGTTCGCAAAACAATAGGAAAAGGGAGGTTAGGTAAATGAGAGTAGAATATATTAATCCTTTTGTTGAAACATCATTCAGAGTTCTCAAAGAAGTTCTTGGTGGAGCTGATGTTAAACGCGGAAATCTTTACCTTAAATCTACAGCGATGCCTGTAATGGGTGTTGCAGCTTTAGTTGGTCTTGCAGGTGATGTAGAAGGTCGTGTTTTGTTTGATATGACTTTGGAAACTGCAATTAACATTGCATCAAAGATGAACGGCGAAAAGCTTGAATCTTTTGATGAATTGGCAAAAGCTACTATCAGTGAGCTTTCAAACTTGATTACAGCTCAGGCTGTTACAAAGCTTCATGAATTGAACTTCAAGTTTGACCTTACACCTCCAGCTTTGTTTGCCGGTCAGCAGATGGAAATCGCTGCTCTTGGTGGACAGACTGAAAACGTAGAGGCACTTATCGTTCCTCTTATCACTGAATTCGGTAAAATCGAAGTTAACGTTGCTATTCGCGAACGTGCATAAAATTGGGAGTAATATATGAAGACAGTACAGGATTTTCCATCAATTAATGAACGTCCACCTGAAGGTCGCAAGGCTGATGGCACATGCTTCAGAGTAATGATTGTAGATGACTCTATGTTCGTTGCTAAGCAGCTAGGTCAGATTCTTACAAGTGAAGGCTATGAAGTTGTTGCTACTGCTGTGGATGGTAAAGAAGGCGTTGATAAATATAAGGAACTTGCACCAAATGTTGACCTTGTAACAATGGATATTACTATGCCTCGTATGGATGGTATTACTGCATTGGAACAGATCATGGCATTCGATAAGAGTGCTAAGGTAGTAATGATTTCTGCTCTTGGTAAGGAAGAACTTGTTAAGAAGTCACTTCTTCTTGGAGCTAAGAACTATATCATTAAGCCTTTGGATCGTAAGAAGGTTCTTGAACGCATTTCTGCTTGTTTGGGCAACTAAGTAAGTAGAGAAAGGTTTTACTTTCTTCAACTTTTTGATTATAGTAGGATTATGAATAAAATTCGTATTCCTACTGTAATCACTTTAGTTGGAGCAGGTTTATTTTCGCTCCTTTCAATTAATTTTTCTCTTGATATTTCATTTTTCTCGTTTGTAGTTTGTGCTTTAGGAACTGGTTTCCTGAGCTTTTTTTTATTTTTCAAACTGTATAAAAAATCTGATTATTCTGCTTACAAAGTAACTGTAAAATTGTTGCAGTATGAGCCATTTATTCTGCTGCTTGGATTCATAATGCGTAGAGCAGGCAAGCATGGAACTTTTTACTGGTATGATGTCATTACAGTTCTTCTGTGGTGTGCTGTATTCTGTGCTTCTCAGGTTATTCTTTATTATCTAAATGAAAAACGTGTCTACATTTTGATGCCTGAATGGAAGCAATTTGCAAAGACTGGATCTGGAATCCTTGCTTCTAAGAAGATTACTGGTAAATCCATTCTGTTTGAGGCTTTGGATTGGGTAGATGCCTTGGTTCAGGCTGTATTCATGGTTCTTTTGATCCAGATTTTCATTCTTCAGCTTTATGTAATTCCTAGTGAATCTATGGTTCCTTCTTTTCTGATCGGGGATCGTGTTGTTGTAATGAAAACTCCCAGCGGACCAAAGTTTCCTTTAAGCGATGTTGGTCTTCCTTGTGTTAAGAGCTATAAGCGCGGGGATGTTATTGTTTTCAGAAATCCTCATTATTCAATGGACAGAAAATCTGAGGTGCGTTCGGTTATTTCTCAGATTGTTTATATGCTTACTTTTACAGGCGTTAATCTTAATGTTGACGAAAAAGGTGAGCCAAAGGCTGATCCTTTGGTAAAGCGCATCTGTGGTGTGCCTGGCGAACAGCTTGTGATGCAGGACGGAACTTTGTATGCCAGAACGTCTGCCAGTGACGAATTTAAGCCGGTTGAACTTGATAAAAAGTTTGCCTGCTGGAATTTGAATTCTGTTTCATCGTCACTTAAAAAAGGCATTCAGATGATGCCACTTTCTGAAAAACAGTATGAATCAATGCTGGAAATTGAAGAGCTTCGCCGTGACATGAATATGAATGACGCTGCCATTGACTGCTGGAGTATTTCTAAAAACTTCAATCAGTATTTTAACAGGTCTGGAAATAAAACTGATAGGGCTGTTGAAATTTCTTTGAACGAATACGAGCTTTTTGCTGTTTTTTATAACAATGTAAAATCCATTCTTTCTTCAAAAGACGGATATCAGTGGTTTCAGGCTTTTCTTTGCGGATGGGAAAAGGATTTTGTGGATTTTAATTCTGCAATGGATAGTTATGGCGTTTCGAAAACTGTAAATTCTCTTGCTTTGTTCAACGGGGATTACTACGCAGAGGCAAATTTCCGTCTTAATGTCATGATAAAACTTACAGCAGGGCGTTTGTATTTAAGAACAGTTCAGCTTATGGCTCAGGGTCTTTCAGAAGAACAGATCTACCAGGATGAAAAGATTTCTGAATATCTTAAGACAGCCCAGAAGCTTCACTTTTACGTTATGATCCTGGATCAGAGAAACATGCCTTTGTTCCCGGCAAATTTGGAGGATGGTACACCTCAGTACATTCCTGAAAACTGCTATTTCATGATGGGGGACAACCGCTTTAATTCACTTGATATGCGTCATTCTTATGAGTCAAAACCTACAAAACTGACTGCATTTGATGATTATTCTGTGGAATATTTTTCGAATATGGCTCCTCAGTTTGTTAATAAAAAATATATTCTTGGATCTGCTGCTTATCGCTTCTGGCCAAGAGGAAGAATGGGAGCTATCCGCACTAAATAACGGCTTTTTTCTTTACTACTTAACAAAAAATCTTTATATTTAAAGTATTATGTTAATTGATAAAGTTTTAACCGTATTGTTTGGCTCTCAGAATGAGCGTGATGTAAAAAAACTTAAGCCTGTTGTTGCTGCTATTAATGCTAAGGAAGAATGGGCTAAATCTCTTAGTGCAGAAGATTTTCCTAAACAGACACTTGCATTTAAAGAACGCCTTGCTAATGGCGAAACATTAGAAGACATCCTTCCAGAAGCATTTGCTCTTGCTCGTGAAGCAGCCTTTCGTGTTCTTGGCGAACGTGCTTATGACGTTCAGCTTATGGGTTCCCTTGTTCTTAATTCTGGTCGTATTACAGAAATGAAAACTGGTGAAGGTAAGACACTTATGTGTGTTCCTGCAGTTTATCTTAATGCCCTTACAGGAAAGGGTGTTCACGTTGTAACTGTAAACGATTACCTTGCAGAACGCGATGCTAACTGGATGCGTCCTGTTTATGGATATCTTGGACTTACAGTTGGTTCAATTCTTTCTAATATGGATAACGATATCCGTAAGCAGTCTTATAACTGTGACATCACTTACGGTACAAATAACGAATTTGGTTTCGACTACCTTCGCGACAACATGCAGATTGATATGGCACGCAAAGTACAGCGTGGCTTTAATATGTGTGTAGTTGACGAAATCGACTCGATCCTTATCGATGAAGCTCGTACTCCACTTATTATTTCTGGTCAGGGTGAAGATGATACATACAAGTATCATGAAGTAGACAAGTATGTAGGTGAACTTACAGAAGTTGAAAAAGATCCTGCTACAGGAGAATATCCAGACGAAGTTGAAATGGATGCAGAACAGCGTAAGCTTATCAAGGGTGACTACAAACTTGATGAAAAATCTCGTCGTGTTTCATTCACAGACGCTGGTATCAACCATATCGATGAAATTCTTCACAAGCACAATCTTATCTCAGCTGATTCTAAGGTTGTTGATGAAGAAAACTTTGAATTTGTTCACTATTTTACTCAGGCAGTTCGTGCCCATACACTTTATCATATTGACGTAGATTACCTTGTTCGTGATGGACAGGTTCAGATTGTAGATGAATTTACAGGTCGTGTTCTTGAAGGACGTCGCTATGGTGATGGTCTTCACCAGGCTATCGAAGCTAAGGAACATCTCCGTATTGCTCAGAGAAACAGAACTCTCGCAACTGTAACATTCCAGAACTTCTTCCGCATGTACGACAAACTTTCGGGAATGACTGGTACTGCTGCTACTGAACAGGTTGAATTCAACAAGATTTACAACCTTGACGTTGTTGCTATTCCAACAAACCGTCCTGTTGCTCGTATCGATGAAAACGATGAAGTTTATTTGAACGAATCAGACAAGTGGGAAGCTATCTGTAAGGAAGTTGCAGAAGCTCACGCTAAGGGACAGCCAGTAATCGTTGGTACTGTTTCTGTTGAAAAATCAGAAATTCTTTCCGCTCTTCTTACAAAGAAGGGTGTACGCCATGAAGTTTTGAATGCTAAGAACCATGCCCGGGAAGCTATGATCATTGCTGAAGCTGGTGCAAAGGGTGCTGTAACAATCGCTACTAACATGGCTGGTCGTGGTACTGATATTAAGCTTGGCGGAAACCCAGAATTCCGTGCTAGAAAACGTGCAGGTACTGAAGCTACTCCAGAACAGTACGAAGCAGCATATAAGATTGAAAAAGAACAGTGGCTTAAGGACAACGCAGAAGTTAAGGCTTGTGGTGGTCTTTATGTTATCGGTTCTGAACGTCATGAATCACGCCGTATCGACAACCAGCTCCGTGGTCGTTCTGGTCGTCAGGGTGACCCGGGACGTTCAAAGTTCTTCATCTCTATGGATGATGACTTGATGCGTTTGTTCGGTGGCGAACGCATGAAAGTTATGATGACTCGTATCGGTATGCAGCCAGGTGAACCAATCGATCATCCTTGGTTGAACAAGGGTATCGCTAAGGCTCAGCAGAAGGTTGAAGACCGCAACTTTGAAATCCGTAAGCACTTGCTTGATTACGACGATGTTTTGAACGAACAGCGTAACGTTATCTACAATCAGCGTGATGGTATTCTTGAAGACGCAGATCTTGCTCAGCGCGTATTGAACAATGCTGATGATGTTGTAGAAGCAATGTTCTATGACTACACACATACAAAGGGAAAAAAAGAAGAAGCAAAGAACGCTTTGATGGACGAAGTAAAGAACACATTCGGCGTTCAGCTTGACGGTAATAACCTTACACAGGAAGCTTTGCTTGCAGCCCTTCAGAATGACATTACTGAAAAGGAAACTCTTGTTGGTAAAGAAAACCTTAACATGTTCATCCGTTATCAGTATGTTCAGATTATCGATAAGAAGTGGCTTGATCAGCTTGAAGCTCTTGAAGGTCTTCGTGAAGCCGTTAGTCTTCGCTCTTACGGTTCTAAGAATCCTCTTACAGAATATAAGATCGACGGATTTAACATGTTCGACGAAATGTTGGACACAATCCGCAATACAGTTATGTCTCGCGTATTCAAGGTACGCATCCAGCTTTCTCCAGAAGCAGAAGAAGCTCGCCGTCAGGCAGCAATGCGTGCTCAGAAAAACATGAGCGCACAGCATTCTGAAGCAGAAAGCATCACTCAGCAGAGACCAGCTTCAACTATGAATGGTGATATGGCTCGTCGTCAGGCAGCATCAAGTGTTACTGCTAATCATACTCAGGGTGCTTCTGTAACTGTAAAGCGTGCCGTGCCAAAGGTTGGACGTAACGATCCATGTCCTTGTGGAAGCGGAAAAAAATACAAGCAGTGTTGTGGTAGAAATGCTTAAAAAGATATTCGGCTGTTTATTTTCATTGTTTATTCTTGCGCTGGGACTGACTTCTTGTGTGCAGTCCAGCAAGGTTCTTACTATCTCAGAAAATGAACTCTTTAAGGTGAACTATGGTAACTTTGAAGAACAGCTGAATCTTTTTGATATCAATTCTCCTGGAAACATCAGAACAGCTGTTACAATGCGTGACGGTTTTTTCTATGTTGTAAATGGAGAAGTGAGCAAAATCATTTCATTGAATTCTTACGGCGATTTGCTCTCTCTTTTTTATTCCGAAGATTCATATTTGGGTGAAAAGAAAGGGCTCACAACAGAGTCGTCTTCTGGTATCTGGAAGCCGGTTTCATATCCATTTGAATTGACAGGCAAACTTGTTGTTGATTCACGAAAGTTCATGTATGTTGTTGGAAATGTTCCAAAGGACAGAAATGAACAGAGCGAAGATTCCACTTTGCTTTACAGTCAGGTAGTTCTGCGTATTTCCAGCGATGGAAAAGAAATTGACTACATTGGTCAGCAGGGACCTGGTGGAACTCCATTTCCAAGCATCAGAAATATCTTTACAACAGAAAACAATGAGCTTGTAGTTGTAAGCACAACAAATACAGGACTTTGTGTCTACTGGTTTGCGACAAACGGTTTCTTGCGTTACAAGATTCCTGTTGATACAAATTCAGTTCCAAAAATCACTCCTGAGTCTGTAAACTCTACTGCTCAGCAGGCAGATCTTTGGGTTACAGTTGAAAATATTGTTCCAGACTGTTATGCGGAACGTATTTATGTTATGGTTGATTATTATTTCCCTCATATTGATGAAGAATCTAAGACACAGTCTGGTGTTGATTTTGTAAAATCTTCGATTTATCCGTTGAACATTGAAAGTGGTGTGTTTGGAGAATCTCTTAACATTCCAGCCTACGAAGAATCTGTTACAGAAGATTTCAGTAAGCTGACTTTCAAGTTGCCTTATGATTTCTTGGGGGCAACAAAAAACGGCTGGCTTTACTTTATCATCACAACAGAGCAGGGATTCAATGTTCTTATGATCCAGCCAGGTACACAGTACACATTGAAGAGAAATCTCGTTGTCGATCATAAAAACGTTCTTTACTATTCTTTGGCTCTTTCCAGTGAAGGAATCATTTCTGCACTTCTTTGTGAAAAAGAAAACAGCAGGGTTGTATGGTGGCGTGCGGATTCTCTTATCGATTCAATGCTTAAGTCATAGGTGGAACTATGGATTTTGATAAGGTTGAAGAAGGGTATGTTGAAGGGGAAAAGCCGCTTCATTTCTATTACAACCGGGAAGAACGCATCAAAAATGCACCTCAGATCGTTCAGGACTACTACAACGGAAAGATCGAATTTTCCAGAAATCCTATAAAAGTTATGTTTAAAAACAAGATGAATCGTTTTATGTTCATCTTTCTTTTGCTTTTTGCAGCCTTTGCTTATTTTATGAATTATCAGGCCAGCAAGCAGGCTATGCGAATTGCAGGAACTTCTGCCAATGTTGCCGCTTTTTCATACGCGGAAGATGTTTTTGTAAGTCTTGAATTTTTGGAGATTAAGGAAAAGGCTGATGGATATGTTCCTAGGTCAGTAACCGTCAAATTTACAGCTTATAATGCTGAAGGCGAGGCTTGCGATTATTTTGAGGACCAAGATGTTTATGATGGTTCCTCGTTGTTCGTACGGACAAAGTTCAAGGATTATGATATAATCAAAATCGTTGCTGATGTTTGTGTCGGTGAAGAAAACAAGAGTTTCAGTGCGAAAGTAATCAAGCGCTAACGGGAAGTGAATATGCTGCAGTTCTATTTTTTATCAGTATTTTTAAATCTGTTGATTGGTTTTATCCTTATCTATACTCATGATGCTGATGAGGATGTTGTTGAAGAAGAAGTTAAGCCTGCAGCTCCTAAAAATCCAGACGAAGATATTTCTTTTCTTGATACAGACTGGCGTGGTACAAAAATCGTAGACGGCAGCAAGAAGAAAAAGACTAACTCACTTTTTGGAAAAGGATCTTTCCTTAATGATGCACTTTTTAAGCTTGTTATTGGAATCATTGCTGTGTTTACTGGTGTAATCAAGCTTTTGTCTGCAGTGAACGGTGTGCCTTTCTTTGGAGACCTTGTTCCAGCTGTTTTTGGTGTGCTTGGTGGAGCTGCCATGCTTTTGGATTATTACAAGGAAAATTCTACTGCAGAACTTGAACTTCCTGCTTTGATCCAGGTTATTTTTGTTGATATGAAAAAAGCCTTGGGAATTGCTTTGGTTGCAGTTGCTGTAATTCATTTTGTATTGCCTGGAGTTTTGTTCCTGTAATGAGTGCTTCTATTGCTTGTATTATTTATAAAGACGGAAAAGTTTTGATTGCTCACAGAAATCCTGTTGGGGATATGGGGAACCGTTGGGAATTTCCTGGTGGAAAGGTTGATCCAGGTGAAACCGACGAAATGTCTATTGTTCGGGAAATGAGCGAAGAGTTCGGCGTAAAAGCTGTTGCCGGCAAGAAAATTGCTTCTACAAAGTTCTATCATAAAGAAAAAGAATGTACTCTTAACGCGTATTTTGTAGAGCTTGAACATGATGGAATTGAAAAGCCTTATGTTTTGACTGAACATACTGAATATAAGTGGGTTGATCCTTCTGTAATTCCAACCTTGTCTTTTGTTGATTCTGATCTTCAGATTTATCCTGAAGTGTTGAAGGCGTTGAAATAGGCTTACTGTTATATGAAAAAAAGTTTTTGTTTGCATTCAGTTTTGTTCTGTCTTTTGATGGCAGGTTGTTCAAAAAATAAAGAAATCAAGTTTGACGAACATAATCCTCGTGCATTGGCTCCTGATGTGCAGTGGGCTGTTGTAATTGATCCTTATGCGGCTTTCAGGGCAGAAACTGACTGGGCAGGTGAAGTTCTCGGGCATTGTCGAAAAGGGGATATTCTAGAGGTTAAGGGTAGTGCTGTCTTTAATGATGTTGAAGACTGGTATTATTTTGACGGGGGATGGCTCCCAGAAACTGCTGTAAGCATCTATTCAAATCGTTTTAAGGCTCAGACAGCCGTAGGTCAGTTTAAGTAATGTCTTTGATTATTGCAGAAATCGGTACAAGTCACGAAGGTTCGGAAGAAAAGGCTATCCAGCTTATGGATTGTGCCATTGAAGCCGGTTGTGACGCCGTTAAATTTCAGTGGGTATACGCTGACGAAATTCTTCATCCAAACACAGGTTTTGTTAAGCTTCCTACAGGAAACATTCGTCTGTACGACCGGTTTAAGCAGCTGGAATGTCCTGCTTCATTTTATAAAAAGATGGCAGATTACGCTCATTCTAAAGGTGTGAAATTCTGCTGTTCTCCTTTTGGCCTCAGAAGTCTTAGTGAACTTCTTGCCTTAAATCTTGATATTGTAAAAATCGCTTCTCCTGAGCTTAATCATTTTCCTATGCTTAAGGCTCTGGCAGAATACCGTATGCAGCAGAAAGCCAGTGGACAAAAGCCCGTGCAGGTTATTGTTTCCAGCGGCGTTTCTACAATGAAAGATATTCAGGCGGCAATCAGAGTGCTTGGTACAGAGGATGTTTCGCTTTTGCACTGCATTACAAGTTATCCTGCTCCTGAAAGCGAATACAACTTAAAGCTGATTTCCACTTTGAAAGATCAGTTGGGAATTGAAATTGGCGTAAGCGACCATAGCCTTGATCCTGTTCTGGTGCCAAGTCTTTCTGTGGTTTGTGGCGGTTCCATTGTTGAAAAGCATATTACTTTAAGCCGTAAGACCAGCGGTCTGGATGATCCTGTGGCTCTTGAAGGGGAGCAGTTTGCACTGATGGTTCATTGTATTCATCAGACTGAGGCTGTTATGAAACGTTATGGCCAGGTTAAGGGTGAAGAGTATTCCCTGGAGCAGCTTTCTGAATCTTATGGAAAGGAAAAAGTACTTGCCTGTCTTGGTGATGGAGTAAAAAAACTGGCGGCTTCGGAAGAGGCTAACTACGGTCGCACAAATCGTTCCATTCATTTTATGCGGGATATGAAGGCCGGCGAAACTGTTAAGCCGGAGGATGTTGCCGTACTTAGAACTGAAAAGGTTTTAACTCCTGGAATTGGTCCTGAGTTTTTGGAGCAGGTTGTAGGTAACACAATGGCCCGGGATGCTTGTGACGGAGAAGGGGTTACAGCCGAAGCTCTGGTAAATAAGATGGGGTTTTAGGGGTGTCCCCTAGGAGAGGGGGTAGGACGCAACGTAGTGCGGCCGAGGGGCAGGCGCCCCTCTCGGTCGATAAATCTCCCTCTGAGCCGAAGAATCGATGAACCTAACTCAACCCTGACGGCTTGAGTTTTAACGGTTCTCCGATTTTAGGCTGGGGCAGGCGCCCCTTTTTAACAATCTTTTTTAAAGTTGTATTTATGGGGTTATTTCGTTAAAATCCAAGCATGAGCGAATTAATTCAACCTAGAGTTCTTAAGGGTTTCCGTGATTTTATGCCGGAAGCTGAAATTGGACGTACTAACTTAACAGAAAAAATTACACAGGTTTACAGATCTTTTGGATTTGTTCCTATCGACACTCCGGTTCTGGAATACACAGAAATCCTTCTTAGAAAATCAAATGGCGAAACAGAAAAGCAGGTTTTCCGTTTTGAAGATAACGGTGGACGTGATGTTGCCTTGCGTTTTGACCTTACAGTGCCATTTGCCCGCTTTACTGCTGAACATAAAAACGAACTTTATTTTCCATTCAAGAGATACCACATTGCAAAGGTTTGGCGTGGTGAAAAACCTCAGGTTGGTCGCTACCGCGAATTCGTTCAGTGTGACATTGATACTGTTGGTTCGGATAGTGCTGCTGCTGACTTTGAAATTTTGAACGTTATGAAGTCTGCATTGAACGGAATCGGGGTAAACAATATCACTATTCACGTTAATCATCGCGGAATCTTTAACCGTTTCCTTGCTTTGCTTGGGGTTAGCGACAAGAGTGAAGATATTCTTCGTTCTGTTGATAAGCTTGCTAAGGTTGGGGAAGAAGAAGTTCTTAAGGAAATCAAGGAATACACTGGTGATGATGCCAAGGCTGCTAAGATTGTTGAATACATTTCCAGCACTGGTTCTTTTGAAGAAATCCTTGATAAGCTTGAAGCTCTTGCTGGTGGTGCTGGTGAAGACACTCAGCGTATGCGTGATATTTACGGAATGATGAAGGCTGCAGGTATTGAAGCTACTTACGTTCTTGATCCAAGTATTACTCGTGGTCTTGATTACTATACAGGTGTTGTTTACGAAACATTCCTTAACGATCTTCCTTCTATTGGTTCGGTTTGTTCTGGTGGTCGTTACGACAATCTTGCTGGTCTTTACATGAAGGAACGTGTTCCTGGTGTTGGTGCAAGTATCGGTATTGACCGTCTTATTGCTGGTCTTGAACAGCTTGGTGTTTTCAAGGCTAACGGTAGCTACCTTGATGCTGAAATTTACTGTCAGGATGCTAAGAACGCTGTTTACTATCAGAAGGTTGCTGCTCAGCTTAGAGAACAGGGGATCAACGTTGAAGTTTTCCCTGATGCCAAGAAGATGGCTCAGCAGTACGCTGTTACAACCGCTAAGGGTGTAAAATGGGGTGTTATGATCGGTGATGATGAAATCAAAACTGGCACAATCACTCTTAAAAATCTTTTGAACCGCGAAATGTCTGCAGGGCTTTCTGCAGAAAAGGCTGCGGAAATCATCAAGGCTTCTAGATAGGTTATATGTCATCTGGCAAAAAGAAGATTAATTCTCTTCCTTTGGTAATTGTTTTTCTCATTTCTTTTTTTGTGGGACTTTTTGGACTTCTTTATGTTGCCGATTATTCCCGCGAAATGTCAGATGACAATATTCGTCTTTCCTGTGATTCAAAAAGAAGCGAAATCAACAGAAGTCTTTGTATCCTTTCTGATGCGCTGAATCTGACTGCCAGCAGCATAAAGATTGGTGTAACGGATGTTTCTAAGTTAAAAGATAAGAAGTTCCAATCTTCCATAAATCGCATGGTGGAAAATCAACTTTATGCAGGTCTTGCCAAGGTTGATAATATCTGTAATGTGTATTTCCGTTATGATCCAGAGATTGCGGATTCTGATATTGCTGGTTTTTTCTACAAAGTTGAAAACGGAAATTTTAAATATCTGGAGCCGACTCCTATCCTGTCTTACAGTCCAGACGATATTCCTCACGTGGGCTGGTTTTATCTTCCAAAGAAAAGCTATTGCGGAATCTGGCTGGATCCTTATGTAAATTCCAATGTTGATATTTCAATGATTTCCTACGTTGTTCCTATCTGGATCAAGAACCGTTTTGTTGGTGTTGTTGGTGCAGATATGAGCCTTGAAAATCTTCTTAGCTATATTGATGGTCTTGCGGCTCCTAATGGTGGAAATTATTTCCTTACTGATAATGCGGGTAATATTCTTAATAATTACAAGCTTATAGAAAAGGGTAAGAAAGTCCGCATTACTAAACAGCTTGAAAACAAGATGTACTTTGGAATTGAAATTCCTGGTCGTCTTAGAAATACTATCCATGGATCTCATATATATAGATTTGTAATGGCTGTATATCTTCTTATGCTGGCCTTGTGTTTTGCATATTTGATCTATGTTTTCTTAAGGTATTCACGTTCCAGATTTTCGGAAAATGTTTTTAGTCACAAGGTTTTGTGTAATGTTTTTGGTATTACGGCAATTGTGATTTTTGTCCTGCAGCTGACAGTCTTTCTTGTTCTTTATGTAAGCAATAAAGTTCAGCCTTCTGTTAGGGAAAAGCCTTTGAATCATTTTGAAAAGACTTTTACAGTAGCTGCAGACAGGGATTTTTCTCCATATTCTATCCTTGATGAAAGAGAGGTTCCAAACGGTTACGAGGTTGAAGTTCTGAATATTCTGGCTAACAGAATAGGATTTAACCTTGTTTATGAATTTTCTGACTGGATCAGTGCTGCAAAGGCTGTTCGTGAGCAAAAGGCTGATATTCTTTTGTGCAGTGAAATTGATTACAAAGAGGATGATGTGCGATTGGTTCGTTCTGTTCCTTTTGTTGATGACGTCTTTACTGTGGTGGGTAGATATGCGGTGAACAGTCTTAATGATTTTACTGATAAGAAAATCGCTTATCTTTCTGGCGACAATTCACCTTTCATAATTGGCGTTGAGTCTAAGATTTCATATTTCAATACTCATAAAGAATTGCTTGAGGCTGTTGAATCTGGTTGTTGTGATTACGGACTTTTGCGAGAAAACGTTTTTGAAGCTGCCGTTAAGAAAGATGGTTATATAGATCTTCATAAGGTTTACAATCTTATGAACAGTTCCATGGGACTGGCGGTAAACTATTCTCATGAAGGGTTGTGCAAGAGTCTCAATGCGGAGCTTAAGGTTCTTGCGAATGATGGAACTCTTGAAAAGCTTTATCTAAAATGGGTTGGATTCAGCGAAAAATCTTCAACTCCTCTGGCTATTCTTTCAAAAAAAAGCGCATTCTTCATCATCACTTGTATCGTGATTGTGCTGTGCGTGATTTCGATCTTGTTCCTTGCGTTAAAACGAAAAAGCGATGAAGGTGAGCTGGTTTCTAATAATCTGTGGATGCAGCTTGAGGCATTGTCGAGAAACTATGTTTCAATGTATCTGATTGATATGGACAAGAACAGCTTTAAGGAATACAAGAGCCGTAAATACATCAGGTCTGCAATACAGAATTCTGATTCTGTTGGGAATGCAAGGGAAATTATGCCGCAGGTAATAGAACAGATTGTCTGCGAAGAAGATCTTGCTGAAATGCTTGAATTTACAAATCTGAATACTATTTCGGATCGTTTGAAAGGTGCGTCTTCTATTGAAATTGAATTCAGAGGAAAATATGCCGGTTGGTGCAGAGGAAAATTCATGGCTCTTGATATTAATCGAGGCTCTGCAAGTCGATACATCATCTGGGCTGTAGAAACCATCGATGAAGAAAAACGTCGTGAACAGGAACTCAGATTAAAGTCTGAGATCGACCAGCTTACTGGCATCAATAACCGTGGTTCTGGGGAAGCCAGAATCAGAAGCCTTATGGCAGGTGGCAAGTACGGAATGTTCGTATTGTTTGATGTTGATAAATTTAAGAGCGTAAATGACAACTACGGCCATTCTGTTGGAGACAAGGTTCTTGTGGAAATTGCCAGCTGCATGCGTTTCTCTTTCCGCGACAACGATGTAATCATGCGTTTTGGTGGTGATGAGTTTGCCGCCTATGCTGTTGGTGCCGTGTCTAAATCCAGCGCACAGATGATTCTGGACCGTTTCTTTGAGCAGATTGATAAGATCTATATTCCAGATTTGATTGGCAGAAAGATTTCTGTCAGTGTTGGTGTTTCTTTCTATACAGAAGAAAGTGATATGACTTTTGATGACGTCTATCGACAGGCTGATGAATGTACTTACTCAAGTAAGGCTGTGAACGGTAATTTCTATACTTTTTATAAGGCGTAAGATGGCAGACATAGTAGAACTGAACGAATACATTTCATATTTACCTGCTTCAAAGGAACCTTTAAGCGCAGACATTGTTTTTATTAAGGCGAAAGACTGTACCTGGGTTTATGACGTTGGGGCCAGTCAGGAAGCTGCTGTTGAAGTTGAACGGGTTTGCAGAAAAAAGAAGGTAGTGCTGAGTCACTTTCATCCTGATCACGTATGGAACTTGATTCGTACAAGTGCCAGCGAAATCTATGTGACTGAAAATACCAGAAAATATGTTAAGAAGGGAACTGTTGTAGAAAAGCAGATGTTTTTTGAAGGAGACGGTAAGGTTCCGGATATCAAGCTGTTTGAAATTCCTTCTAGTCACGCAAAGGGTTGTTTAGGACTTTTGTGCGGCGATTATGCTTTTTTAGGTGATGCGACTTATGCTCATGAGAGGGCTGGAAATCATTTTTACAACGCTCAGATTCTAAAGCAGATGATTGATCTGTTGAGTGATCTTGGATGCCAGTACGTTTGTTTGAGCCACAGCAGAAGTTTTGTTCACAACAGGGAAGATTTGATCAACATGTTGAATGAAATCTACGCTATGCGTCAGGGGAACAAGCCTGAGATTTCAGTAGAGTCTTTCTGGGACTAAAGATTTTTTTTCTGACTTAAAGACTGGATGTCGAATAAATACGAAAAGCAGCTGGGCGGTCATGGCAACCCAGATGAGCGGTTCGCACAGGATGATTCCCCATGTTCCCAAGTGAGGGATGATGATCCAGGTAAAAAGCATTTTCCCAACCAGTTCGATGAAGCTTGAGATCAGTGGCAGAACTTTGCTGCCCAGTCCCTGCAATGAATTTCGGGTAACAAAAAGAACTCCAAGAATCATATAAAATGGCTGCATGAAGGTTATGTATTTTGAGCCGTAGTCCAGCACTTCCGGATTGTCCGATCCGCTTACAGCTTTTATGAGCAGCGGTGCAATCAATGGAATCACGATGCAGCACACAAGGCTCCAGACAACACAGATCAAATCAGCAACTTTCACACCTTTTTTGATTCTTTCAATATTTCCTGCTCCAAGGTTTTGAGAGACAAATGTTGCGCTTGCAGGGCCCATCATGATCAATGGAATGATTGAAAGACCGAAAATCTTTCGGGCAGAAATGTGGCCGGCAATGACCATTGTTCCAAAACCGTTTATCGAAGATTGAAGGATGACAGAACCTGAACTGACCAGAGAGCTCATAAGAGCCATCGAAAGTCCCTGGGAAAGAAGGTTTCTGTAAAGGTCAGATTCTATCCTGAAGTGCTTTCTACCTGGAATCAGAATTGTCGTGTTTCTAAGAATATAGATAAAACAGAGGGTTGCGCTTACGCCTTGGGAGATTATTGTGGCAAGAGCGGTCCCTCTTATGCCTAGACCCATTTTAGTTATCAGCAGAATGTCCAGGATGATGTTCAGTATCGACGAGATGATGAGGAATACCAGAGGCATGAAGCTGTTTCCGATAGCTCTTAATAGTCCGCTGAAAAGATTGTAGGTGAAGAGAACTCCGCAGAAAACTGCAATAAGCCAGATGTATGACATGGCTTCTTCGATGATTTCTGCTGGTGTTCCTAACAGCAAAAGAAGGGGTCGCAATGCTATCTGTCCGCACATCATTATGGCTAAAGTGATTCCTAGAGTTATGACGGCAGAACCGGCAACAATCTTCTTGAGTCTTTCAACATTGCAGCCACCGTATGCTCTAGCCGCAACGATTCCCAGTCCGTTTCCAAAACCAACGCCAAAGCCCACCAAAAGTTCGTAAACAGCTACGCAGGATCCGATGGCGGCCAGACTTTTTTCACCAAGAAAGTGCCCGATGATGACGGTGTCTACGGTGTTGTAAAGCTGCTGGAAAAGCTGGCTGAAGATCAGCGGAATTGCAAATGAGATGAAGGATTTAAGGATGTTGTCATGAGTCAGATCAGGATGAAAAAACTTGTAGATTTTACCGTTCATAGGCTGATTGTAACATTTTGCTGTTTTTGCTGATAGATTGTTTAAATTAAACTGCAGGTTTAATGACAAAAAGCATTCGGTTTATTATATTATTATCAATGGCACATGAATATGCTCATTCATGTGTAACGCGTCTTTTTCCACTTTGGTTGCCAGACGCAGAAATTAATAGGGTCGTACGACCGCTATAACTTAAGACAGTGGACCTGTCGTTTCAGGAGGATGCAAATGATACTTGCAAACGTGATTTCAACAGCTATTAATACACTTGCTGACGTTTCTGTTTTGCGTACCCGTCAGTTTGCCGTGTGCAGTCATCAGCATCTTCATTATAGCGGTAACGTGGATTTTAGTATTTTTGCGATGAGGGAAAATTATTATGGAAAGGACAATTTTAAGGCCTGTAATTGACCAGATTGCTACAGGTGAAAGAATAAAGAAAATCAGAAAGGAACAGGGTTTTTCTGTTCGCGATATTCAGAATATTTTTGGGTTTGATTATCCTCAGGCGGTTTATGCCTGGGAGCAGGGTAAAAATGTTCCTACAGTAGATAACCTGCTTGTACTTGCCTCCTTGTTTGAATGTGACATAGAAGATATGCTAGTAGCAAGACAGGTTAGGATTATTCTTGACTGTACTTCAGAAGTCAGGTCGGCGTAACATGAAAATCGAAAAGGTTTGTGTAAAAGATGCGGCAGAATTGCTGGCAATCTATGGTCATTATGTAGAAGAAACTGCAGTTTCATTTGAGACTGCGGTTCCTTCTCTTGAAGAATTTGAATCAAGAATCAAGAACATATCCAGCAAGTTTCCCTATATCAAGGCTGTTGATGATGCAGGGAAAATCCTTGGGTATGCTTATGCCGGTACTTTCAAAGGTCGTGCTGCCTACGACTGGTCAATCGAAACGACCATCTATATCAGAAAGGATGCTCGCCGTGGTGGCATTGGACGGGCGCTTTATGAAGCTCTTGAAAAAAGCCTTGCCGGTATGGGGATACTGAACATGAATGCCTGCATTGCGGTGCCGGTTGGGGAAGATCCTTATCTTACTATGGACAGCGTTTATTTCCACGAAAAGTTGGGCTACAAGATGGTTGGTACTTTTCACAATAGCGGAAACAAATTCAACCGCTGGTATGATATGTGCTGGATGGAAAAATTTATCGGTACCCATACATCTCAGACAGATGCTGTTCGTTTTGGCGAGTGGAACCTATGACAGAAATCCAGAAGCACCTAATATCCTTGCAGGACAAAAAATATTCTGCATTTAGTTCAAAGCTGATTCCTAATGTTGATCATGATAAATTTATTGGAGTCAGAGTGCCTGCCTTACGCTCTTATGCAAAGGAATTGTGCAAAAACGGTAAAGCAGAAGAGTTCCTTTCTCAACTACCGCATGAATATCATGACGAGAACATGCTTCATGTGTTTATCCTGAATGAAATCAAAGATTATGAAGAGATGATGGCCAGACTGGAAGCCTTTATGCCTCATATAAACAACTGGGCGGTAAATGATTCCGTAAAGCCAAAGTGTGCAAAAAAGCATCGGCCGGAACTTCTGGAAAAGATCAAGGAATGGTTAAAAAGCAATAGGCCATATACCCTCAGGCTTGCGGTTCTTATGCTTATGGATAATTTTCTTGATGAGGACTTTCTTCCAGAATACCTCACACTTGCGGCACAGGTTCGTTCTGACGAGTATTATGTGAACATGATGGTGGCCTGGTATTTTGCGACAGCTCTTGCTAAGCAGTGGGACTCAGCGGTTAAAATTATTGAAGGGAATCTGCTTGATCCATGGACCCACAACAAGGCAATCCAAAAATCAATTGAAAGCTTTAGGGTGGCAGATAAACATAAAGCCTATCTAAGAACATTAAAGCGTTAGGCTATTTCATTTTTGGTTTTGTGAATTTGAACCATTTTGGCGCTCTGTAATCAACAATCCAGCTGCCGTCATAAAATCCATTGTCATTTGCTCCTGGGTATACGAAAAGCATTTTTGCAGGATTGTCTGTGTCATATTCAAAAACATTGGAAGTCCAGGTCTTCTTTTCAGGAGTTTTTACACCGAACTGTTTGTCTTCTGGTGTGTAGAAAGAGATCTTGTACTTTCCGCTTTGAATTATCAGATGCATGGCCATTCCGCCGCTTAGGTAATAAGATTTTTCGTAGAAATTTACTTTGTCTGGCATTGAAGTCCATTCGTAGGTGGCTTTGCATTTTGTGTAGGTCACATCATTTCCTTCTTCATCTTCCAGCTTGAACCAGCAGCGTACTTCATTCATCCCGTGATAATTGTTGGAGCTGTTTTCCGGTCTGTAAATGATGAGTTCCCATGAATTGAATTTGATGTCAGGTTTTTCTGCGGCCAACTGATCAAAACTGGCTATGACAAAAAATGTAAGCGCAAGCCGCAACAGATTTTTAAATCTCATATCGAAATTATACCATAAAAGATTTATAATTGATTATGGAGACTTAGATAATGACATCAAAACCTGAACAGATTCGTAATGAAAAATTGGGAGCTTCCCTTGTAAAAGCTTTGGAAGCCCGTCACTTTGAGGCGTATTACTGTGCCACAAAAGAAGAAGCAAAAGAAAAGATCCTTTCCCTTATTCCAGCGACAGATGTTGTAAGCTGGGGTGGGTCCATGACTATGGAAGACCTTGGGGTAATTGAAGCAGTTAAAAAATCAAATAAGGTGATTGATCGCGATACAGCAAAAACACCGGAAGAAAGAGTCAAACTTATGCATGAAGCTTTTTTCTGCGACACCTATCTTTCCAGCACAAATGCCATCACACAGGATGGTGAGCTCTTGAATATTGACGGTAACGGAAACCGCGTTGCTGCGATGATTTACGGACCAAAAAGCGTTGTTATTGCATGTGGTATGAACAAGGTTTGCGGTAATCTTGAAGCTGCAGAGGACAGAGCAAGAAATGTTGCTGCTCCAATCAATGCTCAGCGTTTTAATCTTGATACACCATGCTGCAAGACAGGAAAATGTGCAGACTGCAAATCAACTCAGTCAATCTGCAACGTTTTTGTGCGCACGCGACAGAGTAAACCTGAAGGACGAATCAAGGTCGTTCTCATTGGCGAATCTTTAGGTTTCTAGAACACCGATATGTTTGTTTCAAAGCCTGTTGAGCCAGCATTACATTGTTATGCAATCTCAGATAAGGAAATGCTTTTGCACAAGGATGACCGTGAACTGTCTTTTGAGGATGTCCTGTCCCTGAGCAAAAGGTTTCCTGATGAAGATTTTTTTTCAGAGCCAGACAATTCTCTTTCTGCGGTTAACATTCCTTCTCCGGTTCCTCAGGAGCTTTTGGAGGAATTTAAGGTTGTGACTCTACGTGAGTATTTTGCGGGGCAGGGGGAAGAAAAGTCTTTCCATGCTTTTAGGTCTAAGGCGATTCTTGTGTGGCGAAAAACTCACAGGTTTTGCGGTTCCTGTGGTGCCGCTTTGGAAGATCACAGCACTCTTTCTGCCAGAGTTTGTCCTTCCTGCAGGAAAATTCATTTTCCAAGAATTGAGCCCTGCATAATTGTTGTGGTTCGTAAAGAAGGAAAGGTTCTGCTGGCTAAACACACTTATCGAAATCAGGATATTTATGCCTGTATCGCAGGTTTTATGGAAGCCGGGGAGTCGGCAGAACAGGCGGTAGCCCGGGAAGTATTTGAAGAAACAGGTATAAAGATAAAGAACATTACTTACCGCGGAAGCCAGAGCTGGCCTTTTCCAGGCCAACTGATGCTGGGATTTACGGCTGATTATGATTCTGGAGACATCATTCTTCAGGAAGATGAAATTGCCGACGCCCAGTTCTTTGATCCAGATAATTGTCCTGCAAGTCCAAAACCTGGTTCCATTGCCTATAGATTGATTCACGGACTTTATTGATGCAGTATACAAAAATCGTAAAAGGCATATTCGTCGACAGGCCAAACCGTTTTATAGCCCATGTTCAGATTGAAGGAAAGACAGAGACTGTTCACGTAAAGAACACTGGTCGCTGCAAGGAACTTCTTTTGACGGGAGCTACCGTGATACTGGAAGACTTCCGTGAAAGACATGACCGTAAGACCAAGTTTGATCTTGTTGCGGTCTATAAAACTTATCCAGAGGAATCTGGTAAACAGCCTCTTCTTATAAATATGGACAGCCA
Organism: Treponema sp.; assembly: GCA_045616085.1. GTDB lineage: Bacteria > Spirochaetota > Spirochaetia > Treponematales > Treponemataceae > Treponema_D. The sequence goes on from JAZLGB010000058.1 coordinate 70,291, forward strand.
GGCTCCAAATAAAGTAGTTCATGAATGGCTTTTGAAGCAAAATCTTTCGTATATAAAACCTGAATACACTTACGGAGATTCCCGCATAGATTTCTATTTTGAAAGGACGGGGAAAGACGGATCTGTTGAAAAGCATCTTATGGAAGTGAAGGGCTGTACCCTTGAGGTTCAGGGACAGGGATATTTTCCAGATGCTCCAACGGATCGTGGTGTAAAGCATCTTAGGGAGCTGGCCGCAGCCTGTAAAAACGGGTATTTCTGTCACGTTGCCTTTGCCATTCAGATGGATGGAATTGAATCTGTAAAACCGAATGTAAAGACTCATCCAGAATTTGAAAAAGCCTGGAAAGAAGCTGAAGCTGCAGGTGTAAGATTCCATTTTCTTCAATGCCATGTAACCGAACAGACTCTGGACGTTAAATAAAAAAAAGCACGACGCCGAAGCAATCGTGCTTTTCAAATCAACAATTATAAATCGTCAATTTTTAATCTAAAATTAGTCCAAGTGTCCAGCTGAACCAAGAACGTCGATGTTCTTGTGCATGTACATCTTCTTCAATTCGTCACGAGCAGGACCGAGGTAGAGACGTGGATCGAATACATCTGGCTGTTCAGAGAAGATCTTGCGAACTGCAGCAGTCATAGCGAGACGACCGTCTGAGTCGATGTTGATCTTACATACAGCTGAAGAAGCTGCCTTGCGGAGCTGTTCTTCTGGGATACCAACTGAGTCAGGGATTTTTCCACCGAACTTTTCGATTTCACGAACGTAGTTCATTGGAACTGAAGAAGATCCGTGAAGTACGATTGGGAAACCTGGGAGTTCCTTTTCGATTGCTTCGAGTACGTCGAAAGCGAGTGGAGGTGGGTTCAATACACCGTCAGCGTCACGTGTACACTGTTCTGGAGTGAACTTACAGCGACCGTGTGATGTACCGATAGAGATTGCGAGAGAGTCACAACCTGTCTTTGTTACGAAGTCTACAACTTCTTCTGGTTTTGTATATTTTGATTCTTCAGCAGCAACGTCATCTTCAACACCGCCGAGAACACCAAGTTCAGCTTCAACTGTTACGTCGTGAGCGTGAGCATAGTCTACAACTTTCTTTGTGAGAGCTACGTTTTCATCGTATGGAAGTGCAGAACCATCGATCATTACAGATGAGAATCCGTTGTCGGTACAGTCTTTAGCAACTTCGAAAGATGGACCGTGATCAAGGTGAAGTACGATCTGTGGCTTTTCGCAGCCGAGTTCCTTTGCGTATTCTACAGCACCCTGTGCCATGTAGCGAAGAAGAGTACCGTTAGCGTATGCACGTGCACCCTTAGAAACCTGAAGAATTACAGGTGATTTTGTTTCAACAGCAGCCTGGATAATAGCCTGCATCTGTTCCATGTTGTTGAAGTTGTAAGCTGGGATAGCATAGTGACCAGCCATAGCTTTAGCAAACATTTCTTTTGTGTTTACAAGACCAAGTTCTTTGTAAGATACCATATTCTTAATGACTCCTTAGGAATTTCATTTTGCTTTAATTCTAGGTTAAACACTTCTTTTATTCAAGGCAAGAATCGAAATAAAACAATTTGACAAAGAGCAAAGGTATAAAATATAATTTGATGTGAACTTTTAATTAATTTTAAAAGTTGAAAAAAGTATAATTTTTTTTGATATTTATTCCGATAATCTTGAATGAGACATTCCAATTTCGGAATGTAATATGAATAAGGAGTTTTACATGAAAAAGGGCTTGAGAGTCTTTGTAAATCTTGCACTGCTTTTTGTACTTAGCATTCCGGCATTCAGCCAGCCTAACTCAAAGAGTGTAGAGACATTTGTTATTGACAACTTTGACACAGAAACAGAATGGTCTTGGACAGTTAATGCCAGCCGTTTCGTTGCTGAAGGATATCCAAAGTTTGGAACTTTTGCTGGTATTCCTAACTCGCTTAAACCTTTCCAGAAGCCAGATGTTGAACCAAAGGTATTTGGTATTCAGGCTGCTTTTAATAGAAAGGGTGACAACTGGATGGAAGTTATTCCAATGAAAGATGGAAAGACATACGAAATTCCGTTCATTGGTACAGTAGATCATCTTGATTTCTGGGTATGGGGTGCAAACTACCTTTATTACCTTGAAGTTATGGTTCGTGATGCAGATGGTCGTGTTCACGTCCTTCCTGCTTGTAACCTTCGTTATAATGGTTGGAAGAACATCATCGTTAAGATTCCAGGCTGGATGACACAGCATTCAAGACTTCGTTCAGGTCCAAGAAACCTTTCATTGATTGGTTTCCGTATCCGTTCTGATGCTGCTGAATATGTAGATGATTTTACTATCTATCTTGATAACCTTAAATATATGTCAAATTCTTTGTCATTCATTTACGATGGTTATGAATTGAAGGATCAGGATTTTAGCGGTGCTGAAACTGGTACAAACGCTGGAAAGAAACAGGATTCTTCTTCATCTTCTTCTGCGGAGGCTAAATAATAATGAAAAAGTTTATCTTAACAGCAGTAGTAGCTGCTCTTGCTTGTGCAGTTTTTGCTCAGAACAGTCTTGTTGAAGATCCAAATCCAGAAACAGTTGGAAATGATTCTGCTATGCAGGCTCTTCGTGAAATTTCTTTGGATAAGTTTGAACGTGACGGTTCATGGTTCGTACATATGTCACCAGATTTCGGTGTAATTTCTGCTCGTAACTTTGATGGTTCTCCAGCAATGAAAGAACCGTTGAAGGGTGAGGAAGATGTTGAAGATACACAGGTTCTTGGTGTTAAGGTTGAATTCTTCCGCCGTGGTGTAAACTCTTTCTATATTAATTCACAGCGTCCAATTCCAATCGAAGGTATTACAAAGACAGTATCTGTTTGGGTATGTGGTCGTAACCAGGGACATGATCTTTTCCTTCTTGTAGAAGATTACTTTGGTCGTGATTATGAACTTTATATGGGTTCACTTGGATTCAGTGGTTGGAAAAAGCTTACTTGTGTAATTCCACCAAGTCCTGATAGCGAACATGGTATTGTTCAGCACAGTGCTTACTACGGTGATCGTCCTGGTCTTCGTATCCTTGGTTTCCGTGTTGACTGTAACCCAATGCTTGCTCGTGGTACATACTACGTTTACTTCGATGATCTTCGCTGTGTAACAGATCTTTATGATATGGAAAATCATGATGAAGATGATATGCCAGATAACTGGTAATATTAATTAATAATGAACAATTAATAATTAATAAAAAAAACGCGACTTCCGGTTGGAAGCGCGTTTTTTTTTATTTAACTGGTCTGAAGTCGCCGTAGGTTTCTGGGGTGTCGATTTTGTATAGCTTTAGATTTCCTTTCTTTCCGGTTTGTTTGATTAGTCCTGCTTTTGATAATGTCCAGACGATTAGATTTGCATAGCTGCAGGCATTGGCTGGAATGTCATCATCTTTCTTAAACTCTTCCTTTATTTCAGCGGTTGAAAATTTTTCTGGTAGGTTTTGTGGTAAAAGTTTTAAGTAATCCTTGTAACTATCGAAGGTTCTTGTTTCGATTATTTCAACAAGTTTTTTGTCTGTTTTTTGCCAGTCTCTTTTAAATCGTCTTCTTTTGTTTTCTGACTGTTCCGGTTTGTCTGTTTTTGTCCGGATTTCAATCATTTCTATTAGGATTACTTCCAGTGAAAAGTTTTCTTTTGTAATCAAAGGGTAAATGCCCTTGAGTTCGTTAAAAAGGGAGTAAAGGCTTTCTTTTTTAGGGCTTTTTCTTTTCGAAATTAAATTTCCTTTCTGGTCGTAGGTTTCAATTGTTTTTCTGACCGGGATAGGGTGAACAACCTTTACTTTTCTTCCTTTTGTTAAGGCATCCAGGAGTTTTTCTTTTAGTTTCCCTAAGTTTTTTGTCTGTATTTCAATAACGTTTTCGTCTTTTGTGAGTATGTCGTAGATGTGGCCGTCTGCAGAAACTTCAGTTCTGGAGCCTTCTTCCATTGAATAAAGTTTTTTTAGTGTGCTGTGAAGGCTGCTTTCCTTGTACGTGTTGATCATTTTTAACGATTTTAACTTCTCTTTTGGGTTTGTTTCAATATTCGGATTTGATGAAAAAAAATGCATTTTCGGCACTTTTTATCATTGACTTTATGAATTTATTCAGTAAAATGATAATTAAGTGGGAAAAAGTAGTAAAAAGTGGAAGAAAGTGGCATGAAATTGCTTACAGGTGAATACAGAAATACCCTTGATGAAAAGGGACGAATAATGTTTCCAACTAAGCTTCGTGCAGGAATTTCTTCAAATGTCATGATTGTTACAAAAGCAATCGACCGATGTTTGTGGCTTTTTACTCCTGAGGAATGGGAAAGCATGTCATCTAAAATGATGGCAAACGCTTCTCCCTTCAGCGAACAAAATCGAATCATCATGAGACGGTTTATCGCTCCAGCTCAGGAAATCGAATTTGATAAATCCGGTCGTCTTTCAATCCCACAGAGTTTGCGAGAATTTGCTTCGTTGGAAAAAGAATGTGTATTCCTTGGTGAACAGCGTTTTGTTGAACTTTGGAATGCTTCAAACTACGAGGCTTATTTGAAGGAAACAGAAGATAAGCTTGTGGAAGCTAGTGAACAGTTCAAGGACATTAACTTCTAGGGCATAAAAAAAGTGGGGATATAAAAAAGTGGAAATCGTTCACACACCTGTCTTGTTACAGTCTTGTCTTGATTGGCTTTCTCCTGTGGGAGAACCTTTTGAAAAGAATGGGTGGATGGTTGACTGCACTTTGGGTGAAGGTGGCCATTCAAATGCCTTCTTATCTAATTTTCCATCACTTAATGTAATTGGTATTGATGCAGATTCTGTTATTCAGGCACGGGCTAGAGAGAGACTGGCTCCTCATGGTGACAGAATGCATTTTTATAACGGCTGGTTCAATGACTTTCATGCCAATTATCCAGCTGAATATCCGAAGCCAGATTTGATCCTTTTTGATTTGGGAATTTCTGTGTTTCATTATGAGCGTTCCGGTCGTGGTTTTTCTTTCAGATATGATGAACCTCTCGATATGCGCCTTGATCCGAATAGTGAAAGTGAATCGGCTGCGGATATCGTAAACGGTATGAGGGAAGAAGAGCTTGCCAACTTGATTTACTTGTATGGCGAAGAAAAACTCAGTCGACGTATCGCAAAAGCAATTGTAGAAGCAAGGAATGGAGGAAAGATTGAATCTTCTAAAGCTCTTGCTGACATTATTTTTGAAGCTGTCCCAGGAAATTACCGCCACGGTCCAATTCATCCTGCTACAAGAACATTCCAGGCTTTAAGAATTGCAGTAAACAGTGAGCTTAGACACATTCCTGATGCTTTGCACAATGCATTTAACAACCTTAATGTGGGCGGAAAACTTGGTGTTATTACATTCCATTCTTTGGAAGACAGAATCGTCAAGAATTACTTCCGCAACTTAGGTCGTGAATGTGTTTGTCCACCTGAAGTGGCTCAGTGCCGCTGTGGTGGAAAACCTTGTGCTGAAATTTTAACCCGTAAGCCGGTGGGACCTACGGATGAAGAAATAAAGGAGAATTCTCCTTCCCGAAGTGCAAAACTCAGGGTTGTAAGAAAACTCCGGGATGCAAACGAGCATCATCTGCTGGGAGTTGAGGGATACTGATGAAAAGAAAAACATGGGAAGTTCTTTCAAAAATCGGTACCTGTCTTCTGGCAGCCGCAATTCCTGCTTTGCTGATCGCCTATGCGATTCAGACAAAAAGATATGCAGATCTGGCCAGGGAAATAGCTGATCTGGAAAAGAAGCAGGAACGTTTGATCGAACAAAACAAAAAGCTTGTAAGTGACATCAGCCTGCTTTCAAGCACTGACAGAATCGAAAAGATTGCTGTTGAAGAGCTGGGGATGCATAAGGCTGAGACCGAAGACATTGTACGTGTCGAAATGAATGGTTCAAAGAAATAAGGGGAGAATTACTTTGAAAAACACATTGTTAAATCTTGATGAGGTAATGGAAGCCGTAAACGGACAGTTTATCGGTGGGGAAAAGAACAAGGCTAACTTTGGTTTTACATCAGTTGCAACTGACAGCCGTAACGTAAAGGCTGGAACTCTTTTTGTTCCTCTTATTGGCACTGTACAGGACGGTCATAAATATGTTCCTGGAGCCATTGAAAGTGGAGCAACTGTAATTTTTATTGCAGAAAGTGCTTATGCAGTTAATTCAAAAACTTACGACGATCTTGCAAAGCAGAATGAAAATGTAAGCATTATCGCCGTTGCAAATACAATGACAGCCTTGCAGGATGCTGCAGCAGCTTATGTTGCTAAATTTCCAAAACTTATTAAGGTTGGGGTTACTGGTTCAAGCGGTAAGACAACAACAAAAGAAATGGTCGTTTCTGTTTTAAAGCAGAAATATAACGTTGTTTACACTCAGGGAAACTTTAACTCTGAAACTGGACTTCCTCTTTCAGTTTTTAACATTCGTGATGAACATGAAGTTGGCGTATTTGAAATGGGTATGAACAGAAAGGATGAAATCGGTGAGATTTCTGCTGTTCTTAAGGCAAAATACGCTCTTGTAACTAATGTTGGTACAGCTCATATCGGTATTCTTGGAAGCCGTAAAAATATTGCTATCGAAAAAAGAAAGATCTTCAAATATATCCCAGAAGACGGTGTTGCATTCATTCCTGCAGAAGATGATTTCGCTGAATTCCTTGGTGAAAATGTTCGTGGAAAGATTTCTTACTACGGAAACACCGTTGAAAAGGAATTCAGTGGTGCTGAATATGTTAAGGATTGTGGTCTTGAAGGAACAATCTTTAATCTTTATGGCGTAGAAATTCATCTTAAAAATCCTGGAATGTACAACTACCGCAATGCTCTTGGTGCAAGTGCTATCGGTAAGGAACTGGGACTTTCTGCAGAACAGATTAAGGCTGGTCTTGAAAATGTTGATGCTGTAAATGGCCGCATGGAAACAATGGCTGTTACTCTCAAGTCTGGTAAGAAAGTAACTTTGATCAAGGATTGTTACAACGCTAATCCTGAATCAATGGTAAATGTACTTGATTTCTGTTCTTCATTGGAAAACGTAAATGAAAAGATTTACGTACTTGGAGATATGCTTGAGCTTGGTGAAAAATCTGCTGATGAACACGCTAGGGTGGGTGAGACAGCTGCTAAGAGTAAGCCTGGTCTCTTGGTGCTTATCGGTGAAGAAATGAAGTACGGCTATGAATCTGCTGTTCGTGCAGGTTTTACAAATGCCAAATATATTCCTGAACACGATGAAATCGCTATGCAGAAAGCAGGAGATGAAATCCTTGCTGCTGCAAAGGAAAATGATGTAGTTCTTATTAAGGCCAGTCGTGGTATTGCTCTGGAAAGAATCATCCCAATCATTTTGAAGGATGAGAAGTAATGAGCAACTATACTTTTTTTGCAGACAGACCGGTAGAAAGCTTCCGAAAAAGCGACAATACATTCTCTGTGATGGTAATCCTTCTTCTTGGGATTGGCCTTTTTACATTGTATTTCTGCTCTCAGGCTGCTGCCTCAAGAATGTTCAATGACTCGTTCTATTTTGTAAAGCGACAGTTGATCTGTGCATTGATCGGAATGGGTGGATTTGTTCTTTTTGCTTTCCTTCCTGTGGAAACAATCAGAAAAATCATTCCAAGCCTTTTGATTGCTACTGTGATCATCTGTTTTTTGACTTTCATACCTGCATTTTCTGTTGAACGTAACGGTGCCCGCCGTTGGCTTAAAATGCCTTTCAACTTTACTTTGCAGTCTTCTGAAGTTGTTAAGTTTGCAATGATCTTGTTCCTTGCCAACTTTTTCGATAAACAGGCTTCAATTTCAGATCCAGAAGAAAGAAATGTTTTTGGCGGTGTATGCGTCATGTGCTTCCTTATCGCCCTTGTTCTTAAGCAGAAAGACCTTTCAACTTCTATCTTCCTTTTTGGATTTGGATGTATTTTCTTTGCTGCCTGTGGAATGAAGATTAGATGGATGTGGTTTGTAGGTTTTCTTGCAGCCCTCTGTTTTGTTTATTACGTGGTAAGTCAGGAATATCGTCTTGAACGAATCATCGCTTTCATGAATCCAACAGAACGTCTTGCTTCAAGCAATTTCCAGAGCATGGCTTCTAAAAGAGCTATCAGCGCCGGTGGATTCTGGGGTGCGGGAATCGGTTCCAACCTTGTTCAGAGCGGAAAGATTCCTGAAGTTCAGGCTGACTTTATCTTTGCGTCATGGGCAGAAGCTAACGGTCTTGGCGGCGTGATTACATATTTCGTGATGCTGGCTGTATTTGCTTGGCGCGGATTTAAGATTTCTTTTGAATGCAAGGACCGTTTTGCAGGCTTTGCATCCTTTGGATTCATTACAATGATTGTTCTTCAGTCATTCTTGAATTGTGGAGTTGTTTGTGGAGCGCTTCCTTCGACAGGTATTCCGCTTCCATTCTTCTCTTTAGGAGGTTCATCAATAATCATCACTCTTTGTATGTGTGGTTTTGTTGTTAATGCTTCCAGATGTAATTCCGAAAATAAAAAAGTGGACATAAATTTAGATTTAAATGAAGTTGACACAATTGGTGGGGTAAAAGTTTATGAGTGATTTGAGTATCGTTTACGACTTGGATGAAGATGAAGCAGGTTATGGCTTCGATGCAGATGCATTCAAGAAGGCGGTAAAATCTTCAGCTAAGGAGGATAAGACATTGCGAGCTGTTAAAATTATTTTCGCTATTCTTGCGTTCTGTGTAGTGCTTGAATTTGCATTCTACAAGCTTGTTCGTCCTTGTCTTGAAGCTCCAAAAGTTTCTGTAACAGGTACAGAAAACTATTCGGCTGCGGAAATCGTAAATCTTTTACGTCCTATGAATACAAAGAACTGGTTTGATTTCAATGCAGATTCTGCCGTTTCAATCCTTGCTTCTGAAAGCGGTATTGATTCAGTTTCTGTAAGAAAAGCATTTCCAAATAAGATCTATATTGAAGTTACAGAACGTGCTCCTGTTGCAATGACATTCCTTAGTCAGAATGGAAGAAGCATTGCGGTTCAGATTGATAAAAGTGGTGTTCTTTTCCCTGAACATTCTTTTGAAGCATCTGAAGCTGCTGGTGTTCCAATTGTTTCTGGTCTTCCAATTGAACATCTTACAGAAGGTATGCGTATTCCTCAGAAATACCGTACTTTGATCGACCAGATTTCTGTCATCCAGAACATCAGTAAGAAATACTTTGCGGCTATTTCTGAGATCTGCGTAATTCCAAAAGAATATGGAAATTATGAGCTTGCAATCATTCCTGTTGGATCAAAAATTAAAGTTCTTACTGACCGTACATTGAACGAAGACGCATTAAAGTATATGATGGTAGCGTTAGACGTTGTAAATTCTATTGAACCAAATGTTTCTGAAATCGATTTGCGCTACGGTTCAGTTTCTTATAGAAAACGCTAACGGGTGGGAATAATTAAATGATCGTTGGCCTTGATATCGGTACCAGTTGCATACGCGTTGCAATTGGTGAAATTGATGAAGAGACACACAAATTAAAGATTGCCGGAACAGCCTGTGAAAAGTCTGCAGGTTTGCGCAACGGCAATATCGTAAACATTGAAGCAGCCTCAAATGCCATTCAGAATGCCATCAGAAACGCTGAATTGAACGCCGGAATTGACGTTCGTTCTTGTTTTACAGCGGTTGGTGGCGAACAGATTGAAGGCATCAATGCCACAGGTAAGGTTGCAGTTTCCACAAAAAATAAATCTCAGCGAGAAATCTCAGAGGAAGACATTGCCAGAGTTCGTGAATGTGCCAAGGCTGTTCCACTGTCTTTGGACCGTCAGATGCTTCATCTTATTCCTCAGAATTACATTGTAGATCACGTTTCAGGTATCAAAGATCCATTGCACCGTCTTGGAGTTTGTCTTGAAGCAGAAGTTCATATTGTTACAGCTTCAAAAACAACAATTCAGAACATTCAGACTTGTATTAATCGTGCAGGCTATGAAATGGACGGAGTTTTCCTCAAGACTCTTGCCAGCGCAGAATGTGTTGTAAATGAAGATGAAATGGAGCTTGGTTCAATTCTTGTTGATATGGGGGCCGGAACAACAGACATCCTTCTTTTGCTGAATGGAGCTCCAATCTGTACAGCCTCAATTCCAGTTGGTGGAAACCTTGTAACAAATGATATTGCGGTTGTGGAAGGGGTTTCTGTTGCAGAAGCTGAACGAATCAAGCTTGAAGCAGGATGCTGCTGGATGGAAAATGTTGATCCAAACCGTACAGTTATCATTAACGGTATTGGGGGACAGCCTCCTCGTGAAGTTGAACAGGCTGAAATTTGCGAAATCATATCTGCCAGAGTTGAAGAAATCTTCACAATGGTTAGAAATAAGATTCTGGAAGGAACAAATGTTACTTCCCTTAGCGGAAACATCATTCTTGTTGGTGGGGGAGCCAACATGGACGGTGTTCTGGAAATGGCTCAGGAAGTTTTCAATACAGACAATGTTCGTATTGGTTATCCTGAAAAAATGGGCGGAATTGAAGAAGATTACGAAGGTCCTGAATGGTCAACAGTAGTTGGTCTTGTTAAGGCCTGTAAGAATTCAATCGGCCATAAGCCAAACAAGGCTAAGAAAATCAATAAAGCTAACAAAGAAAAAAATCCAAACGAAAGTAAAATATTGAAATTTTTCAAATCATTATTCTAGGAACTTGGGGTTGGGAGGAAAATAATGGAATTTGAAGTAGTTAACGAAAAGGGCTCTGATTTGAATAATGTAAGTCCTACAGTAATCAAGGTAGTAGGATGTGGTGGCGGTGGTTCAAATGCCGTTAACCGTATGATCGAAGCTCAGATTCACAACGTTGACTTTGTTGCCCTGAATACCGATTTGCAGGCACTTAATAAATCTTCTGCTCCTACACGTATTGCCATCGGTCAGAAAATTACACAGGGACTTGGTGCCGGTGGAGATCCTTCTATTGGACAGAAGGCTGCTGAAGAAGATAAGGAAGCTATCAAAAATATTCTCAAAGGTGCAAACATGGTATTTGTAACTGCCGGAATGGGTGGTGGTACAGGTACAGGTTCTGCTCCTGTTGTTGCTCGTATTGCCCGTGAAATCGGTGCTCTTACTGTTGGTATCGTTACAACTCCATTTGAATGGGAAGGTTCTATGAGAATGGAACTGGCAAAAGACGGTATCAGAAAGCTTCATGAAGCAGTTGACTCTGTAATCGTCATTCCAAATGAAAAGATCACAAAGATTTTTGGTACAGGAATGTCATTTATTGATCAGTACAAGGCTGCTGATGATTTGCTTCGCCAGAGCATTGAAGGTATGTCTACAATCATCACAGAATATGGTACACCAAACATCGACTTTGCGGATGTAAAGGCTGCTATGCGTGAACAGGGATCTGCTTTGTTCGGTATCGGTGATGCTGAAGGTGATAATCGTGCAGTTGATGCTGCAACAAAGGCTATCAACAACCCACTTCTTGAGGATACAAGAATTGATGGCGCTAAGCACTTCCTGGTAAATGTACGTGCTGGTGAAAACTTCAGCCTTAATGAATTGAATGAAATCTCGAATATAGTAACAGCTTCTGCTGCTCCTGGTTTTGATCTTAAGCCTGGTATCGTTCTTAACCGCGATATGGGTGACAGAATCAGTGTAACAGTAATTGCTACAGGTTTTGATACAAGCTCAAGGGCATCTATGGCTGCTGAAAGTGAAGCTGTTGAAGAACCTGTTGTTGAAGCTTCAATCGTAGATAACAATGAAGTTTCACTTGAAGACTTTACAAGTATTCTTGGTGGAAAACCTTCTTCAGGAACAGATGAAAATGTTGGTTTGTTTGATGCAACTCCTGTAACAAAGGAACCTGCCGCTTCGGTTCGTCCTAGTCAGACAGGAACATTTGCAAAACCTGCTGCTTCAAATCCTTCAGATCTTTCTACACCTGCAATTGCTAGAAAGAAGAGAACTGGTATTCCTTTTGAACGATAAGAATCAAACTGCAGAAGATAAGATTCAATCTTTTTTGACTCGTTTCCACACTGATTTACTTCAGGTGGAGCGATTGTCTAAAGAGTCTGCGGATACTTATCGCTATGAAGTTGAAATATTCTTGCACTGGCTGGAGAAAAGCCGTATAAAACTGTCTGCGGTTACAGTGCAAAACCTCATCTATTTTCTTGCGTGGCGAAAGACTACTGACCACGCTCCTTTAACTTTATCCAAAGACATTTCTTCTATCAGAGCTTTTGGTTCCTATCTGGAACGGCTTGGCATTTGGGAAGAGAATATTGCCCTGCTGATTGAACGGCCAAAGGCCAGCAGAGCCTTGCCAAAGGTGCTTTCTATTGAACAGGTGGACAATCTTCTTGCTCAGATTGATACAAGCGACAACCTTGGAAAAAGGGATGATGCTCTTTTTGAACTGATTTATTCCTGCGGACTTCGTATTTCCGAGGCTTGTGGTCTTCTTGTAAGCAATGTCCATCTGAATGAACGAATCATCCTGGTTCACGGTAAAGGTGACAAAGAACGAATTGTTCCTTTTAATGACAGGGCAAAAGAAAAGCTGGAAAATTATCTAAATAATGTTCGCCCTGAGCTGGTAAAGGAAAGGGCAGTTCCGGAAGTGTTTGTTAATTACCGGGGTAAGCCTATTTCCAGAAAAGGTGTCTGGAAACGGTTCAAGGAATTGAATACCCTTGCCGGAATTGACGTTAAGGTTCATACGTTACGGCATAGCTTTGCGACTCATCTTTTGAGTGGAGGAGCGGACCTGCGTTCAGTCCAGGAACTTCTTGGTCATGCGGATCTTGCGACTACACAGATATATACTCATGTTGACGATAAGCAGCTTTCGTCTTATCATCAGAAGTACTTTCCCGGACATCAACATGAATATACGGAGGAAAAATGAAAAAAGTTTTAGTTGTTTCAGCGGCAGTTCTTTCCCTTTTATTTAGCGGCTGTAATTATTCTAACAAATCACTCCTTGAAAAACGCATTCAGAAAATGGAAAAGTATTCAGGAAATCCTGGAAATATCGAACAGATCAAGGCTGGAATCGCTCAGTATGACGAAGAAGCTGAGGAACTGGTGGAAAAAAATGCTAAAATCGGTATCTGGTACAAGATTCTTGGTACCCGTTATCTTGATAAAAAAATGTATGGCGAGGCTCTGAAGGCATTCCAGAGTGCTGTTGAGATGTATCCTGACAACCCAAATCTTTATTATTACGTAGGTTTGTGTGCAGGTTATGTTAGTCATTCTGCCCTTGATTTTGAAGGCCGTGGAGCAACAGAAAAGAAAGCCAATTATCTTAAGCTTTCGGAAGAAGCATTTAAGCAGGCGGTTCAGATTGATGGACGCTATGCCAATGCTTTGTATGCTCTTGGTGTTCTTTATGCATTTGACCTTGATAATGGTCCTGCTGCAGTTGAATATCTTGAACGCTTTGTAGAAATCGAAACTAAAAACACTGATGGTATGATGGTGCTTGCCCGTGCATATTACATGTCTTATGAGTTTGATAAAGCCGCAGACATGTATGATCGTATCATTTCAATCACAAAATCCGCAGGAAGAAAAGCTGAGGCTGAGGCCAACAAAAAGGTGGTGCTTGACGCAAGCTATGGATTCTAATCAGAAAGATCAGCTTTTGTTGATTAGTCTGGCGAGAATTACCTTTCTTTCTCTATCAGAAAAACTTAATCTATTAAAAAAACTTGACAGTTTTATTGACCTTGCATTACTGTCTATAGAAGATATTGAATTAATCTGTGGCAGAAAAATTAAATCTGTCTGGAATGGCAAAGAAAATCTAAGGTGTGCCCGCAGGGAACTTATGATTCTGCAGGCAAAGAAAATCAACTTTGTCATTTATACGGATTCGCAATATCCTGCGCTCTTGCGGGAATGTAGTGATGCTCCTTTTGCAATTTTTTACATTGGGAATATTTCTTGTCTTGCGGGACGAACTGTTTCTGTAGTTGGAACCAGACGAATTACACCGGAAGCAAAAAAGGCTGCCATTGAGTTTGCCTTTGATGCTGCGAATGATGGTGTAACGGTTGTTAGCGGACTTGCCAACGGTGTTGATGGAGCAGCTCATCTTGGGGCTGTAAATGCAGTCTTTGATGCTATGGAAAAAGGAATAAGACTTCCTGGTGGACGAACCTGTGGTGTGCTTCCTTGTGGCATAGACAGTATAACTCCTTATTCCAACAGGCGACTGGCGGAAAACATTCTGAAAACCGGTGGTGTTATAATCAGTGAGTGGGTTCCTGGGGTTCCGGCGGAAAGCTGGCGGTTTGTGCAGAGAAACAGAATTATTGCAGCTTTGTCACCGGTAACGGTGGTGATTCAGGCTCCGGCGGGTAGTGGTGCGCTTATTACAGCGGACTTTGCGCTGGAGGACGGCCGGGATGTTATGTTTCATCAGGTGGCGGTTTCTGAAATGGCTGTTAAGGTTCGGGATCAGGTTGAGCGGGAGTTGGCGGCAAAGTTTGCCTTAGGAAAAGCCAGTAAATCAAAGCTGGAAAACACTCCTGAAAAATATCTGGATGCCGGAGCACCAATGATACAGAATTACAGGGATTACTGCCGTTGCAGAGTGGAAGTTCCTGGAATACGAAACTGGAAAAAAGAAACTGAAAGTCAGCTTGAGCTGGCGTTTATATAGCTACTTAATTGTGAGGATTTTATGGCTGAAAAGAAATCTACATCGAAAAAATCTAAAGCAAAGACACCACAGACTCTGGTAATCGTAGAGTCTCCTGCCAAGGCCCATACTATTGAAAAGTATCTTGGGCCTGGTTATACAGTAAAGGCTTCTATGGGTCATTTGATTGACCTTCCAAAATCTCGTCTTGCAATTGATGTTGAAAACAACTTCCAGCCGGAATACATCACTGTTCGCGGTCGTGCAAAGCTTCTTAAAGAACTTCAGAAAGATGCAAAGAAATCTGACTTTGTATTGCTGGCATCCGATAACGACCGTGAAGGGGAAGCTATCGCATGGCATTTGAACAATGCTCTTAAAGAAAAGACAGACGCTAAGATCAGTCGTATCGTGTTCAACGAAATTACACCTGTTGCAATCAAGGAAGCTGTTCAGAATCCTGGCGAAATCATCGAAGCAAAGGTAAACGCTCAGAAGGCTCGCCGTGTTCTTGACCGTCTTGTAGGTTACAACCTTAGTCCTCTTTTGTGGGCAAAGGTAAAGAACGGTTTGTCTGCAGGTCGCGTTCAGTCTGTAGCTCTTCGTCTTATCTGTGAACGTGAAGAAGAAGTAGAAAACTTTATTCCAGAAGAATACTGGACTCTTGATGCAGACTTTGTAAAAGGAAAGACAAAGTTCACAGCTCAGCTCGTAAAATATAAGGGTGAAAATCCTGAACTTAAAGGTGAGCAGGCAGTAAAGGATATCATTGCAGAAATCCAGAACTCTGAATGCAAGGTTTCAAACATCAAGCAGACAGAAAAGACTGTTCGTCCAAAGGCTCCATTTACAACTTCTAAGATGCAGCAGGCTGCCGCTAACCGTCTGGGCTTCACTTCAAGAAAGACAATGCAGATTGCCCAGCAGCTTTACGAAGGTATCAACATGGGTTCAAGCCGCGTTGGTTTGATCACTTACATGCGTACTGACTCTGTTCGTATTTCACAGACAGCTTTGGATGATGTTCGCGGATGGCTTTCTAAAAATTATCCAGATGAACTTCCTGCTGAACCAATCCATTATGCAGTTGGTAAATCGGCTCAGGATGCCCATGAAGGTATCCGTCCAACTTATACAGAATATACTCCTGATTCGGTTAAGGAATATCTTACTCGCGATCAGCTTCGTCTTTACACAATCATCTGGGAACGTTTTGTTTCTTCACAGATGAACAACGCAAAGACTGTAACAACATCTGCAGAAATCACTGCAGGTGACGCTTTGTTCCGCGTAAGCGCTTCTAAGATCTCTGAAAAGGGCTTCTACAATGTAATCAAGCTTCTTTCTTCAAAAGAAGACAAGACTGGAAATCTTCCAAGCCTTAAGGTTGATGAAGTAATCAATTCTGATAAGTTCTACCCAGAACAGCACTTTACTCAGGGACCTGCTCGTTACACTGATGCTTCAATCGTTCGTACACTTGAAGAAAAGGGTATCGGTCGTCCTTCAACTTATGCACCAATCATTTCTGTATTGCTTGACCGTTACTATGTTACACGTTCAAACAAGCAGTTGGTTCCAACTCAGCTTGGCCGCATGATCTGTAAGATCTTGGTTGAATCATTCCCAGCTGTTATTAACGAAAGCTTTACTGCCGAAGTCGAAACAAATCTTGATAAGGTAGAAGCAGACGAACTTGGCTGGAACGGAATGATCGGCGACTTCTTTGGTCCATTCCGTAAGCGTGTAGACGAAGTTATGGAATCTGTTGAAAGCGTTAAGGGTAGTCTTGATGAACCAACAGACAAGGTTTGTGAAAAGTGTGGCAAGATGATGATGAAAAAGCTTGGTCGTTTCGGATACTTCCTTGCTTGTTCTGGATTCCCAGAATGTCATAATACAAAGTCAATTTCATTGGCTAAATGTCCAGTTCCTGGTTGTACTGGAGAAATTGTTGCCCGTAAGACAAAGGGTCGTGGAAAGGAATTCTACGGTTGTACAAACTATCCAACATGTAACTTCATTTCTCACTTTAAGCCAATTGAAGCAAGCTGTCCTAAGTGTGGTTGGTTCCTTGTTGAAAAGTTTGACAAAAAGAACGGTTCTTACAAGTCTTGTATCAATCCGGATTGTGATTACCTCCATTCTGCAGATGAAGAAACACCAATGCCTTCTGTGGCTGAGGATGACGAATAATAGGTTGCTGAATGAGTTCAGATAATTCATTGAAGGCTGTAGGAGCAGAGTTTTTTACTTATCTTTCAGCCGTTCGGGAACTTTCAGATAACTCAATTACAGCTTACAAAAATGACTTTCTTCACCTTACAACTGTACTTGGTGAAGATTGTCCTGTAGACGATATAACTACGGAAGACCTGCGCTTGTGCGTTGCCAAACTTTCTGAAAAGAGGATGGCGGCCGCAAGCGTAAACCGTTTTATAGCGGCGATCAGAACTTTTTTTGCCTATTGCAGAAAATTTGAATATATTAAAGTTAATCCAGCTGTAAAGGTTAATACAGTAAAGCTCCCTAAACATATGCCAAGATTCCTTACAGGTGCAGAGATCGATGAACTGTGCAATATGCCGGAAAAAAATGAGCTTTTATGGGCAAACCGGGATAAGGCTATTTTTGAAATGATGTATTCTTCCGGCTGCCGTGTAAGCGAGGTTTCTGGACTGATGCTTTCTGATATGGCCAGTGATTACAGTTCTGCAATGGTTACCGGTAAGGGTAAAAAGGACAGGCGGGTTTATTTTGAACAGGATGCCCGGACTGCCATCGAAAAATATATGGAAGACAGAAAGGCTCTGTTTGAAAAGCTGGGCATGCCAGATACTGTGAAAGTACTTTTTGTAAATCAAAAGGGAAAGCCGCTTTCTGCTCACGGAATCCGATGGATTCTTGGTAGATATTCTGGGGCAGAAGGAACGAACCATCATGTTTCGCCTCATGCCTTGCGACATACATTTGCCACAGCAATGCTGGCTGGTGGTGCGGATGTTCGTATGGTTCAGGAAATGCTTGGGCATTCCAGCGTTTCTACCACACAGCGATATACGCATATTACAACAGAACGCTTGATAGACGTTTATAATAAAGCTCATCCTCATTCCAAGGATGAATAAAGGAAAAAGTTATGGGTGAAAAAATCAGAAGTACAACTGTAATTGCAGTAAAAAGAAACGGTCATGTTGCCATGGCTGGTGACGGTCAGGTAACTGCAGGAAATACAATCATGAAGGGAAATGCCCGCAAGGTTCGTAAGATTTACGACGGCAAGATCATCACTGGTTTTGCAGGAAGCGTTGCAGATGCTTTTACTCTTTTTGATATTTTTGAAAGCAAGGTAAAGGAATTCAACGGGGATCTGACTCGTTCTGCCGTGGAAATGGCAAAAAAATGGCGCACAGACCGTTCCCTTCAGAAAATGGATGCGCTTCTGCTTGTTGCAAATCAGGAAAAAATCCTTTTGATCAGCGGTGACGGAAATGTAATTGAACCAGAAAACGATGTACTTGCCATCGGTTCAGGTGGAAACTATGCTTATGCCGCTTCTCTTGCATATCTTGAATCTTCTGATTTGAGTGCTCGGGAAATCGCAGAAAAGTCACTTAAGATCGCAGGTGATATCTGTATCTATACAAACAACCACATCACAGTAGAGGAACTTTAATCATGGAAAATCAGATGGATATGACACCAAAACAGATTGTTGAACAGCTTGATCAGTACATTATCGGACAGAAAAACGCTAAGCGTGCGGTTGCAGTTGCCCTCCGTAACAGAACCCGTCGCCTTAAGCTGGATGAAGCCATTCGTGATGAAGTTGCACCAAAGAACATTCTTATGATTGGACCTACTGGTTGTGGTAAGACAGAAATTGCCCGCCGCCTTGCAAAGTTGTGCAATGCTCCATTCCTTAAGGTTGAAGCTACAAAATATACAGAAGTAGGTTATGTTGGCCGGGATGTTGAGTCTATGGTCCGTGATCTTATGGCTGTTGGCTACAAGGATGTTAAGGCAGAAATGGAAGAACAGCTTAGAGAGCAGTCTGTTTCTGTTGTAGAAGAAAAGCTTCTGGATTTGCTTTTGCCAGGTTCTGGAAAAAAAGACATTAAAAATGAGGATGTGGCATCTACATTGGCTCAGGCAACAGGGGGTGTAGGGAATGTCATTGTTCTTGGCGATAATTCAGATAAGACTTCTGAATCAAATGATATGTCTTCAACAAGAGAAAAGTTCCGCCAGATGTTGCGGGATGGCAAGCTTGAAGATCGTGAGGTTGAGGTTACTGTAAGTCGCAATCAGGGAATGCCAAGCATGGAAATCATTGCCGGCGGTTCTTTGGATGACCTTCAGTCAAGCATGCAGAATCTTGCAGGAATGTTGAACGGCGGTCGTCACAAGCGTCGCAAGGTTTCTGTTAAGGAAGCCCGCAAGATTCTTACAGAAGAAACTTTGGACAGCATGGTTGATAACGACAAGGTTTGCGACATTGCAAAGAATCGTGTAGAAAACAGCGGTATCATCTTTATTGATGAAATCGACAAGATCGCTAACCACGGTGAATCAAACGGTAAGGATGTTAGCCGTGAAGGTGTTCAGAGAGACATTCTTCCTATCGTAGAAGGAAGCAACGTAAACACAAAGTTTGGCGTAATCAACACAACACACATTCTGTTCATTGCGGCCGGTGCATTTAGTGTTGCAGCGCCAAGCGATCTTATTCCTGAACTTCAGGGACGCTTTCCATTGCGTGTCGAACTTGAATCTCTTACAAAAGAAGATTTCAAGAAGATCCTTAAGGAACCTAAGAACAGCCTGATCATGCAGTACACAGCTCTTCTTGGAACAGAAGAAGTTACTTTGGACATTACAGAAGATGCCATTGACCGCATGAGTACAATTGCAGAAGAAGTGAACGGCAAGCAGGAAAACATCGGTGCCCGCCGCCTTCATACAATCATGGAAAAGGTTTTGGATGAAATCAACTTTACAGCTGACGAACACAAGGGTGAAACCTTCAAGGTTGATGCCGCTTATGTTGACCAGCAGCTTTCCGATGTAGTTCAGAGCCAGGATCTTTCACGATATATCCTTTAGAAAATACTAAACTTTAATTTTGTCCTTCCGAAACTTAAAGTAAGAAGGACAAAATTATGAATACATTTACACGATCAGTTGATCTGTTGCAGCGTGCAATGGATGCCACATCTCTTCGTTATCAGGTTAGCGCAAACAACCTGGCAAACAGCGAAGTTCCAAACTTTAAGCGTTCCACAGTTAATTTCGAAAGCGAACTTAAACGGGCTTTTGAATCAGAAGAAGAAGCAAGAAACGGATTTAAACTCACAACAACTGACGAACGTCACATTCAGCTTAACGAACCTTACGACTACCGCGATGTTGAACCTCGCCGTGTCTTAGACTATACAACAACAGCAAAAGCGAACGGAAACAATGTTGATGCGGAAACAGAAGCAAACAACATCCTCCAGATTCAGATGCAGTACAGACTTCTCACACAGCTTACATCATTTGAATTTTCACAGCTCAATACTGTCATGAAAAAATAGGATAGGAGAATAATATGGGACTTTTTACATCGATTAACATTGCTTCTACTGGAATGGCTGCTGAACGCCTTCGTTCGGATGTTATTTCTGACAATATCGCTAACGCTTCTACAACTCGCACTCAGGACGGCGGTGCATACAAGCGTTCAAGAATCATTTTTGAACCAGTAAGCGCAAAATCTGCCCAGTGGCGTTCTCCTTTTACTCCAGCTTCTATGGATAATGGTCCTGGGAAAGGTGTTAAGGTTCGTGAAATCGTAAAAGACACTTCAGAAGGTCGTCTTGTTTATGATCCTGATCATCCAGATGCAATCAAATCCGGTCCAAATGCTGGTTATGTTGAATATCCAAACGTAAACATCGTAAACGAAATGGTAGACCTGATTTCTGCCAGCCGCGCTTACGAGGCTAACTCTACTGTTATCGAAGGCGCAAAATCTATGTTCAGTGCAGCCCTTGAGATTGGAAACAGATAAAGTTAATTGACAGTACGGGCTGTAAGCTGTAAAATTTTAATCGGGAGTGGAAAAAAGAATGAAAATTCCAGAATTTAATACTTTGCAGCTTACACGTACAAACGCTGCTCATCAGGGGAACTCAGTTCTTGGTATTCAGCAGACAAATGCTGCAGAAGTTGGGGTAGAAAAGACCCGTAAATCTTTTGACGACTATCTTATTCAAGCTTTTCAATCAATGAATGACCAGCAGGTTGAAGTTTCTAAGCTTCAGCAGCAGGTAATCACAGATCCTGAATCTGTTGATCTGCACGATGTTACAATCGCAATGAGCAAGGCCCGCATGTCCTTGAACCTTGCACAGACTGTAATTGATCGTCTTGTATCTGGCTGGTCTGAAATCACAACAACCCGCTAATCTCTGTAAGCAAAGCCTGAGTTAAAAATCAGGTTTTGCAAATCTTGCTTTTCAGAATTCGCATAATGTGTTAAAATATCTCATTAATATAATTGTATTTTTCTCGTTCTCGGGAGGGGTCTGATGAACGAATGGTTTAAAAATATGATTGAAAAGGCCAAAGGGTTTTGGAAGGGCGCTTCAATCATAAAAAAACTTATTGTTGTTGGTATTGCTGTTGCGGTTGCCGTAATTATTTGTGTAACTGTTAAGGTTAATGGAAACGATTCAACTGTAAAGGTTTTCCCTGAAGCAGTAACTGACGAAACAAAACGCAATCTTATCTTAGACAGACTTTCAAAAGAAAATATCACTGTTTATGAAAGTGAAGGTGTTATTTCTGTTGCAGATGAAAAGACTGCCAGACAGGCACGTTCAATTTGTCTTACAGAAGGCCTTGCTCCTTCAAACTATGATCCTTTTGCTTCATTTTACAACAGATCATTCTCGACTACCGATGCTGAACAGAACGTAAAGCGTAAGAATGCCATCGGTCAGTCCTTAAAGCTTTATATCGAAGCCCTTGCAGATGTTGATACAGCATGGGTTTCTCTTGTTCTTCCAGAAAAAGAACTTTTTGCCTCTGATCAGAATCCTGCATCAGCTTCAATTACAATCAAAGCCGCTCGTGGCAGCGATATCCTTACCAGTAAGCGCAAGGTTAAGGGTATTCAGGACATGATCCTTACTGCCGTTGAAGGACTAAAGGCAGAAAACGTAACAATCATCGACTACGAAACAGCTACTGTATTGAACGATTTTGAAGGTATGGCAGAAAATGACCGCATCGACGGAATTAAAAAGCAGCAGAAGCTTGTTTCTGAACTTGAAGCTCAGCTTGAAAACAAAGTGCTTAAGGCACTTAAACATACATATTCAGACGATCGTATTCAGGACGTTCTTGCTCACTACGAGATGGACATGTCTGAAAAGAGCAGCGAATCAACAATCTACACTCCAATCGTAATTCGCGAAGACAATCCTGATACCCCTTACGATGACTCTGAACTTGTAGAATCAATTAAAATCAGTGGTCAGGACATTAAAAAGGAATGGCAGGGAACTGGTTTTAATCCAGAAGGGCCTGCTGGTGTTGAAGGTCAGACTCCTCCAGTTTACAGTGACATGTCTAACGTTATCGGAAAGAATGTTGAAACTGGAGAAACTTACAACAATGTTGTAAACACAACTCATACTACAGAAAAGGTTTCTCCTCAGAAGGGAAGAATCACAATTTCTGCAAACATTGATGGTGTATGGAAGCTTAAGACAGATCCAAAGAGCCATGAATATATTTTTGCAGAAGACGGAAGCCTTGAGCGTGAATACATTCCTATCACTGATGCAGAACTTGCAAAGGTTACAGAATATGTAAGAGCCGCAGTTGGTTATAACCGTAACCGCGGAGACATGGTAACTGTAACAAACATTCCATTCGATCATTCCATTGAATTTGCTGAATTCGATGCTGCTTATATCAAAAAGCTTCAGACTCGTAAGACAATTCTTCTTGTTCTTGCGGCTGTTGCAGTTGTTCTTGTTGGTTTCATTCTTTTCAGAATTATCAGCAAGGAAATCGAACGTCGCCGCCGTGCAAGAGAAGAAGAACTTCTCCGTCAGCAGCAGCTTGCCCGGGAACAGGCTCTCTGGGAAGCAAAGGACGAAGCTCAGACTGTTACAATGTCTGTCGAAGAAAGCCGTCGTGCAGAACTTCAGGAAAATGCCATCAACATGGCAAAAGAGCATCCTGAAGATGTTGCCATGCTTATCCGTACATGGCTTATGGAGGAATAGTAGATGGCAGTTTACAACGACAATTTGCATAACATTATTTCTGACGAATTGCTTCAGGGCTTTGCAAAACAGGGTAAGCTTACAGGTAAGGAAAAGGCAGCGATTCTTTTTAGCGAACTTGGTGTAAGCGGAACAGGAGGTATGTTGGAGTATTTTTCAACAGCCGAAATCAAAAAGCTTAGAAAGGCTTTGATGGGACTTCCTGCTTACAACATTCATCAGGTAACAAAAGAAAACCGAGTACTTGAAGAAACTTTGCATTACGGAAACCTTCACGGATTCTGTGCTGTAAATCCTGAACTTTTAAGTTCTGCTCAGTACTTTAGACTTCATGAAAATGATTCAAAAAACAACTATATGAAAAATCTTTCTGCAAACACAGACGCTATTGCCAGCGTTCTTTCAGTTTGGTTGAAGGAGGACAAATAAATGGCTGATGAAGTACCAAAATCAAATCCTAAACCAATTCCAAAGCCAGGCAGCTTGAAGCCAGCTGGTGGCGGAAAAAAAGATAAACGTGATTATAAAAGTTTGACAGGTCGCCAGAAGGCTGCCATCTTCCTTGTTTCATTGGGTTCAGATGTTTCTTCTGAAATCATGAAACACCTTCGTGAAGATGAAGTTGAAACTTTGACATTTGAAATCGCTCGTCTTGAAACAGTAGACGCTGAATATAAAGATGCCGTTCTTGAAGAATTCCAGGAACTGATGAATGCTCAGAACTTCATCACAACTGGTGGTATCGACTACGCTCGTGAACTTTTGGAAAAATCTTTGGGTTCACAGAAGGCTATCGACATCATCAACCGCCTTACTTCAAGTCTTCAGGTTCGTCCGTTCGACTTTATTCGTCGTACAGACCCTGCTCATTTGTTGAACTTTATTCAGCAGGAATATCCTCAGACTATCGCTTTGATCCTGGCTTACCTTGAACCAGGTAAGGCTGCCATCATCCTTCAGAATCTTCCAGAAGAAATGCAGCCGGAAGTTTCAAAGCGTCTTGCAACAATGGACCGTACATCTCCTGATGTATTGCGTGAAGTAGAACGCGTACTTGAAAAGAAGCTTTCTACACTTTCTTCAGAAGACTACACTGCTGCCGGTGGTGTTGAATCTATCGTTGAAATCTTGAACCTTGTTGACCGTTCTTCTGAAAAGGCCATTATCGAATCCCTGGAAGAAGAAGATCCAGATTTGGCAGAAGAAATCAAGAAACGAATGTTCGTATTCGAAGATATCGTTATGCTGGACGACCGTGCTATTCAGAAAGTACTTCGCGAAGTCGATACACAGGAACTTTCAAAAGCCCTCAAGTCGGTTGATACTGAAGTACAGGATAAGATTTTCCGCAACATGTCTAAGCGTGCTGCCAGCATGTTGAAAGAAGATATGGAATTCATGGGACCTGTTCGATTGAAGGATGTTGAAGAAGCTCAGCAGAAGATTGTATCTACAATTCGACGCCTTGAAGATTCTGGTGAAATTGTTATCGCTCGTTCTGGCGAAGACGAACTTGTTCAATAGTGAGAGATATAAATGGCAAAACAAGTTTTCAGACCTAATGAAATTACTCTTAAAGGTGAAGACAAAAAATTCACTCTACCATTGCTTCATGATTACAAACCTGTAGAAGAAGCTCCTGAAGTTATTGAAGAAGTGTATCAGGGACCAACAGCAGATGATTTGCGTCGTGAAGCAGAAGCTTTTCAGAAGGGCTGGGAAATTGAAAAACAGCATCTTCTTGAAGAAGCTCAGGCTAAGGCTGATGAAATCGTAAAAAATGCAGAAGATGCCGCATTCCAGGAAGTTAAACGCCAGACAGACCAGGCTCAGATTATCAAGGCAGACGCTCAGCGTGAGGCAGAAGAAATTATCGCAAAAGCTCGTGCTGAAGCCAGTCAGATAGTGGCAGAAGCTCATGCTGAAGAAGAAAAGCTTATGGCAACAGCCAGTGATGACGGCTACAAACAGGGCCACGAAGAAGGTTATGCTTCTGGAGAAGCTGAAATCAATCGACTTGTAGAAAGAATGCATAAAATGGTTGAGGCGGTAATGCTTCGCCGTGAAGATATTTTGAGAGACACTGAACAGCAGATTGTTGAACTTGTTATCTTGATGACCCGTAAGGTTGTTAAGATTATTTCTGAAACTCAGAAAACAACAATCATGAGTAACGTACTCGCTGCCCTTAAAAAGGTTAAGGCTCGTGGGGAAGTTACACTTCATGTGAATCTCGAAGACTTAAATCTCTGTACTGCAAATGTAGATGAATTCATTAAGCGAGTAGAAAATATTCAGGGAATCACTGTTATTGAAGATTCAACTGTAGAAAAAGGTGGTTGTATCGTGGAAACCGACTTTGGTGCTATCGATGCAAGAATTGCCAGTCAGCTTAGTGAACTTGAAGACAAGATTATGGAAATTTCTCCAGTTAAGACTGTCAAAAAGAGCGCTTCTATTCCTCAGGCAGAGTAATTATGGATTTTGACTTCAATTTTTCTAAATATCTCAATTCTGTTTCGAAATGTGATCCTATTTCTTATGTTGGTTATGTAACTTCAGTTAACGGACTTGAAATACTAAGTAACGGACCTTACTCAAAAATCGGTGAAATCTGTACAATCCGCATTCCCGGTAAGATGGATCTTGTGGCTGAGGTTGTTGGACTGGACGGCAAAATTGTTCGGCTTACAGCGCTTGGTTCTACTGACGGTCTTGAAGTTGGATGCGAAGTTGTTGGTTCAGGTAAACCTTTGATGGTACCTGTTGGAAAGAGCCTTCTGGGTCGTGTAATCAATGCCAGTGGTCGTCCTATTGATGGAAAAGGAGAACTGGTTCCAGAGGATTATTATCCTGCAGTTCGGTCTGCTCCTGATGCTCTTACACGTCTTGATACAAACCGCCGCATTACCTGTGGTGTTCGCGCAATTGATTCCATGCTGACTGTTGCAAAAGGTCAGCGTCTTGGTATTTTTGCCGGTTCTGGTGTAGGTAAGTCTACTTTGCTAAGTATGATTGCCAGAAATACTGATGCTGACATTAACGTTATCGGTTTGATTGGTGAACGTGGACGTGAAGTACCTGATTTTATTCGACGTGACCTTGGGGTAGAAGGACTTAAGCGCTCTGTTATTGTTGTTGCCACAAGCGATGAACCTTCTATCTGCCGTTTGCGTGCGGCTCAGGTTACAACTGCTGTTGCTGAATATTTCCGTGATCAGGGTAAAGACGTAATGCTGATGATGGATTCTGTAACTCGATTTGCTCATGCTCAGCGAGAAATTGCTCTTGCCAACGGAGAACCTCCTGCGCAGAAGGGTTATCCTCCTAGCGTATTCGATATGATTCCAAAGCTTCTGGAACGTTCCGGAAACAATGATAAGGGTACAATTACAGCTTTTTATACTGTTCTTGTTGACGGTGATGATATGAATGAGCCTATTACTGATAAGGTTCGCGGTACTTTGGACGGACATATTGTTTTGAATCGTCGTCTTGCACAGGCATATCATTATCCTGCCATCGACATCATGCAGTCTATCAGTCGTTTGAGTAAGCGTGTAACCGGGAAGGAAACACAGAAGGCTGTTGGGAAAATCCGTCAGTGGATGGCGGTTTATCAGACTAATGAACAGATGATCAATGCCGGTATCTATCAGGGGGGTAGTTCTCCTGAAATTGATGCCGCAATCGAAAAGCATATTGCAATTGAAGAATTCCTTAAGCAGGAAGAATATGACCGCTGTCCAATGAAGGATACTCTGGATAAGCTTAGTGAACTTACAGGAATTGCTATTCCGGAAGAAGAATATTCGGAGCTGGCTGGTCAGAAACGCATGACAACTGCTCAGATTGCAGACACAATGGCTGCAGTTCAGGAGGCTTCTGAATCTGCTGATCCATCTGAAATTTCCGGAAATAACGAAGCTGAATAATGCAGAAGTTCAAGTTTGAATTACAGGATGTTCTTCAGTTCAGACAGTTTGAACAGCAGCAGGCGGAAATTGAGCTTGGTAAGGCTCTTGCGGCCGAAAAGGAAGTTCAGGATAAACTGGATCAACTGGCTCAGCAGCTTGCGGAAACCAAACGCCTTATTAAGGGATCTTCTGACTTTTATGCTATTGCTGATGCAAACCGGTTTTCTACATTTGTAAAAACACAATCTGAATATTTAATGAATCAAATGGCTGAATTAAAGCTTGTAAGCGACCAGAAAAGGGAAGTGCTTAAAGGCTGTATGCAGAAAGTGAATGCCCTGGAAAAATTAAAGGAAAAGCAGCTGGAAGACTGGAAGCAGCAGGAAAATCAGGAAGAAGAAGATTTCGCTGATGATATTGTTACAGGTCAGTTCAACCGTAAATAAAAAAAAGCGTCAGATTTTTTAGATCGGACGCTTCTTTTTTTTAGTAGTGGAATGCTGAACCACCGATGAATTCACGGATGATTGAACGGTCTGGAACCTGGGTAGGAGCGATTGTTGCAAAGTTGTTAAGGAACTGCAGAAGCTGGCAGGCTTCGGCGTATTCAGGTTCTGTAGGGTTTACGCAGCGCAAAAGTGGTTCTGCGTAGACTTTAAGAACACTCAATTCGTAATCAAGGGCAGTATTCAGAATTGCATCTGCATTGTTCTGGAACGGGAAGATGTGGAGGCGTTCACCTTTCTGAACGCTTGGCCACATGGCAATTGTTCCTGCTGCAGATTTTCCGCGGAACTGGTAGTCCCGAACGATGCGGCGGATAAGGCGGTTGTCTGAAGTTGGAATGCGGTTGTGATCATCCAGATTAAGCTGTGTAAGTGCGGAAAGGTAGATCTTGAACTTAAGCTGGTCTGGAATCTTTGGAGTGAGCTTTGGATTCAAACCGTGTATTCCTTCCATTACAAGAATTTCGTTTTCGCTGAGGGTCATCTTATTTTTTTCTTCAAATGAAGGCTTTCCGGAATGGAAGTCGTATGAAGGAATGATTACTTCTTTTCCTGCAAACAGGTCTACAAGGTTCTGGTTCAAAAGTTCAACATCAAGGGCTTCAAGACATTCGTAGTCTGGCTTTCCGTCTTCGTCCAAAGGAGTTCGGCTATGATCAACGTAGTAGCAGTCCAGGGAGATTACCTTTGGTGTATATCCCATTGCCTGAAGTTCAAGGGCCAGTTTTTTTGCGGAAGTTGTTTTACCTGAACTGGAAGGTCCCGCTATAAGCACGACTCTTGCAGTCTTTTTTTCTACAATCTGACTTGCAATCTTAGAGAAGTTCTTCTGCTGGAAGGTTTCGCAGATGTCGATGAAGTCGTTTACCTTTCGCTTTGTGATAAGTTCGTTCAAATCAGGAGCGGCTGTTACGCCAATCTTACGGCCCCATTCCTTGTAGCGGGAATAGATTTCAAACAGCTTTGGTTCGTCCTTGAATTCAGGAAGAGCCGCATGTTCATAGTTGTTTGATGGGAATCTGAGGAGGAAGCCTTCGCCGTAAGGTTTAAGTGCGAATGCCTTGAGCACTCCTGTTGAGAGAACCATAGGTCCGAAATAAAGCTCAGAATAACCGTCAAGCTTGTTGATTGTGATTCTTGGAGGCGCAATGTAGTTAAGCTGCTTGCGGGTCTTTTCAAGATCCATCTTTTCAAACAGTTCAACTGCTTCTTCGTAGCTGATTGTTTCTGTTTCGATTGGAAGATTCATCTGAACCATTCTGTTCATTTCATCTTCAATGGCAGTGATGTCTTTTTTGCTGATTTTTGAGCCGTTTACCAGAGTGTAGTAATAGCCGTATCCCAGGGAATGACCGATTACAAGTCTTGTTTCCGGGAAAAGCTTGTGTACTGCAGCAGACAGCAGCAGACATAGGGAACGTCTGTAAACGCTGGCTCCGTCTTTTGTGTTTGCAAGTACAGGCTGGATTTTAGCATTGTATTTGATCTTCTGATCCAGGGTGTAGATCTTGTTATTCATCTTTACTGCAAGAATTTCTTCTGCAGGCTCGTTAAAGTTCTGAATCAGATCAGAGACGTAAGTTTCTTTTTCAACTTCTACAACCTTTCCGTCAGGGAAAGTAATCTTCAATTTCTCATCATTCATACTCATAGTTGTGTCTCCTTAAAGATGTTATGGAATAATTTTACAGCAGTTTTTCTGTAAGTCAAAAAAAATGGTAAATTCCTGTATCGTTTACTAAATATAAGAAAAAAAT
>JAZLGB010000059.1:0-2083 GCA_045616085.1 Treponema sp.
GTTTCTACATCAATCTTTACTTCGACGCCATCCACATAATACTTTTTAGGGCTATAGTCATATTCAACAGGATTTTCACGAGACTCTATAGGACGATTTATAGATTTTGGTGTCGAACTTTCTAGTTCTGGATCTCCATCAAAATCCGGGTCTTTGAACTTTTTCGTAGCATTTCTAAAATCAAGTATTTCAAAATGCCATTTGTTCTTATCAGTACGGAGACGCGTTCCACGCCCAACAATCTGTTTGAATTCCGTCATTGAACCAATTTCTTTGTCAATAACAATCAAGCCACAAGTCTTGCAGTCCACACCAGTGCTAAGCATTTCTGAAGTTGTAACCACTGTTGGGTACGGCTCGTTGACATCAATGAAATTTTCCAACTGTTTTTTACCAACATTATCATCGCCAGTAATTCGCATTACATAGCGAGGGTCTTCCAGCATCATATCGGAATTCAAGTTTACAAGCCATTCTCGCATAGCCTCAGCTTCTTCTACATCTGGACAAAATACAATCGTCTTAGTCATGCGACCAATACGATAAAGCATTTCTGTAATACGGCGAGCTACAACTTCCCTACGAGTTTTTATAACAAGGTCTCGACCAAAGTCCGGTCGTTCGTATTGAAGTTCAGGAATTACATTGCCAAACAAGTCAACTTCATTTGGCGTAGGGCACCAGCCAGATAAATCCACATTCAAAAAACTATTTGTTACTCTATAAGGAGCAAGGAAGCCATCTTCAATTCCTTGTTTCAAAGAATAAGTAAAAATAGGCAAGCCAAAGTAGTCTAAATTATTTGCGCCACTTTCTGCTTTTGGCGTAGCTGTCATACCAATCTGAGTAGCTCCCTTAAAATATTCAAGAATTTTTCGCCACTCAGAATCATCCTTTGCACTACCACGATGACATTCATCCACCATAATTAAGTCAAAGAATTCTGGTTTAAATGTAGTAAACGGATCAGGAACACCCTCTTTATAAGAAACAAGCTGCTGATAAAGGGCCATATAGATTTCATAACTGGAATCCAGTTTCTTTTCCTTGACCCTTGTCATTACCTTTTGGAATGGCTTGAAATCCTGGTTCATGGTCTGATCAATCAAAACATTTCTATCTGCCAAATACAGAATTTTCTTTTTTGCACCAGACTTGAACAAACGTTCCATAATCTGGAATGCGGTAAAAGTTTTACCAGTTCCTGTTGCCATCACCAAAAGGATTCGATTCTTTCCTTGAGCTACGGCTTCAATAGTTCTGTTAATGGCTATACGCTGGTAATAGCGTGGAGCATGAGTTTCTTGATTCCAATAATACGGCTGGTTTATGATCTTCTTTTGTTTTTCTGTGTAGCCCTTGGCCTTTTGCCAACGATTTAAAAGTTCATCTTTTGTAGGGAACTCATCTAAAGTAAGATCACGTTCTTTACCTGTCAAAAAATCATGTTCAACGAAACCATCTCCATTTGAACTGTAAGCAAATGGAACATCGAGAACTTGAGCATAATCCATCGCCTGTTGCATGCCACCACCCATAGGCTTAGTATTATCCTTTGCTTCAACAATGGCAATTGGATAATTCGACATGACATTCAGAAGATAATCCGCTTTTTTACCCTGCTTACGGGCATGTTGACCAGCCTGAAAAATGACTCGCCCATCGGTAAAAAAATACTCCATTCGCATGTCTTCTGCTAGCCAGCCAGACCTGTTCAAGGCGGGTGTAATATAGCGGTTCTTAATATCTTCTTCAGAAAGGGATTTCTTATCTTCAGCCATGATTTAAATATAAGATAAAAAGCAGTGTAATGATTAAGTACACCGCTAAACATTAAGCTAAATCAGCAATTTCCCTGGAGTCACTGATTTTCAATATAATCCTGATAGAGTGCCACCGGGCCGAGGTGCCACATCTTGGTATTTTCCTGTTCCAGCTCGCTGTAGGTTTTCGAAAGATAGAGTTTTTTGAGAGCTTCTACAGGTTCAATGTTTGAATCTTCCGCAAGCATTTCAGCCATCCAGGAGAGTTTGGAAGGCAGAAGCAAGTAAAGATTTTTCTGGTTCACTTCCAAATTCATTTT
>JAZLGB010000060.1:0-6708 GCA_045616085.1 Treponema sp.
AACATTCTTCTATGGTAACCCACGCGCAACAGAAGTACTCCTTGCTGGTAACTTCACAGACTGGCAGAATGGCGCACTTCCAATGGAAAAGGGAGAAAAAGGTTTCTCTGTTACAAAAACATTCCCAGCTTCTACAGAAAAGGTAATCTACAAGTTCATTTCTGACGGAAACTGGACAACTGACCTTAAGGCTCCTGAATTCGTAGACGACGGATTCGGTGGCAAGAACTCACAGGGTGTACTCGCAGAACTCGCTGGTGGCGACGATGCTGGTGCTGCTGGAAAGGCTAAGATCAACTTCATTTCTTGGTCTATGATCGGTATGCAGGGTAAATTCCGCACACAGGGCGTTCAGGATGCAACTAAGAAAGGCATGGACCTTGATTCTGTATCTGTAGGTTTCAAATCATATGATAAGTTTGCTGGTAACTTCCTTCCAAACTGTCCAGTATACATTGAAGTTGCATTGGCTGAAACAGAGTTAGATGATCAGCTTTCTGATAATTCTCCTGTATATCTTTACAAAAAGAATGCAGACGACACAGTTGCTGTAGAACTCGAAGACGGTCTTAAGAACCTTGTAAACGGTCTTGCTGCTAACCCTGTTGCTTATCTTGCAAAAACAACAGACAATACAAACGGTAAAGCAGGTCCTGGAACAAATCCATTCCTTGGTCACCTTAAGTTCGGTTTCAATACTCCATATATCAACTTCTTGACTAGTTTTAACTATGCTAAGCCAGAAGTTCGCAACGCTATCACATGGACAACAGTAGATGGCCACTGGGATGCTGGTTATGAACATGTTGGTGGTTTCAATGTATTCAGCCTTGGTGACAAAGCAGCTGCATTCCTCGAAGAAAAGACAGGTATTTCTTGGGATATCGGTTTTGCTCCTAACAAAACTGCTGACCGTAAGGGTACAAAATATGGTTACTGGGCATGGGCTGACGTAAAGGCTGGCGATCTCGTTGTAGACTTCCAGTCTAACGGTATGTACGACGGAAACATCTTCGACGATCCAGTTGAACATGACTTCATCGTTGGTGTAAAGGATGTTATCGCTCTTGACGATGCAAAGCTTAAGTTTGCTGTACAGGGTCTCGTAGCTACACACCAGAAGTCTTCTGAAGACATCGTAGCCGACGGTGCTTCTAACACAACAGACTACTTCGGATACTCAACAGACGTATTCTATCGCTCTGGTGATTTCGATGGTATCAAGAATATCGCTGCTAACGTACAGGCTTCTTACGAAGCTGAATCATTCAGCGTAGGTGCAGAATACCGTTTCCGTGGTGCACAGGCTTCTATGCTTTACCTCCGCGAAAATCATGATGATGGTACATTCGATCTTTCTGAAACTCTTGGTAAGTTGAACACACAGAAAATCTCTTTGAATGCTACAGTTGCTCCAATAGAAACTCTTTCTATCGGTTTGAACGCAGCAATTGAAATGCCACTTGAAGCTCTTGATTCAACAGAAGATGCTGTAAAGGGTTATATTGCTAATACAGAAAGTTGGTATGAAGACCGTTGTGCTGAAAACTTTAAACCATGGTTTAAACGTGATACAGGATCTATGGAACTTACTATCAACCCAACAGTTACATATAAGATTTCTGACAACATGTCTGTAACAGCTTACGCTGACATGAACTACAGAGCTCTTAAGAGCACAGAAACTGGTGTTGATAATGATAAAATCAGCAAGTACACTTGTTCTGACAACCAGTTCCGCGTAAAGCAGGCTGGTGCTTCTTTGACTATGTCTGATGTATCAGACGTTGTTAAGGGTGTAAACGTATTCTACGGTTTGGATCTTTCTAATGATGTTCGTTACTTCAACACATTGATTGGACAGGTTACATTCCCTGGAAAAGTAACAGCTAACCTCGCTCTTGGTCTTAAGACAGAAAACACAGCATCTGATGACGAATCATTCGATGCAGATATCAACCCATTCGATGCAGATATCAACAACCCATTCGCATTCGCAGTTGGAGTTTCTAAGAAGCTTACAGGCTTTAAGGAACCAACAGTATATGCTCAGTTCGTATACAACATGGATCCATTCAATCACTTCGGTGACGGACAGGACAACCTTAACCTTGACCGTGCAAACGTTGGTGCACGTTGGGATAAGGGTGCTTCTGTTGGTGATATCGATGCAGTTGATTACTATGATGGTGCTGCAGCAGTACGCGTAGGTATTCGTTGGGATATCTAAAATTAGCAAATGCTAAAGATGATACGGTGGTTGAGCTTGTCGAAATCACTGTATCAAACTCTAAGATTTCGTAGAAATCATAATTATCCTTTTTGGGAGACTTAATAATGAAAAAATTACTTTCATTTATTGCTGCAGGTGCACTTGCTCTTGGTCTTATTGGGTGTTCTGGTGACTTGCACGATCAGGAATTAATTGACTTAACAGGCTACGGACTCCGTGGAACTCTTACAGGTTGGGAAGAAGCAGATGACGTACCACTTGTAGATAATGGAGACGGAACATATTCATACACATTTACATCAACAGACGAAACAACACAGTTTGCTGTTCTTGAGTGTGGTGATGGAACTTGGGGTACAGCATATCGTCTTGCTCAGCCAAAATCTAATGGTGATACAGCTAATGTATTTAGTAAAGATGGCGACGGAAAAAGCGGTCAGAAGGGAATGGAACAGAAAGTTTACCTTGGACAGTCAACAGATTGTATGTCTGTTCCTGGAACAAAAGGTAAATCTGTAACAATTACAGTTACTCCAAATACAACATATTTGACAGTTAAAGTTGATGTTGCAGCTGGTGATGCTCCTGCCGCACCAACACCTTACTACCTTGATGCATACTTTGTTTTGGGACCTGCAGAAATTGGTGGAAATTCGTCATGGGCTGCTAGTCTTGATACATTACTTAAAGGTGCTCAGCTCCAGAAAACAACTGGTAACTTAACATATACTCATGACTTTACATACACTGGAACAACTGGTGAAGTACAGTTTGGTATTGGACAGGCTGGTTGGGCTAATAAACTTACTGGTGCAACATTTGCTGTTGGTGCTGATACTGACTACGTTGCTTGTACAGCTGGTGCTGGTGACAACAATAAGATTACAGGTTTGACAGAAGGTTCAAACTATCGTCTTTATATTCAGACAACTCCAGATCAGGAAGTTTCTATTAAAGTTGAAGAAATCTGTGCATACAAGATTGTATTTGTACTTGAAAATCTCGAAGACGTAGATGCAGCTTGGCTCAACGGTGGATTCTGGGGTGCCTGGGATACTGGTTGGCCAATTGCATCTTGGGGTGGACTAAAACCTCCATTTGCAGTTACTGATGCTGTAGCTGTATCAAATGGAACAGCTGACTTTACAGGTACAAAATTTGATGTAACTGGTGTAGCAAAACCTGGCGATACAATCAGCAAAGAAGTTAAATTTATTGCTACTGCTGATGATTGGGCAGGTACAGAATACAACAACGAAAACATCAGTGTTGATGTAAAAGTTACTGGCGCTGGTACATATAAGGTTGTAATTAATTGTTCAGATAATGAAGTAAAATCTGTAACAAAGATTAATTAGTTAACCGGTTATAGATAAGAAGAAAGGACTTGGTTCATTATGAACTAAGTCCTTTTTTTAAAAAATAGAAAAGAGTATTTAATAAAACATTTTTTTTAGAAAAAATGCTTCATCAATTGCTTTTTCGTTTTAATATGGAGGAAAAATGAAAAGATTAACAAAACTATTTGCAAGTGTATTAACATTAGGTTTGTTCTTTACAAGTTGTGGAAGCAGTGGTTCCAGTTCTGGTTCAAATTTACAGGTTGAACCAGGTACTTTAGGGCAGGCAGATCCAGCTTTGATGGCTACTGCAAAAATAGCAAAAACAATGGATCCAAATAATGAAAAGGTTTTATTGTTTTATAATCGTGCTGATTTAAATTATGCTAAATGGGGTTGCTGGCTTTGGAAAAAAGGCGGCGATGGAGAACCAGGTTATAATGCAACTAATGGAAAAGCCGTTGTAAAATCTCAGGATGGTGTTACAGTTGGTGTCTGGGATCTTTCAACATTGCTTGCTTCTGATGCTACTCTTACTTCTTTAATCAATAATAAAGAAGATATGGGATTAATTATTAGAACGGCAGGATGGGCAGAAAAAGACCCTGGAACAGATCAGTGGATTCCGCTTTCGTCTGGTGAAAAACACTTTATGGTTTTAAGTGGTGATTCTGCTGTTTACACAGTTGCTGATTCTTATGATCCTACTATTGTAAATGCTACATCACTTTCAACCACAAAAATAAAAGTAACTCTCTCTGTTACATATGGTCTTGAATCTTATGCTTGTGATAATGATTTTATTTTAACTGATAGTGATGGAACTAAGATTGAAATTACCGATGTTGTTAATTACGATTATCAGTCAGACAGATCAAAAAATGCAGCTAAATATCTTTTAGTTACAACAGCAACAAAAATAGATCCTTCTAAATCATATACTATAAAGCATCCTGCATTTATTCCTGCAGGCGGAACTGATGTTTCAATTCTCGGAGCAGTTGGGGATTCTGTTGTTTATAATGGTGATGATCTTGGACTTACATTGGAAGGAAATAAGGCAACATTTAAAGCATGGGCACCAATTGCATCTGATGTAAAACTTCTTGTTTATACTGATGTGTCTAAAGTTGGAACATTTAAAGCAGAAACTGTAGCAGCAAAGGCTTTAGGTGCAACAACAGAAGAAGAATTATTGGGTACGCCAGCTCAAACAATTCCAATGACAAAGAATAGTGAGACTGGAGTTTGGACTGCAGTTATCGAAGATGTTTCTGCTTATAAGTATTATAAGTATCAGATTAATAATCTTGGAACTATTTATTATGTATCAGACATTTGGGGAAAATCTTGTTCCGCAGATGCTATAGCTTCTCAGATTGTTGATATTAATAAAGCTGCCGAAGCAATTCCTTCATCTACAACAGATACAGCTTATGGAGAAAAATCTTCATATTATAATCCTTTTGAAGGAGATGGAACAAAAGCTGTTGTTTATGAAATGCATATTACAGACTGGTCTTTTGCGGTTCCAGAAACTGAAGATTATTCTATGAATGTAGGAAAGTATCTTGATGTAGCTAATGATAAAGTTTTAAATCATCTGGTTGATTTAGGAGTTACACACGTTCAGTTATTACCTGTATTTGAATTTGCTGAAACTAATGCAAACGAAAAATATAACTGGGGTTATAATCCATATCATTATAATGTTCCTGAAGGACGTTATGTAACAGTAGGTTATGAAGATGGAACACAGGCTGTTTGCGAACTCCGTACTTTAATTGCAAAGTTACATGAAAAAGGAATTGCTGTAATTATGGATGTGGTTTATAACCATACAAGCAGCACTGGATCAGGTTCTCTTTACGATTCAACTGTTCCATATTATTTCTATCGCTTTACTGCTGATGGCGAATATTCAAATGGTTCTGGATGTGGTAATGAAATTAGTTCAGAAAATCCAATGGTTAAAAAATATATTATTGATTCATTAAAACACTGGATGCTTGACTACCATTTTAATGGATTTAGATTTGACTTGATGGGTTGTCTTGCCAAGGATACAATGGCAGATATTTACAAAGCTCTTTATGAAATTGATCCTAATGTAATGGTTTACGGTGAACCTTGGACAGGTGGTACAGCTGCTGTTATTGATGGTTCATCTCAGGCTGTAAGTTGTACAACAGGTACTGGTGCAGGTGCATTTGATGATGATTTCCGAGATGCAGTTAAGGGTGCTGAATTTGGTGGATTCCAGGAAGGTCAGGTTCAGGGTAAGTATAATGATTCTGGTATAATTGCCGGATTATGTGGCTCTAGTGGAAAAAATCACCGTAATGAAACAGGTAAACTTGCTTTAAGAATGAATTATGTTGAATGTCATGATAATTACACTTTATTCGACAAACTTGCTATTTCTAAGTGGCGTGAAGAAAAGGGAAAGACAGGTGATGATGTAACAACAGGTAATCTTAGTTCTAAAATAACAGCAGAAGGACTTGCTGATGTAGTTGCACAAGATAAACTTTCTGCAGCTTATGTATTCCTTGCTCAGGGAACTGCATTCATTAATGGTGGTCAGGAATTCCTTAGAACAAAACTTGGTAACCACAACAGTTACAACACTTCAAATACTACATCGAAGTCAACAAATGGTATTCGTCTTGAAATGAAAAATACAAATACTGATGTTTACAATGTTTACAAAGGTTTAATTGCTCTTCGAAAGGCAAACAGTAATGTATTTGGAGCAAATAACTCAGCCTCAGCATCAACAGTTTCAACAGGCGTAACAAAATATACTACCGGTGATTTCTGTGTATATTTCAATGCTTCTGATGCTGCTGCTAACATTTCAACAACAGGTTATACAAAACTCGTTGACGTAACATCTGGAACTCCAACAGAAAGTACAACTGTACCTACAACAGTTCCATCCAAATCATTCGTGATCTTAAAGAAATAGCAATATTTCTTAGAAGATAATTAGTTTTTCATAGCGCCGTGGAATTGCGTTGCAGTTTCACGGCGTTTTATTTATAGTTGATTAATTTGTTCCACAGAAAGACCTGTCGCTTTGGAAATCTGTTCAATGGTTATACCTTGCGCAAGAAGATTTTTTGCAATTTG
>JAZLGB010000061.1:0-21828 GCA_045616085.1 Treponema sp.
GACTTTAGCAAGATGGATTTATCAATCCAGACTTCAGGAAAAGCAGACAAAGGACAGCGTTGAATTTGTAGAACTGAAACGGACTGGCATAACTCAAAACCAGAAAATTACAATAAGAAAAGCCGGAATGGAAATTGAGATCCCTTCTTTTGACGTGGAAAATTTCATTCAGATTCTTAGAGCCGTAAATGAACTATGAAAATTGATTTAAATAACTGAAATTGTAATCCCGTTTGAAGCACAGTTTTTTACAGCTATTTGAAATTCATCTTCATAAATGATTTCACCAGGAATAAAATCACATTCAGATTTAAACAATTCAATATTATATTTCTTTGCCATTTCTCTGTAGAAAGTCATTTGATTATAAATATCATTCCCCTCAGGTGTATCTTTAAACCAGGTTATTGCCTTGTCTGGATTTCCTTTTTCATAATATGGGGGAACAGGAAGAACTTTTTCAAAATATTCGCGGTTTTTCCAGTATTCCTGAATTTCTTCTCCATTCATGGTTTTGGAATCTACAAGCTTTCCTATAGCGGTAAAAATTCCTCTTGGCTGTTGTGTTAAATAAGCAATGTCTTTTGTGTGTATTCTGTAATATTTCATATTATAAAACTATATCTCAAAATTAGTTAGCTTTCATTAAAGTTGTTATTTAAAACAATTTCTGTTGATTTAAATAATCAACTGCATAATTTTAACATAGAAAGTCTGATTTTTCACCGCTCGGTTTGACGCTTACCTTTTAAGGGGCCTTTAAGGGCTTTTTACCATCTGTTTTCGATTTTTTACGGACTATTTGCGGTATATGATTTTTAGTCCGTAAGATTTTGCCGGAATTAAGGCTCACCGGCAATAAAATGTTACTGTTTTTCAATTATTTACGGACTAAAACCTACATAACCACTTTAGTCCGTAAAATTCTGTCTGAAATTAAGCTTACAAGCAGTTAAATGGCACCTTTTATCAATTCCTTACGGACTAAATCCACAATTTACAAAATAGTCCGTAAAATTTGCAAAACAGATGATTTTTTTTATCAAAATCCCCCATTATTGCTCCAGTCTGAAGTGCACACCACTATCCTGCCCCAAAAATAAGCAAAAATAAAAAAATCCCCCGGCCTGCACAACTGTCATGCAGACCGGGGGACCCCTATTAAAAAGCGTTACGCTATTTACCCATCACAAGTACGATTTCAGAGTTTTTACCAAGACAAGAAGCTGGAATATAGTTGCCGTCCATCTTCTTTCCGTCTACTGTAAGCTCCTTACATCCGCTCTGAACGTGATCAGGATTTTTTACGGTTACGTGGAGGTGCGAGCCGCGGAAATCCTTTTCAATTTCAAAGCCATTCCATTCAGCAGGAATTGAAGGATCAATCTTAAGGCCATTAAGATCCGGGCGCATACCCATAATTCCCTCAACACAACCTACCATCACTGTAGATGCTGTACCTGTAAGCCAGTGTACGTGGGAACGTCCAAAGTGAGGACTTGCCTTTCCTTCTGTAAACTGACCGTAACAATATGGTTCAAGCTTACGAATTTCTGCCCTGTCGTTCTGAGCGGCTGGCGCGTTTTCCATAAAGTAAGAGAATGCTCTGTCACCGTGTCCCTTCAACGCTTCGGCCAGAATAATCCATCCCTGTGACTGCGAGAAGATACCAGAGTTTTCTTTTACCCCCTGATTATAGATAACGGCAAGTGCGCCTTCGAAAGCGTGCTTCTGGTATGGAGGATCCATAAGCACAAGGCCATATTCCGTATTAAGCTTTTCATTTACCATTTTCAGAGCAAGTTCGGCCTGATCGTCTGTTGCAAGACCAGAAATTACAGCCCAGGACTGAGGGTTCAGCCACATGTTTGCTTCTGGATCATTGCGGTTACCGATAACCTCACCTGCTTCTGTAAATCCGCGGATAAAACGGTCTTCGTTCCAGCAAAGCTTCTGGATTTTTTCACCAAGCTTAGCCTGTTCTTCGTTCAAATACTTAACGTAAGAAACGTCACTCTTGTTTTCTGCAAATTCCTTAAGGATTGTCATTGCAAGGTAGAACTGCAAAGCTACGAAGCTAGATTCACCGTTGGCACCAAGACGAAGACAGTCGTTCCAGTCAGCATAAAGTCCGGCTGGGATTCCGTGTGGACCAAGGTGATCCATACTGAATTTGATTGCACGCTGAAGGTGATCGTAAACTGTGCCAGAATCCTTGTTTGCATAAGGAATCACTTCGTCAAGGAAAGCAACGTTTCCTGTTTCTGAAACATATTTGTAAACTGTTGGGAAAAGCCACAAAGCATCGTCTGCGCGGTAAGCTGGGTGACCTGTTTCCTGAACGTATGAAGCGTCATCTGGAGTGTCTTCGTGGCCAGGATTGTGTGAGAACTTAACCAAAGGAAGTCCTCCACCGTTATCAACCTGGGCGCTGAGCATAAAACGGATCTTTTCAACAGCCATTTCTGGAGCAAGGTGAATTACACCCTGGATGTCCTGAACTGTATCGCGGTAACCGTAACCGTTACGAAGACCACAGTAAATGTAAGAAGCAGCACGGCTCCAAGTGAAAGTCATGAAACAGTTGTATGCGTTCCAAGTGTTGATCATTGTGTTGAATTCTTTGCTTGGAGTGTTTACCTGGAAGTGTTCAAAGCGGCTGTGCCACTGCTTAACAAGAGCATCGTATTCCTTGGCGCAAGCTGCAGAAAGATCTTTGTATCCAGCCAAAAGCTTTTCTACAGCGTCGTTCTGCTGCATTGTAAGGATGAAGGCGATTTCTTTTGTTTCCCCAGGAGCAAGTTCCACAACAGTTGAAAGCGCGCCACAAGAGTTTTCGTTGTAGCTAGTGATGTTTCCAAGATCTCCAGAAGTTACTCCAACTGGATCCTTGTAGCTGTGGTAAGAACCGATAAAACCGTCCTTGTCGCCACAATAAGAAGAAACCTTTGAACCAAGCAAAGCAAAGATTCTGTCTGTTGCAAGCTTGCGGTCAACTTCCTTTTCTGCCCCTTCAAGGTTTCCGTGAACTGTATGAACGATTCTGTTATCCACAAATTTTGTGCGTCCAATGAACAAAGAATACTGAAGGTTAACCTGATCCTGTTCATAGTTGCAGTTATTTGTAAATTCAGCGTAACCAGTTACTGTAAGGCTGCGCTTTTTGTCTGATTTGTTTGTTACTTTGAAGTTCCATACTTCGTGTTCACAATCAAGTGGAACGTAGTACAAAGCTTCTGAATGGATGCCAGAGTAGTCAGCCATAATGTTTGTATAGGCTGTACCGTGATGACATTCACTCTTATATTCCTTCAAGTCTTTTCCTACTGGCTGCCAAGAAGCTGACCAGAAGTCTTTGCTGTCATTATCACGAAGATAGATATAACGGCCAGGCTGGTCAAAGTTGTTAAAAACGTATCGCAAGATACGACCGTTTGCACCAGACTTTGCAAAGCTGTAACCGCCTGCATTGTTTGAAATGATTGCACCGTATAGCGGAGAGCCAAGGTAATTTACCCAGGGCTTTGGAGTCTGTGGATTTGTAACTACATATTCGCGTTTTTTATCATCAAAATAACCGTATTCCATTTTTTGATCCTCTTATGTACTTATTCTCTATGACTTCTCACGTTAAAATCATAAAAAATCAGCACTAAATATCAAGATTTTGTCATTTTTGTACAAAGGATACCCCCTTCTCCCACAGGTCATTTACCCACAAAAATGTTTACCAGATCCTGAAAATACCAGGTGCCTTCTGTTCTGTTCAGGTATCCGTGGCGTTCTCCGGCATTGTCTCCATTTGGATAAACCACCATGTTGTCCCAAAGCACAACACTGATGCCTGTTTCGTTTGTGTGTTCCTTCATACAGTTGAACCACTTTTTGCGTTCAGACAGGTTGTTTTTGTCCGAACAGCTGGCCTCTCCCATTACAACGCCGCGACCTTTTGACATGTAGTTGTTGTCGATTTGATCAAAAACATCTTTAACTGTGAAGTGATCGCTGTCTTTGTCGTCAAAAGTTGTCTGAGCTTTACTAGCATCCGAAAGCGCGAAAGCATTAGGTGTATAAGCATGAACAGAAATCAAAAGCTTATCTGATGCAGAATCGTAAGGCAGCTCCCAGCCAGTATTCATATAAACGCTGGCAACATAAGGCGGCACCATGATGAATCGCTGGGCGTTTCGTCCCCCGGTTGCACGAATTGTGTTCACACAAACCTGTTCATAATCTGTTACAAGCTTGTTGTATTTTGAAATGACTTTTGAATCACTTATCCACCATTCATCTGAAGTACCAACCGCTCTAGGCTCGTTCAGCGCCTCAAAGATCAGATGTGAATCGTAACCGATGAATGTGTTTGCAACCTGAGTCCACACATCCTTCATATAGTCCATGGACTTCTGCTTAAGGTCCGAATTATCAGTGATGCAGTAACCCGCGTTGTTTGACATTCCACCTTCAGCATAATTGTCGTGGTGAATGTTGATGATGACGTAAAGGCCTTCACCAATGGACCAGTCAACAATCTGCTTAACACGGGCCATCCATTTAGAATCAATCTTGTACCCGTTCCTGTCAGTAATATGATTATGCCAGCTTACAGGGATTCGGATTGTCTTGAATCCCTTAGCCTTAACAGCCTTAATCATTGCCTGAGTAGTTTCAGGAGCTCCCCAGCTAATCTCGGTATTAAAGATATTGTCTTTGCCAGAACCAACATCATTTGCATCCAGAGTGTTTCCCAGATTCCAGCCGGCTCCCATCTGTTTCACAAAAGCCACGCTGCTAACGTTAAAGCCTTCCTTTGCAAAATCAATATCGCCTGAAGCAGGTGGATTTTCTGGACCGTCAGGATCAACAGGATCTACTGGATCTACAGGCCCTTCCGGACCAGGCCGCTGAGGAACTTTGCCATCATCTTCATCTACATGACCGATTCTACAGCCACAAGCCAAAGACAAAAGCGAAAGTCCAACCGCAAATGCAATTATCTTTTTACCGAGTCTTTTCATAGGAAACTCCTTTTGAATAAGCTTTACTTAGACACTTCTTCTACAAGAATTGAATCAAACACAATGTGGTGAGTCTGGTTGATGATCTTGTCAGAAACAGAACCCATTGAAATTGTGAAGATTACGCTTGGGTCAGTTTCCATTCCCATAGTGAACTGCCAGCTGTAGTCCTGGAATTCTGGTCCAACCTTGAACTTGAGAGTGTCAGAGTATGGGAACCAGTTGTCGTCCTTAGAACCATCTCTCTGCAAAGCAAGCATAACCATTCTTTCAAGGTCAGATTTAGCCTTAAGAGAGATCTTGTAGCGCTTACCCTTTTCAAGAAGACAGCCGTTCTGCTTAAGCTGAATCATCCAGTCCATGTTTCCAGTTTTGTCGATGTTGATCTGAACGCTCTTGTTCTTGCCGTCTTCAAGGATTTCTACGTCAGCGGCAGCATTCTGATGTGCGTACAATTCCCATCCGCTCAATTCCTGATCAAATTCACCGTTGATTACAACCTTGTTTTCCTTAACGTAGATGTTGTCTACGAAAAGTGTTGCACCGTCTGTACCAAGCAAAAGTTCAAAGTCAATTTCAGTATCTTCAGCAGGAGAGTATACCCATTCGTAATGACCAGGCTTAGCTTCCGAACCAGATGAACCGTTTGAAGAACCGCTGGAAGCAAGTGCCAATACACGTTCAGTCTTTGTCATGCCGGCAAACTTAGCTGTGATAGTAGTAGTCTTAGAAGCGTAAGCGTCAAACTTGATGATGTAGTTGTTTCCGCCTTCAAGCTTTATTCCTGTCTGCTTGATGACAACGTCTTCTGGCTTAGCCTTCTTTGGCGAAACAACCTTGAGCATGCGGGCACGGTCTTTTGTAACAGAAAGTTCAGCATTTGCCTTGTTTTCGATTGTCCAGAATCCCAAGCGACCCTTACCTTCCTGAAACATACCGTTCTGGATGTAGTTTCCGTCTGGAAGACACTTTTTGCCGTTAGAAAGATCAACTTCACCAATCTTTTCAAGACGAACGTTAGAAATGTAAACGTTAGATTTAGAGTTCTGAGCACCACAGTTGAATTCAACGCGACATTCAGGATCACTTTCAGCAGTCATGTTGAACTCCCATGAATAGTGCTGCTTTTTAGTTGTAAGCTTAACCTTTACGTCACCAAAACGACGGGCATAGCTGTTGTTAGGAGCCGAAATACCAGTGATGATCTGGCGGTCTGTATCAGCATAAGCATCGAAAGAATAGCGGTAACGATAACCAGCGTTCAAAGGAACCTTTGCCTGAACGTACTGGATAGAATATTCAAGAGAACCTTCGTTAGAAGTCTTGATTGTGTGGCTTGTACCGTTCGATTCAACAGAACCTACACCACCACCTGCAGTAAGGAATTCCCATGCGCTCTTGTTTCCAGAAATCATGTTTCCAGAAGCGTCAGTCTTTGCAACAACAGGAGCCTTAGCAGGCTTTTCAACATCTTCGTTGTA
Source organism: Treponema sp. (assembly GCA_045616085.1). Classification (GTDB taxonomy): domain Bacteria; phylum Spirochaetota; class Spirochaetia; order Treponematales; family Treponemataceae; genus Treponema_D. The sequence continues at coordinate 6,500 of JAZLGB010000061.1, forward strand.
AGATTTCTTCTGATAAACCTTAACGTAGTCAACGTACATCTTTGCGTCATCCTTTGCAGGATCAAAGTCAGTAGTTTCATCAGGATAACCAACCCAAGAACCACCAACAGCAACGTTCAAGATGATATAGAAAGGCTGATCAAAAGGAGCTGGATAAGTCAATTCACCAAATCCAGGACGCTTTGTGAACCAGTCATTTGCAGTCTTGTAGTTTACGCCGTCACAGTACCAGCGGATTTCACCAGGTTCCCATTCAACAGCGAAAGTGTGGAATTCATCAGCAAAATTGCCCTTTTCAGCATTCAAAGTTCCCTGAACCATAGCGTGAGGTTCACCAAAGTGCAAAGTACCGTAAACCTTTTCAACATCGTCACCAAGAACTTCCATGATGTCGATTTCGCCACACTTAGGCCACTGTCCGTAAAGGCTTTCGTCATCCGGCATCATCCAGAAAGCAGGCAGGAACCCCTTTCCCTTTGGCACGCGAAGACGAGCTTCAAAGCGACCGTAAGTAAAAGTGTGCTTACCCTGAGTGTTGATACGACCAGAAGTGTATTCAACCGAACCGTCTTTTTTTTCAGTCTTGATAGCCTGAATTACAAGACAACCGTCCTTGATGTAAGTATTTTTGTTCGAGTTGCCGTAAGACTGAAGTTCAGCGTTAACCCAACCTGGTTCATGGAATTCATAGTTCCAGTCCTTAGTGTTAACCTTCTTACCGTTAAAATCTTCCTGCCATACAAGATCAGCATCTGTATATGAAGATTCCTTCCCCTGAGCAAATGCCGCAGCCGAAAGCATAGCCGCACCTGCCAACAAAGCAACCTTAACTAATTTCATAGTTTTTGCCCCCTAATTTTTTATAAATTAATTCTAAGTCAGTCCCACCAGAAAAATATCAATATCTAGCAATAAAAATCAAAATATTGCACTAATATCAGGCAAAAGGGGCGCACGCATGACTTCGGCATTCCCTCGTTATTGCGAGCGGGGCTCCTGCCCCTCGGCTCAACCCTGCGGTTTTCGCCTGCCCCCTCTAGCAGGGGCTCCGCCCCCGCAACGCCCCCGTCGTTGCGAGAACCACACACATGACCTTGACAGTCCTCACGTCATTTCGAGGAGCCCGCAGGACGACGTGGCAATCTCAGACAGTTTCGCCCCCACTACATATAAATCCCAGAAATCCCCCGCGATTTATATGTACTTTTTCAACCTCAAACTCCGAAAACAAGAGATTTTTTCCCAAAAAACATATAAATCAGGCCCACAATCCCCCATTTATACGTACGAATCCCCACTCCAGCCCTCAAAAATCCCCCATAAACAAAAAAAGTACATATAAACCAAAGACCTTCATCCCAGTTTATATGTACTCTCTCAAAACCACGCTCCCTCGTCGTTGCGAGCGGAGCGCACGCATGACCTCGGCATTCCCTCGTCATTGTGAGCGGGGCGTGGTAATCTGCTGACAGTTCATCTCAACCAGCCAAGCAGATTCATAAAGTAATTATTTAGCAACAGCAACAAACTTTACTGATGTAACAGTAGCTCCAAAACCTGCAACAGCAAAACCTTTTGTTTTAATTACTGTCCATTCTTCATCAGTTGGAACATATGTAATTGTATATACAGTTGTTATGTCTGTTGGAGTATCTACACCAATTGCCATATAGCTATCGTCATCTGAAGTATCAGTACTATTTGCAATAGATCCACCTACAAGTGTTCCTTTTCCGTATTTTCCCCAGTCTTTATCAAGCAACTTAAACTTACAATAGTATTCTGGATTTTCAACATCATAACCTTTATAAGTGAATACGATTTTGTTTCCATTTTCAGCATTTTCGAATTTTTCTTTAGCAAGCAAACCATTCAGATTCCAATCAGCATTGTAAGCAGATTCAAGCATTTCTTCTCCTGCTTCAGGAGCCTTTGGACCTTCTGGTTCTTTTCCATCACCCTTCTTTACAGTAAGAGAAGTAATATTCAAACCATGACCCTGGAATGTAAGACCATTTTCAGCAATTTCAGCTGCCTGTGCACCAGTAAGAACAACAGCCTTTTCTGTTCCTGTCCATCCTTCAACTTCAATCTTTGGTGTTACAAGAATTTCAACTTTCTGGTATTTATCTCCTCCAGCATCAGGTTCATCATGTTTTGTAAATCCAAATACAAGTGAATCACCAGCAGTAAGACCTTCGAACTTAGCAGCAGGAACAGTAGCCTGGTTCCAACTAAGAAGTTTTACAGGATTGTCCAAAAGACCAGCATCAACATCTTCACCATCATCAATAGCAGCGTCAGACTTGATTACTAATGGGTAACCATCTTCTTTTGTGTATTCGAATACTTCTTTGTAATAATCTACAGAAGCATCAGCATCAATAAGAATTACTTTGATAATTGGAAGGATTGCATCTTTCTTATCTTTGCCTTCTCCAGCAACGGCACCGCTAACAACCTGGAACTTAACAACATCGCCTTTTACAAGCTTCTTTGCATAGCTAAGTTCACACTGATATTCAGCAGCGTTTGTGTCTGGATCTATAATTTTTGTTGAACCTTCTTCGAAACATCCACATTTACGGTCATCATCAGTAATTTCATGACCTTCATCATAGTCAAAACAGCTGCCATAAGCATTAAGAGCGAATACCAGATCACCTGTTACAGTTTCTGTATCACCATCATTAAGACGTACATTGTATTTTGCACCCTGAAGAATAATCTTTTCAGCAGCTGATTTTTCACTTCTTCTGTATTTCAAAGTGATTTTGTTAGCTGTACCGGTTGTGTTTTCGTTTACTTTAAACTCAACCACATTTCCAATAGCCCCTTCAGTTTCAAAAGGAACTTCAGGCTTCTTAAATGGATCATCTCCATCCCCAGAGCTACATGCAGTGAAAGCACCTGCAAGACAAACAGCAGCCATAACTGCCATCATTTTTTTAATTGTTTTAATCATAATATATCCCCTTATTTTGATTTACCTAAATTAACTCGTTATCTTCTATATATAAGTGATTATTAGAAGTTACGAACCTTAAGACAGAATGGAATGCTGAATGTCCATTCGTTTCCATCTGCTTTTGCGTATTCAGAAAGCTGGCAGAACTTAACACCTACATCAACTTCAACCTTAGCGATCTTACACATCAAACCAGCCTGGTATGTAAGGTTGAATGAATCAGAAAAATAATCATTGTCCAAAATCCATGCGCGCTTATGAACATCATAAAGAGCATCATCAGAGTTTGAACCGATCATCAAATATGGTGTTAGATCATCAACGTTTCCGTAAGAGCCAAAGTTGTACTGTCCCATAAGATTACATTCAAGGTAATTAACATCTGTCTTGTCTCCAGACCAGCGGAGTGTTACAGGAACATGAGCTTTGAATGTCCAAGCATCGAAGAAAAGTTCGCTGTAAAGATCAAGACACATACCGTTCAATTCCCATGTTTCGTCAGCAGAATTGTAGTCAAAACCAAGAACTGGCTGGATGAAAGAATATGTACGTTCATCAGAGTAACCAACACCAAAGCGAGCTACGCTCCAAGTTCCGTTTCTGTCGGCATCCATACCACCATCGCGGTAGCTTGCCTGGAATTCGAACTTGTTCCAGTAGTACTTAACACCGGCACCCCAAGGAGCGATCAAAGTCTTTGAATCACCTTCCTTGTTGTAAAGTCCTGCTGTATCACTTGCCTTGTCGCTTGCTACAGCACCCTTCTTTCCAGGTGTGATACCAGCATTGAAGATAAGCTGATCGATTGGTCTAAGTTCAAAAGCCATACCCCAGCCTTCGCCATCGTTACAGTTGATGTAACCAGGATGAGCTGACCAGTCGCGTTCTGTAATTGCAAACGGATTACCAACCTTCCATTCATCAATTCTTTCCTTAAAGAATGTATCGTTGCCAACGTATCCAAAACGGAGCTTAAGCATGTCTATAGGCTTGAACCAAACGTAAGTTCTGCGGAAGTGAGCTGTCCAGTCATCCTGTTCATTAGCATCTGCACCATTGTCTGCAGCTGTCTTGTACCACAAAGCAAGGTGAGCACCAGCAATACCACCATCGTAATCAATAAGGATTCCATCACCTGGATTATCCTTCTGAACAACCGGATTATTCAAAAGATATGAATATTCCATGTCTCCAGAATCTTTTTCTTTAACTGCGCGCATCATTTCGCCGCGCATCAGAATATTAGCCTTGATGTCTGCAGCACTCACTGCACCACCAACCATAAAAAGCATGCCCAAAGCAGCTGTAAGTTTTCCCAAACTTTTAACTTTTAACATAGGTCCCCCTGAAAAGAATCTTTATTCGTTTTCAGTGATGATTATCAGACCACTTAACGCCGAAAAATATCAAAAAATTGTCCATTTTATCAACTTTTGGCTCTGAGTTTTAGAAATTTATAAATATTACAGATTTTTATTAAAAAGATTGCCACGAGCTCCGCCCTCGCAATGACGCCCAGCCACCCCTACGTCATCCCGAACTTGGTTCAGGATCTCATTTCTTCCATATAACTATTTTTATCCTCAAAATATTCTCTGAAATAAATTGCCTGTTAAAAATCACCTATTGAAAAGAATAAAAAATTGATACAAATCTCAAGATTTTACAATTTAATATTTTTTATTTGGAAAATACTTTACGCAAAGCCAGTCGGCTGTTTATAGATAAAAATAATAACGTGATAGTCTAACTTTTTATTTGATAGATTGACTATCACATGTTACAATTTACATGTAAGGATCTGAACGGAGGTAAATTATGAAAATACTGATGATTTCTTCAGAAGCTGCACCTTTCGCAAAAACAGGCGGTCTCGCAGATGCTGTAACTGCTTTGAGCAAAACTCTTATAAGCCTGGGACACGACGTAAAAATCCTTATCCCTCGTTACTACTGCATCGACCGGGGAAACCTTAACGTTTGCAAGACAGGCGTCATGCTTTCCACAGGTTTTTCCACAATCACAGTTGATTTCTACCGCCAGGGCCCTATCTATTTTGTTGATTACGAACCTTTGTTCGGCCGCGACGGAATCTACGGCCACAGAAACAGCGCCGACTTTGACGACAATCCTTTGCGATTCTCAGTTCTTTCAAGAGCAGCCTTCGCCATGTGTAAGGAAACAGGCTGGATTCCAGACGTAATCCACTGCCACGACTGGTCTGCCGCAATCGCACCGGTACTTCTTAAATACCAGGAACGCCCCTTCTTCCCTGAAACTAAATCCGTATTTTCGATTCACAATCAGGGTTATCAGGGAGTCTATCCAGAATCAGCTTACGACCAGATCGGCCTTCCAGAATCAATCAAGGTAAGCTCCGGTCTTGAAAATTACGGCTCCATCAACTTCCTTAAGGCAGGACTCGTTTCCAGCGACTACATCTGCACTGTTTCAGAAACCTACGCAAAAGAAATTCAGACTCCGGAACAGGGTTTTGGCCTTGACGGACTTCTCCGTGTTAGAAATGACAGACTTTTTGGCATTGTAAACGGTGCTGACCTTACAGAATGGAATCCAGAAACCGACGCCTACATTCCAGCCCGCTATTCAGTCAAAGACCTTAGCGGCAAAGCTCAGTGCAAGATGGAACTCCAGCAGAGATTCCGTCTTCCAATCAACCCAGACGTTCCAGTCATCGGAATGGTTGGCCGCCTTGCCACACAGAAGGGAATCGCTGAAATGTTCGGACCAAATTACGGCTGCATCAAAAGAATCGCCCAGGATATGGACGTTCAGATTGTAATCGTAGGAAGCGGCGAAAAATGGTGCCAGGACGAACTTACAAAGCTTTCAAACGAACTTCCAAACCTCAAGGTATTCATCGGTTACAGCGAAGACCTTAGTCATCTTGTTGAATCCGGCAGCGACTACTTCCTCATGCCATCAAGATACGAACCTTGCGGCCTTAACCAGATCTACTCAATGCTTTACGGCACTTTGCCAATCGTTCATTCAACCGGCGGACTGGCAGACACAGTAGAAAACTGCGACGAAAAGAACAAAACAGGAACAGGCTTCAAATTTGACGACCTTACCCCTGACTCAATCTATAACACAGTAAAATGGGCAGTTTCATTGTTCAAAAACAAGAAGCTCATCAAAGAAATGCAGATCAATGGCATGACAAAAGACTTCAGCTGGGAAAAATCTGCAAGAAAGTACGTTGAAATTTACAAAAAATAAGGAATAAAAAAAGGAGAAAAAAATGGGAAAAAGTAAAAGTGCTCCAAGAGTAGTATGTGTCATTCTGGGAGGCGGAAAGGGAACACGCCTCTACCCTCTTACACAGGAACGTTCAAAACCTGCTGTATCATTTGGCGGAAAATACCGTCTGGTTGATATTCCAATTTCTAACTGTATCAACTCTGGTTACAAGAAGATTTACCTTCTTACTCAGTTCAATTCAACTTCATTGCACCTTCATATTTATAATTCATACAATTTCGACCGTTTCTCTGGCGGTTTTGTTGAATTGCTGGCTGCTGAACAGACTCCAAACAACGAAAAATTCTACGAAGGAACTGCTGATGCCGTTCGCAAGAGCTTGCATCACTACCGTTCACAGCATCCAACTCATTACATCATCCTTTCTGGAGACCAGCTTTACAAAATGGACCTTCAGGACTTTATGAACCAGCATATTGCCAGCGGCGCAAAGATTTCCATTGCCACAACAGCCGTTGACCGGGAATCTGCCGGACGTTACGGAATCATGAAGATTGATGAATCAAACAGAATCACTTCATTCAAGGAAAAACCAGGTCCTGTTGCCGACATCTCTGACTGGAAAATGCCTGCAAACGTTCAGAAAACAGTGCCGTGCAAGGACAAGAACTATCTGGCCTCAATGGGTATCTACATTTTCGACGCAGAAATCATCGAAAAGCTTCTTACAGAAAGTGACGCAACAGATTTTGGTAAGGAAATCATTCCTGCTGCCATCGGCGAACACCAGACTCAGGCTTACATCTTTGACGGCTACTGGGAAGACATCGGAACAATCCGTTCTTTCTACGATTCAAACATCGCTCTTACAGAATATCAGCCTCAGTTCAACTTCTACGATGAAGATCAGCCAATCTTTACTCACATGCGTAACCTTCCACCTTCAAAGATCAACAGAGCTGTCATCGAAAACTCTCTTACAAGCGAAGGTTGTGTAATTTCCGACTGTAAGCTTTCCAGATCTGTTATCGGTGTGCGCTCAATCATCGAAAATGGATGTGAACTTGACGGCGTTATCATGATGGGTTCTGACTTCTACGAAAACCAGGATGCAAAGGAGGCCAATGACAAGAAAAAGAGACCTCACCTTGGTCTTGGCCAGAACTGCCGCATCCGCGAAACAATCATCGACAAAAACGCCCACATCGGAAACAACGTCCGCATTAACGTAGACGGCAACAAATACGAAGACGGCGACCACGGCACCTTCTACAGCGCCGACGGCATCATCGTAATCCGCAAGGGAGCAGTCATCCCAGACGGAACTGTGATCTAAACCGTAAGTAGATTGCCACGGTTCCGTGGCAATCTACTTAGACTTCTAAAACCTCTTCCCCTGCCACAATATCCGCGCCAGTTCCCAGAATGTCGTGAATCAAAACATCCCCCGCCTTAACCGGCGCAGTCACTTTTGTGCGTTTTACCACTTCCATGCAGGCCAACTGCAGCCCCTTAGGCACTTCCGGAACAGATTTTGCGGCAACCAAAGGTCTTTCGCCGCCTTCAACCCTTACAGTGCAGGTCAAAGTGCGCATTGGAGCAGTCATTTCCTTAAAAGCATAGCTCAAACCGATCTTGCAGCTGTTTCCTTCAACCTTGTAGTCTTCTGGACCATTACCGTTGCCAATTTTCGCAACCAAAAGATTGCACCCTTTAGGACAACCGATACAAGTCAGCTTAATTGTTTCTGCAGTATTCATAAGCGGCCTCCCCAACCAGCAAAGCTTCTTTTGTTACGTTATCAGCAAGGTCGTGAACCCATGCAGCATTACCGCAGGCAAAGATTCCAGGCCTGTTTGTCATCATTTTTTCGTTTACGGCAGGTCCTCTGGTCTTAGGATTCATCTCAACGCCGCAAGTTTTGCTCACTTCGTTCTCCGGAATGAGTCCAACCGAAAGCAGAAGGGTGTCGCACTCAACATACTGCTCGGTTCCAGGAACCGGAGCCATTTTTTCATCCAGTTTGGCGATTGTAACCCCTTCCAGCCTGTCTTTTCCGTGAATTTCCACAACATTTGTACGCAAAAGCAGCGGAATTCCAAAATTATCCAGACACTGAGTAATGTTTCTGGCCAGACCGCTGGACTTTTCCATAACTTCGCAGCACATAAGCACTTTGCTGCCTTCCAGCGTCATTCTTCGTGCCATGATAAGTCCAATGTCACCGGACCCAAGGATAACGATGCGCTTTCCCGGAATAAAACCGTCGATATTCACAAAACGCTGTGCCGCGCCTGCCGTAATTACCCCCGCCGGTCTTGTTCCAGGAATGTTTATGGCGCCACGAGTGCGTTCGCGGCACCCCGTTGCCAGAACCACAGTCTTTGTCTTCAATTCCATCAGTCCGTCGGCTGAGTTCAGAGCCACAACCTTGTGCAAAGGAGCATCCTCTTCCTCAACCGCCAGCACCATGGTGTTGCACTTGCATTCAATCCCAAGCTCCACAGTCTTATCCCGGAATCTCTGAGCATATTCAGGTCCAGTCAATTCTTCACCAAAATAATGAAGCCCAAAACCGTTGTGAATGCACTGCAAAAGAACGCCGCCAAGCCGCACATCCCGTTCCAGAACCAGAACCTTCTCCAGCCCCTTCTGTTTTGCGCTGACCGCAGCCGCAAGTCCGGCAGGTCCACCGCCAACAACTATCATGTCGTAAACAGTTTCTTTCATCTTCCTACCCTCCCCTACTTTTCCGAAGTCAGAACAAAGGATGATCCGCCAAACTTTGTTACGCTGGTCATTGGAATGTCTGTCTCCCTGGCGATGATTTCTGTAACTCTAGGCATGCAGAATCCACCCTGGCAGCGGCCCATTCCCGCTCTTGTGCGGCGTTTTACACCGTCCAGGTCCCGTGCCCCCAAAGGACTGTTGATTGCCGCCACGATTTCCCCTTCGGTAATTGTTTCGCAACGGCAGATTATCTGACCAAATTTAGGATTTTTCTTGATCAAAGCGTTTTTTTCTTCCAAAGAAAGTGACTTGAAGTTAGGAATTCCTTCCCGACCTTCCACAAAGTCCTTTCGCTTAGCAACGTCCAGGCCCGCCTTCCCCAACAGCTCTGTCACATACTCACCGATTGCCGGCGCAGAGCTCAATCCAGGCGAACAGATGCCTGCCACGTTCACAAAGCCCTTCACATCAGCATCTTCTTCAATGATAAAATCGTTTACCGGCTTGCCGTCTTCTTCCACCGCAATGGCACGGATTCCCGCAAAAGCGTTTATCATCATTGATTTTGGAATTTCCGAAATTGAAAGTCCCGATTTTTCGTAAACGTCGCCCAGCGCTTCCCGGGTTGTTCCTGTGTAATCTTGAAGTGACCCAGACTGATCGTTTGCAGAAGGACCAACCAGAAGATTTCCGTCCACTGTCTGTGTTACAAGAACGCCTTTTCCCAGTGCTGTTGGTGTCTGAAAGATCACGTGCTGTGCATAACCGCCGATTTCGTTATCAAACAAGAGATATTCCCCTCGGCGCTGTAAAATCCTGAACCTGCGGGCTCCAGCCATTTTGCTGATCTGATCTGCAAAAGTTCCTGCCGCATTAACAACAAACCTTGACTTAAGCACTTCGCCACCGGCAGTCACCTCAAAAGAGCCGTCCTCCAGCTTTTTAATCGAATGAACGCAGGCATTCCGCTTGAATTCCGCACCGTTTATCACCGCACTTTCCGCAAAAGCCCAGGTTGCCTGGTAAGGATTCACGATGCTGGCTGTCTTTGCGTACAATGCGCCCAAAGCAGAAGGACCGATCTTAGGTTCAATTGCCCTAAGCTCCTCCTGGTTCAGCACCTTCATCTCTTTTACACCGTTCTTAAGACCTCTTTCGTAAAGAGCATTTACGGTCTTAAGGCCCTCCTGGTCAAAAGCCACCACAAGAGAGCCGATGTTTCTGTATTCAAAGTTGAGTTTTTCCGAAAGCTCTGGATAAAGCTCAGAGCCACGGACATTCAGTCTTGCCATCAATGTTTCCGGCTTAGGATCATACCCCGCGTGAACAATTCCTGAGTTCGCCTTGCTTGCGCCGCAGGCAACATCGTTCTGCTTGTCCAAAAGGCACACCTTTGCCTTTGTTTTTGTAAGTTCTCTGGCAATGCAAGCTCCCGAAACGCCTGCTCCGATGATGATTACGTCAAATTCTTTCATAAACCACCTCATCTTTCCCAGTCTTTGCTGCGATCAAGGGCTTTCTGCCACCTGCCGTACAATTCTTCACGCTTTGCTGCATCCATCTTTGGCTCAAAGAGCTTTTCTTCCTGCCAAACCTTAAGAATCTCGTCCTTGCTGGACCAGACGCCAGTTGCAAGCCCCGCCAGGAAAGCCGCACCAGTGATTGTTGTCTCAACATTTTTAGGACGACTTACTTTTGTGCCAAGAATGTCGCTCTGAAACTGCATCATTACGTTGCTAACGCAGGCACCGCCATCAACCTTCAGCACAGGAAGGTCGATACCGGCGTCATTTTTCATGCATTCCAGCTCGTCCTTAACCTGATAGGCAATGGCATCCAGAGCCGCACGACAAATGTGAGCCTTATTGCTGCCACGGGTAAGTCCGATGATGGTTCCACGGGCGTACGGATCCCAGTAAGGCGCACCCAGTCCCGCAAAAGCAGGCACCAGAACCACCTGATTTGAATCAGGAACGCTTTCCGCCAGAGTGTCGCACTCATGTGCAGTCTGGATGATTCCCAGTTCATCCCTAAGCCACTTGATGATGGCCCCGCCCATAAAAACAGATCCTTCCAGGGCATACTGAATCTTTCCGTTCAGCCCCAGAGCGATTGTTGTGATAAGTTTGTGTTTAGATTCGATGGCCTTGTCGCCGGTGTTCATAAGAAGGAAACAGCCTGTACCGTAAGTTGACTTGGCTTCTCCCGCGTTAAAACAGCCCTGTCCAAAAAGAGCGGCCTGCTGGTCACCGATGGCGCTGGCCAATGGAGCCTCAAAACCGCAGACAGCCTTGTCCGTAGTTCCATAAATGTAAGATGAATCTTTTACCTCTGGCAAAATTGAAGCAGGAATGTCCAGCAACTGCAAAAGTTCCTTGTCCCATTCCAAAGTATGAATGTTAAAAATCATTGTTCGACTGGCATTTGTGTAGTCCGTAGCGTGAACCTTTCCGCCAGAAAGCTTCCACATGAGCCAAGTGTCGATTGTTCCCGCAAGGATTTCGCCCTTTTCGGCTTTGTCCCGCACTCCTGGAACATTGTCCAAAATCCATTTGATTTTTGTGCCCGAAAAATAAGCATCTGGCAAAAGACCGGTTTTGGCACGGATCATTTCGGCCTTTCCTTCAGCCTTAAGCCTGTCTGCAATATCCGCCGTACGACGACACTGCCATACGATGGCGTTGTAAACCGGTTTGCCGGTTGATTTTTCCCATAAAACCACAGTTTCCCGCTGGTTTGTAATACCGATCCCCGCAATTTCAGAAGCATCAATCCCAGATTTTTCAACAGCTTCCTTCATCACCTTAAGCTGACATTCAAAAAGCTCCACAGGATCATGCTCAACCCACCCAGCCTTTGGAAAATACTGAGTAAATTCCGCCTGTGAAACCGAAATTTTGTTTACGCTCTTGTCAAAAATGATCGCTCTGGAAGAAGTGGTCCCCTGATCGAGAGCAAGGATATATCGTGCCATAAGAAAAGTCTCCTAAACACGATTATAAACCAGATTTCTAATAGGTAAAGTAATTTTTTGAGAGTCTGACTATCAGTTATGGTACTAAATATCTAATTACGGACAAGAATCAATTCTCATCATAAAAATACTACCAGTCAGCCAGTGGATGACAAAACCGCTAGCTAGCGTCGCTACATTCACAGGTCGGCAAGGAAACTATCTTTCCGACCTGTGGATGTTTTTGCCATCCACCGTCTTCCTTCCCGTATTTTTAAGCCGTTTTATGTACAGTCCGTACTCAGCTATTTTCCTACTTTACGATGACTGTAAGGATCTGTGCGCCGGCGACTACTGTGTCTTCTACTGGTTCTGCGGGCACTACTGCTACGAAATTCTTTGTGTTTGAAACTGTTACTGGAGTTGTGATGTCGTAACCTGCAGCGGCAATCTTTTCGCGGTCAAATTCCATCAGAAGATCACCCTTGCAAACCTTGTCTCCGGCCTTAACCTTGTATTCAAAGAACTGCCCCTGGAGTTTGTTTGTGTCACGACCAACGTGAATGATAAAATCCGGGCCAAGCTCAGAATGAAGTCCGATGGCGTGGCCTGTTGGGAACAATGTGGCAACCACAGCATCGCATGGAGCAAAAACCTTGTTGTCTTCCGGAATGATTCCAACCCCTTCCCCCAAGAATTTCTGGGCAAAAATAGGATCGCTAACTTCCGAAACAGGAATTACTTTTCCCTTGATAGGGTTGAAAATTTCTAATGCTGTGTTTTCCATAGTAATTAATTGTATAACAATAAATTACTTATGGCAAAGGGAGAATTTGGAACAACCCTCAATTAAGTAATAATATTCTGTTGTATCAAGAAGACCGTTCACAAAACTGGCCTGCATCTTGTAATAGACCTCAAGATTTCCGCCGGCCGCATCCCAGGCCTCCTTGTGGGAATCACAGAGCTTTTCCCATTCAACCTTGTCAGGCCCGCAAACAGTCACCTTTTTTGTCTCGTCGCAAGGCATTCCATCCAGAACCATGGACTTTACCACCTCAAAAGCCTGTTCCGCGCTGCAAATTCCGGTTATTCCCATATCTTTTCCTACGCTGAACATAAAATCTTCGATTGATTTTTCAAGAGCAGGATTCATCCTGATAAGCTCAGTCACCGCAAAGGCAAAACGCTTTTCTGCAATTGTTGTATAAAGTGAAAGGAACTGATGAGGAGCCTCTGGATCAATGATCTGGCTGAATTCCCCTTCCGGAACCGCCCCACAGTTCAAGTCCACATAATCCCCCAGCTGGATGTTGCCAGAGTTCACGCCATAAGAAACAAGACTGTTAGCAATGCTGTCCAAAAGCTTAATTTTATTGAACTGATTCTGTAGCATAGGTCACCTCTAGCCATATTCTATTCATTTCTCCCTTTAAGTTCAAACCGTGGTATAATCTTTCGTGAAACAAGAAGAGAAAATGCCCTTATGAGCAAAATCTTTTCCAATAATGAAAATGCTCATAATGGCATTTTCTCATCAAGCAACAAAGGAGCCCAAAAATGAAAAACGAAGAACTTGTACAGATGGCACTTGATGCCCGCGAAAACTCTTATGCACCATATTCAAACTACAACGTTGGAGCAGCTCTTGTTGCCGAAAACGACAAGGGCGAAACCCGCATCTTCACAGGGTGTAACGTAGAAAACGCCTCTTACCCATGCGGAATCTGTGGCGAACGCACCGCCGGAGCAAAAGCCGTTAGCGAAGGCTTCCGCCGCTTCAAAAAAATCGCCATCGCCGGCACTTCCGAGCTAATCTGCACCCCATGTGGCATGTGCCGCCAGTTCCTCTACGAATTCAACCGAAACCTCCCAATCCTCTGCGCCGGCAGCAAGGGTAACTACAAAGAAATCATCCTCAACGACCTCCTCCCAGAAGGCTTCGGCCCAGAATCCATGGACTAACCCCAAAAATTGCCACGTCATTGCGAGGAGCAACGCGACGTGGCAACCTCATCCTTACCCCAAGGACCCCCTCCACCTTCTTGCGCGGATACTTTTTTTTTGTATAGTACTTCCTACTGACAGTAATCCCTGTCAGCAGGAGTTATAATGAAAAAATCACTTTTTATCGCTTTGGCAGCTGCAATCGCTGTTAGTTTTACAAGCTGTTCAAATGACGACAGCGGAAACGGTTTCGGATCTCTTCTCGGAAGCTACGTAAAACCAACCCTCCCAGAATCAGTAGGAACAAACCCTTTTACTGGGAAGACATTTTCTGACGGAAGGCAATATGATGCAGAAACTTGGGCTTTTGAATCTGATACAGTAAGACGTTTCGAACCTCATTATGAGGAATATTTCGACTATTATTACACAGTTGATACAGACAAAAAGACTATTTCTTTGTGCTTCAAGACATATCTTGGTCGTACGTGGGCAGATATGGAAAAATTATTTAGCGAACATCCTGATTTAAGTTCATCAGATGAATTTTCAAGTTTAGTAGAAATGTGGCTTGGAATTTACGAATCAATCCTCACCTACAAATATGAACTCTCAGGAACAAATCTTTCTTTAACAGAATATTTCCCAGGAGATTTAAAAACAGAAGGCGGAGAACTTTATTGTTTTGCAGCAGGCGTTGACTATGCAGAAATAAATGAATCTTACTTTACATTTAATGATAACACTCCAAATGACAAAAGATTAGTTGGAAGAATATCTGCAACAATAAACAACAAATTCGATATCAATCTTTACTATTACGAATACACAGAAGAAAACAAAACAAGCTTCCATAAAAAACTCGGCAAAGCCTCTGGCACATACACAGTTTCAACAGAAGATTCTGGCAGCGTAACCCTTACATTCACATCCCTCCCAGAAATTCCTTACGAAGGTTTTGACCTTGTAAAAAACACTCCATTTACTTTCAATTTCAATTCAAACACAAAACAGTACACAGAAACAAACTAAGATTGCCACGCATTCCGTGCACGCAATGACGTAACTGATAACACACGTCATTGCGAGGAGCAACGCGACGTGGCAACCTCAGCCCTCACCCCAAGCATCCACCGTCAGCCCGAACACATTTCTAGATCCCTTTTTCCTTCAAATACAGATAAACTCCCACCTAGCACCCATTTTTATATGTACTTTTTACAAAAAATCCTCTCTGCAAATCCCTAATTTTTCCAAAGTACAGATAAATCCAACACCATCACCCAAATTTATATGTACAAAAACCACATTCTCTTTCCGCAACCTCCAAAATTCTGAAACTTATACATATAAATCGCCGTAAATAACCACGATTTATATGTACGCACCGCAATTTTCACCAAAAAAACATAGAGTCCATATAATGGTGTAAATTCAAAAGAGTCATGAACTCAAATCCTGATATAATGTTAAGTGACCAAACCAAACATTAACAAGGAGAAGAAT
>JAZLGB010000062.1:0-5230 GCA_045616085.1 Treponema sp.
AAAAAATGCACCTCCTAAAATTGGACTTTATTTGTCCAACTTTAGGGGTGCACTTCATTCCAGGAACCACCTTTTCTTTTTTAAAGGATGTCGATTTTTTCGCCGTTCAGGGCTTTGTTCATGCTGCGCACTGAGCAGAACTTTCCGCACATTGAGCAGGTGTCGCTGTGGTCGTCTTCTGGTTTGCGGCTGTCACGGATTTTGCGGGCTGTTTCCGGATCCATGGCGCAGGCGAACTGTGCATCCCAGTCAAGGTTTCGGCGGGCGTCGGCCATTTTGTCGTCGATTTCTCTGGCGTGAGGGATTCCTTTTGCGATATCTGCGGCATGGGCTGCAATACGGCTGGCGATGATTCCCTGTTTTACGTCATCTACATTTGGAAGAGCAAGGTGTTCTGCCGGTGTTACATAGCAAAGGAAGCTTGCGCCGTTCATGGCTGCGATTGCTCCACCGATGGCTGATGTGATGTGGTCGTATCCTGGGGCGATGTCTGTAACTAATGGTCCTAATACATAGAATGGGGCGCCCATACAGATTGTTTCCTGTACTTTCATGTTTGCTGCAATCTGATCCATTGGAACGTGGCCTGGTCCTTCTACCATTACCTGAACGTTGTGGGCCCAGGCACGTTTTGTAAGTTCACCAAGGCGAACAAGTTCTTCTATCTGACAGACATCTGTAGCATCAGCAAGACATCCCGGGCGGCAGGCATCACCAAGGCTGATTGTTACGTCGTGCTTTTCGCAGATATCAAGAATTTCATCGTAGAATTCGTAGAATGGATTTTCGTTTCCTGTCATACTCATCCAGGCAAATACAAGGGAGCCGCCACGGCTTACGATGTTCATCTTTCTTTTGTGCTGTTTGATCTGTTCAATGGTTTTACGAGTGATTCCGCAGTGAAGGGTTACAAAGTCAACTCCGTCTTCTGCGTGAAGGCGTACTACGTCGATGAAATCTTTTGCTGTAAGGGTTTCAAGGTCTCTCTGGTAGTGGATGACGCTGTCGTAAACTGGAACTGTTCCGATCATGGCTGGACATTCTGAAGTAAGCTTCTGACGGAATGGCTGTGTGTTTCCGTGGCTGGAAAGGTCCATGATTGCTTCTGCACCCATGTTTACTGCGGCCATTACTTTCTGCATTTCGATGTTGTAGTCTTTGCAGTCTCGGCTTACTCCAAGGTTTACGTTGATTTTTGTGCGAAGGGCTTTTCCAACGCCTTCTGGATTTATGCATTTGTGGGCTTTGTTGCAAGGGATTGTTACTTTTCCTTCTGCAACAAGCTGCATGAGGCGGTTTACGTCCATGTATTCTTTTTCGGCTACTGCTTTGATTTCTTTTGTGATGATGCCTTTGCGGGCTGCGTCCATTTGTGTTGAGTATTCCATAAAAATTCCTTCTTTATTTGATATTCCAGTTATGCTGCATTGGTCCTGAGCCTTTTCCCAGGTCTAACATTGCGGCTAGTGCGCCGGAAATGTAGGCTTTGGCCTGAGTTACGGATTCTTTTAGGTTTAGTCCTTTTGCTAGGCCGGAAGCAATGGCGCTGGAAAGGGTGCAGCCGGTTCCGTGGGTGTTTGGGTTCTGAATGCGTTTTCCCTGGAACCAGGTGCCTTCTTTGCCGTCAAAAAGGTAGTCGTTGGCGTCGTTCAGGCTGTGGCCGCCTTTTAAGAGGACTGCGCAGTTGAACTTTTTGTTGATTTCCTGGGCGGCTTTTTCCATGTCTTCTTTTGATTGGATTTTTGAACCGAAAAGGACTTCTGCTTCTGGAATGTTTGGTGTGATCAATGTGGCCAGTGGAAGAAGTTCTGTTTTTAAGGTTTCGATTGCGTCGTCGCTGATCAGCTTGGCGCCGCTGGTGGCTACCATTACTGGATCAACCACAACATTCTTCAAGTTGTATTCTTTGATTGAGTCTGCGATGACTTTTATCAGGGCTGAAGATGAGACCATTCCTGTTTTTACGGCGTCTGGAAAGATGTCTGTGACTACGGCTTTTATCTGTTCTTTAAGGAAGTCTGGTGTGACTTCCATGATTCCTGTGACGCCGGTGGTGTTCTGGGCTGTCAGGGCAGTGATTGCGCTCATGGCGTAAACGCCGTTGCAGGTCATTGTCTTGATGTCTGCCTGTATTCCGGCGCCTCCACATGAATCACTTCCAGCGATGGTTAGTGCGGTGTTCAATGTGTTCTCCTTTTTTTTAGGATTGCGACTTTTCTTTGGAGGGGGAGAACCCCTCTACTTCGAAGCGGGGGTTCCCCCCCTCCAAGCCACCCCCTTTCCCCAGCACGACTTAGGATTGCCATCCTAAGAACCTGCTAGGACGGCACTGCGTGCGTCCTATTTTCAGAAAGAGTTTATATTTGCCTAAAAATTTATTAATCCTCAGGCGGTGCCCTCGAGAGGATGGGTATTTTGTGAAATACCGTTAAAAATTTAAAGCTGTGAGCCAGTATGGTCCACAGCTTGTTTTTTGCTTTATGGTTCCCTACGTTGGCATTACCCAAATCAGGTGCGGTCGAAGCGAAGAAGCTTCCTCTCAGCCGGCTTTTTGGCGGCTCCCGAATATGGTTTTAGGATATTGAATTGTTTGGGCTGTGGCAAGGGGCGTTTTAAGATTGTCCTACATGTGGCAACTGGACTGGAGTAAAGTGCTGTCATAAAGATTTTACAGGAGTTTTTTGATGGCTAAAATAGTTTTGGTTGTTTCGTTTGTTTGTGTTATAGCGTGTGGGGTGATTGGGTATGGTAATAAGGCAATTGAGTTCAGGAGTGTTGATGATCTTTATCTGGAGATTCTTGAATCTGTTGAATAAAGACTTTGGATTATAATGGCGAATCGTTATAATCTTTTTTATGTTCAATTATTTATGGCCGCTGGCGATTATTGTTTTTTCTAATATTGTTTATCAGATTTGCGCTAAGGGGATTCCCCAGCAGATGAATACTTACGCTTCTATGACGGTGACTTATGCTGTTGCCACTTTGTTTTCTGCAATCATGTTTTTTGTTACAACTAGAGGATCGAATATTCTGAACGAGTTCAGGTTTTCTAACTGGGCTACGGTTATTCTGGGGATTGTGATTACTGGTCTTGAAGTTGGGTTTATTTATGCATACAAGGCTGGGTGGAAGGTGAGCACTCTTGCTACTGTGACTAATGCTTTTCTTGCCATTGGCCTTCTGGTGCTGGGATTTTTTTTGTATCACGAAAATATTAACATTACTAAGATTGTTGGGGTTCTGATTTGTCTTGTTGGGTTGTGGTTCATTAATAAGGGATAGGAGTGTTGCAATGACCTAACTTGAATATAGAGTTTAGCTGAAAATTTACAAAAAAAGTATAAGTGTTTAGATTTTTAATCGTAGTGGAAAATAAAATGAAATATATAAAGAGGCTGTCCTTTGTGAATCTTTGAATAACTTTTTAGGACAGCCCCCCCCCTTTGGGTTCCGTAATTTATGATTTCAAGCCCTCTGTGCTTTTAAATTTTAATTAGAACTGGAACGACAAACACGGAAACCCATATTGTAGAAACCGGTGTTCGGCATACAGCTATTACGGGAAGACACCGCACAGTTATCAGAGTTATCCTTATAAGATCCGCCGCGGATGATGCGTTGGTTAGAATTTATCTGCGTGTCAATTGTTGGATCAGTCTGATCAGCAGAATCATAAAAAGAGAACCAGTCCCAACACCATTCACTTACGTTTCCGCTCATGTCATAAAGGCCAAAATCATTTGCACCGTAATTAGCTTCTTTTACTTCGTGACTTATGCCGTATGAATTCTCTCGATACCATGCGTAGAGTTGAAGGTCTGAACTGGAGCTTGTTCCGCTATATATAAGTTCATCAACTGTATTATCTCCAGCACGGGCTGCATATTCCCATTCAGCTTCTGTTGGCAGACGGTATCCGTTTGCACTAAAGTCACAGGTAATTTCCTCCCACGCTAAACCAATTATTTCTTTCCAGTCATCAGGATTTTTTGAGTCTCTAATTGTGTAGCAAGGTGTCAGGTTTTTTGACATTGAAAGTTTGTTACAATATTCAATAGTGTCAATCCAAAATACCTCTGTGACAGGAAGCTTAGACTCAACTTGTCCTTCTGCAGGAGGTTCACGAAAAGGAGGACATTTACCCATTACTGCTAAATATTCTTCTCGAGTTACTTCATGGTCACACATATAAAATGCTTTGCTGATTGTTACGGTGTGTACTGGTTTACTATAATGATCCTGATTATTTCCCATCTTGAAAGTTCCTGCAGGAATTTTTACAAACCCTTCCGGATCTGCATCTCCATATTCACTTTTAAGCTTCCATACTGCTGTAAATGTTTTATTTTCTGCACCAAATTTTGCAGTAGCTGGATTTTCTGAAGAATCCAACCATTTGACAAAACTGTAATCTCTGCTTGTTTGTACTTTCGGTTTTGTATAGAATGCATCATAAAGGCCACTTACTTCTTTGCTTGTTGTTCCGTCTTCAAACTTGCCTTCTGATCCTGTCTGGAATGTGTAGGTAACAGTGTTACGGTCATAGAAAATATAGATAACTGATTCTTTCAAAAACATTGCCTTTGCTGTAAAGCCTTCATAAGTATTTTTTAGCTCCGCAATAGGAAATCCTGCACGGAGCGAATAATGCCTTATAGTATTTCTAAGCTCATAATCAGAAATTTCTTTTCCGCCTGTTGTTTTCTGCATCAAGTCATTAACTTCGTATAAACCTAGTTCCGGTATAGATTCTACGGCAATAGAAACAGTCGCAACCGAAACTGGACTGTTTTCAATTCCTTTTTTTACTGCGATTGCCTTTACTGTTGTATCTTCTGCAAAGGTTACAGGGTTTGTGTAGGCTGTACTTTCTGCTGTAGGTTCTGAACCATTAGTTGTGTAGTAGATTGAGGCATCTTCTGTGGCAGTTGCCATAGTTACCTCTACACCAGCTTCACCTAGATTTTCATATGAAAAAGTTACAGGAGTACAGTAGCTTTTTTCAACATACACAGTCTTTGTTTCTGTTTCATTAGTACAAGAAATAATTCCTAATGCAAGTATACCCAGGGTAATTATAGCTACTAGTTTTTTTATACAATTTTTCATTATATGATTCCTTCTTTTTAATTTAACGTTATATTTCAAATTGATTATTTCCTTCTTTTGGGGAACCATTGTTCAACTTTGTTTTTACCTTTTTGAGTTATCTTCAAAAGGCCATTTT